>JALHMR010000034.1 GCA_022843945.1 Rhodospirillaceae bacterium | reverse complement strand
CCCCGGCGCCAATCGTTAACGCCGGCGCGCCAAAGGATAGCTATCCCTTTGTCCGGACCCCTCGCCGCTGGCGATTGACTAAGCTCGGCCGCAGATCAGGAGGGGATCATGACCGCCAAGCAGACCGCCCAACGCAGCACAAAAACCGTACGGCTTCCGGCCGCTCCCGAGGCCGCCCGCGTGCCGCCGCCGGCCGTCGAGCCCCGGCATGCCGCGGCTGACTGGCGCGAGCACGATCTGATGATCCGCCGCTTCCAGAACGCCGGCCTGACCCCCACCGAGATCGCCGTGGTCCTGGACAGCAAGGGGCTGCGGGTGCGGACCTGGCATGTCAGCGAGACCTTCGTGCGCAATCGCCTGAAGGCCCTCGGCATGACGCCCAATCTCAACCGCCAGTGGTACGCCCAGGTCGAGAACTGCTATCGCCGGCGGGTTCGCGCTTCGTAGACAGCAACCCCAGCACGGCGTTGGCCAGGGTCGGCATGTCCACCGGCTTGCTCAGCATCGGCGCGCCCTTGAAGGCGGCGGGTAGCGCGTCGCGCGCATAGCCCGTCACGACCAGGAACGGGATGCCGGTTTCGGTCAGCTCCTCGACCACCCGGTGCGCCACCAGGCCCTTGAGGCTGGCATCCAGCAGCACGACATCCGGGCGCTGCTTGCGCAAGGAGAGGAGCGCCTCGTGGACCGTCGCCGCCGTCCGCGGCTGGCGCACGCCCAGGGCGCGCAGCATGCCGTCCATGATCTCGGCGGAAATCTCGTCGTCTTCCACGACCAGCGCATCGAGACCGCTGAGATCGGTGCCGGCGATGCGGCTGGTGGCGGTCATGTCCGGAGCATCCGGCCGGGCTGGCGGCGCCTAGTCGTCCGCGGCGCCGCGGACGCGCGGGGTCTGCTGCACACGCTCAGCGTTTTCCCGTCTGCTCTCGACCTCGGCCTCGATCTCCGCGGCCAGATCGCGGGAGCGGGCGAGGCGCTGGTTGAGATCCTGGGCGCGGCGCTCGAGCTCCTCGGCGCGCTCGTCGAGCTCGCGGGCGAACGCCTCGAGCCGGGTGATGGCCGGGTCCTCGGAAAGCTGGCTCGCCAGGTTGCGGGCGCGCTCGGCCTGCGTCCGGTGCGCCCGGGCTTCTTCGAGAAGAATGATGGAGGCAGCCGACTGGGCCATTGGACTTACCCCGGGAATGCCTACATGTAACCCGCTGGGCCGGCCGCCGGTTCCGGGGAACCCCTGAGACGGTGCCCGGAAAGTACCTAGGACGCCTGGCGGCGTTGTCCCTGAGCCGAGGCCACCGCTAGGCTCGCCGTCCCCAGCAAAGAGCCTCTTAACTATCGGCGGACAATGCCGAAATATTCGCGATACACGACCACGGTGATCGGCGCGCACAGCGTGCCGCGCTGGTACGAGGCGCTCGACCGCCTGGTGACGCTTGGCCAGCTCTCGCCCGGCGACCTGGCCGACGCGCAGTATCGCTGCAGCCAGGCCGCGATCCTCGACCAGGAAGCGGCCGGCATCGACATCGTCACCGGCGGCGAGTTGCACCGGCGCACGCACAACCGGCATTCACCGCCCAACGCCATGCTCAACCACTTCTGGCAGAAGATCCCGGCCTTCCAGGGCGTGACCCGGCCCAAGCCGATCACCAGCTACGACGCCAACGTCACCCACCCGGCGGCGATCTGCAAAAGCCGTATCGGGGAGACCACCGATCTCGGCCTGGTCGATGAGTTCCAGATGGTCAGCGCCTTCACCCGCCGGCCGGTCAAGGTGACGATGACCGGCCCGCACATGCTCTCCCGGGTGGCCTGGGACGAGCACTACAACGATCTCGGCGCCATGATGGGCGATCTCGGCAAGCTGCTGCGCCACAACTTCAGGCGCCTGACCGAGTCCGGCTGCCGGCACATCCAGATCGACGAGCCGCTGTTCACGATCGCCGACGACGCGGAGGTCGGCAAGGCGGTCGAAGCGATCAACATTGCCATCGAGGACATGCCGAACGACGTGCATGTCTCCGTGCATATCTGCCAGGGCAACTACGCGGTCGGGCCCGATTACGACGGCCAGATCGGCCACCGCTATTTCGACACGGGGCGCTACAAGGCGGACCTGATCTGCGGCATCGAGTGCGACTCGATCCTCATCGAGCACGACATGTCGCGGCACTACGAGGGCCGGCTCGGCAACAAGCAGCTTGGTGTCGGCGCGGTCGACGTGCAGGCGCCCAACGTCGAAACCGGCGAGCAGGTGGCCGAGCGCATCCTGGCCTATGGCTGGCTCGCCCCCGAGCAGACCATCGTCACCAGCTCGTGCGGGCTCAATCACCTGCCGCGGCATATCGCGCTGGGCAAGCTCAAGGCGATGAGCGACGCCAAGCGCATCCTTGCGGCCGCCTGACGGACGCCCCGTGAGCCGGGTCATCGCCCACCCCACCCTCAAGCTCCCCGATCCGGGCGAGCGCTTCCACCTGGCCGAGCGGGCGGGCGGCATCGGCACGTTCGTCCGGGACCTGATCGAGGGCACCTGGGAGTGGACGCCGCAGGTCGCGTATCTTTTCGGGCTGACGCCCGAGGCGGCGGCCTCGTTCGAGGACTGGGAGCGTCTGGTCTTTCCCGATGACGTGGCCAAGCTGATCGCCGCGCTCGACGAGGCGCGGCGCACCGGCTCCTACTACACGGAGTTCCGCATCCGCGTCGCGGGCGGCGTGCGCTGGCTCGCCGGCAAGGGCGCGGTGGACAACGACGAGAGCGGCCGGCCGCGCTGGCTGTGCGGCGTCTACTACGACATCAGCGAGCGCAAGGAGCTGGAAGCGCGGCTGCTCGCGGCCAACGAGACGCTGGAGGCCCGGGTCCGGGAGATGCGCGAAGAGGCGCGCCTGCTCGAGATCCTCAACAACACCGGCGCGGCGCTGGCCGCCGAGCTCAGCCTGGAGCGCCTGGTGCAGATCGTCACCGACGCCGCGGTCAGCCTGTCGGGCGCCAAGTTCGGCGCGTTCTTCTACAACTCGGTCAGCCCCCAGGGCGAGTCCTACACGCTCTACGCGCTATCGGGCGTGCCGCGCTCGGCATTCGAGAAATTTCCCCTGCCGCGCAACACCGCGATCTTCGAGCCGACCTTCCGCGGCACCGGCCCGGTGCGCTCCGACGACATCCTCGCCGATCCGCGCTACGGCAAGAACGCGCCCCACAAGGGCATGCCGCCCGGCCACCTGCCGGTGCGCAGCTACATGGCGCTGCCGGTGATCTTGCGCTCGGGCGAGGTGATCGGCGGCCTGTTCTTCGGCCATCCCGATCCGGGCGTGTTCACCGAGCGGGCCGAGCGCATCGTCGCCGGCATCGCCGGCCAGGCGGCCACCGCCTTCGACAACGCCCGTCTCTTCGAGGCCAGCAAGCGCGAGGTCGTGGCGCGGCGCCAGGCCGAGGGGGAGCTCCAGCGCCTGAACGAGACGCTGGAGGAGCGCATCGCCAGCGAATTCCGCGAGCGGCGCAAGGCCGAGGAGACGCTGCGCCAGGCGCAGAAGATGGAATCGATCGGTCAGCTGACCGGCGGCATCGCGCACGACTTCAACAACCTGCTCACCGTGATCAGCGGCAATCTCGAGCAGCTGCAGCGCCGCCTCGCCGCGGGCGCCGACGGGCAGCGCAACGCCGCCGCGGCGCTGCGCGGCGTGTCGCGCGCCGCCCTGCTCACCCAGCGCCTGCTCGCCTTCTCGCGGCGCCAGCCGCTGCAGCCCAAGGTCGTCGATCCCAACAGCCTGATCCTCAACATCTCCGATCTCCTGCGCCGCACGCTGGGCGAGGCGATCAGCATCGAGACCATCGGCCTGGGCGGCGCCTGGCCGATCCTGGCCGACGCCATCGAGATCGAGAATGCGCTGATCAACCTCGCGGTCAATGCCCGCGACGCCATGCCGGAAGGCGGAAGGCTGACGCTGGAAACCGCGAACAGCCCGCTCGACGCGGCCACCGCGGCCGCGCATGGTGTGGCACCCGGCGACTATGTCTGCATCGCGGTGCGCGACACCGGCACCGGCATGCCGCCGGAGGTCGTCGAGAAGGCCTTCGAGCCCTTCTTCACCACCAAGGATATCGGCCAGGGCACCGGGCTCGGTCTCAGCCAGGTCTACGGCTTCGTCAAGCAGTCCGGCGGCCACGTGGCCATCGACAGCCAGGTCGGCAAGGGCACGACGGTGACGCTCCACTTTCCGCGCCATACCGGCGAGCGCGTTCCGGAAGCGGCCCAAAGCCGCGCCGCCGCGCCGGCGGCCCGCGACGGCGAGACCATTCTCGTGGTCGAGGACGATTCGGACGTGCGGCAATCGACCACGGAGATGGTCCGTGATCTCGGCTACCGCGTGCTGAGCGCCGAGGACGGGCAGGCGGCGCTGCGCGAGCTCGAGGCGCATCCCGAGGTGCGGCTGCTGCTTACCGATGTCGGGCTGCCGCGCGGCATGAACGGGCGCCAGCTCGCCGACGAGGCACTGCGCCGGCGCCCTCAGCTCAAGGTGCTGTTTGTCACCGGCTATGCGCGCAGCGCCATCGTCCATGACGGGCGGCTCGATCCCGGCGTCGAGGCGATCTTCAAGCCCTTCAACTATGCCGATCTCGGCACCCGGATGCGCCGGGTTCTCGATCAGTAGCGGTCAGATCGGCTCGTCGGGCTCCGCCAGGGAGCGCGCGACCTCGTCGCAATTGCGCGCCAGATTCTCATAACAGGTGCGGTTCTGCTCGGACCGGACCTGCAGCGCCAGCCGGCGATAGCGCTCGGCGCGCTCCTGCCACTGCTTGACCTTCTCGGCGCGTTTTTGACCGGTCATACGCCCCCGGCTGGCCGGTCCTCCCGGCCCATAGGAGCCTAAGCGCGAAGCCGCCGGACGGTCATGTACCCTTTCGGCGTAGCCGCATCGCGGCCGGGCCGGCGAGGGCGCGGCGCTCGACATGCGTGGCCAGCACGGCATACCACCGTGCGATGTCACACAGGCTGCGCCGGGATTCGGGGTGCTGGGCCTGACCGGCTTCCTCGATCAACTGGGTGGCGTGCTCGCGATAGGCGGAAGCAGGCGCCCTGTCATCAAAGGCGGGGTAATCGAAAGTGTGGTCGGACATCGTGGGACTTGGGGAAGTGGAAGTTAGGGCGTTGAGCCACCGGTAAAAGGTCGTTGCCGAACAGAGGTTCCCTTCAGCCGGCTGGGGCCAGTTTGCGGCGCAGGCTGGATTCAACCCGGGCCGCCATGCCCTCCCATTGCTTGGCCAGGTCGAGCAGGTCGGCCTGGGCTTGGCGCCGGGGCGTGACCTTGGCCACGGCCCGCAGGCGCTGGGCCCGCTTGCGCCATTCGCCGACCTGATCGGCCAGTTCGGATCGCGGTCCACGCATGCCGGAACAACGCCGCGCTTGGTAAAATGTTTCATTCAATTCGTAGCGTTAACCGGGGGTCGGTGTATTTTTCCGGGCTCTTCAGGTATCTCCCTGAAACCGCGGCCGGGGCGGCTGTGCTATCGAACAGGGGTGGGTATCACGGTAGCCAAGAGAGCGATGGCCAATCCCCTTGAGGATTTGATCGCGATTGCCGTCGGCGGCGAACGGCGCACGCATCACGAAGTCCTGCCCGACGAGTTCGGGCCCGAAGGCGGCCGCTGGCTGCTCCTGCAGAAATGCCTCGAGGTCCTGACCAGCCGGCATCCGCGGCTCACCCTGGAGCTCAGCGGCTCGCTCGATGCCTTGCGCAAGTTTGGTCTTGCCCCGGCGCGGCCGGTGATGGTCGGCGTGATGCTGGTGACGGTGCGTTTCGGCCGGACAGACCGCCTGGGGGCCGTGCGCGTGCAGTTCAGCCGCGCGGCTTTCGTCAATCGGCGCGAAGCGGCGCGCCAGCCCGCCGCAGCCGGCGGAGACTAAAGACCTTGGCTTATTTCGTGACCGGCATCAGCCGGTAACCCTGCGCCTGCATACAGTCGTTGGCGAGACGCGCCTCGTCGAGAAACGGATCGCGGCGCGAGGCCGAGGCCATCGTGTCGTTCGACTGGGCGACACCGCCGCCTTCCCGGTAGGGCTGCGCGCTGGTCGGCCACGGGCTCGAGGCCGATGCATATTGCTGCGACTGGTTGCGGGCCATGCGGGAGCATTCCGCCTGGTCCTGCTCGAGATTGGCCACACCCTTGTCGGGATGGACCCACTGGGTGGGTGTGCAGCCGGCCACGGCCAAAGGAGCCAGGGCGAGCGCGAGGAAAAAGGAACGGGTCATACTCCGTGACCTAGGATCGCCGGGGTATTCCCTCAATACCTCTTTTGGACGCCCCGGTACTCCGCTCCGGATCAGGCCGCGGGCGCGGCCAGGACCGTGCCGGTGGCGAAGGTGACCGTCGCGGTCGTGCCTTTGCCGATCTCGGAATCGATGACGATGTCGCCGCCCTGCAGCTCCATCAGCTTCTTGGAGATGGTCAGGCCGAGACCCGTGCCCTCGGCACCATGGCGGATGCGCGAGGCGTTGTGCCAGAACGGCTCGAAGATGCGCTCGAGATGCGCCGGCTCGATGCCGGCGCCGCTGTCGCGTACGTGCAGGCGCAGCGAGCGGTCGGGCAGGATCTCGGTCTCGACGACGATGGTGCCACCCGCCGGCGTGAACTTGAGGGCGTTGCTCAGCAGATTGAGCAGCACCTGCTTGGTGGCCTGGGCATCGACGTTGACCGGCGGCAGGGCGGCCGGCAGCCGGGCATCCAGCGTGATGCCGTTCTCCTGGGCCCGCCCGCGCACCAGGCGCAGGCAGGTGGCCACCAGGTCGTGCAGCTCGACGCGGTCGGGGCTCATCGAGTAGCGCCCGCTCTCGATCTTGGAGACGTCGAGGATGTCGTTGATCACGCCCAGCAGATGCTGGCCGCTGCGCCTGATGTCCTCGGCATAGTCGCCGTAGCGTTCCCAGCTTTCGCCGTAGAGGCGCTTCTCGATGACCTCGGCGAAGCCGATGATGGCATTGAGCGGCGTGCGCAGCTCGTGACTCATATGGGCGAGGAACTCGCTCTTGGCGCGATTGGCCATCTCGGCGGCCTCGCGCTGGCGGGCGTTGTCGTGCGCCAGCCGCTCGAGCTCGACGGCCTGCTTGCGCAGATCGCTTTCGCGCTCGCGCAGGGCCTCCTCCGCGCGCTTGCGCTCCGTCAGGTCGATCGACACCGTGCCGACGCCGAGCAGCCGGTTGTCGGAATCGCGGAGCGGGAAGCGGACGATCACCAGGTCGCGGTCGCCCTCGGTGGTCGAGACGCGCGCCTCGAAGGTCAGCGCCTGGCCGGCGCTGACGGTCTGGGTGAACTCGCGCTCCAGGCGCTCGGCAGCGTGCGGCTCGAAGATGTCACGCGGCAGGCGGCCGATGATCTCGGCCTCGCTCTTGCCGAAGACCTTGCAGAAGCGCGGATTGGCCATCAGGTAGCGGCCGGTGCGGTCGCGCAGGCTCATGATCAGCGGCGGATGGGCGACGAAGCCCTGCAGCAGGGCGTCGGCCTCGGCCCGGCGGCGCAGCTGGCCGCGGATCAGCCACAGGCTGGTCGCCGCGCCCGCCGCCAGGATGGTCAGCAGCAGGCTGTAGACGATGGCCTCGGCGCGCCAGCCGCGCTCGATGATGTTCGGCGTCGCGGCGAGCGCCACGCTGAAGGGAAAATCGCGCAGCTGGTACCAGGCGATCAGCGTGTCGCCGTGCCATTCGGCGCCGCGGCCGGTGCCGGCCACGCGGCGGAAGGACGCCAGGAGGTTCGCCGGCGGTGCGGGCAGCAGGCCCGAGGATTGCGCGACGACCGCGCCTGTCGTGTCCAGCAGGGCGACGGCGGCCACGCCGGGCGGCGAGCCGGCCTGGAAGAATTCGCGCAAGCCCCGTGGGCTCAGGCTGACGGCGACCGCCCCGCCAAAGCGCCGGTCAGCCGTATCGATACGCTGGCTCAACAGCAGCTGCGCGGCGCCGCTGTCGGGATTGCCGCCCAGGCCGGTGACGACGAACTCGAGGGCCGCGCCGCGATGGCGCGCCAGAACGTCGGCGGCCGCATTCTCGAACAGCGCGCGATCGCCCGAGGCGTGCAGCACCACCCGACCGTCGGCATCGTACACGGCGACGCCGCGCGCCTGGGTGAGTGTCGCCAGCCGGTCGAGAACCGGCCGCGGGAACTCGGCGGCGGCGGGCCGGCCGCCGCGCTGGCCGAGCTCCATCTCGCCGGCGACGAACTGCACCAGCACCGCGGTCATGTCGAGGATGCGCGAGGCATGATCGGCGAAGCTCTGGGCGAGATAGCTGACGCGCATGATCGCCTGGTCGCGCGCCGCGGCGCGCTGGCGCTCGACCAGGGCGAGAACGCTGATGGCCAGGATGACGATCAGCACGCTGATCGCCGCAACGGCCAGCGCGAAACCGCGGCGCGGATGGCGCCGCTCGAGTTTGACGGCGGAACGTTTCATGGGGTGGCTGCGGTCATCTCAGCCGCCATGGCCACCAGCGCCGGATCGATGCCGAGGACGGAGACGAGATCACCCTGCCGGGCCAGCAGGCGACGGCGCGTCTCGGCCAGCATGCTCACCGAAGGGGTGACGATGCGCAGACCCTGGGCGACCAGGCGGTCGCGCGCCTCGGCCTGCTCGCGGGCGGCAAAGGCGCGGCCTTCGTCGACCTCGGCCTCCCAGCATTCGGCCAGGAGATTCTGCAGCGAGGGATCAAGCCGGGCCCAGAAGGGACCCGCGACGATGGGGACATATTGGGCGAAGTAGGCCTGGTCCTCATAGGCGTGGCGTATGCCCAGGCGCATCAGCTCGGCGTTCTCGACGCCCTCGTAGGTCGAAACCAGCCCGTCGACGGTGCGCAGGCGCAGCGCGTTGGGGACGTCTGGCCAGGGGATGATCTGGGGTCGTGCCCGCAGCTCGCTCAGCCGCCACAGGCTGGGCTCGCCACCCGGCAGCCGGATGCGCAGGCCCGCGAGATCGTCCGCGCTCTGCACGACGGGATCGATGGTGAACACATGGGCAAAGCCGAGATCGATCCAGCGGCCGAGCACCTGCAGGCGCAGGCTGGTCGCCAGCCGCTCGCTGGCCAGGCGGCCCAGCGCGCCGTCGCGCACGCGGTAATTGGCGGCACTGCCGAGACCGTAGAACTGGGGCAGCAGGAACAGCGCGAAGCTCGGCTCGGCGCGATCGAGCTGCCAGATGCCGGGTACCGCCATCTCGACCTGACCGACGCGCAAGGCGCGCACCACATCGGCATCGCGGAACAAACGCGCACTGTGCTGAAAATCGACAGCCAGCCGGCCCTCGGCGCGCTGGCGCACACGTTCGGCAAAGCGCGCGACGATCTTCGTCTGCACGTGCTCGGCGCCGTTCTCGGTCGACAGGCGCAGGCGTGGCACCTCCTGCGCCGTTGCCGCGCTCGCCAGCATCAGGCCGGCGGCTGCCGCGGCCCAATTAACCAAGTGCCTCAACAGAGGGCGCATAACCCCACCCGCCCCGAAGGTTGGTGCCTATAAAATCAGGGGAAAGTCTCGCACCGGGTGACAAAGGAATGGTTAACGAAAGGCTGTTTTACATAGGGCGCCGCGCCTCGATTCAGGCGTAGGCTGCTTTCGAGCGAGGGCCATATCCGCTACCTTCGTAGCGTAGCGGGCAGACGGCCCAGCCCGCTCAAGGGGTGGGGGTTCCGACGGGTGACAATCCCAAGGTGACGGGGCGTTTGCGGCTGATCATTGCCGACGACCACCCTTTGTTTCTGGCGGCGGTGCAGGCGCAGATCGAGCGCTCGCGCCCCGACGCCGATATCGTGATTTCGGGTTCACTCGATGAGGCGCTGCAGGCAGCCGGGGCCGCTCCGGCGGCGGCGCTCATGCTCGATTTTTCCATGCCGGGGATGAACGGCGTTGCCGGCGTCTCGCGGGCTCGCGCCGCTTTTCCCGGTCTTCCCATCGTCATCATGTCGGGCACGGCGAACGTCAACGAGGTCACCGACAGCGTGCGCGCCGGGGCGAACGGCTTCCTGCCCAAGAGCCTGGGTCCGGAAGTTTTCATGCAGGCGCTCAACATCGTGCTGGCGGGCGGCACCTATCTGCCGGCCGACGTGATTGCCGGCGCGGTCGGCGACAGGCCCGCCGAAGCGCGGGAGGCGCGCGAGGCCCCCGGCGAGTCGGGGCTGACACCGCGTGAATTCCAGGTCCTGCAGGCGATCGTCAACGGCAAGTCGAACAAGGAAATCGCCCGCGAGCTCGCGCTTCAGGAAGTGACCGTGAAGCTACACGCGCGCCGCGTCTACCAGAAGCTCAGCGCCCGCAACCGCGCCGAGGTCACGGCGATCGCCATCGAACGCAAGATCGTTCAGCGCAATCCCGGCTGAGCCTGGGCGCCAGGCGTGCCCTCCAGGGCCAGCAAGCCGGCGACAGTCTCCAGCAGATCGGCGATCTCGATCGGCTTGTTGAGAAAGGCATCCGCGCCCGCGGCCAGGGCCTCCTCGCGGCTGAGGCCGGTGACGGTGTAGGCGGTGCAGAGCAGGCAGCGCAGCCCGGGCCGGCGCGCCTTGAGTCGCCCGATCAGCTCCAGGCCGGAGATCTCGGGCATGGTCTGGTCGGTGACGACGATGTCCCAGACGGCGTCTTCCTCGTCGAAAGCCTCGAGCGCCTCGTGCGGATGGTTGACGACGGCGCTCTCATAGCCGGCGCGATCGAGCGCCACCGAGACCATGTCGCCGAAATCGACATCATCATCGACCACGATCACGTGAGCCTTCTTTCTTTTCGGCGCCGGGTCGACCGCCAGGACGGGTCTCTCCACCTCGGCGATGTCGTCGGTCGCCGGCAGCACGATCTCGAAGGTCGTTCCCTCGCCGGGTTTGGAGGTGACGTGCACCGCGCCCTCGTGCGCCAGCACGATGCGCTGAACCACTGAGAGTCCGAGGCCCGTTCCCTTGCCGCGCGGCTTGGTGGTGTAGAACGGCTCGAAAATCCGCGCCAGGGTCGCGGCCGCCATGCCAGGCCCATCGTCCCGCACGCTGACAACCACATGGGGGATGCCGGGGTTGAGCGCGCCGATCACGATCCGGTTGGCGCCGCCAACGCCCGGCTCGCTGCGCGGCGCGTCGAAATGAGACGCCGCACGGGGCGCCGCGGTCAGCGGGCTCCAGCGCCGGTCGTCGAAGTCCACGCGATCGACCGACAGCGTGATGCGGCCGCGCGCCCCGGCCAGCGCGTCCGCGGCATTGATGCCGAGATTGACCAGGACCTGGGTCAGCTGCGTCGGATTGCCGCGCACCGTCGTGCCCTCGTGGCGGGCTTCGATCGCGACGGTGATGGTGGACGGCAAGGTCGCGCGCAGGAGCTCCGCCGTCTCCTCGAGGAGCGCCGGCAGGGCGGTTGGCTGCAGACTTCCCGGATCGAAGCGCGAGAAGGCCAGGATCTGCTGGATGAGCTCGCGGGCGCGGCGCGAGGCGGCGAGAATACGCCGGGCATAGCCGTGCTCGCGGCTCTTGGAATCGGTGTCGTCGACGATGAAGTTGGCGAAACCGAGGATGGCCCCGATAAGATTGTTGAAGTCGTGGGCGATGCCGCCGGCCAGCTGGCCGATCGCCTCCATTTTCTGGGCCTGGTAGAGCTGGTTCTGCGTCGCTTCACGCTTGGCGATCTCGTTGCGTAGATAGCGGTTCGCCCGGCGCACGCGCAGCACGTAGAGACCGCCCAGCAGGCCGAGCAGGGCCACCACGCCGGCGGAAGCGGCGATCGTCGTGCGCTGGAAATCGCGGCGGTCCCAGACCACGAAATCGGTGCCGGCCCATTTGTCGGCGATGCGGTCGAGCTCGTAGCTCTCGGTCAGCTGCCCGATCGCCCGGTCGATCTCCCTCAGCA
Organism: Rhodospirillaceae bacterium; assembly: GCA_022843945.1. Lineage (GTDB taxonomy): Bacteria > Pseudomonadota > Alphaproteobacteria > CACIAM-22H2 > CACIAM-22H2 > VGEI01. The sequence goes on along the minus strand of JALHMR010000034.1, from coordinate 45,028 downwards.
GGTCGGTATCGCCCTTGCGAATGGCGATATGCGCCGTGCGCACCGCCAGGGCGTCGGGACTGGCGTGGATGCCGGAAAAACGGTGGGCGCGCAGCAGGTCGTAGCCGACCCACTCGGTTTCCATGACGCCGTCGACCTCGCCGCGCAACAGCATGCGAAAGCCTTCGACCACGCTGTCGACCGGCACCGCGATCGCCTCGGGGCGCAGGCGGGCCAGGGCCGTGACCGGGAAGCCGCCCCGCTTCACCGCAATCCGCTTGCCCGAGAGATCCTGCAGGCTGAGGGTCGTGAGGTCGTTGGCGCGCGCGAAGATCGGAAAGCGGAAGGTGAAGGTCGGCCGGGTGAAATCGTAGAGCCGCTGGCGCTCTTCGGTGAGGGCGACGAAAGACAACGCATCGCCGGCGCCGGCCAGGACCTCGCGCTGGGCCTGCTCCCAGGCGATGAGACGCATGTCGATCGGGCGGCCGAGGGTGCGCCCGATGGCGTTCCACAGATCGACATTGGCGCCCGCCGGCTTGCCGTCGATGAGCGATTCGTAAGGTGGATAGCTGCTGTCGCCGAAAACGACCAGCGCGTCACCCGTACGATGCTCGGCAAGGGCCGGCGGGCTGGCTGCGAACAGCAGGCCGATGAGCGCGCCTGCGGCCATGACGGTGCGGCGCGCGGCAAGCATCAGGCGGCTCCTCGCGCCGGTCTGGCATCGGGTTCGAGTCGGGTCAGGCCGGCGATGGTGTCCAGCAGGTCGGCGATCTCGACCGGCTTGTGGAAGAAGGCGTCGGCACCGGCCGCGGCGGCGGTGTCGGCGCTGACCCGCCCGCTGGCGTAGCCGGTGCACAGGATGCAGCGCAGGCCAGGATGCATCGCCTTCATTCGGCCGATGAGCTCGAGGCCTGACATCTCGGGCATCGTGTGGTCGGTCACCAGCACATCCCACGCAGCGGGCTGATCGCCGATGGCTTCAAGCGCATCGCGCGGCCGCCCGCAGACGCCGACCTCGTAACCGGCGCGATCGAGGGCGGTCGACAGCATGTCGCCGAAATGTAGATCGTCGTCGACGACCAGGATGCGCCCCTTGGGCCGGGTCACGGCGCCGGTGCTTGTCACGTCGCGTTGGGCCGGCGCGGCGTCGGCCGCTGCCTCGCCGCCCTCGGCCAGGGGGAGCAGGATCTCGAACAGCGTGCCCTGGCCCGGACGGGTCGAGACGACGATCGCGCCCTCATGCGTCAGGACCAGCCGCTGCACCACCGGCAGGCCGAGGCCCGTGCCCTGTCCGCGCGCCTTGGTGGTGAAGAACGGGTCGAAGATCCGCGGCAGCGTTTCGGTGGCGATCCCTGATCCCTGATCGGCGACGCCGATGACCAGGTGCTCGCGGCCCGACTGGAGCGCGCCGACATAGCAGCAGCTGGGCTCATCCGGCCGATCGGCCGGGACCAGTTTGGGCAGGCTGCCGGGATCGGCGGCGAACAGCCAGCGCAGCCGCGAGTCAGCGGCCGATACCCGGTCCAGCGAGAGCACGAGGGTTCCGCTGCGTCCCCCCATCGCGTCGGCCGCGTTGAGGCAGAGATTGACCAGGATCTGCGTCACCTGGGTGGCATTGACCAGCGCCCGGGCGGTGGGGAAGCTGTTGCGGATATCGATGGTCAGGGTGGAGGGCAGCGTGGCGCGCAGGAGCTGGGCGCTTTCCTCGACCAGGTCGCTCAACGCCGCCGGCTGGCGCGGCGCGGTCTCCCGCCGCGAGAAGGCGAGGATCTGCTGGATCAGATCGCGGGCGCGCTGGGAGGCGGACAGGATGCGCCCGGCATAGCCGTGCACGCGGCTCTGGGCGTCGGTGTCCTCGAGAATAAAGCGTGAGAAGCCGAGGATGGCGCCGACAAGATTGTTGAAGTCGTGGGCGATACCCCCGGCGAGCTGGCCGACCGCGTCCATTTTCTGCGCCTCGAGCACCTGGCGCTCGAGCGCTGCCTGCCGGCGCTCGCGCTCCAGCCGCTCCGTCGCATCGTCGAGCAGGGTCACGGTGCCGCCATCGGGCAGCCGCGCGGCGCTGACCTGCAGGATGGCATCGGCCCCGCGGCGCGTGCGGTGGATGATCTCGCCCGACCAGCTGCCCTGCGCTCCGAACTCGCCGCCGACGCCGGCTCGCTCGAGGATGGCGAGGGCGCTGGTCTCCAGTCCCATCAGGTCCCCAGCCGTGCGGTTGGCGTAGATCGGCCGCCGGTGGGTGTCTTCGACGACCACGCCCTTGTCCGCCAGATCAAGGGCCGAGACGACGCGCTGCAGCCGGGCGTCGCTCTGCCGCGCCTGGGCCTCCAGCTGCTTGAGCTCCGTCAGGTCGGCCGCCACGGTGCCGACCAGCGTCACGTTGCCGGCCGGGTCGAGGATCGGAAAGCGGTAAACCAGTGCCGGCCGTGGAGGGCGCCCGAGTGCCTCGAACGTGCCTTCGTAGATCAGGGGTCGGCGGGTCGCCGAAACCTCCTTGATCTCGGCCTCGATGCGCTCTGTTTTCGGGGTCGGCCCGTTCTCGCGCAAGGTCCGGCCGATCAGGGAGGCTTCGTCGCGGCCCAGCCAGCTCTCGAGGGTGCGATTGACCATCACGAGGCGGCTATCGATGTCGGTGATCTGGAAGGCCAGCGGCGTGTTGTCGATGACCGTGCGGAACAGGTTCTCGCTCTGGCGCAGCGCCGCCTCGGCGATCTGCCGTTCCATCTCCGCGCCGGCGCGCGGTGCAACGGCCGACAGCACGGTGCGCAGGAGCTCGGTGTCGAGTAGCGGCTGCCGCGACATGACGGCGATCAGGCCGATGGCCTCGCCGTTGCTGTCCCGCAAGGCTACGCCGGCATAGCCGTCGATACCGAGCTCGCCCAGGATCGCGTCGCGTGGAAAGCGCGCGGCGGCACCGCTCTCGACCAGGGCTATCGGTCCGCTCAGCGTGACGGCGCAAGGGGTCCCGTCGAGATCGTATTCCAGGGCCGCTTGATGAGCGCCATCGCCGTAGGAGGCGAGTGCCCGGATGCGCTCGCCGGGCAGACGCTGCCCGACCAGTGCGAAATCCACCCCGAGATCCTTGGTGAGATGCTCGACCAGCAGGCGGAAATAGTCGGGTCCGACGCTCTGCGCGACTGCGCCGGTCACGGCGTTGAGGGCCGCCTGCAATCGCGTGGTTTGCGTGATGTCGATGGCGATGCCGCGAAAGCCGGTGTGGCGGCCGGCCGCGTCGAATACGGGTTTGCCGCTTTGCGAAACGTGAACGCGGCGACCGTCGGTCGTCGTGATCCAGAGCTGCTTGTCGCGAAACGGCTGGTCGGGACGATAGATCCGGTCCCGCTCCTGGAGCGTCAGGCTTATATTGGCGATGCCGGGTGTCTCGTCAAAGCGCCGGCCGATGAAGGCGGTCGGAGGAATGCCAAGGCTGTCGTAGACGCGCGGCGAGATAAACGTCATGCGCCGCTCGGCATCCATCTCCCAGATCCAGGCGGTTGCGGTCTCGACGAAGTCCTGGAAACGCCGGTTCGAGGCTTCGAGATCGTCTTGCGCACGTTGCGTCCGCAGGTGCATGCGGCGCTGGGTGGCGATGATCAGCGCGACCGAGGTCGCCAGGACCGTCACCGACGTCGGGATGGCATAGAGGGCGCGGCCGTCGGCCGCCATGCCGTAGACCGGGTAGAGCAGCGCGTGTACGCCCCAGCCGAAGAACAGGACGGCCAGAATGCGATACATCGGCTCGGGCTCGTCGCGAGCGCCGCGCAGGAAGGCCAGGGCGGTGAGCACGTAGACCGCTGCCAGCGCGATGACCGTGGCCCAGATCCCCGGTCCTGGCGGCAGGATGCCGGTGGCGGTGCCAAGGGCGAGTGCGACGACCGTGCCGGCCACGGCCCAGAGCCGCCAGGCGGGCGTCGGGCACTCGAGGAAGTGCAGGGTGCCGATATAGAACAGCACGCTGGGCAGCACGCCGCTTAGTAGGGCCAGGATGGTGCTCGGCGGGACCCCGTCGGGCGACAGGAGGATGAGAATCTGCCGAAAGGCGAACAGCAGAAGCCCGGCCGACCAGAAGGCCGGTCCGCGCTCGTCCGATCGCAACCGCCAGAGATAGGCCAGGGCGATGGCCAGGATCGCGCTGGCGGCAGCATTGCCGGCAGTGACGATCTGCATTGTCGAGTGGTCCATGCGGGCCCCCGGGCCTTGGTGTTGAGAAAGACTAGACCGCGGCCGCCGCCGGGTGGTGCCGTTTAAGGGATAGCGGCGGCGCTATCCGAAAGGTTAGTGACCCCGGGAGGACTTAGTCGGAGAGGGCCGTGCGGATCGCGTCGGCCAGGTCACGGGGCTCGAAGGGCTTGGCGAGGATTGACGAAATACCTAGGAATCTCAGAAAGTTAATGACGCCGCGCGGCAGCTCGTGGCGGCCGCCGCCGCCGGTCACGGCGATGATCTTGAGCTCGGGCCAGCGCTGACGGAGCTCGCGCACCAGCTCGATGCCGTCGAGATCGGGCATGTAGACGTCGGTGACCACGGCCGCGAAGGATTCCTGCTCCAGGCGCTGCAGCGCGGCGCGCCCGCCGAGCACCATGGCGCTCCTGTAGCCGCGCCGGGCGAGGATCTCGGCCATGTAGGCGCAATGCTCGGGGTCGTCATCGACTGCCAGCACCTGCTTGGGCTCCGGCATCGCCCGCGCATCATCGGATGGTGCCGCCAGCATCGACGCGCCATAGCGGTTGCCATTCCGGGCGCCGGCCCGGCGCCAGATCAGATCCGAGCCGAGCGGCATGGGCCGGCTGCTGGTCGCGAAACAGTCAAAGGAAAGGACATCGGTCAACATGGGACGCTCTCCAATCGGCACGGGCATCAAGCCGTCGTGTTCGTGGCGCGTCTTATGCCGCCGCCGATGCTGCAAAGCACGCGTGCAGAGGGTCAGCGGCGCTGTCCGGAAGGATAGCGGCACGGTCGCTGCGGCAGCCGAGGGATAGCTGACCGTTCGCACCGCCCACGCTCCTTGAGGAGCGGCGTATGACAGGCGCCATCGAAATCGCGTTCAAAACGGATGGAGTGCCATGCGTCTCAGCAATTGGAAGATTGCCCACAAGATTTTTCTTGTTATTGCCGTGCTGTCGGTGGCGACGCTGATCGTCGGCACGATCGGTTATCTCAACATAGGGAAGCTGGATCGCGCGGCGCGCGAGATCGACGACATCAACAATCAGGCGCTGGCCGGAGCCCGCGCGGCGCATAGCATCACGCAAATGAACCGCGGCGAATATCGGGTCGCCGCCGAGCCGACGCTGGAACGCATCCGCGATGCGCAAGGGACACGCGTCAGGCGCAAAGAGACTTTCGAGAAAGCCATGGCTGCCATGAAGGTCAACCCGGATGCCGAACAGGCGCGACTGATTGCCGAGATCGATCGGGAATTCAGGACTTACGACAAGGAAAACGCGGCCACCTACGAGAAGGCAGAAGCGCTGGTCAGCCAGGTGGTGTTGAGCGAGGCCCAGAAGCTGATCAACACGGAGGCCCGGGCCAGCAATGAAGTTGCCGTGCGCCTCGAGGCGGCACTCGGCGCCTACAATGCCTACTCTGATAAAAAGGCGACCAGCGTCGCCAATGATGCCGCCGCCAGTGCCGAGACGACCCAGTGGCTGATGATCATTGTTGCCTTCGTCGGTGTCGCCGGGGGTTGCATCGTCGGTTATCTGCTGTCGACCCTGGCCATCAGCCGGCCGCTGGGTCGCTCCGTCGGTTCCATTGTCGAACTGTCGAAGGGTGATCTCAGCGTCGACATTTTCGGCGTCGGCCGCAAGGACGAGATCGGCGACATCGCTGGCGCGCTGCAGGTCTTCAAGGAGAACGCGCTGACCGCGCGCCGCCTCGAAGCCGAGCAGAAGGCCGAGCAGGTCCGCAAGGAAGAGCGCCAGAAGGCCATCGAAGGCTTCATCAAGACCTTCGACAGCTCGGTCGCCGGTTCGCTCGACACGCTAGCGTCGGCCTCGACCGAACTGCAGAGCACGGCGCAGTCGATGTCGTCGACCGCCGAGGAGACCAGCCGCCAGGCGACCGCCGTCGCGGCCGCCTCCGAGCAGGCCTCGACCAACGTGCAGACAGTGGCCAGTGCCGCGGAAGAGCTCTCGTCCTCGATCGCCGAGATCAGCCGCCAGGTGTCCGAGTCGAGCCGCATTGCCGGCCAGGCCGCCGATCAGGCGAGCGAGACGAACGATCAGATCAAGAGTCTCGCTGACGCGGCGCAGAAGATCGGCGACGTGGTGAAGCTGATCAATGACATCGCCAGCCAGACGAACCTTCTGGCGCTGAATGCGACCATCGAAGCGGCGCGCGCCGGCGAAGCCGGCAAGGGCTTCGCGGTCGTCGCCTCCGAGGTCAAGTCGCTGGCCAACCAGACGGCCAAGGCCACCGAGGAGATCTCGGCCAAGATCGCCGAGATGCAGGCGGCGACCGGCCAGTCGGTGACGGCGATCGGCGCCATCACCCACACCATCGGCCGGATCAACGAGATCGCCACCACCATCGCCTCGGCGGTGGAGGAGCAGGGTGCGGCGACGCAGGAGATCGCCCGCAACGTCCAGCAGGCTTCCAAGGGCACGGCCGATGTCTCGTCGAACATCGGGGGTGTGACCCAGGCGGCGGGCGAGACGGGTGCCGCGTCAAGCCAGGTGCTGGGCGCCTCGGGTGAGCTCGCCAAGCAGGGTGAGACGCTGCGCGCCGAGGTCAACACCTTCCTCGCCAACATCCGTGCAGCCTGAGCCTGCCACCTCCCCCGGGGCAGGCCGGACGGGCCGCTCGCGCACTCCCTCCGGGCGCGAGCGGCCCGCTTCTCTCATTCCCAGGATCCGTCATGACCGCGTCCAACGACCTCAACATCCTCAGCACGATCGTCGCCCTCGCCGCCTCGCTGTCGGCGATCGAAAACGCGGAGACCCAGCCCCAGAGCGCTTCGGGCGAGCTGGCTAGACAAAACGAGATCTTGCGGGAAGAGGTGAAACGCTTCGCCGCGAGCATCCGATCGGCCTGACCCCGCCTGCCCCCCGCAGGCGGACGACATCTCAGGCCGAAACGGGGCGCGCCGCCCCTCCCCCCGGCGACGCGTCCTCCAGCGGCCGTCCGCGACCCTCGCGGACGGCCGTACTTCTTCTTGGTATGCGGCTTGACGCTGCCGGCCCTACCCTTGCATATCAATTGTTCGCCGCGACAAGAGGCGACGGCGGAGGCCGCCCAGCACCGGGCGCCGGCCGAGCAGGGGATCAGTGCATGGCCGTCTCGACCCGCGTTGTCCGCAATCTCTATCGCGATTCCGTCTCGCTGATGCAGCTGTCGGCGGCGCTTGCCAAGCGCCCGGGCATCGACGAGGCGTCGGCGGTCATGGCGACGCCGACCAATCTCGACCTGTTGCGCGAGGCCAAACTCCTCGACGGCCAGGTCGACGCCGGGGTCAACGATCTGCTGATCGTGGTACGCGGCGATGGTCCCGCCATCAAGGCGGCCCTCGACGAGGCCGAAGCTTCCCTGTCGCGCGGGCCCGAAGGGGCCATCGGCCAGGGTGGGGTCGCCAAGAAAGCGCCGCGTAGCCTGGCCATGGCGGTGGCCGAGCAGCCCTCGGCCAACCTTGCGCTCATCTCGACGCCCGGCGACTACGCCGCCGCCGAAGCGCGCAAGGCGCTCAATCTCGGCCTGAACGTGATGATCTTCAGCGACAATGTCGGCCTGGCCAGCGAGATCGCGCTCAAGCGCCTGGCCGAGGAGCGCGGGCTCCTGGTCATGGGCCCCGATTGCGGGACGGCGATCATCTCCGGCGTGCCGCTGGGCTTCGCCAACGCCGTGCGCCGCGGCGCCATCGGCGTGGTCGGCGCGTCGGGCACGGGCATGCAGCAGGTCACCTGCCTGGTCGACCGGCTGGGGGCGGGCATCTCGCACGCGATCGGGACGGGCGGCCGCGACATCAACCATCACATCGGCGGCACCTCGACCTTGCGCGGGCTCGAATTGCTGGCCGCCGACAAAGAGACCAAGGTGATCGTGCTGGTCTCCAAGCCCCCGGCCCCGGCCGTGGCGGAGAAAATCCTGGCCGCGGCGAGCAAGGCCGGCAAGCCGGTGGTGGTGAACTTCCTCGGCGCCGACCCGAAGACGATCAAGGGCCGCAACCTCCATCCGGCCACGACCATCGAGGATGCGTCGCACGCCGCGGTGGCGCTGGCCAAGGGCAGGAAACCCCGGCCGGTGACGCGCACCCCCTCGGCCCGGGTCGGCTTCAAACCGTCGCAGCGTTATGTGCGCGGCCTCTATAGCGGCGGCACGTTCGGCTATGAAGCCTCCTTGCTGCTCGGCGCGAAACTGGGCGCGGTGCGCTCCAACGTCGCCATCAAGGACGAGGACAAGCTCGACGATCCGTGGACCAGCCGCGGCCACACCATCGTCGATCTCGGCGACGACGTCTTCACCCGTGGCCGGCCGCATCCGATGATCGACCACCGGCTGCGCAACGAGCGCCTGGTGAAGGAGGCGGGCGATCCGACCACCGCGGTGATTCTCGTCGATATCGTGCTCGGCCATGGCGCCCATGCCGATCCGGCCGGCGAGATGGCGCCGGCCTTGCGCGCCGCCCATGCCGCGGCGAAGAAGGGCGGTCGCCGCGTGGCGATCGTCGGCTTCGTCTGCGGCACGCCCGCCGATCCGCAAGGCCTGGCGCGGCAGGAAAAGCAGCTGCGCGAGGCCGGCGTGATCCTGTGCGCCAGCAATGCGGAAGCGGTCCGTCTGGTGGCCCGGCTGGTGCCGGCCGAGAAAAAACCAGTGAAGAAGCCGGCGAAGAGATCGCCAACCAAGAAGACGAAGAAAAAGGGGCGCGGACGATGAGCGGCCTGCTCGCCAACAAGCTCGAAGTCATCAATATCGGTCTGCCGTCCTTCGCCGAGGCCATTGCCGGGGCCGGTGGCGGTGTCACCCATGTCGACTGGACACCGCCCGCTGCGGGCGACCGCCCGGCCGGCGAGGCGCTGGCCAAGCTGGTCGGCAACCCGGCGGTCGAGGCGGCGAACAAGAAGGCGTACGACGCCTATTTGTCGGCGCAGCCGCGGCTGGTCGGCGTGGGTATTGCGCGCGACGTGGTGCCCGGCCTCGAGGAGCGCATGGTCCTGCATGCCGGTGCGCCGATCGACTGGGCGCGCATGTGCGGGCCGATGCAGGGCGGCATCTGCGGCGCGCTGGTCTACGAGGGCTGGGCGTCGGATCTCGATGCGGCCCGCCAGCTCGCGTCGTCAGGCGCCATCAGGTTCGATTCCTGCCATCACCATGCGGCGGTCGGGCCGATGGCCGGCATCATCAGCCCGTCGATGCCCGTGTGGATCATCGACAACCCGGTGCACGGCAACCGCAGCTACTCCAATCTCAACGAGGGTCTCGGCAAGGTCCTGCGCTACGGCGCCAACAGCCCCGAGGTCCTGGCCCGCCTGCGCTGGTTCGAGACGACGCTGGCCCCGACGCTCAAGGCCGCGCTCGAGGTCACCGGTCCGATCGATCTCAAGCCGATGATGGCCCAGGCGCTGCACATGGGCGACGAGATGCACAATCGCAACGTCGCCGCGACGGCGCTGCTCTTCCGCAAGCTGGCGACGGCGATGACCCGGTCCTCGGCCAAGGCCGAGGACGTCGCGGCGAGCCTCGAATTCCTCGCGGCCAACGACTTCTCGTTCCTCAACATCTCGATGGCGGCGTGCAAGGCGATGATGGACGCGGCGCACGGTGTGGAAGGGTCGAGCCTGGTCACCGTCATGGCGCGCAACGGCGTCGAGTTCGGCATCCGCGTCTCGGGCACGGGCGATGCCTGGTTCACCACGCCCGCACCCCGCGTGAACGGGCTTTATTTCCCCGGCTATTCGATCGCCGATGCGGCGCCCGATCTCGGCGACAGCGCCATCACAGAGACCTGCGGCATCGGCGGCTTCGCCATGGCCTCGGCGCTCGCCATCGTCAAGTTCATCGGCGGAACGCCGGACCAGGCGCTCGGTTACACGCAGGCGATGAGCACGATCACCATGGGGCGCAACCCGGGCTTTACTCTGCCGCCGCTCAACTTTGCCGGCACGCCGGCCGGGATCGATATCCGCAAGGTCGTCGATACCGGGCTCGAGCCGGTGATCAACACCGGCATCGCGCACAAGGACGCGGGTGTCGGACAGATCGGCGCCGGTATCACCAGCGCACCGCTGTCGTGCTTCACCAAGGCGGTCGACGAGCTGGCGCGGCGCCTCGGCCTTTAGGCGGACTGGGGCTTTAGTCGGCGGCGCGGGGCCGGTTCTTCAGGGCCGGGTGCACCACCGCCACGTAGCAGGCGAGCACCACGTCAACCGTCGTGCCGTCGGCCGCCAGCGGCAGGGCCAGCCGCTGGATCGCCAGGAAGTCGCGATTGGCGAAGGGCAGCGGCCGTTCCCAGTAATGCGGCCGCCCGTTTTCCACGACGTCGGTATAGGCGGCCAGAAAGTCCGGATAGGCGTGGGCCGGCATGATGTCGTCGACGAAGCGCCCGGTATTGTCGGCACCCAGGGCCTCGGCGGCGGCGGTGCCGACCAGCCGGGTGCGAAAACGCAACGCGCCCTCACCGCGGACCACATCGTAGAGCGCCACGTGCCGCAGCAGCTGGGGGATTTCCAGCGGGTCGAGGTGCTGGCGGCCGGGCAGTCGGCCGGGCGGGGTCTTCCGCCGCCAATAGGCGAAAATGTCGCCAAACCGTGGGTGGGTCGCCCCGGCGGGAAGCGTTGGGTCGCCGGCGGGCGAGATATTGCGGTCTGACGTCACAGAGCACGCAACCTAGCCGCCGGCCCGCCTTACTACAATTGTAACTAAAGTCTAGGGATCCGGGATTTGCAGCCTTAGTTGCGACTAATTCTCAGTTGCACCTCTGCCGCGGTTCCGATATTTCTTGTTTATGAAATTGAGAATGAATTGCGTTCAGGACGGGAGCGAGCGCGGGGGCGATGCCCGGCGCGCGGAGGGTGCGCCGGCGCGCGTGCCGCTCGATTCCATCCTGCGCGGCCGTCAGGAAATCATCATCCAGCATCGCGACGAGGAGTACCGCCTGCGGATCACCAGCAACGGCAAGCTGCTTCTCACCAAGTAACGCCGGCCGCCTGACGGCGGCACGGTTCTTCATCAGCACCCAGCAAGCCACCTAACGACGGGCCAGCCGCCCGTCCCCCGGTAGCCAGCCAGGTTTCACGGTTGGTTCATCGGAGGGGTTCTATGGCTGTCTCGATTCGTCTCCATCTTCTCGGCGCCGTGCTGCCGGCAACGGCCTTGCTGGCCGCGCCCGCCTTGGCGCAAGTACCCGCGCCGACAGCGCTCGACCCGGTCACGGTCACCGCGACCAAGACGCCGCACCGCGTGGACGACGTCCCTGCCGCGGTCAACGTCATCGGCACGGAAGAGATCGAACGCCGCGTTCCGCGCACCATGAATGATGTCTTCGGCGATGTACCGGGCGTCGAGATCACGGGCGGCCCGCGCCGCGGCGGCATGGACGTCAACATCCGCGGCCTCGACGGACAGCGCGTGGTCACCACGATCGACGGCGCCCGACAGAACTTCGATGCCGGCCACAAGGGACGCTTCTTCCTCGATCCTGACCTGCTGAAGCAGGTGGAGGTCCTGAAAGGCCCGGCGTCCACCCTCTACGGCAGCGGTGCGACCGGTGGCGTGGTTGCGATGCGTACCAAGGACGCCTCGGACTTCCTCGAGCCCGGCGAGACCACGGCCCTGCGCGGCAAGTACGGCTACAGCTCTGTCCGCCGCGAACCGCTCTACAGCGCCACCGCGGCCAGCCGCGTCGGCCCGCATGTCGAAGTCCTTGGCAACATGACCTACCGCTTCAGCGGCACGATGCGGCAGGGCGGCGATCGTGAACTCGCGGATTCAGCCGAGCGTTTGGCGGGCGGCCTGCTGAAGGTCGGCATCAACCCCGGCAACGGCCACAAGGTCGGCTTCGGCCACAACCTGCTCAACGAGCACGGCAATACGCCGTCGAATGCCAATAGCAACGTCAACGGCACCGACGTCTTCCGGATGGATCGCCGGACTGAGCAGAACACGACGAGCGTCAACTACGGCTTCGAAAGCCCGGACTCTCCGTGGGTAGCGCCGAACTTCACGCTCTATCGAACCACGACCTATGTGCGGGAGAACCGGCTCGACAACGCCACGCCACGCCTCGATGAAACCAATCTTGCCACCACCGGCTTCGATCTCCGCAACACCTCGCGCGCCGGCGAATTCGGCTTCGGCAGCCATACGCTCACTTACGGCGCCGAGTACTACGCGGACAGCCAGCAGGGCATACGCAACGGCGCCGCGCGACCCGGCTATCCCGGCGCCAACAACTACGTCTCCGGCCTTTACGTGCAGGACGAGATCGCCGTGGGGCCGTTCTCGCTCATTCCCGGCCTGCGCTTCGACAATTACGAGCTGTCATCCGATGCGTCGAGCCAGACGAACGATGAGAGCCGGCTGTCGCCGCGCCTTGGCGGGGTATGGCGGATCGCGCCCTGGGTCAGCGTGTTCGCCTCGTATGCGGAGGCGTTCCGCTCTCCCAGCCTGACGGAGATGTTCATCTCCAGCACGCACTTTCCGGGCAACACCTTCGTCAACAATCCGAACCTCAAGCCCGAGACCGTGAAAACCGTGGAGGCCGGTCCGCGGTTTCGCTTCAACGATGTGCTGACCAGCCGAGATTCGCTGCGGCTGCGCGGCAGCGTCTTCTACACGAAGGCTGAAGACCTCATCGAGCTCTTCATCGTCGGCGCCACCGCGCAATATCAGAATATCGCGGAGGCGACCCTTCGGGGCGCCGAAGCGGAAGCGGTCTACGACACGCCACGCTGGTTCGCCGGCCTTGGCCTGTCGGCTGTGCGCGGCGTAAACCAGACCAATCATCGGCCGCTGAATTCGGTCCAGGGCGACAAGCTGACCACCAGCTTCGGCGGCAAGGTGCCCGAATGGGACCTGCTGGCCGGTATTCGCAGCCAGTTCGTCGCCCGGCAGGAAAAGATCGATCCGACCATGTTCGACACGGCGCAACCGACCGGCGGCTACATGCTGCACGGCCTGTTCGCCAGCTGGCAGCCGAGCCAGGAAATCCTGCGCGGTGTGCGTATCGATGGCGGTGTCGACAACATGTTCGACAAGGCCTATCGCCGGCACACGGCTCAGACCCTCTATCAGGAGGGGCGCGACATCTACGGCGCCGTCTCCTACACGATGAAGTTCTGAGATGGCGGCTGCGAGCGCCAGGACTGTCGAGGCTGCTCCGGGCTCGTCGCCCGGCACGCGTCCGACCGCCTCGGCGCTCGCGGCGTCCATCGCCTTGCACGGGGCCATCGTGGCGGCGGCGGCGTGGTGGTCCTTCGGCGCCACGACCACGCTGCCCAGTGCGGCGACGGTCGAGGTCGTCTTGTGGGCCGCGCCGGACGAAGCCGTGCCGGCCGCCGCCGCGGAAGTCGCGGCGCAAGCGCAGCTCAGCGCCGCTTCTGCATCCGCCGAGGTCTTGCCGGCTGTCGATGAGGTGCTGCCTCAGCCGCCGGCAGTAGAAACTGCCGTGGCCCCGCCGGAACCGCCGGCCGAGCCGTCGCCGCCGGTGGCGGAACAGGCCGTCATCCTATTCAAACCGCCCCCGCCCAAGCCGAAGCGCCGCGAGGTGGCGGCGGCTCACCCGGCCTCGGCCACTCAGCGCGAGACACCAAAAATCTCCGAGCCGCCGCCGCAACCCGTCAAAAAACCCACGGCAGCAACGGGCACGGATACGGTCACCGCGGCACCACCGGTCGCGGCTCCTCAGGCGCCGACTCCTGCGGCCCCTTCCCAGCTCGCCTCGGCCAGAGAGATCGCGGCCGCACCGCCGGTGATCACCAGCGCTCGCTTCCGCTCGCCACCCGCGCCGCCCACCTATCCGCGCCGGGCCGTCGATCTTCACCAGGAGGGCGAGGTGATCATCCGCGCCCTGGTCGGCCCGGACGGCGAATCGCGCGACGTCCGCGTGTTTCGCAGCTCTGGGGTCGGCCTGCTCGACGATGCGGCCCTGCGGGCCGTGCGCCGCTGGGCCTTTGAAGCGGCACAGATCAACGGCCGGCCCGTCGAAGCCTGGGTCGAAGTGCCCGTGCGTTTTCAGCTTCGCAGCGTTTTGTAACCGGGAGAAATAACATGGCTACCGTCCTGCCCCTATCGCGCCCGACACCGCCCGACGATCTTGCTGCGCGCTGGCGCGCCTATCGCGCGGAGCATCCCAAGGTCCGCATCCGCGATGCCGCCCGTTCGCTGGGCGTCAGCGAGGGTGAGCTGGTCGCCACCGGCGTGGGCAGCACCGCGACCCGGCTCGAAGCCAGGAACTGGGGCGACGTCATCCTCTCCCTGCCGGCGCTGGGCCCGGTCATGGCGTTGACCCGCAACGACAGCGCGGTGCATGAGCGCCACGGCGCCTACGGCGAAGTCTCGGTGAACGGCGCCATGGGGCTTGTCCTGGGCGAGGATATCGACCTGCGGCTGTTCCTCAACCGCTGGCGCTTCGGCTTCGCCGTGCGCGAGGCGACTGACCACGGCGAACGCCGCAGCCTGCAGTTCTTCGACGGCGCCGGCCAGGCCGTGCACAAGGTCTACGCCACCGAGAAGACGAGCATGGCGGCGTTCGACGGGCTGGTCCGGGACTTCACGGCACCCCAGCAGGACAAGACGTTGCCGGTCGAGGCCGCGGCACCGGCCGCGACCGACCGCCCGGACGGCGCGATCGACGTCGAAGGGCTGCGCGAGGCCTGGCGCAAGCTCGAGGACACGCACGATTTCTTCGGCCTGCTCAGGAAGTTCAAGGTGGGCCGCACCCAGGCCCTGCGTCTCGCCGGCTCCGAGTTCGCCGAGCCCCTGACGCCGGCCGCCGCGCGGGCGACGCTGGAGCTGGCGGCGCAGCGCGAGGTTCCGATCATGGTCTTCGTCGGCAACCCGGGCTGCATCCAGATCCACACCGGCAAGGTGAGCAAGCTCAAGGCCGTCGGGCCGTGGTTCAACGTCCTCGACCCCGAGTTCAACCTGCATCTGCGCGAGGACAAGGTCGACAGCGCCTGGATCGTCCACAAGCCGACGCGCGACGGCGCCGTGACCTCGGTCGAGCTCTTCGACGCGGCCGGCGAGACGATCGCGCTGCTTTTCGGCAAGCGCAAGCCCGGCCAGCCGGAGAAGGCGGAATGGCGCGAGCTGGTGGCGAGCTTGCGTCAATCCTCGGCCCAGTCTTCCAAGGCGGTGTGATGCTCCTTCGGCTTGCGACGGTCGCCGCGACGGCGGCGCTGGTGCTGGCGGGTGCGGCGGCTGCGGCGGAAACCCGCATCGTCACCCTGGGCGGCTCGGTGACTGAGATCGTCTACGCCCTCGGTGCCGGCGAGCGGGTGATCGCCGTCGACACCACCAGCTATCACCCGGTGGCGACGCACGGCCTGCCCAAGGTCGGCTATCTGCGCCAGCTTTCGGCCGAGGGCATCCTCTCGGTGCGTCCCGACCTGATCGTCGGTCTCGAGGAAGCAGGCCCGCCGCAAACCCTGGTTCAGCTGCGCGACAGCGGCACTCGACTCCAGCTCCTGCCGGACCGCTTCACCGCCGACGGCGTGACGGCGAAGATCCGCGCCGTCGCGGCCACGCTCGGCATGGCCGAGCGCGGCGAGACGCTGGCGGCGGGGGTCGCAGCGGATCTGTCGCAGATCGAGAGCATCCTTGCGGGCGTGCGCCGGCGGCCCAAGGTGCTCTTCCTCCTGGCGACGAGCCGCGGCGCGCCGCTCGCCTCGGGGAGCGAGACCGCGGCCGACGCCATGATCCACCTGGCCGGTGGCACCAACGCCGTGTCGGGCTATCGCGGCTACAAGCCGCTGTCGGTCGAATCAGCGGTCGCCGCCGCACCCGACCTCGTGCTGATGATGCAGCAATCCGTCGACACGCTGGGCGGCGTCGAGGCGGTGCTGGCGCTTCCATCCATCGCCGCCACGCCAGCCGGCAAGGCGCGGCGCGTCTTCGCCTTCGATGGGCTCTATCTCCTCGGCTTCGGCCCGCGCACCGCGCACGCAGTTTCCGAGGTCGCCCGCCTGCTGCATCCCAACTTGCCGCTGCCGGCCTTGCCCGCGCGCGACTGGGTTGCCACACGGCCATGACGACCGTGCCACTCGCCGGGATCGATGGCTCGCTCCCGGCCTTGCGCCGCGGTGCCGTTCTGGCGGCGCTGGCGCTCGCCCTTGGAATCATGTTCGTGGTCGCCGTTGGCATGGGGCCGGTGCCGATCAGCGCGCCGAAGGTCCTCGCGGTGCTGCTCGATGCGGCGGGTCTGCCGAGCTTCGGCATGATCGAGGAGCGCGACCGCGCCATCATTATGGCCATCCGCCTGCCGCGCGCCTGCCTGGCGGTGCTGGTGGGCGCCGGTCTCGCTCTGGCCGGTGCGCTGCTGCAGGGCCTGTTCCGCAACCCGCTGGCCGACCCGCAGCTCATCGGCGTCTCCGGCGGAGCGGCCTTCGCCGCCGTCGGCACCATCGTGCTGGGCGGCACGCTGCTCATTCCGGTGACCGCGATCCTCGGCGTCTACACCCTGCCGGTGGCGGCCTTCATCGGCTGCCTGACCACGACGGCGCTCATGTACCGGCTGAGCACCATCGAGGGCCGGACCTTCGTGGCGACGATGCTGCTCTCAGGCATCGCCATCAACGCCCTGGCCATGGCCGGGCTCGGCTTCTTCATCTTCATGAGCGACGACCGCCAGCTGCGCGATATCACCTTCTGGATGATGGGCAGCCTGAGCGGCGCCACCTGGAAACAGGTAATGACCGTGGCGCCGTTCATTCTCCTGCCTTGCGTCCTGGTGCCAGGCCTGGCGCGGGCGCTCAACGCCTTCATCCTCGGCGAGCGCGACGCGGTGCATCTCGGCTTCGACACCGAGACCGTCAAGTTCGCCGCCATCGGCGCCGTGGCGCTGGCCGTCGGCGCCTCGGTCGCGGTCAGCGGCACGATCGGCTTCGTCGGCCTGGTCGTGCCGCATCTCATCCGGTTGCTCGGCGGTGCCGACCACCGTCTGGTCCTGCCGGGCTCGGCGCTGATCGGCGGCGTGCTCCTGCTGGCCGCCGACCTCATTGCGCGGATCGCCGTCGCACCGGCCGAGCTGCCGATCGGCCTGGTGACCAGCGCGCTGGGCGGTCCGTTCTTCCTGTGGCTGCTGCTCAGCCGGCGGCGGACCCTGGGATGATCACGCTCGACCACATCTCCGTGGCGCGGCGCGGCCGCGCGCTGCTGCGCGAGGTCATGCTCTCGTTGGTGCCGGGCGAGGTCCTGGCCCTGCTCGGGCCCAACGGGGCCGGCAAGTCGACCCTGGCGCGCGTGGCGGCCGGCGAGCTGTCGCCCGATAGCGGCTCGGTCTGGGTCGACGGCAAGCCGCTCACCTCGCTGCCGCGCGTCTCGCTGGCGCGCCGGCGCGCCGTGCTGGCCCAGTCGACGCATGTCGCCTTCCCGATGAGCGTCGCCGAGGTCGTGGAGCTGGGGCGTAGCCCCTATGCCTCTCTCGCCTCCCGCCTCGAAGACGAGCAGGCGGTCGAGCGCGCCATGCTGCGTGCCGGCGTGACCGCGCTGCGCCACCGCTCTTACGCGACGCTGTCGGGTGGCGAGCAGCAGCGGGTGCAGCTGGCGCGCGTCTTCGCCCAGCTCGACGGCGCCAGCGATCCCGGGACGCGATACCTCATCCTCGATGAGCCGACCTCGAGCCTCGATCTCGCCCATCAGCACCAGATCCTGGCCGCGGTCCAGGCCCTGGCGCGCAACGGCTTCGCGGTGCTGACCGTGCTGCACGATCCGAACCTGGCGTCGCGCTACGCCGACCGGATCGCGGTGCTGCGCGACGGCGTGATCACCGCGCTCGGCACGCCGGCCCAGGTCCTGCGGCCCGCGACCATCGAGCACGCGTTCGGCATCGCCGCGCGTATTCTGGCCGACGCCGATGGCTCGCCAGTGGTCGTCGCCGGCTCGCGCCCCATCCCGGCCTGAGAGCCTTACGGCAGCCTAGGCCGCCTGCTCGGCCAGCTCGCGCTCGAGGAAGGCGCGGGTACTGGTCAGGAGATGATCCATCGCGGCGCGCGCCTTGTCCGGCTGGCGGTCGCGGATCGCCTCGAACACGAGGCGGTGCATGGGAATGAAAATCCTGTAGCTGTCCGGCCGGACGCGGAAGCTGGTCATCAGCCCGACGCTGATGATGCCGCCCATCTGCACCAGCAGGTCGTTGTGCCCGCTGGTCAGCACCAGGCGGTGAAAACGCATGTCGGCGTCGATCGCCTGGGCGTCGTTCTCATCCTCGGTGTCCATGCGGTCGCAGGCGCTGGCCAGGGCCGCGATCTCCTCCGCCGTGGCCCGCTCGGCCGCCAGGGCCGCGGCGGCGGGCTCGATCATCCGGCGGATCTCGAACAGCTCGCGGAAGAACTGGGCCCGCGGCATGGACGCGTAGCGCCAGCCGAGCACGTCGAGATCCAGCAGGTTCCAGTGATCGGCCGGCAGGACACGCGTGCCGGTGGAGGGCCGCGGCTCGATCAGGCCTTTGGAGGCGAGGGACTTCACCGCCTCGCGCAGGATCGAGCGGCTGGCGCCGAGTTCGCGGCCCAGCTCCGCCTCATTGGGCAGGGCGTCGCCGGGCTTCCATTCGCCGCGCACGATGCGGCCGCCGAGCTCGTCGACGATGTGGGTGAAGAGGTTGCGCTTGCGCGGCGGGGCCGCTCGCAGAAAGGGATTTGTGCTCATCCGACAATCCCTTAGCTCAAAAACAGTGGAGCGAAAACAGTTACTTGACTCACTTTATCACTTCATATGATGATATGTCGAAGGATAATTAAGGGGAGGCCTCCATGAAGCGATTTGGTTTTGCCGGGTTGGCGCTGGCGGCGGTGCTGGCGGCACCGCTCCAGGCGCAGGACCTGCAGCTGCGCGCCGGTCACGATCAGCCGGTCGGCAGCATGTACGACGAGGGCCACAAGATGCTGCAGAAGCTGCTCGAGGAGCGCAGCGGCGGCAAAATGAAGCTCGCCATCTTTCCCGCCGCCCAGCTCGGTTCGGAAGTGGCGATGATCGAGGGTGTGCGCCTCGGCACGCTCGACATGAGCGCCGCCCATGTCGCCAACGCCTCGACCGTGGTGCCGGAGTTGGCGCTGTTCAGCGTCGCCTATCTGTTCAAGGACCGCGACCACTACGAGAAGGTGGTCAACGATCCCAAGTTCCAGGCGCGTATCGATCAGCTCGTCGCCTCCAAGAATCTCGGTGTTAAGGTCATCGGCTACTACTCGGCCGGCGTGCGCAACATCTACACCCGCCGCGGGCCGGCCAATACGCCCGACGATCTCAAGGGCACCAAGATCCGGGTGATGAACAACCCGGTCGAGGCCAAGATCTGGAACACGTTGGGCGCCATCCCCACGCCGATGAACTTCGGCGAGGTCTACCAGTCCCTGCAGTCGGGCGTGCTCGACGCCGCCGAGAACGGCCTGGCGGTCATCGAGTCCAACCGCCACTACGAGGCGGCCAAGACCATCATCCTGTCGGAGCACCAGCGCTCGATCTCGCTGCTGCTGATGAACGAGCGCAAGCTCAATGCCATGTCCGCCGATCAGCGCAACACGCTGCTCGCCGCGGCCAAGGAGGCGGCGGTGTTCGAACGCAAGCGCGACGCCGAGCTCAACGCCGAGGCGATCGAGCGCATGCGGGCCAAGGGTGCGCAGATCGTCGAGCCCAACCGCGCCTCTTTCTCCTCGCGCATCGCGCCGATCCAGGACGAGGTGGCGACCAGCCTGAAGATGACGGACGTGCTCGAGCTCGTCCGCAGCCACGCGAAGTAAGCGGCGACACAGCCTCGCGTGGAGTGGTTTCTTGACCGGGTCGAGCAGGGGATCCGTCCCCTGCTCGCCTTTCTTCTGGCCTTCATCACCATCGGCATCTTCATCGTCGTGGTGGCGCGCTACGTCTTTGCCACCTCGTTCCTGTTTGGCGAGGAGCTGTCGCTCTTCGCCTTCATCTGGTGCGTCTTCCTGGGCGCGGCGCTCTGCGTGCGCCACCGCACCCATTTCGCCTTCGACTATTTCGAGAGGCTGAGCGGCCGGGCGGCCGGCGTGCAGCGCCTGATCGTAGACCTCACGGTCCTGGCGATGGCCCTGCTGATCGTGGTCGAGGGCTGGAACTTCGCCGAGCTCAGCGTGCGGCGGCTGTCGCCGGCGCTGGGCATCAGTCTGTTCCTGCCGACACTGGTAATTCCGACCAGCGGCGTGCTCATGGTGCTGGCGCTCATCGGCCACATCACCCGGGACATCCGGCGCATCGTCACTGGCCGGGACCCCTGATGGGTCCGCTCACCCTCCTATTCGTCAGCCTTGGCGTGGCCCTGGCCGTCGGCGTGCCGGTGTCGTTCGCCCTGATCCTGTCCTCGGCCCTGGTCATCCTCTACGAGGGCCTGCCGATGACCGTGGTGGTGCAGCAGATGTTCCACGGCATCAACGGCTTCACCCTGCTGGCTCTGCCGTTCTTCTTCCTGGCCGGCAACGTCATGGGCGACGGCGGCATCTCCGAGCGCCTGGTCAAGCTGGCCATGGCGCTGGTCGGCCATCTGCGCGGCGGCCTTGCCCACGTCAATGTCGTGGTCGGCATGTTCATCTCCGGGATCTCCGGCAGCAGCACCGCCGACGCCGCCGCCCTCTCCACCGTCTTCGCCCCGGCCATGAAGCGGCGCGGCTACCCGGAAGTGTTCTCCACCTGCCTGACCGCCTGCACCTCGACCATGGGCGTGGTCATCCCGCCTTCCATCCTGATGGTGATCTACGGTGCCACCGCCGGTGTCTCAACGGGGGCGCTGCTGCTGGGAGGCATCCTGCCGGGCGTTATCATGGGCCTCGCCTTGATGGCGCAGTCTCATATCTTCGCCCTTAAATACGATTTCCCGCGCGAACATCCGCGCTTCCTCGGCCTGTGCGCCGTCTGGGCCGGCATCAAGGAGGCGGCCTGGCCGCTCGGCGTGCCGCTGATCATCGTGGTCGGCATGGCCGGCGGCGTGTTCACGCCCACCGAATCGGCGTCGATCGCCGCGGTCTACGCGCTGTTCGTCACCTTGTTCGTGCTCAAGACCATCCGCTGGGTGCAGCTGCCACAGATTTTCGCCGATACCGCTATCCAGTTCGCGCAGGTCATCTTCTGCGTTACCGGCGCCTCGATCTTCGGCTGGGTGATGGCCTTCTATCAGGTGCCCGACGTGGTCAACAGCTTCATCCTCGGCTTCACCCGCGACTGGCTGGTGGTCATGCTGCTGATCGTGCTGCTCAACGTGGTCATCGGCACCTTCATGGACGCGATCCCGGCGATCCTGATCTTCGTGCCGATCATCCATCCCCTGGCGGTCGAGGTCGGCATCCATCCCGTGCATCTCGGCGTTGTCGTGGTCATGACCCAGGCTTTCGGCCTGCTGACCCCGCCGCTCGGCATGTCCTACATGACGGCCTGCGCGGTGTTCGGCGTGCCGATGACCAAGATCATGGGGCTGCTACACCTCATGATGATTCCGATCCTGCTGGTCTGTATTCTCTGTGCCGTCCTTCCCTGGACCGTGCTGATCGTGCCCCAGCTGATCGTTCCCGCCTGGCTTTGAACAAAGGGTTGCCCATGACGTCCGTCCGCGATCTCGACTCGCCTGCCGTGACCATCGATCTCGACATCATGGAGGCGAACATCAAGCGCCTGCAGGAGCAGATGAACCACCTGGGCATCGCCAACCGGCCGCACATCAAGACCCACAAGATCCCCGCACTCGGCAAGCTGCAGATGCAGGCCGGGGCGGTCGGCATCACCTGCCAGAAGCTGGGCGAGGTCGAGGTCTTCGCCGATGCCGGCGTCGCCGACGACGTGCTGCTGACCTTCAACATCCTGGGCTGGCCGAAGACCGAGCGGCTGATGGCATTGACCCGGCGCTTGAAGCGCCTGGCGGTGGTCTTCGACAACGAGGTCGTGGCCCGCGGCCTGTCGGAGGCCGCCAGGAAGGCCGGTGTGGACGTGCGCTTCCTGATCGAGTGCGACACCGGTTTCGGGCGCAACGGCGTGCAGACCCCCGAGGCGGCCTTCGACCTGGCGCGGCTCGCCATGAAGCTGCCGAACATGGTGTTCGAGGGCCTGATGACCTTCCCCAACAAGGAGCCGACCGCCGGCTTCTTCACCCGGGCGCTCGAGCTGTTCAAAGGGGCCGGCATCAATGTGCCGGTGGTCTCGGGCGGCGGCACGCCGGCGACGATGACCCTCAAGGACTTCCCCATGCTCACCGAGCACCGGGCCGGCACCTATCTCTACAACGACGCGATGATGGTCCATTCCAAGGCCGCGACCTGGGCGCAGTGCGCCATGCGCGTGCGTGCGACCGTGGTCAGCCGGCCGACCGACAACCGCGCCATCCTCGACGCCGGCACCAAGGTGCTGACCTCCGACCAGTACTACGTCCAGGGCTTCGGCCACGTGATCGAGTATCCCGAGGCGACCGTGCCCGGCCTGTCGGAGGAGCATGGCACCATCGACCTGACCCAGTGCAAGGAGAAGCCGGCGGTCGGCGACGTCGTCCATGTCGTGCCCAACCATTGCTGCGTGGTCTCCAACATGGTCGACCAGGTCTACGGCGTGCGCGGCGGCAAGGTGGAAACCACCTGGAAGGTCGCGGCGCGCGGGCTCGTGACCTAGACTGGGGCTTCCGCAGCCCACCGAGACGGTCATGACCAATCCCGAATCCGCCGCCCCGCCCTTTACCCCTTCGCCGCGCTATCCCGACCCGGCGGTCCAGATCCTGGATCCGAGCTTCGCGCCCTATCGCCTGGCGCTGGCCAAGGTCGAGCGCCTGGCCACCGGCTTTCGCTGGGCGGAAGGTCCGGTGTGGATCGGCGACCAGCGCTGCCTGCTGTGGAGCGACATCCCCAACAACCGCATCCTGCGCTGGGACGAGGAGACGGGCGGCGTCACGGTCTTCCGCAAGCCGTCCAACTTCGCCAACGGCAACACCCGCGACCGCCAGGGCCGGCTGATCTCCTGCGAGCACGGCGGAAGGCGGGTCTGCCGCACGGAATACGACGGCACGGTCACCACGCTCGCCGACAGTTTCGACGGCAAGCGCCTGAACTCGCCCAACGACGTAGTTTGCAAGTCGGACGGCTCGATCTGGTTCACTGATCCGCCCTTCGGCATCCTCGGCTACTACGAGGGCTATGTCGCCACGCCGGAGCTGCCGACCAATGTCTATCGTCTCGATCCCGAGACGAAGGAGCTCTCCGTGGCCGCCGAGGGGATCAACGGACCGAACGGTCTCGCCTTCTCGCCCGATGAGAAGATTCTCTACGTCGTCGAATCCCGCACCACGCCGCGCAACATCCTGGCCTACGACGTGGTCGACGGCGGGCGCAAGCTGAAGAACAGGCGCCTGTTCATCGATGCCGGGCCGGGCTCGCCCGATGGCTTCCGCTGCGACGTGCACGGCAACCTGTGGTGCGGCTGGGGCATGGGCTCGGCCGAACTCGACGGCGTGATGGTCTTCAACACAGACGGCAAGCCGATCGGCCGCATCGCCCTGCCCGAGCGCTGCGCCAATGTGTGTTTCGGCGGCACCCATCGGAACCGTCTCTTCATGGCCGGCAGCACGGCCCTCTACTCGCTCTATGTGAACACGCAAGGGGCCCCGGGCGGATGAGCGACGGCTTCGCCGGCAGGACGGCGCTGGTAACGGGGGGAACGCGCGGCATTGGCGCGGCGGTCGCCCAGGCCTTCGCGCGTGCCGGCTGCCGCGTCACCGCCTGCGGCCGCAAAGCCTTGGATCTGCCGGGTGTCCGCGTGGTTGCCGCCGACGTGACCGACGCGGCCTCCGTCTCGGCGCTGGTTGGCTCCCTGGAGCGCATCGATTTCGTCATCAACTGCGCCGGGACGATCCGTCGGCGCGACGAATACGAGATGGCGGCCTTCACCGAAGTGATCCAGACGAACGTCGACGGTACGATGCGGGTCTGCCTGGCGGCCAAGCCCAGGTTCCCGGCCACGGGCGGCGCCATCGTCACCATTGCCTCGATGCTGAGCTATTTCGGCGCGCCCCACGCCCCGGCCTATGCGGCGAGCAAGGCCGGCGTGGTTCAGCTGACCAAGTCGCTGGCCGCGGCCTGGGCCCAGGACGGCATCCGGGTCAATGCCGTGGCGCCGGGCTGGATCCGCACCGAGCTGACCGAGGCGGTGCGCCAGGACAAGCAGCGCGAGGCCGGCATCCTGGCGCGCACGCCGATGGGCCGCTGGGGCGAGCCCGAGGAGGTTGCCGAGGCGGTGCTGTTTCTCTGCTCGCCGGCGGCGCGGTTCATCACTGGCGCGCTGCTGCCGGTCGACGGCGGCTATTCAAGCGTATGAGGGAAATGCCATGAGCGATGCGATCAAGCGTTTCGGCACCGGCGAGAAAGGTCCCGGCGGCCAGGCCCTGCCTTTCGCGCGGGCCGTGGCGGCCGACGGCTGGCTCTTCGTCTCCGGCCAGGTGCCGTTCGTCAACGGCGTGGTGGTCGATGGCGGCATCGTGCCGCAGACCCACCAGGCGATCAAAAACCTGCTCGCCATCCTCAAGGAGGCCGGCTACGGGCCGGAGCACGTCGTGCGCTGCGGCGTCTGGCTCGACGACCCGCGCGACTTCTGGACCTTCAACAAGATCTACGCCGAGTATTTCGGCGCCGCGCCGCCGGCCCGCGCCTGCGTGCAGTCGCCGCTGATGGTCGACGGCAAGGTCGAGATCGAGTGTGTAGCCTATAAGAAGCCGTAGCCGACGAAGCCGGCCGCAATGGCCCTTGACGGAGTCGGCCGCCCGTCCGCACACTCCCTGTAACAAAAACGTCATAAGCGCGGCCGCTCGCCCGACTGGTTGCGGGTCCTGGCCGCCGGGATGGGGAGGTAGGCGATGCGGCAGCATGGATTTCTGGCCAGACTGGGTGCGGGCATTGTCGCCGCGACGCTGTCCGCCGGCAGCGCCCTGGCTCTTGACGCGCGGTTCACGGACGCAAATGGCGATCTGATCGCCGATGCTCCGACGGATACCAAGCAGCTCGTGGATCCGCCGGTCCTGATCTTCGCCTATACCCCGGTCGAGGATCCCGCCGTCTACGCCAAGGTCTGGGACGGCTTCCTGCAGCACCTGGCCAGGACCACCGGCAAGCGCGTGCAGTTCTTCCCCGTGCAGTCGAATGCCGCCCAGATCGAGGCCATGCGCGCCGGGCGCCTGCATGTCGCCGGCTTCAACACCGGGGCGACACCGCTCGCCGTCAGCTGCTCCGGTTTCGTGCCCTTCACCATGATGGCGGCGAACAGCGGCGCCTACGGCTACCAGATGGAGATCATCAGCCATCCGGGCAGCGGCATCGACAAGCCCGACGACATCAAGGGCAAGAAGATGGCCTTCACCGCCGAGACCTCGAATTCGGGCTACAAGGCGCCCGCGGCGCTGCTGCGGGAGGAGTTCAAGCTCGAGGTCGGCAAGGACTATCAGGCGGTCTTCTCCGGCAAGCACGACAACTCGATCCTCGGCGTCGCCAACAAGGACTACCCGGCAGCGGCGATTGCCAGCACAGTGCTGAACCGCATGCTGGCGCGCAACGTGATCAAGCGGGAGCAGCTGGTCTCGATCTACAAGTCGAAGCCGTTTCCCACCACCGCCTATGGGCACGCCCACAACCTGAAGCCGGAGCTGGCGGCCAAGGTGCGGGATGCGTTCGCGACGTTCCAATGGGAAGGCTCGGCGCTGCTCAACGAGTTCAAGAACTCCGACCCGCCGGGGCAGAAATTCATGCCCATCACCTACAGGGAGAACTGGGCCGTCGTCCGCCAGGTCGACGAGGCCCTGGGCGTCAAGTACGCGTGCAAGTAACGGTGACGCGGAACAGCGCGGCGCCGGGAGGCCGGATGCTGCGTCTCCAGGGGCTGACCAAACGCTATCCGACCGGCGATCTGGCGCTGAACGGCGTCGATCTCGAGGTGCCGGCGGGCCAGGTCGTCGGGCTGATCGGCCCGTCGGGCGCCGGCAAATCGACGCTCATCCGCTGCATCAACCGCCTGGTCGAGCCGACCGCCGGGTCCGTGTTCCTCAAGGACGAGGAGCTGACGCGGCTGCGGGGGGCTGCCCTGCGCCGCTCGCGGCGGCGCATGGGCATGATCTTTCAGGAATACGCCCTGGTCGAGCGGCTGACGGTGATGGAGAACGTGCTCTCCGGCCGGCTCGGCTATGTCGGCTTCTGGCGCAGCTATCTCCGCCGCTTCCCGCCGGCCGACATCGCGCGCGCCTTCGGCACGCTCGACCGCGTGGGCCTGCGCGAGTTCGTCGACAAGCGCGCCGACGCGCTGTCCGGCGGCCAGCGCCAGCGCGTCGGCATCGCCCGCGCCCTGCAGCAGGAGCCCGACCTGCTGCTCGTCGACGAGCCGACCGCCAGTCTCGATCCCAAGACCTCGCGCCAGATCATGCGCCTCCTGCGCGAGGTCTGCGCCGAGCGCAGCCTGGCGACGATCATCAATATCCATGACGTGGCGCTCGCCCAGATGTTCGTGCAGCGCATCGTCGGGCTGCGGCAGGGCGTGGTGGTCTATGATGGCGCGCCGGAGGGCCTGACACCGGAAGTACTGACCCGCATCTACGGCGAGGAGGACTGGACGCGCTCCATCCGGCGCGACGACGATGACGAGGCGTCGCCGCCGGTCATCGAGGAAGCGTGCCTCGAAGGCCTGACGTGAGCGAAGCCGCGGCCTATCCGTCGACCTGGCGCCGGCCGCCGGCGATCGAGCGGCCGCTGCTGCGCTGGGGTCTCGTCGCCGGCGCTGTGCTCTACCTCGTGCTGGCGGTCGGCTCGCTCGAGGTGAACTGGCTGCGCGTCTACGAAGGGCTGGAGCGCGGCTGGCGCTTCGTCGCCGGGTTCCTTCATCCCAATTTCACCGACCGCTGGGAAGACATCGCCATCGGCATGCAGGAAAGCCTGACCATGACCGTCACCTCGACGGCGGTCGGCATCCTGCTGTCGATCCCGGTCGGCATCGGGGCGGCCCGTAACCTGGCGCCCGCGCCCGTCTACTACGTGTGCCGCGCCTTCATCGCCGTCGCCCGCAGCTTCCAGGAGATCATCGTCGCCATCCTGTTCGTTGCCATGGTCGGCTTCGGTCCCTTCGCCGGCTTTCTCACCCTATCCTTCGCCACCATCGGCTTCATGGGCAAGCTGCTGGCCGAGGATATCGAGGATATCGACGAGGCCCAGGCCGAGGCGATCCGCGCCACGGGCGCGTCCTGGCTGCAGCTCATCAACTACGGCATCCAGCCGCAGGTCATGCCGCGCCTCATCGGCCTCAGCCTCTACCGCCTCGATATCAACTTCCGCGAATCGGCCGTGGTCGGCATCGTCGGCGCCGGCGGCATCGGCGCCACCCTCAACACCGCCCTCGACCGCTACGAATACGACAGCGCCGCGGCGATCCTGATCCTGATCATCGTCATCGTCATGATCGCCGAGTATTCGTCGAGCTACCTGCGGAAGTTCCTGCAATGAGCGACGCGGCTCTCCCGCAATGGCGGCGGCGGACCACCCGGGCGGAGCTGGGACGCTGGTTCGGCTGGCTGGCCCTCGTCGCGCTGTTCGTCTTCTGCTGGGAGATCATGACCCAGGACACGATCTGGGCCTTCGTTACCGATGCGCCGACGCAAGGCGCGGACATCGTCGGGCGCATGCTGCCGCCGCGCTGGTCGTATCTCAACGCGCTGTGGGGACCGCTCTGGGACACGCTCAACATCGCCACGCTCGGCACGCTGGCGGCCATCGTGCTCGGCGTGCCCGTCGCCTTCCTGGCCGCGCGCAACACCACGCCGAGCGTCACCTTCATCCGTCCGCTCGCCCTGCTGCTGATCGTGGCCTCGCGCTCGATCAATGCCATCATCTGGGCGCTGCTGCTGGTCTCGATCCTCGGGCCCGGCGTGCTGGCGGGAATCATCGCCATCGCCCTGCGCTCGATCGGCTTCGTCGCCAAGCTGCTCTACGAGGCGATCGAGGAGATCGATCACAGCCAGGTCGAGGCGGTCCTCGCCACCGGCGCCTCGCCGGCCCAGGTCATGGACTACGCCATCGTGCCCCAGATCCTGCCGGCCTTCGCTGGCATCTCCGTGTTCCGCTGGGACATCAACATCCGCGAATCGACGGTGCTCGGCCTGGTCGGCGCGGGCGGCATCGGGCTGCAGCTCGAGGCCTCGCTCAATGTCCTGGCCTGGCCCCAGGTCTCGCTGATCCTGGTCGTCATCCTGGCGACGGTCGTGGTCAGCGAGTGGGTTTCAGCCAGGGTTCGCCACGCCGTCATCTGATCCCGCGCACCAATCCTGGCGCCGGACTTGGCCATACGGCCTAGGTAACATCCCCTAGGTACATTTGCTGAATTTCCTTGGCGTTTCTCGACGTCTAGCTTCCATCCCGACGGTGGCATCGGTCACCCAATGGATGGAGGATCTCATGGCTACGACGCGTTCAAGGCGCCTCTTCGCGATGCCGAGCCTCGCCGCTGTCGCGACGCTGGCCTTCAGCTTCGCCGATATCAATATCGCTGCCGCCCAGGCGAACAAGACCTGCGGTCCGCGCGCCGAGGTCGTGAAGCATCTGGCCACTGAATTCAAGGAGCAGACGGCTGCCGTCGGCATCGCCGAGAACGGCTCGGCGGTCTACGAAATCCTGGCCAGCGCCGACGGCTCGACATGGACGCTGCTCTACTCGCTGCCCAATGGATTGTCCTGCCTGATGGCCACCGGTCAGTCATGGCAGGCGCTGCCGCAGGTCGCGGCGCTGGGTCCCGAGGCCTGACAGATCGAATCGTGCGGACTCCTCCCTCTCCGCACAACTCGCGCTCGGAATCGAGCGCGTCGGCGCCCGCCCCTTAACCTCCCCCGGGGCGGGCGCCAATTTTTTCCGATATTACTGTCGCGCGTGCCTTACGCTTTCGCACGCTCCTCGATCATGCCGGCGCCGAAGCAGATGCCGGCCAGCAGCAGATAGCCTAGCGCGACACCCGGCGAGGCGTTGAGGCCGAGCTGCGGCGCATGGATGATGCCGAAGAAGCAGAGAATGGCGCCGCCCAGCGCATAGGCCGCGGCATAGCGGAAGTTGCGGTCGATGAGATAGGCGGCGATGGCGCCGAGCACCATGCCGGCCAGGATGCCGCCCGCCCCCAGCAGCTCCATGCCGCGATAGACGACCCCCGTGCCCATCAGCTTGTCGTGGCCGACCTGTCCCGCCGAGGTGCCGGCGGCGGCCAGCGCCCCGTCGATATTCACCTGGGCCCACGAGGCGATGTTGGGGACGAGCGCCAGCACCACAGCTGGCGCATGCGCCGAGGGCGAGGCCTGGAAGGCCTGCGCGCCGATCACCAGGCCGATATAGAGCAGGATCGGCAGGATGGCGACCAGCGGCACGACGGCGAGCAGCAGCGCCGTCAGGCCGAGGAAGCAGACCAGGGCGATGACGATGCCGGTGGCCAGCGAGTAGCCGATGCGCCCGCCCACCTGCTTCCAGCCGGGATGGCCGATATAGACGGCCGGCGGGAACGGGCTGCCGAGGGCCGCGCCAACCACCGCGCCGACACCGTCGGCGATCAGGATCTTGCGCAGGCTGTAATCGTCGCCCGCCGCCGAGGCGCTTTCGACGTTGTTCATCGCCTCGGTGAAATTGTAGATGCCGAGCGGGATGGCCGTGACCAGCAGCGGCCAGATGTCGGCCAGGCCCGCCAGCACGTCGCCCGAGGGCGTGGGCAGCCGGATGCCGAACTGGTCGAACGAGGCGCTGACCGCGCCCGGCTTCATGTAATCGGTCAGGCCGAGCGCCGTGGCGATCCAGGCGATCACCGCGCCGACGATCACGGCGGCGAGGCCGCCGGGCAAGCCGCCGGGCAGGCGCACATTGGCGGTCCAGGCAATGAGCACGATGCCCAGCGAGATGAACGCGATCCACGGCAGCTCCCACATCTGGAAGGCCGGGCGCATGGAGATGAAGGTGATGGAGATGCCGGCCAAGGTGCCGAGCATGGCGGCGCGCGGCGTGTATTTGCGCACCGTCGGCCCGACGAAGGCGCCGAGCAGCACGATCACGCCGATGATCAGGCACCAGGCCAGGCCGGCCTGCCAGGCGAGGATCGGGTCCTTGGTCTTGAGGTAGGTCGGCAGCATGATCAGGAAGACGACGATGAACATGTGCGGCACGCTCGGCCCGTAAGGCATCGCCGTGACGTCCGTGCGCCCCGTCTCCTTGGCCAGCCGCCAGGCGAGATAGGCGTAGTAGATGTTGCCCAGCGGCAGCGCGATGCCGAGTGCGGGCAGGATGCGGCCGAAGACGATGTCGGGTGGCAGCTGCACCACGCCCAGGCACAGGCCGGTGAGCACGATGACGTTGAGCACCACGTTGGTGAACAGGCCGAAGAAGCCGTTCCAGTCACCCGGCACCCACCACTTCACGTCCTGAGACGATGCTGCTGCCGCCATGATGGTTCCCCCCGTTTTCTGAAAAGCCGCTCAGCGTTTGCCGGCGATCGCCGCGATGAAGTCCTTTGATTTCCCCACCCAGCCGAAGATGCCGCCCTGGGCCTTGATCATCTTCAGCGCCATCTCCTGGAACTCGGGAAAATACGAGCCCACGCAGTCCTCGAGCACCAGGCAGTCGTAGCCGCGATCATTGGCCTCGCGCACCGTGGTCTGCACGCAGACCTCGGTGGTCACGCCGCAGACCACCAGCTGCTTGATGCCGCGATGGGTGAGGATGGCGTCGAAGTCGGTGGCGTAGAAAGCGCCCTTACCCGGCTTGTCGAGCACCGGCTCGCCGGCCTGCGGCTTGAGCTCGTCGATGATGTCGTGGCCGTATTCGCCGCGCACCAGGATGCGGCCCATCGGGCCCTTGTCGCCGATGCCGGTCTTCAGCCGGCCACGCGCCTTCTTGCTCGGCTGCAGATCCGAGAGGTCCGGCCGGTGGCCTTCGCGGGTGTGGATGATGAACAATCCGGCCTTGCGCGCCGCATCGAGCACGCGCCGGGTCGGGGCGATGGCCTTGCGTAGCAGCGAGACGTCATTGCCCAGGGCTTCGCCGAAGCCGCCCGGTTCGACGAAGTCGCGCTGCATATCGACGATGACAAGAGCGGTCGTCGCCGGCCTGAAGGCAAACTCGTAGGGCTCCGCCTTCACCGTCCCCCTACTCGCCTTACCCATGGTCCCCCCGGACGTGGCGCCCAGTCTTGTCAGATCGGGCCTAGCGTTGCAAAGCAGGTGCCATATCGATCTTATAGGAGGGGGACCGAACGGCCAACGCGTGTTTCCGTGAGGGGTGTCGTGACGCAAGGGAAAAGCCTACTGGCCGTTGTCGCGGTGGGCGGCAACGCGCTGATCCTCGACAAGGATCACCAGTCGATCCCCGACCAGTACGATGCCGCGGCGCTCACCGTGCATTCCATCGTCGACATGATCGCGGCCGGCTGGAACGTGGTGATCACCCACGGCAACGGGCCGCAGGTCGGCTTCATCCTGCGCCGTTCGGAGATCGCCATGGGCGAGGTGCCGCCGGTGCCCATGGACTACGCCGGAGCGGACCTGCAGGGAGCGCTGGGCTGGATGTTCGCCCGCGCTTTGCACAACGAGTTCAAGCGCCGCGGGATGAAACGCCGCGCCGTCGCGGTGGTGACGCAAACCGTCGTCGATCCCGCCGACCCCGCCTTTGCCGATCCCAGCAAGCCGATCGGCTCGCATATGGACGAAGCGACGGCGCGAAAACGGGCAGCGGCGCTCGGCTGGATCGTGCGCGAGGATGCCGGGCGCGGCTGGCGGCGCGTCGTGCCCTCGCCGCGTCCGCAATCGATCATCGAGTTCGAGACCATCGCCGGCCTGGCGCGCAGCGGACACTCGGTTGTCGCCTGCGGCGGCGGGGGCATTCCCGTGGTGGCCGGCGCCGACGGGGAGCTGCGCGGGGTCGAGGCGGTGATCGACAAGGATCTCGCCTCCAGCCTGCTGGCCCGCGACATCGGCGCCGACCTGCTGCTGGTCTCGACCGGCGTCGAGCGCGTGGCCCTCGATTTCAACAAGCCGGGCCAGAGATGGTTGGACCGGATGACGGTGTCGGAAGCCCGGCGCTACGCCGCCGAGGACCAGTTCGATCGCGGCAGCATGGGACCCAAGATCGAGGCGCTGATCGCCTTCCTCGAGGGCGGCGGCCGCGAAGGCCTGATCACCAACCCGCCGAATATTGGCCGGGCCCTGGCCGGCGAGACCGGGACGCGGGTCGTTCCTGACTAGGAGTGGCCCGGCTAGCCCTTCAGCCTCTTCGTCCAGGCGACGAGCGCCACCATCAGCTCGCCGATGACCTTCTTGGTCATCTCGTCGGTGAGGTTGCCCTGGGCGTCGAACTTGTTCTGCGCCTGGGCGATCAGCACTTCGGGCTTGTTCACCGGCCAGAGGTCGAGGAAGACGCACATCTGGCGCAGGTGAAACTGCGCCTTGACCGTGCCCCACAGGCCTTGCGTGGCGCCCATGATGGCGACCGGCTTTTTGGCCAGCGGCGGCCCCGGCGGGCGCGAGGCCCAGTCGATGGCGTTCTTGAGCACGCCGGAGATCGAATAGTTGTACTCGGGCGTGACGAAGAGGATGGCATCCGCCGCCTCGATCTTGCTGCGGAAATCCTGGACCTCGGGCGGATAGCCCTTCTCGCGGACATCGTCGTTGTAGAGGGGGATCGGCGCCAGGTCGTAGATGTCGAGGACGGCGCCCTCGGGCATCAGGCCCTGGGCTGCCCGCAGGGCGTGGCGGTTATAGGAGTTCTTGCGCAGGCTGCCGGCAAAACCCAGTACTCGAAGCGTCATCGCCATTCCCCTTTGTGCCTATCGCTTTGAAGCCGGCGCGAAAGTCCCCGGACGGGTCGGCGCTGTCAAGGCACCGCGCGGAAACCGGCTAGAACGGCCGGCCGGGGCGGCCGCGATAGGCGGGCAGCGACAGGCTGTAGATGATCGCCACGGCGCGGATGCCGAAGGTCAGCCCCCCGGCGAGGCCCAGGGCGGCGATGTATCCGACGCCGGCCGCGTGCAGCAGCACGTAGAGCGTGGCGCCGGCGGCGGCGGCCGTGGCGTAGATCTCCTTGCGCAGGATGAGCGGGATCTCGGCGCATAGCACGTCGCGGATAACCCCGCCGAAGGTGGCGGTGATGACGCCGGTTCCCGCCGCGATCAGGCCCGAGGCGCCGACGGCCAGCGCCTTGTCGGCGCCGACCACGGTGTAGAGGCCGAGCCCGACCGCGTCGGCCCAGAGCAGCCATTTCCAGCGCTGGGCCACGTGCGGCGCCAGGAAGAAGACGCCCAGCGCCACGACCAGGCAGATGCCGAGATACTCCGGCCGTTCCACCCAGAACACCGGATAGCCGAGGATGAGATCGCGCACCGTGCCGCCGCCGATGCCGGTGACCACGCCGATCAGCGCAAAGCCGCCGATATCCATTTCCTTGCGCGAGGCGGACATGGCGCCCGAGGCGGCGATCACCGCCACCGAGAAGAGATCGAGCCAGTAAAGCAGGGCCGGCCAGGCCGAGGCGAACGGATCCATCCCCGCCTCCTACCTGAGAGGCGGCAGGCCGTCCACCGGCCAGGCGGCGGTGTCAGGTTTTACGGGTGTTGCGGTCCTGGCGGCTCAGCGATTCAGGCACGCCGAGCCGCATCAGGGCGTCGATGGTGACGCTGTGCAGCTGCTCCCCGGCCAGCGCCTTGAAGATCGCCGCCCGTGTCTGGGCGGCCGGGCTGAGGGCCGGATTCTTCGGCATTTCAGCGGCGCTCGCCACGGCGGTGCGCGCCGCGTCGTCGAACTTGGTCGCGTAATTCGCGTAGATCGCCTTGACGCTCAGCGCCTTGCCGGACTTGTCGTAGAAGGCGCCGCGGTTGGCGGCAGCGGCCTCGGGGAGAAGCTCGGCGCCGGTCTTGTCGGGCGTCTTCTGCACGGCATTGAGGAACTTGGTGGCGCCCGCGGCGCCCAGGAAATGCGCCATGTAGAGGTCGGTCGGCCCCGCCGCCCGGCCCAGCGCCGTCTCGATCTGGGCCTGGTTCGACTTGGCGTATTCGGCCGCCATCAGCGAGGCGATCGCCGGATCGTTGCGCAGCTCGAGAATCTTGCGGCGGGACGCCGGATCGGCGACCCGCGGTCCGTCGAAGCCGTTGTCGATCTTGTCGGCAAACTCGCCGAGACCGTGCTCCGCGCCCTTGTCGCGCACCATGTGGAGCCAGGTCTTTTCGATGAACTGGTAGAGGCCCTTGGCGCTCGAGGTCGAGGCCTTGGCGTCGGGCTTGAAGCTCGATTCCTGGCCGGCCTGGGCGACGAGATAGTTGAAATCGACCCCGGTGCGGGCGCTGGCCTTATGGA
This sequence comes from Rhodospirillaceae bacterium, assembly GCA_022843945.1. Lineage (GTDB taxonomy): Bacteria > Pseudomonadota > Alphaproteobacteria > CACIAM-22H2 > CACIAM-22H2 > VGEI01. Next base: position 10,584 of record JALHMR010000034.1, on the reverse strand, counting down.
TGGCCTGGGCGACATCGGGCCCCGCCCTCGACCCGTTGAAGGTCACCGAACCGGGTACGAAGGGCGGAATGGCCATGAAACTCAGTCAGCAGTGGTGGAGCGGGCGATTTTAGGGAAACTTGTTAAAATTTTCCTTAAAGGCTCAGAGTTTTCCCCGGGGCCCCGGCCGCCGGGCCTCATCGGCTGCGTAGCGCAGCATGATGGCCGCCGAATCCGCCAGTGAATGGGGATCGGTATCGATCTCGATCAACAGCTTAACCCGGCCGCTGGGATGGCGCTCGACCGAGACCAGCCGAGCCCTGCTCCATTGTTCTTCCGTCATCGCCCCCTCCTGACGGCTAGGCGGCGTGTCCGGATCTTACCCGTGCGCCACGCGACTAAACCGAAGTCAAAACAGTGTGTCCTGTACCAAACCTCGAGCATTTTATTAAATTCATGATAAAAATTCCGTTAATAGCCAAGCTTGCCGGCTAACGGGCCCCGGCCGGCTGGGTCAGGTCCAGAAAACAGCGCGCGGCAATCAGTTCTGCCGGCTGGCCGGACGACTTGGCGCGCAGCTCCGCATCGAGCAGCCGAATCAGGGATTGGGCCAGGCGCGGCAGGGGCCAGCGTTTGAGCTGGGCGCGAAACGCCGCCTCTTCCTTCCAGAAAACTGGCGGACGCAAACTCATCATGGCGCCCTTCTCATCCCGGCCGGCGGCGATCTGTCCGGCGCAGATGTGAAGGCGCGTGAAGTGCCGCTGTACGGCGCGCAGCTGTCCCACGGCGGCAACCCCTTCGCCGTCCAGCTTCGCCCGCACCTGCTCGAGCCGGCGCACGTCGCCGCTGGCGCAGGCATTGGCCAGATCGTCGAGCCCGATCTCCGCCGAATCGCCGATCAGGCCTTGCGCCTCCTCGAGGGTGGCGGTGTTGCCGCTGCCGACATAGAGCGCCAGCTTGTCGATCTCGGCGCGGGTCATCAGCCGGTCGCCGCCCAGGCGGTTCGCCAGCCATACCAGGGCGTCTTCCTCGATCTTCACCTGGTTGCGGGCGAGCGTGTCGCGGATCGTCGCCGTCAGATCGCGGCCCTCATCGCGATAGCAGGGAAGGGCCGCGGCGTTGTCGGCCTTCTCGAACAGCTTGCGCAGGGCCGAGCGGCCGTCGAGCTCGCCGCCCTCGACCACGATCAGGGCATCGCCCATCGGGTGCTCGAGGAAATTCTGGAAGGCGACCGTGGTGTCGTTGCCGGCATCGCGCACCCGTACCACGCGCCGGCCGCCGGTCATGGCCATGGCGGCCGCTTCGTCGGCCAGGCGGGCCGGGTCGTCGGCGATGGTATCGCCACTCAGGTCGGCAACGCGGAACGGATCGCTCAGATCCTCGACGACCGTGCGCATCAACAGCTCGGCCCGCTCCTTCACCAGGCCGATATCGGGCCCGTAGAGCAGCACCGCCCGCGCCGCGGGATTCGGCGCCTTGAGAAACCCGGCAATGGAGCGGGCGTCGAGCTTCACACGACCACGTTGATGATGCGGTTGGGGACGACGATGATCTTGCGCGACGGCTTGCCGCCCATGGCGGCAATGACGTTGAGCTGGGCCAGCGCAGCCTCGCGGGCCTGCGCCTCGGTGGCATCGCGTGGCAGGGACACGGTGGCGCGCAGCTTGCCGTTGACCTGGACCCCGACGGTTACCATGTCGTCGACGATCAGCGCTGCGTCGGCCTTGGGCCAGGGCTCGGAGCAGAGCAGCGTCTTGCCGCCAAGCGTCGCCCACATCTCTTCGGCCAGGTGCGGCACCATCGGTCCGATCAGCCTGGTGAGAATGCGCAACGCCTCGCCTAGCACCCAGGCTTCGCCGGCGCTCTTGCCGTCAATTTCCTCGAGCAGGTTGGACAGGGTGCGGATCTGGGCCACCGCGACGTTGAAGCGGAAATTCTCCAGGCTGTCGGACACCGCGGCGATCGTCTTATGCACGGTGCGCCAAACGGCGTCGGCCTTGGGCGACAGCTCCGACGGCTTCGCCGTGCCGGGCGGCGGCAGCGCCACCGGCGGCTCTGTGGCCAGGCGATGGAGGCGGTTGATGTAGCGCCAGGCGCCGTCGACGCCCGCTTCGGTCCATTCGAGGTCGCGTTCCGGAGGCGAGTCAGAGAGCATGAACAGCCGTGCCGTATCGGCGCCGTAGCTGTCGATGATCGCTGCCGGCGCCACCACGTTCTTCTTGGATTTCGACATCACCTCGCGCCGGCCGACGGTCACAGGTTGGTCGGCCTGGTCGACGACCGTGCCGTCGGGGAGCTTCTTGATCTCCTCCGGGTAGAGCCATTTGCCGTCGGCGCTGCGGTAGGATTCGTGGCAGACCATCCCTTGGGTGAACAGGCCGGCGAACGGCTCGTCGATCCCGGCGTGGCCGGTCTTGCGCATGGCGCGGGTGAAGAAGCGCGAATAGAGCAGGTGAAGGATGGCGTGCTCGACGCCGCCGATATACTGGTCGACCGCGAGCCAGTAATCGACCTCCTCCCGGATCACCGGCACGTCGGCGCGCGGGCTGCAGAAGCGCGCGAAGTACCAGGACGAATCCACGAAGGTGTCGAAGGTGTCGGTCTCGCGCCGCGCCTTCTTGCCGCAATCCGGGCAGTTGACGTGCTTCCAGGTCGGATGATGGTCGAGCGGGTTGCCCGGCTTCTCGAAGGTCACGTCGTCCGGCAGCTTCACCGGCAGATCCTTCACCGGCACCGGCACGATGCCGCAGTCGTGGCAATGGATGACCGGGATCGGGCAGCCCCAATAGCGTTGGCGCGACACCAGCCAGTCGCGCAGGCGCCAGACCGTGGTCGCCTTGCCCTGGTTCATCGCCTCGAGCCGCTTGCCGGCCTCGCGCTTGGCGCTCTCGACGTCGAGCCCATCGAGGAAGTCCGAGTTGATGATCACGCCGTCGTCGGTATAGGCGGTGTCGCCCACCGTGAACGTCTTCGGGTCTTCGCCGGGCGGGCAGACGACCGGGATCACCGGGCGGCCGTATTTGCGCGCGAAGTCGAGGTCGCGCTGATCGTGCGCGGGACAGCCGAAGATAGCGCCCGAGCCGTAATCGATGAGCACGAAGTTGGCGACGTAGACCGGCAGCTCCTTGCCCTTGATGAAGGGATGCAGCGCCTTCAGGCCGGTGTCGTAGCCGAGCTTCTCGGCGGCCTCGATCGCCGCTTCGGAGGTGCCGCGCGCCCGGCAGTCGGCGATGAAGGCCTTAAGCTTGGGGTCCTTGGCTGACATCTCCTCGGCCAGCGTGTGATCCGGGGAAACGGCGAGGAAGGAGGCGCCGAACAGCGTGTCCGGCCGCGTGGTGAAGACGGTGAGCGGCTCGCTGCGATCCTTGAGGACAAAGCGCACTTCGGCGCCCGACGATTTGCCGATCCAGTTTTCCTGCATCAGGCGGACTTTCTCCGGCCAGCGGTCGAGGCCCTTCAATGCCTCGAGCAGGGAGTCGGCCTGGGCGGTGATCTTGAAGAACCACTGCGACAGCTTGCGCTTCTCCACCGGCGCGCCGGAGCGCCAGCCCTTGCCGTCGATCACCTGTTCGTTGGCCAGCACGGTCTGATCGACCGGATCCCAGTTGACGAAGGCCTCCTTGCGGTAGACCAGCCCGGCCTTGAGGAAATCGATGAACAGTCGCTGCTGGTGCTGGTAGTAGCCGGGATGGCAGGTGGCGATCTCGCGCTCCCAGTCCAGCGACAGGCCCATGCGCTGCAGCTCGGCGCGCATGGTGGCGATGTTGTCGTAGGTCCACTTCGCCGGGTGGATCTTGGAATCGCGCGCCGCGTTCTCGGCCGGCAGGCCGAAGGCGTCCCAGCCCATCGGGTGCAGCACGTTGAAGCCCAGCGCCCGGCGGTGCCGCGCCACCACGTCGCCCAGGGTGTAGTTGCGCACGTGGCCCATATGGATGCGCCCCGAGGGATAGGGGAACATCTCCAGCACGTAGTATTTGGGCTTGGACGGATCGACCTTGGCGGCAAAGGCCCGGGCCTCGTTCCAGGCTTTCTGCCAGGTCGTCTCGGTTTCGCGGAAATTGTAGCGGGCCATGCGGGACCAGAACCTGCGGGAAGAATGTAATTTCCCCCGTCTTTAAGGGATTATCGCCGGCCTGCCAATGGCCGCGCGGCCCCGTGTTCTTGACAGGATTCCGGGCGGCGGCCACGGTGCCGACGAATGAGCGCAAGCGGCCTTTCCCAGCGACAAAACACGGCCCGCCAGGCTGAAGCCGAGGGCGACTTTGCCGCCGCCGAGCGCGAATTGCGGGCGGTGCTGGCGGCCGACGAGCAGAACGGCGACAGCGTCTTCGCCCTGGCCGAGTTCCTGCTGCGCCGGCGGCGCTACGGCGAGGCGGAGCGGCTCTACGACCGGATGCGGCGCGCCTTTCCGCGCCATCCGGCCCTGCTCAACAGCCTGGCGATCGTCTACAGCAAGACCGGCCGGACGACCGAAGCCATCGCTCTCTGGCATCAGGTGCAGGCGCTCGCGCCGGGATCGGCGCAGCCGCTGGTCAATATCGGGCTGGCGCTGCGGGCGACCGGCGATACGGCGGGTGCGATGGCCCGGTTCCTCGAAGCCCTCGGCCGCGACCCGCAGCTGGTCGAGGCCCACTACAATCTCGCCGTCACCTACTACCACGCCCGCCGCCCGGGCGACGCGCTGCCGCACCTGCAGGCCGCGCGGCGCCTGAGCCCCGAGCATGGGCGCGTGCTGTCCCTGCTGGCGCAGAGCTATCAGGGCGTGTGCGACTGGGACCGGCTGGAGGCGCTGCTGCCCGAGCTGCGCCGCGAGGTCGCCAAGGCCGAAGCGGGCAAGCCGTGCGCCATCAACCCCTGGTATTCGCTGCGACTGCCGCTGACCCGGGCCGAGCGCAAGGCGGTGGCCGCGCAGACCTCGCGCGCCCTGCGCGATGAAGCGGCCACGCCGGCCGCCACGCTGGGCTTCCGGTTCGCGCGCGGACCGCGCGAGCGGCTGACCATTGGCTATATCTCCTCCGATTTCCGCGACCACCCGATCATGCAGCTGACCGCCGGCCTCTATCGCCGGCATGACCGCCAGCGGTTTCGGATCATTGCCTATCCGGTCACCGCGCCCAGCGCCGAGGCGAGTGACCGCCTGACCCGGGACTGCGACGGCGTGGTCGATCTTTCTTCTCTTACCGATGAGCAGGCGGCACGCCGCATCCATGCCGACAAGGTCGACATCCTGGTCGACATCGCCGGCTACGGCTCAACGATGCGGCTTGGCATCCTGGCGCTACGGCCGGCCCCGGTGCAGGTCTCGTACCTTAACTTCCCCGGCACGCTGTCGGACTACCTCTATGACTATCTGATCGGCGATCCGACAGTGACGCCGGCGGAACATGACGGTGACTATCTGGAGACGCTGGCGCGGCTGCCGGACAGCTACCAGGTCAACAACCGCGACCAGATCATTGCCCCGCCTCCTTCGCGCCCCGCCGAAGGGCTGCCCGAAGAGGCGTGCGTCTTCGCCTGCTTCAGCCTGCCCGATAAGATCGAGCGCGCCGTCTTCGGCCACTGGATGCAGGTGCTGACCGAGACGCCGGGTTCGGTCCTCTGGCTGTTTGCCGACGGGCCGGCACAGGACAATCTGCGGGCAGCCGCCAGCCGGGCCGGGATCGACCCGGCGCGGCTGCTGTTTGCCGGGCGCAAGCCCAAGGCCGAGCACCTGGCGCGGCTGTCCCTGGCCGATCTGCATCTCGACACGGGCACCTATGGCGCTCACACCACGACCAGCGACGCGCTCTGGGCCGGCGTGCCGGCGATCAGCGTCCTCGGCGAGGCCTTTGCCTCGCGGGTCGGCAGCAGCCTGCTGCGTGCCGTCGGCCTGCCGGAACTGGTCTGCGCCGACTGGTCCGCCTATGTGCGGCTGGCCGTGGCGCTGGGCCGTGCACCGGGGGATCGCCAGGCGCTTCGTGCCCGGCTCGCGGTCCAACGGTTGACCGCGCCGCTCTTCGATACCGAGCGGACCGCCCGCGGCCTCGAGGATCTCTACCGGCGCATGTGGGGCGTCTTTGCGGCCGGCGAGACGCCGCGCCCGCTCGACCCGCCATGACCACCACGGCTTTCGATACGCAATTCGCGGCGGCCGTCGAACGCCTGCGGGCCGGCAGCCTCGCCGAGGCCGAGACGCTATGCCGCGACCTGCTGCGCGGCGCGCCGGATGAGCCGCGCCTGCTTCATCTGCTGGGCACCATCTGCCATAGCCGTGGCGAGGCCGGCCAGGCCATTGACCTGGTCAGCCGCGCGGTTGCCGCGAACCCGAACTATGCCGAGGCGCATTTCAATCTCGGTGCGATGCTGGCGACCGCCGAGCGACTGGAGGAAGCGGCGGTTCACTTCCAACGCGCCGCGGCGCTCAAGCCCGAGAATGTCGAGGCGCATGCCCGGGCGGCTGCGGCGCTGATGAATCTCGAACGCCGCGAGGAGGCGGAAGCGGCCTATCGGCGCGTACTCGCCCTGCGGCCCGACTATGTCAGCGCTCTCGTCGACCTTTCGACCCTCACCCTGGCGCGCGGCGAGGCGGCGGAAGCGATCGAACTGGCCCGACGCGCCGTGGCGCTCGCTCCGGAATTGCCCGAGGCCCACGTCAAGCTCGGGCGCGCTCTCAAGGAGCTGCAATTCTACGACGAGGCGCTGGTGCATTATCGCCGCGCGCTCGAGCTCGATCCCGACGTGCCGGAGGTCGAGAATTTCCTGGCCGTGGCCCTGATGGAGATCGGCCATCTCGACGAGGCCGAGGCCTTCTGCCGCCGGGCCGTGGCCCGGGATCCGGAAGACGGGCGGCCGCATAGCGTGCTGGCGATCATCGAGCAGGCGCAAGGGGAGCCCGAGGCGGCGCTGGCCAGCTATCGCCGCGCCCTGGCTCTCAGGCCCGACAACGCCCAATACGCGCGCAACCTCGGGGCGGCGGTCATCGCGCTGCCCGGCCACAGCGAGCGCGAACGTTTTGTCGAGCAGCGGCGGCTCGGTCACATTTTTGATGCGCGCGCCGGCACGTTCGGTCCGCCCGGCAACGATCGCGATCCGGAGCGGCGGCTGCGCATCGGCTGGCTGTCGTCCGATCTGCGCGGCCATCCCGTGGGCCGCAATCTTCATTTGCTGTTTCTCCATTGGGACCGCAGCCGCTTCGAGCATCACTTCTATGCCGAAGTCACGCGGCCCGATGCGATCACGCAATGGTTCCGCACGCACGCGGATGGCTGGCATTTCGCGCCGGCCTTCGACGATGCCGCCCTTGCCGAGCGGATCCGTGCCGACGGCATCGACGTCATGCTCTACCTGGCCGGTCACTTCGACACCAACCGCCCGGAGATCGCGGCCTGGCGGCCGGCGCCGGTGCAGATCAGCTTCCACGAGCCGGCGACCAGCGGGCTCGCCAGCATGGACTATCTGGTGAGCGACCGCTGCCTCAGCCCGCGCGGCGGCGAGGAACGCTACACCGAGCGGCCGCTGCGCCTGCCCAGTTATTACCTGCATGGACCCATCGACGATGGGCCGCCGGTCAGTCCGCTGCCGCTGCAGGCCAACGGCCGGATCACCTTTGGCTCCTACAACAATCCGACCAAGACGAATCCGCAGGTGCTGGCCTGCTGGGCGGAGGTGCTGCGGCGGGTTCCCGAGTCCCGGCTGGTGCTCAAGTACAAGAACCGCTACGTCGCCCCCAAGGTACGCGCGCGCATCCAGGCCGCCTTCGAGCGCCAGGGCGTCGATCCGGGGCGGGTCGAAACCCGCGGCGAGACCGAGGACCTGCTGGTCCATCTCGAGAACTACGCCCGCATCGACATCGCGCTGGACACGTTCCCGTTCACCGGCTCGACCACCACGTTCGAGGCGCTGTGGATGGGCGTGCCGGTCGTGACCTTGCCGGGGCCGAACATGGTGTCGCGCTGGTCGGCCTCCATGCTCCACGCCCTCAAGCTCGACACGCTGATCGCCCGGACGCCGGAAGAGTATGTCGCCATTGCCGCGCGGCTGGCCGCCGATCCGGCGTATCTGCAGGAGCTGCGCTCGACCCTGCGCCCGCGCCTGGCGGCATCGCCCCTGTGCGACGGCCGGCTGCGCGCGCGCCAGCTGGAGCGCCTGTTCCGCGCCACCTGGCGGCGCTGGTGCAAAGAGAGCGGCTAGGGATGGACCGCTTCGCTGAGGCCGTTGCGCATTTCGGATCGGGACGCCGGGCGGAGGCCGCGGCCCTCTGCCAGGCGATCGTGGTGGAGCAACCCGATCATGCGCGCGCGCTCCATCTGCTGGGCATGATCCGCTTCGCCGAGGGCGATGGGATCGCCGCGGCGGCCCTGCTGCGGCGCGCCGTGGACCTTCAGCCCGACTATGCCGAGGCGCACTACAATCTGGGCGTCATCAGCCAGAGCCTCGGTCAGGACCCTACCCCGGCCTATCGCCGGTGCCTGTCTCTTCGCCCGGCCTGGGCCGCTCCGCGGATCAACCTCGGACAAATCCTGCTCGAGCAGAACGCCTTGCAGGATGCCGAGGAGGTCCTACGGCCTGCTGTTCAGCACGAGCCATCCAATGCCGACGCTTTGCATAATCTCGGTAGTGTCCTGCTGGCGCAGGGCCGCGCGATCGAGGCGGCTGAGCTCCTGAGCCGGGCAGTGACCCAGGTGCCCAGCCGCCTGGCCTCGCGCCTGAATCTCGGGGTGGCGCTGTACGACCAGGCGGATTTCACAGCGGCGGAGGAACAGTTCCGCGCCCTTCTGGTCCGCGAGCCCGGTCATGTCGATGCGCACTACAATCTCGCCAATACGCTCAAGGCGACCGATGCCACCGACGCTGCGATCGCCGCGTATCAGCGTGTCCTCCATCTCGATCCCGTCCACGCGGGGGCGCTGAATAACCTGGGCAAGACCTACTATGCGGCCAACCGCACCATCGATGCGGTCGAGACGCTGGAACGCGCCGTCGCCGCCGATCCGCAATCTGCCGCCGCCCGTGACGGACTGGCGGCGGCCTACCTCGCGGTGGGCGATTGCCGGCGGGCTCTGCAGTCGAGCCAGGCCGCGATCCGGCTCAAACCCGACGACTGGGAGATTCGACGGGGTCATCTGCTGGTCTTGAACCTCGCAGAGGAGATCGATGCCGGCGAGGTGCTGACACGGTCTCGGGCGGTGCACGAGCAGTTCCTCGCGCCCTTACGGCCGCCAGCCGGCGGCGTCGCGGTGGACCGCAGCCGCGAGCGGCGATTGCGGCTGGGTGTCATAGGCGGCCCGATGCTCCGCGCTCATACCCTCAGCAGCGTTTTGCTGCCCATCCTCGAGAAGCTGGATCCGGGGGCGTTCGAGCTTTTCGTCTATTCGGATCTGCCGCCCGAGACGGAGGACTGGATCAGCGATCGCTATCGTGCGCTGGGGACATGGCGGCGATCGCTCGATCTCGACGATCAACGGTTTGCCGATGCCGTGCGCAGCGATCATGTTGATCTGCTGGTCGATCCGATCGGCTTTGTCGAGGGTACGCGTATGCGCGCACTGGCGCGCCGGCCGGCCCCCGTACAGCTTTCCTTCCCGCTGATGAGTACCTGCGGCGGTGATACGATCGATGTCGTGGTTGCGGATGAGATCCTGGTGACGCCCGAGCTCGAAAGCCGGTACACCGAGAACGTGACGCGCATGCCGTTCAGCTACTGCTACGCGCCGTACCGCCCGACGCCGGCCCTCACGCCATCTCCTGCGATGACAAACGGCCACATCACGTTCGGCTCGCTGAACTCGTTCGCGAAAGTCAGCCCCGGGGCACTGGCGGCATGGGCAGAAATTCTCGCCGCGATTCCGGCCTCGCGACTGCTGATCAAGGCGCGTCCCCTTGCCGATGAGAAATTGCGTAGAGACATCGAGGGGCGTTTTGCCGCGCAGGGGATCGCGGCTGACCGTCTCGAACTTCAGGGCTGGTCGACCGACTACACGGGACACATGTCGGTCTTCAATGCCGTCGACATCGCCCTTGATTCGTTTCCCTACGGCGGTGTGACAACGACCTGCGAGGCGCTGTGGATGGGCGTGCCGGTGGTCACCCGGCCGGGCACGAGAGCGCTTGAGCGTTATGGTGCCAGCATCCTGTCGACCGCCGGTTTTCCGGAGGGGATCGCTGCCGATAGCCAAGACTACGTAAGACGGGCCGTCGATCTGGCGCGCAAACCGGCGCGGCTCGATGGCCTGCGGTCCGAGCTCAGCCGGCGGTTCCGCGCCTCGCCGGTGTGCGATGCCGCTGCGGCGGCCCGGGCATTTGAAGCAGCGTGCCGCACGGCCTGGCATCGCTGGTGCGCGGAGCCGTCATGAGCGGGGCGCCTGTGGCCTGGACGGAGGCGGTTGGGCACTACCAGGCGGGTCGGCTGGCGGAAGCGGAGGCGGCGTGCCGGCGGGTGCTGGCGCAGATCGCCGACCAACCCGATGCGCTGGGCCTGCTGGCGGTGGCGGTGCAGCAGCAGGGGCGCGCGGCGGAGGCCGAGGCGCTGTTCGCGCGGCTGACCGTGCTGCAGCCGAAGCAGGCGCGGGCCTGGAACAACCTGGCCAACAACCAGGCCGAACAGGGCAAGCGCGAGGCGGCGGTCGG
>JALHMR010000033.1 GCA_022843945.1 Rhodospirillaceae bacterium | reverse complement strand
AGCGCGGCCGCGATCTCGCCGGCCGGCCGACCACAGAGGCAACGCAACCGCTGGCGGTCGCCACGCTGCGCGACGGCACGGGCGCCTCGACGCTGCTGCAGGGGCCGGCGCGCGCCGGGGATGGCGCGCCGCGCCTGTCGGTCGATGTCGTCGACTACGATACGACCGGCAAGGTGGTGCTGGCCGGTCGGGCGCCGCCCGACACGACGGTCCAGGTGTATATCGAGAACAAACTCATCGGCCGCGCCCAGTCCAACGCGGCGGGGCGCTGGATGTTGATCCCCGAAGGCACGCTGCCGCCCGGCCTCTACACGCTGCGGCTCGACGAACTCGCCGCCGACGGACGCGTCGCCATGCGCATCGAGATCCCGTTCCAGCGCGCCGAGATCGAAAGCACGGATTCCGCGCAGACCATGGTCGTCGTTCAGCCGGGAGATTCGCTCTGGCGCATCGCCCGGCGCGCGCACGGGCTGGGCACGGCCTATACGGTCATCTACGAGGCCAACAAGGACCAGATCCGCGACCCGGACCTGATTTATCCGGGCCAGGTCTTCAGCCTTACGCGGACCAACTAAGTACCCATATCTCGGTAGCGGCCGGGATCAAGTCGCGCCGCCACGCGTTTCTATCGCGTGACCCGAAGCTTGGCGGTGAGTAGACTGCGCCGCCTTGGGATACCGCAGATTGGGTTAGACATGCATCCGATGTTCCGTTCCGTTTCGACGCGCCTTCACCCCGAGGGGACCCCCTTCGTGCTGGGCAGCGCGTTGGTCACGCTGCTCCTCGGATGGCTGTGGATGCCGCTCGGTATCCTCGGTGTGATTGTCACGCTGTGGATGGCCTACTTCTTCCGCGACCCCGACCGCGTGACGCCGGTCCGGTCTGGCCTGGTGATGAGCCCGGCCGATGGCGAGGTCAGTCTGATCGTCGAGGCGCCGCCGCCGGCCGAGCTGGGTATGGGCACGACACCGCTCACGCGGGTCAGCATCTTCCTGAATATCTTCGACGTGCATATTCAGCGCGTGCCGGCCGACGGCACGGTCAGCGCGCTGGACTATCGGCCGGGCGCCTTCGTTAACGCCGCCCTCGACAAGGCGAGCGAAGACAACGAGCGCATGTCGGTCCGCCTGACGTTGAACGACGGCCGCGACCTTGCCGTGGTGCAGATCGCCGGCCTCATCGCGCGGCGCATCAAATGCACGCTGAAGCTCGGGCAGGTCGCGCGCGCCGGCGAGCGCTACGGCCTGATCCGTTTCGGCAGCCGTGTCGACGTCTATCTGCCGCCGGGCGTGGCGCCGCTGGTCAGCGTCGGCCAGCGTGCCATTGCCGGTGAAACCGTGATCGCGGACCTCCAGTCGCAGGAGGGGACGCGGTCGGGAGAAGTGCGCTGATGTTCGGACCCGCCCGTTTCCGCCGCGACCGGCTGCGCCTGCGCCGGCCGCGCTTCGAGCCGCCAACGATCAACCGGCTCATTCCCAACGTGCTGACCGTGCTGGCGTTGTGCGCCGGCTTCACCGGCCTGCGCTTCGGCCTCATGGGCCGCTGGGACCTGGCGATCTTCGCCATTCTCGTGGCCGCCATCCTCGACGTGCTCGATGGCCGGCTGGCGCGCCTGCTGAACGGCACCTCGAAATTTGGCGCGGAGCTCGACTCCCTGTCGGACTTCCTGTGCTTCGGCGCGGTGCCGGCGATGCTCGTTTACCTGGCCACGCTGCACCAGTGGGGCGGCCTCGGCTGGGCTTTCTGCCTGGTCTTCGCCGTGTGCTGCGCGCTGCGCCTGGCGCGCTTCAACACGATGATCGGCGATCCCAACCCGCCGCCCTGGGCCGGGGCTTATTTCGTCGGCGTGCCGGCGCCGATGGGCGCTTTCCTCGGCCTGCTGCCGATGATGGGGACGATCCAGTTCGGGCCGGGTCTCTTCGATCGGCCCTTGCTCAACGCCGTCGTGCTGCTCGGCGTCGCGGCGCTGATGGTGAGCCGCATCCCGACCTTCTCGACCAAGAAGGTGAAGCTCACCCCGTCGATGGCGCTGCCGATCCTGCTGCTCTCCGCCCTTCTCGTCGCGGCGATCGCCAGCGAGCCGTTCCTCACTTTCGTGATCGGCGGCGCGCTCTACCTGGCCAGCATCCCGATCTCGGTGTGGTCGCAGGCCCAGGCGCGGCGCGCGGTGATCGACGACGAGCCGCTGCCCGCGCCGGCGTTGCCGGCGGCGTCAGGCGAGGTGACGCCGAATTCCCGCTCGGATACGACGACGACAGCCTAGGAACGCTCAGCGCTGCTCGCGCGAGACGACGACCTCGACGCGCTGGCCTTCGATTTCCGGGCCGATCACGGGCGTGGCGCCGTGATGGGTGCGCACCAGGATCGCCCGCGGCACGCCGCGCGACAGCAGCGCCACCTCGACGGCCGTGGCCCGCTGATCGGACAGGCGCAGGTTATGGGACGGGGTGCCGGCCGGGCTGGCATAGCCGACGATGCCCACGCCGGTGGCCTGGATGCGCCGCGCCTCGGCGGCAATCCGATCGATGACCTCGTTCGCCTCAGGCATCAACTCGGCGCTGTCGACGGCGAAGAAAACGAAGAACGATTTGGCCGGAGAAGGCGACTGATCGCTGCCGCTGCCCGCGCAGGCCGCAAGCGCCACCACCACGAAGGCGAGCACAGCCCGCCGTACAAACCGTTCCATCGATTCCCCCATCGCCGACTCCCGCGCGGGAGCCGCTGGGGCTGTCTAGCACACTCAACGGCGGCCCAGCGAGAGCGCGGCGATCCACAGGGGCGGGACAAGAAAAAAGGACGCCGCGCCCAGGAAGGGCGCGGCGTAGCTCCACAGCAGGATCGCCTGCGCGGTCTGGCCCGCCAGGGCGAACGGATTTACCCCCGGGGCATAACTCGGCGTGCGGCCCGGGGCTTCGAAGGTCACGAGGCGGAGTCGGATTTTGTCGGCTTGGGCGGCGGGCTTTTCTTGCTGTCCGGCCCGCCGCCGGCGGTCGAGCCACCCATCGGCGGTGGATCGCTGGCCGGACCCGAATCCGCACGCTCCTGGTCGATCTGGTTTTCAGACTTGTCCTCCGGCAGCGGATCGGGACGGACCTGCGGTTTCTTCGGATTGGCCATGAAAACACCTCTGGAAAAGGAGATGGGGGCGGTAGCGGCCTGCGGTGAGGGCGGTACCTCCCAAGAAACGGCCAAGCCCGTCCCCTGTTCCCGGGCGCGGTGGCCGGCCACCCTGACCAGCGGGCGAGGGCCTTGGCGGGGGCCCCGGGATTTGGCACATACAGCCAGCCCCAGCGTCTCCGGCGACCGCGACCAGCCTCTTAAGGACCCCAATGCCCAGCGAAACGACGGCGCCGCCGGAAGCCGGACGCGACTTCATCCGCGAGATCATCGACGCGGACCTGGCCGCCAGGCGCCACCAGACCGTGGTCACCCGCTTTCCGCCGGAGCCCAACGGCTACCTGCATATCGGCCACGCCAAGTCGATCTGCCTCAATTTCGGCGTGGCGCAGGAGTTCGGTGGCCGCTGCCACCTGCGCTTCGACGACACCAACCCGACCAAGGAGGAGCAGGAGTTCATCGACGCCATCGAGCGCGACGTGCGCTGGCTCGGCTTCGACTGGGGCAAGCACCTCTATCATGCGTCGGATTACTTCGAGCAGCTCTACGAATGGGCGGAGCACCTGATCGGCGCCGGCAAGGCCTATGTCGACGACACGCCGCTCGACGAGATGCGGGCGATGCGCGGCTCGCTGACCGAGCCCGGCAGGCACAGCCGGTTCCGTGACCGCTCCGTCGACGAGAATCTCGACCTCTTCCGCCGCATGCGCGCCGGCGAGTTCCCCAACGGCGCGCGGGTGCTGCGGGCGAAGATCGACATGGCCGCCGGCAACATGAACCTGCGCGATCCGGTGCTCTACCGGATCCTGCACGCCACCCATCCGCGTACCGGCACGGCCTGGTCGATCTATCCGACCTACGACTATGCGCATGGCCAGTCGGACGCTATCGAGCACATCACGCATTCGCTGTGCACGCTCGAATTCGCCGACCACCAGCCGCTCTACGACTGGTTCCTCGACAACCTGCCGGTCCCGTCGCGGCCGCGGCAGATCGAGTTCGCACGGCTCAACATCACCTACATGGTGCTTTCCAAGCGCTTCCTCACCGAGCTGGTGCAGAAGAAGCACGTGAAGGGCTGGGACGATCCGCGCATGCCGACCCTCGCGGGCCTGCGCCGGCGCGGCGTTCCGCCCGAGGCCCTGCGCGAGTTCGTGCGCCGCATCGGCATGGCGCGCGCCAACAGCATCATCGAGGTGGCGATGTTCGAGCACACGGTGCGTGAACATCTGAACAGGAGCGCGCCGCGGTGCATGGCCGTGCTGCGCCCGCTCAAGCTGGTCATCGAGAACTATCCGGAAGGGCAGAGCGAGGAGTTCGAAATCGCCAACCATCCGGAGAATGAGGCGGCGGGCGCGCGCAAAGTGCCGTTCAGCCGCGAGATCTACATCGAGCGCGACGATTTCATGGAAGACCCGCCGAAGAAGTTTTTCCGGCTGGCGCCTGGCCGCGAGGTGCGTCTGCGCGGCGCTTATCTGCTGACGTGCAGGAGCGTGACGAAGGATGCATCGGGCGCGATCACGGAGCTGCGCTGCACCTACGATCCCGCGACGCGCGGCGGCGATGCGCCCGATGGCCGCAAGGTCCAGTCGACGCTGCACTGGGTATCCGCGGCGCACGCCGTTCCGGCGGAGATCCGCATCTACAACCCGCTGTTCTCGCGCCCCGATCCAGGCGCGGAGGGCGAGCTGCTCGACGACCTCAACCCGAATTCACTGGAGACCCTGAGTGGGGCCCAGGTCGAGCCGTCGCTGGCGACCAACAACGCCGAGGCGACGTTCCAGTTCGAGCGCCAAGGCTATTTTTGCCGCGATCCGGATTCGACGCGTGGCCGCCTGGTCTTCAACCGCACCGTGGCGTTGCGCGACACCTGGGCGAAGGTGCAGGGCGGCGGCAAACCTGGAACGCCGGCCAAGCCGCGTTGAGGATCGTCAGAACGGGTAGCCGCGAAGCGGCGAAGGGCTGGTTGGGGGACTAGGATTCGAACCTAGATAGCCAGAGTCAGAGTCTGGAGTCCTACCGTTGGACGATCCCCCAGCAGGGCCGCGAAGGCGGGTGCCCGGTGCTTGAGAGGCCGGCTTTTAGCACAGACCGGACGGATTTGTGTAGCGCCTGTGCAGGGGCGGAAAAGGGGCCTGAACCGGCTTTCGCGGGGGTGACGGGATATGGTTACATGCTGCCGTTATCCGGCCGGTTTTCGGCGGTTTCACGCGAGCGTCATGCACCCCCGTTACTGTCCGCCGGCGGACGCCCTGTCCGCGATCCTCGACCGGAGCCATCCATGAAATCGATCCTGGCGACCCTTGCTGCCCTCATGGCGCTGTCGGTTCCGGCGGCCGCCCAGGACGGCAAACTGGTTCTCTATACCAGCCAGCCGCAGACCGACGCCCAGCAGACCCTGGATGCCTTCAAGGCACGCTACCCGCGGGTCGATGTCAGCTTCGTGCGCGACGGGACCCCGCGCGTCCTGGCCAAGCTGCGCGCCGAGATCGAGGCCGGCCAGCCGCAGGCCGACGTCCTGCTGATCGCCGACAGCGTCACCATGGAGGCCCTGAAGCAGGAACGCCGCCTGCAGGCCCACGAGAAGGCCGACGTATCGGCTTATCCGGCCGGCATCCACGACAAGGACAAGACGTGGTTCGGCACCAAGCTCATTACCACCGGCATCGTCTACAACACCAAGGCGGCGCTGAAGCCCTCCTCCTGGCTCGATCTCACCCGGCCGGAAGCGAAAGGCCTGGTGGCGATGCCGTCGCCGCTGGCCTCGGGCGCGGCGATGATTCATACCGTCACGCTGAGCGGCAGCCTGCCGGGTGGCTGGAGCTACTACGAGGCGCTGCGCAAGAACGGCGCGCTGGCCTCGGGCGGCAACGGCGATGTGCTGAAGCAGGTCGCCGGCGGCGAGAAACTCTACGGCATGATCGTCGACTTCATGCCCATTCGCGAGAAGGCCAAGGGTGCGCCGGTCGAGTTCGTCTTTCCCAGCGAGGGCGTCTCGGCGGTGAGCGAGCCGGTCGCCATCCTGTCCACGGCCCGCAATCCGGCGGCGGCACGCGCGCTCATCGACTTTTTGCTCTCGGAAGACGGCCAGCGCCTGGCCGCCAGGCAGGGCTATGTGCCGGCGCATCCCAAGGTGGGGCTGCCGGCGGGCTATCCGGAGCGGAGCGCCATCAAGCTCATGCCCTTCGACCCCGCCACGGCCCTGGCCGGCGATAGCGCCAACAAGAAGCGCTTCAGCGATATCTTCGAGTGAGCGAGGTCGGCGCCGTACGGGTCGAGGCGGCGCGCGATCTTGCAGACGGCGCTCCACAACGGGTCACCGGAGTCATCTGGCGTGACGGCTGGCCGCTCGTGGTGGTGCTGGCCGCGAGCCTGCTGCTCCTGTCACTGCTGCCCACCGGCCGGCTGATCCTGGCGGCGCTCACGCGGGCCGGGGAGTTCATGCCCGATGCGGCGCTGGCGGAGATCACCTCTCGCGCCGCCTTGCGTGCCTTGGCCAATTCGCTGGAGACGGGGATCGCCTCGGCGCTGCTGGCCGTCGTGCTCGGCCTCGGGGCGGCGTTGGCCGTGACGCTGACCGATGTCCGCGGTCGGAAGGTCTTCTCCTTCCTCTTCGTCCTGTCGATGATGATGGCGCCGCAGGTCGTGGCCCTGGCCTTCATCACGGCAACCGGCCCGTCCTCGCCGTTGCTCCACACGCTGGGGCTGGCCCCGCTGCCGGGCACGCCCAATCCGCTGCGTGGGCCCGGCGGCATCGTCGCCGTGCTCGCCCTGCATCATGCGCCGCTGGCCTTCGTCACGCTGCGCGCCGGCCTGCGCCGCATCCCGCGCGAACTGGTCGATGCGGCCTCGGTCGACGGTGCCTCGCGGACCGGCGTCATCCTGCGCATCGTGCTGCCGCTGCTGCGGGGGCACCTGATCGCCGCCGGGGTGCTGTGCTCCGTCGCGGCGATCGGCAATTTCGGCATCCCGGCGCTGCTCGGCCTGCCGGTCAACTACCTGACCCTGCCGACGCTGATCTACCGCCGCCTGTCGAGCCTGGGCCCGTCGGTGATCGGCGACGCCGCGGCCGTGAGCCTCCTGCTTATCGTGCTGACCGGGATCGGCCTGCTCATATCCCGCCGGCTTGCGGCTTCGGAGCACGCGCGGTTGGAGACGGGGACAGGGCTGGATGGGTTATGGCCGGCCGGGCGAGTGGCTGTCGGGCTGCAGGCGGCCATGGCCCTGATCATTGTCGTCACCCTTGCCATTCCCCTGGTGTCCTTGCTGACCGCCGCTCTCGTCCCAACCTACGGTGTCGGTCTCAGCCTGCAGACGCTGACGCTCGACAATTTCATCGAGGTGCTCATCCGCCAGTCCGCGACCGGGCGCGCCTTCTGGAACTCCTTCGTCTTCTCCGGCATTGCGGCCGTCGTGGTGTCGCTGCTGGCGCTGCCGCTCGGCTACGTCCTGGCGCGACGGGCCAGCCGGTGGCGGGCCCTTATCGAAGGAGCGTTCGAGGTTCCTTACGCGCTTCCCGGCGTGGTGCTGGCGCTGGCCTGCATCCTGCTCTTTCTCAGGCCGCTGCCCGTGATCGAGATCAGCCTTTACGGCACGCCCGCCATCATCATCTTCGCCTACGTGGCGCGCTTTCTGCCGCTCGCCTTGAAGCCGGTCACCGCCGCGCTGGCGCAGCTTGACCCCTCGGTCGAGGAAGCCGCGTCCGTCTGCGGCGCGACGGTGGTGGAGCGGCTGCGCCACATCCTGGCGCCGGCGGCGGCACCGGCCATGGCCGCCGGTGGGCTACTGGCCTTTCTCATCGCCTTCAACGAGCTCACCGTCTCGGCCTTGCTGTGGTCGCGCGGGACCGAAACGCTCGGCGTGGTCCTTTTCAGCCTGGAAGAAGCGGGCCTGGTCTCCGCGGCCGCGGCCGTGGCCCTGGCGGCCGTTGGGGTGATCACCCTGGTCATGCTCGCCCTCGACCGGCTTGCCGGCCGGCTGCCGGAAGACGTCCTGCCCTGGCGCTGAAGAACGGGGTGCTGACAAACCGCCTTCGCAGCCGCGAAGGACTGTGGTTACATGCCCCTTGAGTAACCCATACGCGGGCGCCGCCATTCCTCCCACATCCTTTCAGGAGCGGGGGAAGGCACGGTGTCTGCCGGCGAGGCTTCGGGTCGTGCACGATACCGGCTTCCAGAGAGCGGGAGGCGACGGCGTGCCGTCGCGCAACGGCGACGGTCCGGTGTTTGCCGCGCTCGATCTGGGCACCAACAATTGCCGCCTGCTGGTAGCCAGGCCGTCCGGTGAATCCTTCCGCGTCATCGACGCGTTCTCGCGCATCGTGCGGCTCGGCGAGCAGCTGGCCACGACCGGCGAGCTGACCATGCCGGCCATGGACCGCACGGTGGAGGCGCTGCGCATCTGCGCGGGCAAGCTGCGGCGCCGAGGCGTGGGCTTTTACCGGGGCGTCGCCACCGAAGCCTGCCGGCGGGCGCGCAACGGCGGCGCCTTCGTGGCACGCGTGGCGGCCGAGACCGGGCTGTCGCTGGAGATCATCGAGCCGCGCGAGGAGGCCGGCCTGGCGCTGGCCGGCTGCGCGCCGCTGCTCGACCCGCAGCTGCCCTATGCCATCCTGTTCGATATCGGCGGCGGCAGCACCGAGGTCACCTGGCTGCGGCACGACGCGGAGAAGAGCTGGACGGTCGTCGATTCAGTGTCGCTCGGGCTGGGCGTGGTGGTGCTCGCCGAGCAACTCGGCGGCGACCGCGTGCCGGCCGAAGCCTACACGGAGATCGTCGACGATATGGCCGCCCGGCTGGCCTGTTTCGAGGCCGCGCACGATATCGGCGCCAAGCTGGCTACCGGGCAGGTCCAGATGCTCGGCACCTCGGGCACGGTGACGACCTTGTCCGGAATTCGCCTGCGGCTGGAGCGCTATGACCGTTCGCGCG
This sequence comes from Rhodospirillaceae bacterium, assembly GCA_022843945.1. GTDB lineage: Bacteria > Pseudomonadota > Alphaproteobacteria > CACIAM-22H2 > CACIAM-22H2 > VGEI01. The sequence goes on along the minus strand of JALHMR010000033.1, from coordinate 48,046 downwards.
TCGACGGCTCGTCACTCAGCCTCGAGGAGGCCCGCGATATCTGTGCGCAGCTCCGCGAACTCGACTGGAGCGGCCGCGCGGCCCAGCCCTGCATCGGCAGCGAACGTGCCGATCTTGTGTTGGCCGGTTGCGCCATTCTCGAAGGCATCCTGAAAGTCTGGCCCGTTCCCCGCCTGCGCGTCGCCGATCGCGGTCTGCGCGAAGGCATCCTGCTCGGCCTGATGCGCGAGGCGGGCAGCGGCGTCGCTGCCGGGCGATGACCCGCAAGGCCGGGGGCAATCCGGGGGGCGGCGGTCGCCGTCTCAAGCAGCGGGTGACGTCGGCAAAAGGCCGCAGCCTGTCATCCAAGCTCTGGCTGGAGCGCCAGCTCAACGACCCCTATGTCGCCGAGGCGAAGAAAGCGGGCTACCGCTCGCGCGCCGCCTTCAAGCTGATCGAGATCGACGACAAGCTCCGCCTGCTCAAGCGCGGCGCACGGGTCCTCGATCTCGGCGCGGCGCCCGGCGGCTGGACGCAGATCGCCGTCCAGCGCACCGGGGCCGGGGCGAAGGGCGGGGGCGAGGTCGTCGGTCTCGATCTCCTGCCGATCGATCCGCCGATCCAGGGCGCCATCCAGTTGGTGGGCGATTTTCTGTCGGACGAGGCGCCGGCCCAGATCCGCAAGGCCCTGGGCGGGCCGGTCGATGTCGTGCTCTCGGACATGGCGGCGGCGGCCAGCGGACAGACGGATATCGATCACCTGCGCATCATGCACCTGGTCGAAGCGGCGTTGGCCATGGCGGTGGAAGTCCTCAAGCCGGGTGGGGCCTTCGTCTCCAAGATGCTGCAGGGCGGCAGCGAGCAGCAGTTCCAGGCGGAGCTGCGGCGCCATTTTGCCACCATCCGCCGGATCAAGCCGCCCTCGAGCCGGCAGGAATCAGCCGAATTTTTCTTTGTGGGGACGGGATTTGGCGGGGGACGCGGGTAGGCCACCGGAAGCAGCCCCAGCGCTTGGATTCGGGCCACCGTTGTGTATGATCGGCGGCCACCTCCGAATCGGAAGATGGCATGCAAATCCGCGACGCGCTGACCTTCGACGACGTGCTGCTCAAGCCGGCGGCCTCCTCGGTTTTACCCGGGGATTGTGATACCCGCACCCGGCTGACCAACTCGATCGAGTTGGGCATCCCGCTGCTCTCCGCAGCGATGGATACGGTGACCGAAAGCGCGCTGGCCATCGCCCTGGCCCAGGCCGGCGGCCTCGGCGTCATCCACCGCAACCTCGATATCGCCCGCCAGGCCGACGAGGTGCGCAAGGTCAAGAAATTCGAATCCGGCATGGTGGTGAACCCGGTGACCATCGGGCCCGATGCGACCCTCGCCGACGCGCTGCGGCTGATGGCCGACAACCAGATCTCCGGCGTGCCGGTGGTCGAGCCGGGGACGCGCAAGCTGGTCGGCATACTGACCAACCGCGACGTGCGCTTCGCCTCCAACCCGCGCCAGCCCGTGCGCGAGCTGATGACCAAGGACAAGATCATCACCGTCAAGGAGGGCGTGTCGCGCGACGAGGCCAAGCGCCTGCTGCACCAGCATCGCATCGAGAAGCTGATCGTGGTCGACGACGCCTATCGCTGCATCGGCCTGATCACCGTCAAGGACATGGAGAAGGCGCAGCGCTTTCCCAACGCCACCAAGGACGACAAGGGCCGCCTGCGCGCGGCCGCGGCGACCGGCACCGGCGATAACGGTGTCGCCCGCGCCGAGGCGCTGTTCGATGCCGAGGTCGACGTGGTGGTCGTGGATACGGCGCATGGCCATTCCGAAGGCGTGCTGGGCACGGTCAAGCGCGTGCGCCGGCTGTCGAACTACACGCAGATCGTCGCTGGCAACGTCGCCACGGCCGACGGGGCGCAGGCCCTGATCGATGCCGGCGCCGACGCGGTCAAGGTGGGCATCGGCCCGGGCTCGATCTGCACCACGCGCATCGTCGCCGGTGTCGGCGTGCCGCAGCTCACCGCCATCCTCGATACGGTCGAGGTGGCGCGCAAGCGGGGCGTGCCGGTGATCTCGGACGGCGGCATCAAGTATTCGGGCGACCTGGCCAAGGCGATCGCCGCGGGGGCCGATGTCGCGATGCTCGGCACGCTGTTTGCTGGAACAGATGAAGCTCCGGGCGAGGTGATCCTCTACCAGGGCCGCTCCTACAAGGCCTATCGCGGCATGGGCTCTGTGGGTGCCATGGCGCGCGGCTCGGCCGATCGCTATTTCCAGCAGGACATCAAGGACGCCCTCAAGCTGGTGCCGGAAGGCATCGAGGGCCGCGTTCCCTACAAGGGCCCGGTGGCGACCGTGATCCACCAGCTGGTCGGCGGCCTGAAGGCGGCTATGGGCTACACCGGCAATCGCGATATCGGGGCGATGCAGAAGAATTGCGAGTTCCTCAAGATCACCTCGGCGGGCCTGCGCGAGAGCCACGTGCACGACGTCGCCATCACCCGCGAAGCGCCGAACTACCGTCCGGACCTCTAATCAAAGCCTTCAGACCCGCCCCGACTGGCCATCATCTCGCCATGACCCCCGGGGCGCAGATCCAGGCAACTATCGAGATTCTCGACGCCATAGCGGCCACCGGCTCCGGTCGCGGCCGCACGCCGGCCGATGCCGTGGTCAACGGTTACGTACGCTCGCGCCGCTATATCGGCAGCAAGGATCGCGCGGCGATCACCGGGCGCGTCTATTCGGTGCTGCGGCATCGGGCGCAGCTCGACTGGTGGCTCGCCTATGCGCGCACGGGCGCGGCGCGCGGCCTCTTCGTCATCGATTCACGCCGGCGCGTGGTCGCGGCGCTGACCATCCTCGAAGGCTGGGGACCGGGGGACCTGGCCGAGAGTTTCGACGGCAGCAAGTTCCGGCCGGCACCCCTCGACCAGGCCGAGCGGAACCTCGCCGAGGCGCTCACCGGGCGCAGCCTCGAGCATCCCGAGCAGCCGGACGGGGTGCGCTACAACGCGCCGGAATGGATCATCCCATCCCTGCGCGCGCGCTTCGAGAAGGGCTTCGCCGAGGAGATGACGGCGCTCAACGAAACCGCCCCGGTGGACCTGCGCGCCAATATCCTGAAGATCGATCGGGACGGGGCGCGCAAGGCGCTGGCCAGTTCCGGCGTGCGCACCGAGCCGACACGCTATTCGCCCTGGGGCCTGCGCGCCGAGGGCCGCCCGAACCTGCCGGGGGAGGCCGCCTTCAAGGACGGGCTGGTCGAGATCCAGGACGAGGGTTCCCAGCTCGCGGCCCTGCTGGTCGGTGCGCGGCCCGGCATGCGGGTCGTCGACTTCTGCGCCGGGGCCGGCGGCAAGAGCCTGGCCATCGCCGCGGCGATGAACAACAAGGGCCATGTCGTTGCCTGTGACGTTTCCGGCCCCCGTCTGGAGGGGGCCACAAAACGCCTGCGCCGCGCCGGGGTTCACAATGTCGAGCGCCGCCATCTCGAGAACGAGCGCGATCCCTGGATCAAGCGCCAGCTCGGCGCCTTCGACCGCGTGCTGATCGACGCGCCGTGCAGCGGCACGGGCACCTGGCGGCGCAATCCCGACGCGCGCTGGACGCTGACCCCGCAGGATATCCTGGAGCTGCGCGCCCTGCAGGCCCGCATCCTGGGCAGTGCCGCGCGCCTGGTGAAGCCCGGCGGCCGGCTGGTCTACGTGACTTGCTCGCTGCTGCCGGAGGAGAACGAGCGCCAGCTCGAAGCCTTCATGGCCGCCGCACCCGAGTTCACCCCCGTCCCGATCTCGGCGGTGTGGAAGGAAGTCCTTGGCACGCCGTGTCCGGCAGGTGATCCTTGGCTTCACCTGTCGCCGGCCCGGAACGGTACGGACGGGTTCTTCGTCGGGGTGCTGGAGCGCCGGCCGCCGGGCAAAGCCGAAGAGGCGGGCGCCAAAGCGGCGGGCGGCGCCAAACAGGGGGAATAAGATGCGACTTGCGGGGCTGGCCGTCGTTGCGTTCCTCGCCTTCGGGGGCTCCGCGGCGGCCGTGCCCGTGGATCTGGAACTGGTCCTGGCCGTCGACGTGTCGCGCAGCGTCGATCCCGAGGAGGCGAAGCTGCAACGCGAGGGCTACCTCGAGGCCCTGGTCCACCCCCGCGTGCTGCAGGCGATCCGCTCCGGCGGCCTGGGCAAGATCGCCGTGACCTATGTGGAGTGGGCGGGCGTCGATACCCAGTACACGGTGGTACCGTGGACCCTGATCGAGGACGACAAGAGTGCGGCCGCCTTCACCGCGCGCATCGCCGCCGCGCCCTACAACGCCCGCAACTGGACCTCGATCAGCGGCGCCATCGACTACTCGGTGCGCCTGTTCGAGGATAACGGCTTCGAGGGGACGCGACGCGTCATCGACGTCTCGGGGGACGGCCGCACCAACCAGGGACGCTCCTCCGCCGCGGCGCGCGACGATGCCGTGGCCGCCGGAATCGTCATCAATGGTTTACCGGTCGTTAACGAACGCATGAATTTTTACCGGCCGCCCGAATATGATTTGGATGTTTACTACCGGGATAATGTCATCGGCGGGCCGGGAGCGTTTATGATTGTCGCCGAAAACTTCAACGCCTTCACCGGCGCCGTTCTGTCGAAGTTGATCCGCGAGATCGCCAGTGTTCCAGGGGACACGACGGTCGCTGAATCGCGGTAGGACCGAGGGCAGAAGGGCTGGCGAGGCAAACGAATCGTGTTAGTGTGATTCGCATGACGACGATCGGATTGGCGACCGAGCGCGCCGCGGTGGGGATCGCGAAAGTCTACGTCGATACATGGCGCTCCGCTTACGCCGGGCTCCTGCCGAATCGAGTTCTCCTGGGCATGTCTTACGAGCGCCAGTCTCGTGAGTGGTCGTGGGTGATCAAGAACCGGGCGGAAGTCCAGCCGGTGATCGTCGCGGCGGAAGCCAATCGCGGCATCGTCGGCTTCACCAGCTTCGGCCTGTCGCGCGTCACCGACCGCCCGCCGGGCGGCCCGTTCGCCACCGACAGCGGCAAGCATATCGGCGAGATCTACACGCTTTATGTGCGGCCCGAATACCAGGAACGCGGCATCGGCCGGCGGCTGCTGGCCTCGGCCTTCGGCGCCATGGTGCAGAAGGGCTACAGCCGCAGCTTCCTCTGGGTGCTGCGGGACAATCCCTCGCGTTATTTCTACGAGCGGGTCGGCGGCCAGCCGATCGCCCAGCGCCGCGAGCGTCTCTGGGGCTGCACCCTGGACGAGACGTGCTATGGGTGGACCGACCTGACCCAGGCGGTCGACCGACTCGGGTCGTGCGAGACAGGCTGACGCCCGACCGCGCGACACGCCCGATCTCCGTCCGCTTCAATTCCTCACAACAAACGATTGTCATGCCTGGGCTTGACCCGGGCCTCCACGTCTCTACAAGACCGTGGTTGGGCGGCATTTCAGCCGGCCAGGACGGGTATTGAAGGCGTTGACTGATACGATCCTCATTCTCGATTTCGGCAGCCAGGTAACCCAGCTCATCGCCCGGCGCGTGCGCGAGAGCGGCGTCTATTGCGAGGTCATCCCCTTCAGCAAGGGCGCCGAGGCGATCAAGCGCCTGAAGCCCAAGGGCATCATCTTCTCCGGCGGCCCGGCCTCGGTGCTCGAAGGGGCCGAGAGCCCGTCAGCGCCGCAGGAGATGTTCGACTCGAAGCTGCCGATCCTTGGCATCTGCTACGGCCAGCAGACGCTGGTTCAGCAGCTCGGCGGCAAGGTCGAGCATTCCGATCACCGCGAGTTCGGCCGCGCCTTCATCGACGTGATCGAGGAATGCGACCTGTTCGCCGGCCTGTGGCCCAAGGGGGCGCGCGAGCAGGTGTGGATGAGCCACGGCGACCGGGTGGTCGAGCTGCCGCCCGGCTTCCGCCGCGTGGCGATCAGCGACGGCGCGCCCTTCGCGGTGATCGCCGACGACAAGCGCCGCTACTACGGCACGATGTTCCACCCCGAGGTCGTGCACACACCGCAGGGGGCGGAGTTGATCAGGAGCTTCACCCACAAGGTCGCCGGCTGCAAAGGCGACTGGACCATGGCCGCCTTCCGCCGCCAGGCGATCGAGCGCATCCGCAAGCAGGTCGGCAAGGGCAAGGTGATCTGCGGCCTGTCGGGCGGTGTCGACTCCTCGGTCGCCGCCGTGCTGATCCACGAAGCGATCGGCGAGCAGCTGACCTGCATCTTCGTCGATCACGGCCTGCTGCGGCACGGTGAGGGGGAGCAGGTCGTCGAGCTGTTCCGCGGCCACTACAACATCCCGCTCGTCCATCGCGATGCCAGCGCCCTGTTCCTCGGCCAGCTCGCCGGGGTCGCCGACCCCGAGGCCAAGCGCAAGATCATCGGCGCGACCTTCATCGACGTCTTCGACGAGGAGGCGCGCAAGATCGGCGGCGCCCAGTTCCTCGCCCAGGGCACGCTCTACCCGGACGTCATTGAGTCGGTGTCGTTCACCGGCGGCCCGTCGGTGACCATCAAGTCGCACCACAATGTCGGCGGCCTGCCGGCCCATATGAAGCTCAAGCTGGTCGAGCCCTTGCGCGAGCTGTTCAAGGACGAGGTGCGGGCGCTGGGCCGCGAGCTCGGCCTGCCGGAGAGCCTGGTCGGGCGCCACCCGTTCCCGGGCCCGGGCCTCGCCATCCGCATCCCCGGCGACATCACGCCGGACAAGCTCGCCATCCTGCGCAAGGCCGACGTCATCTATCTCGACGAGATCCGCCGCGCCGGCCTCTACGACGCCATCTGGCAGGCCTTCGCCGTGCTGCTGCCGGTCAAGACCGTCGGCGTCATGGGCGATGCGCGCACCTACGACTATGTCTGTGCGCTGCGCGCCGTGACCTCGAGCGACGGCATGACCGCCGACTCCTATCCCTTCGCCCACGAGTTCCTGGCCAACGTGGCGACGCGCATCGTCAACGAAGTGCGCGGCATCAACCGCGTGGTCTACGACGTGACCTCGAAACCGCCCGGCACGATCGAGTGGGAGTGACGGGCGAGTGGGAGTAGGTCGTGGAATGAGGCCGCGCGAGGGAATGGCCGCAATGCGCCCCCGAAGCGTTCCTGTTTCCTGAGGCTTTCTGCGTCCCGTTGTCCCGTGGACCGGCTTGCACTACGGTCGTCGTGGAATGATGAGAGTCGATGCGGGGTTCGGCATGCGTTTGGGGATGTATCTGGCGGCTGCGGCGATCGCGGTTGCGGCCGTTCCGTGCCGCGCGCAGTCTCCTAACTGGCAAGGGTTCTATGTCGGCGTCACGGCCGGCGCCGCCATCGGCACCGGCCGCATGGACTTCGACCCCACCGGGAGTTTCAACGGCCCGGTCGCCGGCGACATCGCCGACGGCAATGCCTTTCGCGGCACGACGAATCTCGACACCGCGGAACCCACCGGCGGCCTGCAGGCCGGCTATCTGGTCGGAGATGGACGATTTCGGTTCGGCCTTGAAGCCGAGGCCGGCTACCTGGGCCTGCATTCGAGCAGGTCGACGACCAAGTTTATTGCGGCGTCCGGTAGCACCTTTCGGCTCGACTAGAAGATCGAAACCGATTTCTTCGCCAGCCTTCGGCCCCGTGTGGGATATGTGCCGGAGGCTTTCTCCGGCGACTTGATGCTGTTCGCCACCGGCGGGGTGACCCTCACCCATGCCCGGATCGTGCAAAAATTCACGCAGACCAACCTGTCGCCAAACTACGTGTCCGATGGCTTGTCGGAAGACAAGATGCTGGTCGGGTGGACCGCCGGCGGCGGCGTGGAATATGCGCTGTCGAAGGCCTGGAGCCTCAAGGGGGAGTATCTGTACGCCCACCTGGGAACCGTCGAAAGGAGTGCCCCGGGCACCCCCTCCAACTTCGCCGCCTTCACGACGAACAACCAGGCCGATCTGACCTCCCATATCCTTCGGGCGGGCGTGGCGTTTCACTTCTGAGCGGGCGGCGTCTGAGCGCGGCGGTTGCTACAAATCGACGAAGCTGCCGATCGTCGCGCGTCAAAGCTGCGCGGCATCAACCGGGTGGTCTACGACGTGACCTCGAAGCCGCCCGGCACGATCGAGTGGGAGTAGGATAGCGGGGCTGAGAGCTTTGACGCTCGCCGACTTCAACGGCCGGAATCGCAGCGGAAGCGCCCGCGTTCAAGTCGCTTCCTCCGCCTCTGAATAGGCGTCGACATTGTGCAGCGGGATCACCCACCAGAGATTGATCTGGACATACACAAACATCCCAAAGCACATCATGAGCAGCGAGTACTCGGCGCGCGGCAGGAATGTCGCGATCACGGTAATCCCGATGCAGGTGAGCGTGTTCACGATAATCGCCAGGCGGAGCGGCGGATAGGCCGCGAGATAGGGTATCTGCTTGCCGAGATAGAACAGCACCGTCCCCGTCACGCCAAGTAATGAGAACGTCTCGTGATTGAGATCGCCATTGATGGCATGGCCTGTCAGATTGGCGATGAAAATGATGCCCACGTATAAGAGCAGGTGGGACACCATCACGAGCAAGCCGGACTGGATCCGCTTCGCGCGCTCAAGCAGATGGAGCGCGCCGAAATAGATCCACCAGATCTGAACGATCAACAGGAACCCTGCCGCCGCCGCGATCACGTCGAAAATGTCGTATTGATCTCGCGCCGTGAATGATCCGACGATGCGTATCACGGTTTCTCCCAGCACGATGATTGCAAACAGGCCGACGCGTTCAATCAGATGCTTGCGATGGATAGGGAATGCGCGCGCCTTGTCGTTCAGGCGGACCATCAGGAGCAATTGGACAATGATACCCGTGTAAAGCAGGGCGAACTTCCATTGCCAAGCCATCAGCAGGGAGGTCGCGCTGATGGTGATGCCGACAAGAATTGCGATTGCCGTCCCTCGCGCCAACGCGTCTCCGGCGAGCGTTGTCCGAGGTGCAGTGAGATAGGCAACCGCCAGGACGGCCTGCATCGCCAGATAAGTGAGGACGAATCCGGGATACCCGCTGCCTTGAGCATTCTTTAGGAACAGCGACATGACCAGGACGAGGGCCATCACCGCGATGGCGCAGAGGCGCTGCCAAATGCTGTCGATGTCGTACCGGTTTGCGAACAGCGTGTGCCCGGCCCAGACCCACCAAGCAGGAACGACAACGAGAAAGAAAGAGAGAAGCTGCTCGCTGTGAATCTCTCCGTGATCGGTGTGGGCCAGCCCATGCGCCATCACGCCGACCACCGCTACAAAAACGAGATCGAAGAACAGCTCGAGCCACGTCGCGTGACGTATGCTCAATGCGTGAAATGTGCTGTGCATTCCGAACCCGGCTGACGATTCACCTTTCAGGGATTGCATCGAAGCCCACTTTTGCAAGGTGATCGTTCATCTCGGCATGTCGGAGAACATCGAGCAGCTTTACCCACTTAAGGCGACGCCATAGAAGCTGTCTTTCATCGGGTGTCTAAAAGACAACCGTCACGTGTTACGTGTTACGGTATAGTAGGAATGCAAGCTTTGGAAAGCGATTTTGCCTTCTAGAGCCGAGCCCCGTAATTGACCGTGCGTCTGCCCTTCCATCTTTTCACGCTTCTTGTGTGTCTCTTCTCTGCGGTGACGTCGATCGGCGTTATGATGGCCGACTTCTATTCTTTGGACGTGAGGTTCCTACGGTACATCGCGACGCGCATCATCATCCACGAGGTGAAGGGCGTCATCGTGTGGTCTACGACGTGACCTCGAAGCCGCCCGGCACCATCGAGTGGGAGTAGGGACGATTTCGGGCGCGGCCGAGAGACGCATATCCAATCGTCATCCCGGCCAAGCGATCCGTCGGGATCGCGCGAGCCGGGATCCATCGTGCCACGGGAGAAATGAACCCCGGCTTTCGCCGGGGTGACAGTCGTGTAGATCTCCCAAGTCCGCCATGCTCGCGCTCTCCCACGCCCCTTTCCCCACCATCTTCCAGTAAGTCCGGACTTCATGATTCGTCTCGATAACATCAGCAAGCAGAACGGTCACCAGATCCTGTTCATCGACGCCTCGATGGGCCTCCAGAAGGGGGAGAAGGTGGGACTTGTCGGGCCGAACGGCGCCGGCAAGACGACGATTTTCCGGATGATCGCCGGCGAGGAGCGGCCCGACGACGGCCAGGTGTCGGTCGAGACCGGCATGACGATCGGCTATTTCAGCCAGGATGTCGGCGAAATGTCGGGCCAGAGCGCCGTCGCGGCGGTGATGGACGGCATCGGGCCGGTGAGCGCGCTGGCCGCCGACATGGCCAGGCTCGAGGCCGCGATGGTCGATCCGGACCACCCGGACATGGACGCCGTCGTCGAGCGTTATGGCGAGGTGCAGGCGCGCTTCCAGGAGCTGGATGGCTATGCGCTGGAGGCACGGGCGCGCGAGGTGCTCGCCGGGCTGAGCTTCAGCCAGGAACGCATGGACGGCGATGTCGGCCTGCTCTCCGGCGGCTGGAAGATGCGCGTGGCGCTCGCCCGCATCCTGCTGATGCGGCCCGACGGCATGCTGCTGGACGAGCCGAGCAACCATCTGGACCTCGAAAGCCTGATCTGGCTGGAAGCCTTCCTCAGGGGCTATGACGGCGCGTTGCTGATGACCTCGCACGATCGCGAGTTCATGAACCGCATCGTCGGCAAGGTCATTGAGATCGACGGCGGTTCGCTCACCACCTATTCGGGGAATTACGATTTCTACGATCAGCAGCGGGCGCTGAACGAGAAGCAGCGCCAGGCGCAATTCGAGCGCCAGCAGGCGATGCTCGCCAAGGAGATCAAGTTCATCGAGCGCTTCAAGGCGCGGGCCTCGCACGCGGCCCAGGTCCAGAGCCGGGTGAAGAAGCTCGACAAGATCGAACGCGTGGAGCCGCCCCGGCGGCGTCAGTCCGTCCAGTTTGACTTCCGGCCGCCGCCGCGCTCAGGCGATGACGTGGCGAGCTTCAGGAACGTCCATAAGGGCTTTGGCAGCCACAAGATTTACGAGGGGCTCGATCTGAAGCTGCGTCGCACCGAACGCTGGTGCGTCCTGGGCGCCAACGGCGCCGGGAAATCCACCCTGCTGAAGCTGGTGGCGGGCGAGATCGCGCCGGACGAGGGCACGGTGAGCCTCGGCGCCAGCGTGCGCATGGGCTATTTCGCCCAGCACTCCATGGACCTGCTGGACGGTGACGAGACGGTTTTTGAGTTTCTGGACAGATCATTCCCGCGGGCCGGGCAGGGGCCGCTGCGCACGCTGGCCGGCTGCTTCGGCTTCTCCGGCGACGATGTCGAGAAGACCTGCCGTGTGCTGTCCGGCGGCGAGAAGGCGCGCCTGGTCATGGCCCAGATGCTGTTCGACCCGCCGAACTTCCTGGTTCTCGACGAGCCGACGAACCATCTGGACATGGCGACGAAGGAAATGCTGGTCGCCGCGTTGGCGGAATTCGAGGGCACCATGCTGTTCGTTTCGCATGATCGCCACTTCCTGGCCGCGCTGTCGAACCGGGTGCTGGAGCTGGTTCCCGAGGGCGTGCATCAGTACGGCGGCGGTTACACCGAATATGTGGCGCGGACGGGTCATGAGGCGCCGGGACTGCACCCCGGCGGCTAGAGTGGAGTAAGGAGGCGTCACCCTTCGAGGCTCGCTACGCTCCCACCTCAGGGTGAGGTTTCTTTTTCGGGATTAAGATAAGCCTCACCCTGAGGAGGCGGCGCAGCCGCCGTCTCGAAGGGTGGGATGAAGCAGAGCGGAAGGAGGCGCAGATGATCACCGGCGGCTGTCTCTGCAAAGCAGTGCGCTACAAGTCGACGGAGCCGCCGCTCACCACGCGGGCCTGCTGGTGCCGGGTCTGCCAGTACATCGGCGCCGGCGGTCCGGCGGTGGGGGCGGCCTTCAAGACCGCGAGTTTCACCGTCGAGGGCAAGCTCTCGGACTATGTCAGCCTCGCCGACAGCGGCAACAGGATGCATCGCAAGTTCTGCCCTGTTTGCGGCACGCATCTGTTCAGCGAGGCTGAATCGCGGCCGCATCTGGTCTTCGTGCGTGTCGGGTCCCTGGACGATCCGAACCTGGTCAAGCCGGCGGCGTCGATCTGGACAGCCTCGGCGCCGGCCTGGGCTTGCATAGATCCTGGTCTGCCGCAGATTCCCGGCCAGCCACCGCCGGCAGGGTGAAGCGCGCCGCGCTATAGTCCGGCCCGGAGGTGCGGCATGAGCCGGGTTAGCGTGAAAGCATTGGGCAAGACGCCAGCGGGCGTTGCCGCGGGGCAGTGCCTGTGCGGCAAGGTGCAGGTTGAGATCAGCATCCCGGCGTTCTGGGCGTGGCACGACCATTCGCGCACCAGCCGGCGGGCGCATGGCGCGGCCTATGCAACGTATGTCGGCTGCTGGCGCAGCCGCTTCCGCGTGAGCAAGGGCGAGAAGCAACTCACTCGCTTCACGGACGAGGCGAGCGGCGATACACGCGCCTTCTGTTCCCGCTGCGGTACGCCCGTCGTGTATGCGCGGGGACGGTCGTCGAGGATGGTGAACCTTCCGCGCGCGCTGTTCGACGGCCGCACCGGCCGCGAGCCGCTCTATCACGTCGCCATCGGCGACTCACCTGAGTGGGCGTATCGCTGCGAAAAGCTGAAGCCTTTGAACGGCTATCCCAATGTCATGTGGAGCGGCCCGAAGCGACGCCGGCGTTCCGCCGCTTTGGAGCCGGATTTCGAGTTCTAGCGGCGCCGTCGTGGAGGGCAACCTTCGCGATGTAATGCGGGCCGCGGGAGATTCAACAACCGCGAAAAGATGAACGGCGAAAAGTTATATGTCTGATCTCGTTGCACAATTTTTTGCAGCCGAGCCCTTGGCATAGCCAAAATGTCTATCATCTTGAGAGGGGCGATCGCTCTTTCTCATCGTGAAGACAAGGGATTGGACGCGGGATGCTGGCGCGGCGACCCACCACGGCGTTTTTTTGTCGCATCGCCCACTCACCGTCGCCTCGGCCGCTTCACCGCCCGCACCTTGCCGCTGTTGCCGCCGCCGCAATAGAAGCGGTCCTTGCCGTCGGCTTCGAGGCCGGACACGATCAGGCCCGGCGGCATGTCGAGCTGCTCCAGCACCTCGCCTGATTTCGGATCGATGCGCCGGATGTCGCTTTTCTCGTCTTCCCAGGTGCCGTGCCAGAGGTCGCCGTCGACCCAGGTGACGCCGGTGACCATGCGCTTGGCCTCGATGCTGCGCAGGATGTTGCCCGTCTCGGGATCGATCTGCAGGATTTTCTTATTGCGATGCTGGCCGACCCAGAGCGAGCCCTCGGCCCAGGCCATGCCGGCAGCACCCTCGGCCGGCGCCGGGATCGTTTTGAGCACCTTGCCGCTCTTGGGATCGATCTTCTGGATGCGGTTCTCGGCGATCTGGAAGATGTGCGTGCCGTCGAAGGCGGTACCGGCCACGGCCGTGACCTCGATGGTGCGCACGGTCTTGCCGCTCTCCGGATCAAGGGCGTTGAGGCGGTCGCCGCTGGCGAACCAGACGCGGCTGCCGTCGAAGGTCACGCCATGCACCTTCTCCACGCCGGGGAAGGGGCCGTATTCGCGGATGATCTCGGCGGCTGCTCTTTTCATGGGCTAGTCCTCGCGGCTGAAGTTTCCATGAGCCGAACCTAGTCCCCCGGTAGCGGGCCCGGGAGTAACAATACCGTCGGGAATGCCGGCGGTGGTGTGAGCCAGCGCTGCGCCCGTCCACGGCCCAGCGACTGCACCTTGTTGGCTGCAGCCAGTGCATCGAGAGCGCGCTGCACCGTGCGCGAGCTGGCGCCGAGCGCCAGTGCCAGGGCCGAGCTCGACCAGGCTTCACCGTCGGCGAGGAAGGCGAGCACGTCCGCATGCTCCGTGTCGACCGGTGGGCCCAGCACCACGACTTTCTTCGCCCGTTTTGGCGTCAGCGCAAAACCGCGTTCCGTGGCGCTGATCTCGGCCAATGGCTTCAGCGTCGCGCGCAGCCGGCCGATCTCGACGCGCAGCCGGGCGCGATGCGATTCATCGGCGTGCCTGGCGCCGAAGGTACGGGCCAGCAGCACGTCGCGCGGCACATCGCCGGGCCAGGCTTCGCCCAAACAGCGGGCGAGGGCAAAGAGCACCGGTCGCGTGGCCAGCGAGACGATCGCGCCGCCGCGACGCACCACATGGCGGCATGCGTCGACGATCAGGGTGCTCGAGGCGAGCAGGGCCTCGACATCGTCGAGACGCAGCGCACGTTCCTTGCCGCTGGCAACAAGTCGCGCCGCCGGTGTCTGCAGGGCTTCGACGGCGCTCTCGACCTCGGCGACCAGCGCAGCAATGCCGGAGATGCGTGCCGCTCTGGCTGCGCGGGTGAGCGCGTCGCGTGCCGTCTTGATCTTGAGGCGCCGGATCGCGATGCCGGCGACCACCAGCTCATGCGCGGCGCGCAAGGCGGGTGGCAGGGGAACGAGGTCGAGTTTGGCGATCTCCCGTTCCGCCTCGTCAAGCCGGCCGATCAGCAGCCACAGGCGGATCTCGAGATGGCGCGCATGCGCGGCGTTGAGCCGGTCGCCGTGGGTCTCGAGCGTGGCCCGCGCCGCCGCCAGCCGCTGCACCGGCCAGCCGAGGTCGCGCGAGACCAGCGCGATCTCGGCCTCGGCCACCACACAGCGCGCGCGCGATACAGCCTCCTTTGGGCCGAAGGCGCCGGCGGCCTTGCGCAGCAGCTCCTTGGCTTTGGGCAGGTCGCCGAGCTGCGCCATGGCGATGCCGCGCAGCGCCAGAGCCGGCGGATCGTTGCGCAGGCCGACGCGTTTGAGCGCGCCGAGCAGGTCGCCCGTGGCCAGCGCCCGCGCCGCCGCCGTGATCAGCGAGTCCATTTAAATCGCGCCACACTTGTAACTCTCATCGGGAGGCCATCCGGCCCTAAATCGGTCTGGTAAACAACCACGGAGACGAACCATGACCGTTACGCAGAAGACTGGCCAGACGATTGGCACGCGCGAGGACTGGCTGAAGGCGCGGCTCGCGCTGCTCGAGGCCGAGAAGGACCTGACGCGGCGCAGCGACGCGCTGGCGCAGCAGCGGCAGGCGCTGCCCTGGGTCCGGGTCGACAAGCCGTATGTTTTCGACACCCGCGAAGGGCGACGCACGCTGGCCGACCTGTTCAACGGCCGCGGGCAGCTGCTCGTCCAGCACTTCATGCTGGGCCCCGACTGGGAGCAGGGCTGTCCGAGCTGCTCCTTCATGGCCGACCACACCGACGGCATGACCGTCCACCTGGCGCATCGCGACGTCACTTTTGCCGCCGTCTCGCGCGCACCGCTGGCCGAGATCGAGCGCTTCCGTCGGCGGATGGGCTGGCAGTTCAACTGGGTGTCGTTGCACGGCAGCGACTTCAACTACGACTTCGGCGTCAGCTTCACGCCGGAGCAGGTGGCGAAGGGCGATCTCACCTACAATTTCGGCCGCTGGCCCTACCCATTCGAGGAGCTCCCGGGGGTGAGCGTTTTCGCCAAGGACGAGGCGGGCGAGGTCTTCCACACCTATTCGACCTATGGCCGCGGTGTGGAGGTGATGATGGGCACATATCCGATGCTCGATCTCACGCCCAAGGGCCGCGATGAAAAGAACGTCGAATACAAGATGGAATGGGTGCGCCACCACGACCGCTACGAGACTGCGAAGACCCAGGCCTCCGGCACGGTCAAGGAGCTGCAGGGCACCCTCAAGAAGCACGAGTGCTGCGACTGATCCGGTGAGCCCTGACATGAGCGTGAGCTGTTTCCGTGGTCGCGAGGCAAGGCTCAGTGCCGGGGAGTGGGTGGGCCTGGCGGCGGCGCCGAGCTTCGCCACCCTGGCGCTCCTGTCAGGGCTCTCGGGCGGCGAGGCCGCCTGCGGCCCCAACCAGGGCGGGAGCATGGTCGTGATGTACGGGCTGATGGCGGCGTTCCACCTGCCGCCCTGGCTGAAGCTGGTCTTCGATAAAGCAGGAGAGAGAACATGAGCGAGACATATACCGGCGGCTGCGCCTGCGGCGCGATCCGTTACGAAATCTCCGACGAACCGCTGGTCTCGGCCGACTGCCAGTGCCGCGACTGTCAGCGCAAGAGCGGCACCGGGCACGGCTCCTACCTGACCTTTCCGAGCCGGAAGAGCGTGAAGCTCACGGGCGAGGCGAAGCATTGGGATCTGGTTGGCGATAGCGGCAACGTGAAGACGCGCGCCTTCTGCCCCGTTTGCGGATCGCCGGTCTATCTGCTCTTTGCCGCCATGCCGGATCTGTTCACCGTGCACGCCGCGAGCCTCGACGATCCAGGCCGCTACAAGCCGCAAATGGTGTTGTATAGAGTGCGCGGTTACGCGTGGGACCATGTCGATCCGGCGCTGCCGAAGTTCGACAGGATGCCAACGCGGTAAAGGGACGAGCCGGCGGCGATCCCGCGGTGGGTGCCGCCTTTAAGGAGTAGATTAGTTAATTTTTACAATCTGAACGTGCATTCGAGCTATCATTCCATAATAGCTATCCCGATCGGGGGGCGTTATGGCGGTCGAGCGGATACATCTTCGGAAGTTGTTGAAGCTCCTATTTCTCAAGCCCAACGAACTCCGGTCGGCGCTTCGGACAGATATTAGAGAGGACATCGCCAGAGAGGCCGGGCACGATTCCGGCGGCGGCGATTTTTACGCTCCCTTTTGGGCAGACGCCAAAGATCATGTATTCGCGCGTGGCGACCTCCATGAGATGGTCGCTCGGCGGATAGATGCGAATGAAGGCAGAGCTAATCTCTAGGCTTGTCACAAAGCGCAATCCGGTCATTCGCGGTATGGCAGTGGTAAGAGGCACGAGGGGCAGATCAGGGCAAGCGCAGAAGAGGAGGAAACTCCTTGAAGTGCTCTACCTTACTGCAAGCCCTGATCCATCATCCCATTTGCGCGTGGATGCTGAATTCAGAAGCGTGCAGGAGGAAATCCGAGGCTCCCCGCTTCGAGATCAAGTTAAGTTGGAGCATCGCCCCGCCGCTGACCTAAAGTCGCTGATGCGTGGGCTCAACGACCATCGGCCGCAGATAGTCCATTTCTCTGGCCACGGAGATGCGAGAGGAATTGCCACAGATACGGGTGCGATTGAGGGGGCGAGCGACAGCTACCTTTCATTTGATTTGTTGGCGAAGGCATTGGAGGCGACTGACGAGCCTCCCGAAGTTGTGGTTTTAAATTCTTGTAACAGCGCCGGAGCCAAGAAGAAGATTCTGAAAGTCGTCAAGATCGTTGTCGTAATGCGCAAGTCGGTGGGCGACCTAGCCGCGTCAACGTTCGCGACGAATTTCTATGCGGCGATAGCAGCTGGTCAATCTGTCAAAACAGCGGTTGCCCAAGGCAAAGTCGCAGTTGCGTCAGCTTCTATCAGGGAGTTTCAAACTCCGGAGCTCCTGTGTGCTCCTGGTGTTGATGCAGCAAAAGTTATCCTGACATAGAGCGGACATCGCTCCAGTACAGCTAGCGCGAAAGAGCGCTCTCATGCCCCGCATCGGTCTCATCTCCGATACTCACGGCCTGTTGCGGCCCGAGGCCGTGGCGTTCTTGCGCGGCAGCGATCGCATCGTCCATGCGGGAGATATCGGCGACGCTGGCGTCCTGGGAGAGCTCAACGCCCTGGCGCCGGTGACGGCGGTGCGTGGCAACAACGACAATGGTCCGTGGGCGGCGGCGATCGCCGAAACGGAAGTCCTCCAGGTGGAGGAGGTCTTCATCTACGTCCTTCACGATCTGGCGGAGCTGGACCTCGATCCGGTCGCCGCGGGATTCCAGGTCGTGGTCTCCGGGCATTCCCACAAGCCGTCAGTGACGGAGCGGAACGGCGTGCTCTACGTCAATCCGGGCAGCTCCGGACCGCGCCGGTTCAAGTTGCCGATAGCGGTGGCCGAGCTCGAGGTCGCGGGTCCGTCCGTCAAGGCAAAGCTCGTCGAGCTCGACCTCGCCTGAATCGGCCGCCGCTACGTTGCTTCATCGGGTGATCGGCCTAGGATAGGTCCATCGCGACCTCCGAAGCGAGGCTGTATGCCGTCTGAAATCGTCAACGTTCGTTACATGGTCGATGATGTCGAGGCCGCCGTCGCCTGGTACACCACACATCTCGGCTTCTCGTTGATCTCCAAGCAGGCGCCCGCTTTTGCGGATGTGAAGCGCGGTTCGCTGCGCCTGCTCCTGAGCGGCCCGACAAGTTCGGCCGGGCGGCCGATGCCGGATGGCGAGCGTCCCGGGCCGGGCGGCTGGAGCCGCATTCACCTGGTCGTGGAGGATCTGGAGGCCGAGATCGCGCCCTTGGGCAGGCCGGTGTGCGGTTTCGCAACGAGGTGGTGAAGGGTCCCGGCGGCGCGCAGGTCCTGATCGTCGACCCTGCTGGTAATCTGGTGGAGCTCTTCCAGCCCGCCCGCCGCGCTTAGAACCCCAGCGAGCGCTGCGCCGGCTCCGGCGGGCCGACGCGCACACCTTCCAGTTCGAGCATGCGGCGCTTCGCGGCCGAGCCGCCGGGTGCCGAAAAGCCGCCGACCTTACCGCCGGCCGCCAGCACCCGGTGGCAGGGGATGATCAGCGGCACCGGATTGCGGGCCATGGCTTCGCCGACATCGCGCGCCGCCTCCGGCCCGGCGCCTGTTTCCTTCGCCAGGGTGCCGTAGGTCGTCGTCTGGCCCCAGCCGACGCGGCGCAGCGCGGCATAGATCTGCTGGAAGAAGTCATCCTGGCCGGCGAGATCGAGCGGGACGTCGGCGAAGTCGATCCGCTCGCCGGCGAAATAGCGCCGCGCGGCCTCCATGACCGTCGCCACCGCGGGCGGCGGCGTACCGGGTGCGGCGCCGGGGACACGGCGCAGCACATGGCGCTCGCTCGCCTCGGCGCTCGCTGCGGGAAGCTGGAAACGCACGATCTTGCCATCGCGCCAGGCGATGCCGCAGAAGCCGTGTGCCGTTTCGAAAATCTGGTAGCGCATGGGATGAAGATCGCGCCGCGAGGGAGGGAATTCCACCCGAATCTTGTCATGTGCTAGGAGTCGACCCGGCGAACAGCGAGGGTTGCATGACCAAGCGCGTGACGATCTACGGCATCAAGAACTGCGACACCATGAAGAAGGCGCGGGCCTGGCTCGCGGGGCGCAAGCTGGCGCACGGTTTCCACGACTACAAGACCGCCGGGATCGAGCGCGGCGTGCTCGAAGGCTGGGCGCGCCAGGTCGGCTGGGAGGTCCTGCTCAATCGCGCCGGCACGACCTTCCGCAAGCTGCCGGAGAGCGACCGCGAAGGGTTGAATGAAAAGAAGGCGATCGGGCTGATGCTGGCCCAGCCCTCGATGATCAAGCGGCCGGTGCTCGAGGTGGACGGGCGCCTGCTCGTCGGCTTCAAGCCGGCCGACTACGAGAAGGCGCTTACTTAGCGGTCTCGCGCGCCACCAGGCGCCACTGCTCGGGATAGGCGAAGTTGTTGCGCCACAGGCCGAGACCTTCGTCCTGCGCCTTGGTCTGCTGCGGGAAGTAGCGGCTCGAGCGCCGGAGATCGGCGACCGCCCAGCCACTGCTGACCAGCGCCGCGGCGACATCGATGCCCTGCTCGGAATGGCAGAGGGCATGCACCACGCCGTCGTCGGTATGGACCGGCTCGCAGTCGACAGGCCGGCTGCCGACCAGCTGCTCGAGCGCCTTGCGCGAGTCGGCCCCGCATTTGTATTCCCAGTTGCCGTCGCGGCAGACCAGGGTGGCCGGCGGCGCGTCGATGGCCTGGAGGCGGATGGTCCGGCCGGCGACGACCAGCGTCCGGCCGTTGATCACCTGCGCCGGGCCGACGATGTTGGCTACAGACGGCGGCGCCTTGGCCGGCGTCAGAAAGATCGCCGCGGTGGTGGCGCCGCTGATCAGCGCCACTACGACCGAGGCGGCGATCGCCCAGCCCAGCGGGCTGGTGGGAAGAAAGCGGCGAAAGCCGGTGGGGTTGGCGGCAACGGCAGCTTCGCCGTCCTCGGCGCCGTCGTCGTCGAGCAGCGCCGCATCGGGCAGCGCCCCGGCCTTGCCGGTTGGCGGCTTACTCGGCGGTTTGCCCGGTGGCATGGCCGCCGGTTTGCTGTTCGGGGCCGGTGAGGGCGATTTTTTCATACGACAACGCTAGGCGCACAAGGTTAGCGAGGTGTTTACCAATGCCCGCAAAGGCAGCATGGCTCGTGTGCGGGCGGCGTATTGCTGCGCTGCGGTCAGCCGAGAGCGTAGGCGGCGCTGACCGCCGCGATGACGCTGAGCAGTGCTCCGGCGACGATCCAGCGCAGGTTGCCGCCGGGCAGCAGGTCTTTCGGTTCCGCGGACAGGACAGTGGGGCGTTCGTGCTGTGTCATGGCCGCGAGTATCGCCGCGGTATGCTTAATGCCGCGTTAACGATTGGCGCAAATCGCCGGAGTTTTTCGGCGGAAACAGCCTAGCTTCGAAGGGCTTGCGCCGCCTCGATGGCAAAGTAGGTGAGCACGCCATCGGCCCCGGCGCGCTTGAAGCCGAGCAGGGATTCCAGGACCACCTTGCGATCCAGCCAGCCGCGCTCGACGGCGCCGGCCAGCATCGCGTACTCGCCGGACACCTGGTAGACGTAGGTTGGCACCCTGAACGTCTCCTTCACGCGCCGGACGATGTCGAGATAGGGCATGCCGGGCTTGACCATCACCATGTCGGCGCCCTCGTCGATATCGAAGGCGACCTCGCGCAACGCCTCGTCGCCGTTGGCCGGGTCCATCTGGTAGGTGCGCTTGTCGCCCTTGCCGAGCGCCGATGATGAGCCGATGGCGTCGCGGAACGGACCATAGAAGCCCGAGGCATATTTGGCGGCGTAGGACATGATCCGCACGGAATCGAATCCGCCCCGGTCGAGAGCGTCGCGGATGGCGCCGATCCGGCCGTCCATCATGTCGGACGGCGCGATGATGTCGCAGCCGGCTTCCGCCTGGATCAGGGACTGACGCACGAGGACGTCGACCGATTCATCGTTGACCACGTAGCCGTTGCGCACCAGGCCGTCCTGGCCATGACTGGTAAACGGGTCGAGAGCGGCATCGCACAGCACGCCGATCTCGGGCACGGCCTTCTTGATCGCCCGGACGGCGCGACAGACGACATTGTCCGGGTTACAGGCTTCGTCGCCCTCCTCGGATTTGAGATTGGCTGGCACGACGGGGAAGATGGCAATGACGGGGATGCCGAGCTTCGCCGCCTTGCGCGCATCCTTGACCAGTTCATCGACGGTCAGGCGGGCGACACCGGGCATGGAGGCGATGGGTGTGCGCTTGGCCTTGCCCTCCTGGACGAAGACCGGCCAGATAAGATCGGCGGGCGCCAGCCGGTTCTCAGCAACGAGCACGCGGCTCCAGGCGTCGCGGCGGTTGCGGCGCAGGCGGGTGCGCGGGTAACGGCCCAGGGCGTGCATCGGCAGAATCCTTCCCAGCAGTCGAGGGGTTTCTAATGCCGGCTCGCGCCAAAGTCACGCCGCACGGACGAAGGACTCGAAGATCTGCCGCGTGTCGCCGCAGGTGAGACCCTGGTCGGTCAGATGGGGGCCGGCGTTGCAGGCCAGGCACTGGCCTTCGAGCGCCTTGAACGTCCGGTAAGGCGGCTTCCACGCGCAGACCTCGCCCGCCGCCTCGACCACGCGCTTGTGTGTCTCGGCGACCTCCGCCGGAAGTTTCGCCGAGAGGATGCCGGCGACGGGGTAGGCGATCTCGGCGATGATCCTGCCGCCCTTCACCACGCAGTTGCCGCCGCCCATCTCGATGACGCGGTTGGCGGCGAGCGCCATCTCCGCCGCGTCGGCGCCGTAGACGACGAGGTTGTGCGAGTCATGCGAGTACGAGCTCGCATAGGCGCCGCGCCAGCGGTCCCAGTCCTCGATGATCGCCGTCTGGGGTCCACGGTTGCTGCGGCCGTGGCGATGGACCACGGTCATCGTGCTGGCGTCGTCCGGCACGACGGCGAACCCGCCGCGCACCTCGACCTCGCGCTCGCCCCAGGAGGTGAAGCGCGCGCCCTTGATGGTCCGCACCACCGCCCGGCCCTCGCTCATTTCGGGGATGCGGACGCGGAAATCGTCAGCGGTCAGCGTGCCCAGCTTCATGGTACGCACCGGCGGCAGGGCGAGCGCAGCCTTCGGTGCTTCGATCATGCGGCCATGTTCGGCGACCCGCCGGCCGTTGGCGTAGACCGCCTCGACGGCGATCTCGCGCAGATCGGAGAGAACGAGAATGTCGGCGCGGCGGCCGGCGACGACCTGGCCGAGATCGTCGCGCCGCAACCGGAGAGCGTTGTTGATGGTGGCGCAGCGGATGGCCTGCAGCGGGTCGAACCCGTAGCGGATCAGCCGGCGCAACACGTCATTGACGCCGCCGCGCTCGACCAGAATGTCGGGGAAGACATCGTCGGTGCAGATGGTCAGGCTGGTGGGGATCACCGGCAGCCGGTTGAGCGCCTCGATGATGCCCGGCAGCAGGTAGTCGTGCGAGCCGCGGATCTCCACGGTCATGCCGGCGCGCAGCTTCTCGATGGCGTCCTCGGCCGAGGTGATTTCGTGATCGGCCGAGATGCCGGCGGCGAGATAGGCCTGCAAGGTGGGCCCTTTCAGGCCGCGGGCATGGCCTTCGATGATCTTTCCCGAGGCCAGGGCCTCGGTGAGGATGCCGACCATGCGCGGGCTGGCGTCGAGCACCGCCTGCATGTCCATGACCTCGGCCAGGCCGGCGACCTCCGGCCAGCCAAGAAGCTCGTTGATCTCCTTCGCCTGGAAGTCGGCGCCGGACATCTCCAGGCCGGGTGCCGCCGGCACGCAGGACGAGGCCTGGACGATGAAGCGCAAGGGCAGGCCACGGCTGGCTTCGACGGCATAGCGCACGCCCGCGACGCCCAGCACGTTGGCCAGTTCGTGCGGGTCGCAGAAGATCGTCGTCGTCCCTTGCGGCACCACCACCGAAGCGTAGTGGTGGGGCAGCATGTGCGACGATTCGAAATGGACGTGGCCGTCGAGGAAGCCCGGCGCCAGGTGCCGGCCGCCGACGTCGACGCTCTGCCGGGCGTCGCGAAACGCGCCCGGGGCATGCACACTGGCGATCATCGGCCCGATCAGGCCGACATCGGCCTCGCGCACTTCAAGCGTGGCGACATCGACCACCTTGCCGCCGGTCAGAAGAACATCGAACGGTGCGCGACCCTGCGCCGCCTGGATGGCGCGCAGCCGGGTCGCCAGGTCGATCGTATCGCTCATCATTCGGCCTTGATGTTCGCGGCTCTGACGATCGTCCCGAACTTCTCGACTTCGGCGGCGAGGAAGGTGGTGAATTCCGCAGGCGTGTTGCCGACGATGCGCAGGCCGGTCTCCGACAGCTTGGTGCGCACGTCGGGCTCCTGCAGCGCCGCGGCAACCGCCTGGTGGAGACGGTTGACGATCGCCATGTCGGTCTTCGCCGGCGTGAACAGGCCGAACCAGACCGTGACGTTGACGCCCTTGAGGTCCGGATGCTCGGTCAGGCTTGGAATGTCGGGCGCCACCGGCGAGCGGGTCGGCTCGGTGGTGCCGAAGGCCTTGATGTTGCCGTTGCGGTAGTTGGGCAGGGCCATGACCAGCGGCAGCATGGCGAGGTCGATCTGGTCGCCCATCAGGTCGGTGACCATCTGCGCGCCGACCCGGTAGGGCACATGCACCATCTTGACCTTGCCTTCGATGTTGATCATCTCGCCCGCCACGTGCAGCGAGGTGCCGATGCCGGACGTCGCGTAGTTGAGCTTGCCGGGGTTGGCGCGCATCAGCTTCAGCAGGTCGTCCGTGGTGCTGGCGGCCAACGACTTCTTGCCGACGAGGACGAGCGGCGAGGTGCCGATCAGGGTGATCGGCTGGAAATCCTTCTGGCTGTCGTACTGGACGATGGAGGGCGAAACGAACTTGGCGATCGCCATCGTGCTTTCGACGGAGAAGAGCAGGGTGTAGCCGTTGGGCGCGGCCTGCGAGGCCTTCTGGGTGCCGACCACGCCGCCGGCCCCGGCGACGTTCTCGATCACCACGTTCTGGCCGATTTTCTCGGTCATCCGCATGGCGACGATGCGGGCCACCGCGTCCACACTGCCGCCGGGCGCGTAGGGCACGATGACGGTGATCGGCCGGCTCGGATAGGTCTGACCCAGGGCCGGGGCGGCGGTTAGAAGGGCGCCGAGCGCCAGGATACAGCGTGAGAGAAGAGCTTGCACGTGGGCCTCCGGAGTTCGCCTGATTTGATGAACTGTGACGGGCGGAGTCAACAAGCTGTATAGAAGGGGGTGGTACCGAGAGTGGGTAATACGAGTCTGGGTATGTCGGGCAGCGCAACATTTGCAGAGCGATTTGGGGTGGTCTCTACCACCATCATCGGCGCCTATGTGGTGCTTCTGGTCGCGCTTCTTGCGGCTATTTTCGTCACCTTTCCGCCGGCCGAACTGTTGGAATCGAAGTTCAGGATTGCAGCGATCGTGGGCGCGCTGCTGGTCATGGCAGCCTTGCTTTTCGCTTGCCGGGCCGAAGCAGGAACCCGCCTGTTCGTCGCCTATATGCTCGTTCTGGTAAACGTTTTCGCCGCGTCGGCCGAGGCCTATTTCGCGCGTGACGTATTCATGAATCCCCGACGCGCCGCAGCTCTTTCCGCCGGACAACCCTACGAACCCGGTTTTCCCAGGACATCGCAGTTGCCCGGCGGGATGCAGATGCCCGCGTCCGCGTCTCGGTCCCGCCGCCCCACTTTTACGCGACCCCGATCCAGATCGATGGCCACACCCTGATTGCCATCGGTGGTGCGCCCTCCGCAACCACCGTGCACTGCAACGAGCTGGGTGTAACCACTGTCTATCGCTCCGATGAATACGGCTTCAACAATCCGGCCGGACTCTGGGAGCAGGCTCCTCTGGAAGTCCTGCTGGTCGGCGATTCCTTCGTGCAAGGGGCCTGTGTGCCGCCGGACCAGACGCTGGCGGCGGTGATCCGCAAGGCATATCCACGGACGGTGTCGCTCGGACGCGACGGCGCCGGCCCGCTCCTGCAGCTTGCGGCGCTGCGGGAATACGCGCGCTATCTGCGCCCGGCCGCCATCGTCTGGGTTTACACGGAGGAGAACGACCTGGCCGATCTGCTGGTCGAGAGCCGGTACCCGACATTGACCGCCTATCTCCGCCCCGATTTCAGCCAAGGGCTGTTCGAGCGACAGGCGGTGGTTGGGCCCATCATCGACCAGCGCATCGATGAATTGCTCGACCAGTATCAGGCCCGGCGTTGGATTCCGCTCCGGGCAGTCCGCCAGATGCTCTACAACCGCGCCCCACCACCGAATCCGGTCATTTCGATCCCGCCGCGAGAAGGGTCATCGACCGCGGCGGAGCCATGGGTCTTCGCCGAGGCGTTGCGATTGGCGAGCCTTGAGGCGGAGGCGCTACGGGCTCGTCGGCTTTTCGTCTTCTTGCCCTCTTACGGGAGCTTTTCGGGCCGTTCGCCGTCCGCGGAAACCGCGCGGATGCGTGTGCTGGAGGAAGCAGAGCGAGTTGGATTCACAACGCTCGATGTCGAGAGTCTCTTTCGCGCGGCCGGCGATACGAAAAGGTTCTTCCCGTTCGAGCTCTATGGTCACTTTACGCCGCAGGGATATGCGCTGATCGGCCAGGAAGTGGCGGCGAAACTCGCCTCATCGGACAGGCAAAGGCCTCGTTGACATCGCTTGTCGGGCCGCTTTACACCGCTGGCTCCTCTGCCCCTCCGCGCCCCTTCGCCCCTCCGCGCTCAATGCCTCATAGGACCTCGGAATGACCAACCAGGACGCCGCTGTGGCGGATGACATCCAGTTCGCCCATCGCGGCTGGCTCGGCCATGTCACCCTGAACCGGCCCAAGGCCTTCAATGCCCTGACGCACGATATGTGCGTGCGCTTCGACCGGCAGATGCGCGACTGGGAGGCCAGCCACGAATTGGCGACGATCGTCGTTACCGGCGCTCCGGGCCGCGCTTTCTGCGCCGGCGGCGACGTGCGGGCCATCTACGATGCCGGGCCGACATCACCGCTGACCCGGGATTTCTTCTGGGACGAATATCGGCTGAACCGGCGGCTGTTTCGCTGCAAGAAGACCTATGTCGCGGTTGCCGACGGCATCACCATGGGCGGCGGTGTGGGCGTCTCGGCGCCCGCCAAGTTGCGCGTGGTGACCGAGCGCACGCTCTACGCCATGCCGGAGACGGGGATCGGGCTGTTTCCGGATGTCGGCGGCAGCTATTACCTGTCGCGCTGCCCGGGACAGACCGGCACGTATCTGGCGCTGACCGGTGCCCGTATCAAGGCCGCGGACCTGCTCGAGCTCGGCTTGTATACGCACTATGTGCCGAGCACGGCGATCTCCGACCTCATGACCGCGATCGAGCTCGAGGCGCCGGCCGGCGTGCTCAAGCAGATGAGCGCGGCGCCGGGCGAGGGCTCGATCCTGGCGCCGCTGCGCGATGTCATCGACCGCTGTTTCGCCGGCGACACGGTGGAGGATATCCTGCAAGGGCTGGAACGCGAGGGCGGCGCCTGGGCCGAGAGCACGCGCGCGACGCTATTGCGGATGTCGCCCTTGAGTCTGCGCGTGACCTTGCGGCAACTGCGTGAGGGCGCCACGCTGGACTTCGAAGATTGCCTGAAGATGGAATACCGGCTGGTCCGGCGCTTCATGAGTGGCCATGATTTCTATGAAGGGGTTCGTGCCGCGCTCGTGGACAAGGACAACCAGCCGAAGTGGCGGCCGGCCTCCCTCGCGGAGGTGTCGACATCGGTGGTGGACCGGCATTTCGCGCCGCTCACCGACGAGCCCGAGCTGCATTTCGAGGACTGACAGAAAAACCAACGGGAGGAATACACCATGGCGATGATCGGCTTCATCGGTCTGGGCAACATGGGCGGCCCCATGGCGCGCAATCTGCTCAAGGCCGGCCACAAGCTCCGCGCCTTCGATGTGGTGAAGGCCAATCTCGATGCCGTCGTTTCGGCCGGTGCGGTGGCGGCCAAGAACGCGGCCGATGCCGCCAAGGGCTGCGAGATCGTGGTCACCATGCTGCCGGCGGGCGAGCATGTCCGCTCGGTCTACACGGGCGAGGGCGGCGTGATCGCCGCCGCCGACAAGGGCTCGCTGCTGATCGATTCATCGACCATCGACGTCGAGAGCGCGCGCGCCGTTGCCGCGGCTGCCGACAAGGCGGGGTTTGCGATGCTCGACGCGCCGGTCTCCGGCGGCGTGGCGGGCGCCGAGGGGGCGACACTGACCTTCATGGTCGGCGGCCCGGACGCGGCGTTCCAGCGCGGCCTGCCGATCCTCCAGGCCATGGGCAAGAACATCGTTCACGCGGGTGCTGCCGGAAACGGGCAGGCGGCGAAGATCTGCAACAACATGATTCTCGGCGTCGCGATGATCGCGGTCAGCGAGGGCTTCCTGCTCGCCGAGAAGCTCGGCCTCGAAGCGCAGAAGCTCTTCGACATCGCCTCGAAGTCGTCAGGGCAGTGCTGGGCGATGACCAGCTATTGCCCGGCGCCGGGACCGGTGCCGACCTCGCCGGCAAACCGCGGCTACAAGGCCGGCTTCACCACGGCGATGATGCTCAAGGATTTGACGCTGGCGCAGCGTGCCGCGGCGGCGGCCGGCGTAGCGACTCCGATGGGCGCCCTTGCGCAATCGCTGCAATCGCTCAATGCGGCCAGCGGCCAAGCTGATCTTGATTTCTCAAGTATATTCAAGATGTTACGGGGCACGAAATAATTGGTGGAGTAAGTTAATTGAGTTTTAACGTAAACAAAGGCATGTTTTTTAAAGCAATCCTCTAGGGGAACGGCGATGAAAGCTGCCTATCTTGAAGCTGTGGCGCTTGTTGAGCGCCTGCACCGCCATTTCCTCGAAGTGGTGAAGGTGGAAATGGACCGCCTCGGCGTCCGTGACATCAACAACGTCCAGGCGCTGATCCTCTACAACATCGGCAGCGAAGAACTCACGGTCGGCGAACTCACCCAGCGTGGCTATTACCTGGGTTCGAACGTCTCCTACAATCTCAAGAAACTGATCGAGCAGGGCTATATCGCCCAGGCGCGTTCACCCCATGATCGCCGCTCGGTCCGTATCAAGCTGACCCAGAAGGGTCTCGATCTGCATCGTCGCCTTGATGGTGTCTTCCAGAAGCACGCGGACGAACTCGGCCGTGGCACGATGAAGATGGAAGAGCTGCAGTCCACCGACCAGACGCTGCGCCGCATCGAGCGCTTCTGGAACCAGACCGTCGCCGAAGGCGGCGTCCCGGCCAGCACCGCGGCCTAAGGCCACCCGGCGCGTCAGCGCCGCGCCCGATTCCGGAATTCGAAAGACGTGCGGCCCTGCGGGCTGCGCGTGAAATCCACGTCGATCTCCGCCCGGCGGTTGCAACCGGCCACCGTCCAGCGCTCGCTCCAGCGCGTGCGCGCGGCATCGCCGCGATTGGTGACCATGCTGTTGATCACCTGGATGCGGCCGCGCTCGTTGCACGGCAGCACGCCGGGGGCAATGTCCGAGAGCGCCACGGTGCCGGCATCGAGCTGATCGCGGACGTCGGCGAGCGATTCACCGGGGAACATGGGGCGGGGGATGAGGCCCTGGCCGGCCCGCGCCTCGAAGCTGAGGCTGCGCAGGCCGGTCTTGCCGCAGGTGCTGACCTCCCAGGTCTCCTGCCAAAGCGCCGTCTTCGGCGCCGGAGCGCCCGCGTCGAATGCCGGTTCCTGGAGCGGCTGCCAGCGCACCCCCCTGGTCGGCCGGACCTCCGCGCATTCAGCAAGGAAGACGGCCGGCTCGAAGGCCTGGAGCGCGGCGCGCACCTGCTCGAGATGCGCCGGGGAGCGGATGAATTCCCCCAAGCGCTGCATCTCGGCGGACTGGCGGGGTTGCGCGGCGGCAGGGCAAGCCAGCAGCACACCGACGATGGCGAGAGCGACGGGAGTCCTCATGGCGGTATTGTCAGACGCCAGCTCACCCGCCGTCAATCACTCGCGCCTCGAAGGCGCTGGAGCCTTATCCCGTGAAAGCCTGGATGCCGGTCTGCGCCCGGCCCAGGATGAGCGCATGGATATCGTGCGTGCCCTCGTAGGTATTCACCGTCTCGAGGTTCAGCATGTGCCGGATGACACCGTACTCATCCATGATGCCGTTGCCGCCGTGCATGTCGCGGGCCATGCGTGCGACGTCGAGCGCCTTGCCGCAGGAGTTGCGCTTGATCAGCGAGACCAGCTCCGGTGCGGCGTTGCCCTCGTCGAACATCCGGCCGGCGCGCAGGCACGATTGAAGCGCGATGGCGATCTCGGTCTGCATGTCGGCGAGCTTCTTCTGCACCAGCTGATTGGCGGCGAGCGGCCGGCCAAACTGCTTGCGCTCCAGCGTGTAGGAACGGGCGGCGTGCCAGCAGAACTCGGCGGCGCCCAAAGCACCCCAGGCGATGCCGTAGCGGGCACGATGCAGGCAGCCGAACGGTCCCCCGAGCCCTTTGGCGTTGGGCAGAAGGTGATCTTCGGAGACCACGACGTCGTCCATGACGATCTCGCCGGTGATCGAGGCGCGCAGGCTGAACTTGCCTTCGATCTTCGGCGCCGAGAGGCCCTTCATGCCCTTCTCTAGAATGAAGCCGCGGATATCGCCATTATCGTCCTTGGCCCAGACCACGAAGACATCGGCGATCGGTGCGTTCGAGATCCACATCTTGGCACCCGACAGGCTGTAGCCGCCGGCGACCTTGCGCGCCCGCGTTTTCATGCCGCCGGGGTCGGAGCCATGGTCGGGCTCGGTGAGGCCGAAGCAGCCGATCAGCTCGCCGGTCGCCAGCTTCGGCAGGTACTTCTGGCGCTGCGCCTCGTTGCCATAGGCATGGATCGGGTGCATGACGAGCGACGATTGGACCGACATCATCGAGCGGTAGCCGCTATCGACGCGCTCGACCTCGCGCGCCACCAGGCCGTAGGCGACATAGGACGATCCGGCACAGCCGTAACCATCGATCGTCGAGCCCAGAAAGCCCATCTCGCCCATCTCGCGGAAGATCGCGGGATCCGTGCTCTCGTTGCGGAACGCTTCCTGGATGCGCGGCATCAGCTTGCCTTGCGCATACTGGCGCGCGGCGTCGCGGATCAGCCGCTCGTCCTCGCTCAGCTGATCCTCGAGCAGGAACGGGTCGTCCCATTTGAAGCTGGCCTTGGAGGCAGGCGCTTTGGCGCGGACGGGTTCTGCAGTCATGACGGGGCTCCGTGAGGCCTCAGGACGAAAAGTAGGCCGGGGGCGGGAGGAAATCCAGCCGCCGGCGGCTTGGCTCAAATTTCGGGGATCACGGCGGTCGCTTCGATCTCGACCTTGGCCCGATCCTCGACCAGGGCCCGCGCCTCGATCAGCGTCATGGCCGGGTAGTTACGGCCCATGATGTCGCGATAGGCAGCGCCCACACCGGCCAGCGCGGCGAGGTATTCCTGCTTGTCGGTGACGTACCAGGTCAGGCGAGTCACATGCTCCGGGCCGGCGCCGGCAGCCTTGAGCACCGCGACGATGTTCTCCAGGGCCTGCCGGACCTGGCCGACGAACTCGTCGGTCTCGAACTCTTCCCGCTCGTTCCAGCCGATCTGTCCGGCGACGAAGACGAGCGTCCCACGGGCGGCGATGCCGTTGGCGTAGCCCTTGGGCTTCTTCCAGCCGGGCGGCAAAAGGGTGCGGTTCATGCTGGGGCTTCCGCTTTCGTGTCCTGGGTCGCGCTCTGATACGCGGTAAAGGCGCGGCGCATCTCATCGGGCATGGCGATCGATTTGCCCGTGTCCTGCGAAACGACGACCAGGACCAGCGTGGCACGGAGCCGCTCGACCTCGCCGGCATGGCCGTGGATGACCAGCGTGACCGAGCTGCGCCCGATCTTCGCCACCCGTAGGGCGAAGGTCAGCGTCTCGCCCATGCGGCTGGGCACGAAAAAATCGCACTCCGCGCGGACCGTGGGAAAGCCACGACGATGCCGGGTGATCTGCGTCGGGATATCGACTCCGAGCGTCTCGAACCAGTCTTCGATCACGCCGTTAAACATGTCGAAATAATCCGGGTAATAGACGATGCCGGCCGGATCGGAATGCGAAAACCGGATCTTCCGCTCGCGGCTGAAAATCGCGCTCTTCATGCTTGCGCCCGGGCGTCCCGAATTATTTTAAATCTAAAGTAATTTTACGCCGCCGGCCTGAATGCGGCAAGCGTTTCAAGAAAGCGCTATCTTTTGGCAGACGATTCGCCGGGATGGGTCATGCCACGAGAGGTGCTCTTCGAGTTTCACCGGGTGGGTAATTCGGTCAAGGTAACCGCCTTCGACCCTGTCTCACTCGTCGAGGTCTCGATCGTCGGTTCGCCGCGCGCTCCGGAGTCGCAGTTGCGTGTCACGGCGCTGCGCAAGCTTCAATATGTGCTCGATCGACGGGCCCGGCAGGCTAAGGAATGACGGTCGGGCCGGCCGACTATGGAAAATCTCCCCTATCTTTAGATAATCGTTAAAGTTCTTTCCTTAGTTTTATCGGGGCCGCTTTGGTGTCGGCCAAAGGCAACCCCTGTTCGCCTGAAGGGCAATAGGTACGGCAGGTACGGCACGAGAAATGTCCGATCCGGTTTCATCGATCGATAGTCGGGCGACATCGGCCAACGCGAAGCCGGTGGGCGAGCTGACGTGGAAGGAGCTCAATCCCGCGGAACTCACCGCGGCGCTCCTCTCGCATGAGAAGTTCGTCAAGGGCATCCCCGGCGGCCGCCGCGCGCTGCTGGCGCATCACAGCTTTGAGAACAGCGATTTCAGCAGCCGAACGCTGACCGAGATCGACCTGGTCGGCGCGAAGCTGGCGGGCTGTCAGTTCCGCAAGACCAGGATGGCGCGCGCCAACCTGTTCGCTGCCGATTTGCGTCGCGCCAATCTCGATGGCGCCGACCTGACGCGCTCCGATCTGCGCGGCGCCGCCTTCCGCGGCGCCTCGCTCAACGGCGCCACCATGGCCGATGCGGACATTCGCGAGGCCGTCCTGGCCCGGGTCCAGAGGGGGCTCATCCCGGTCAACCACGAAGCCGGCACGGCGGCCACCGACCTGTCGGTGATCGACGCCAAGGGTGCGGACCTGTCGAGCGCCAAGCTCGGCGGGTCGTTCGTGCTGCGCGCGGACTTCACCAACGCCTCCCTCAAGGGCGCCAATTTCCGCAACGCCGACCTGCGGGCCGCCAATTTCACCAACGCCAATCTCGAGGGCGCGGTGCTCTCCGGCTGCAAGGCGGCGGGCGCCAATTTCCAGGGCGCGATCATGAAGGGCGTCCAGCTCTGGGGCGTCGACATGAAGGGCGCCGATTTCACGGATGCCATTATCGACAAGGATATCCTCGAGAGCGGCCTGCTCAAGGAAGCGATCCGCAACGAAGGTGCGGCCTATGCCGCGCTCGGCGATATCGAGGCGGTGACCGGTTTCCATCACCTGTGGCTCGAGAGCGCCACCAAGCAGGGCCAATACGCGCGCTTCGACAAGGCCGATCTGCACGGGCAGGATTTCAGCCGCAAGCGCCTGGCGGCCGCGTCCTTCGCCGGCGCCTTCCTGCTCGGCGCCCGCTTCAACGAGGCGGCGCTGATGCGCTGCGATTTCAGCGGCGCCGATTTGCGCCAGGCGATCTTCTTCAAGGCGGATATGCGGGGCGCGGTGCTGTCGGATGCCAAGCTGATGGACGCCGACTTGCGCTCGGCCGATCTCAGCCCGTTGCTCAAGGTCGGCGCCGGACAAGTGACCGTGAACGCGAATCTGCGCGGCGCGAACCTGGTCGGCGCCAAGCTGGCCGGGGCGAACCTGAAGCAGGCCTGCCTCGAAGGCGCGGATCTGTCGCGCGCGGATCTGGCTGGCGCGAACCTGGATGGTGCTGACCTGCGCAACGCCTGTTTTGACGGCGCGGCGTTGCCCGGCGCCAGTCTCGCCGGCGCCGATCTGCGCGGCGTGTCGGGGCTGGCAGCATGACCCGCAAAGGTGCAAAACCTGCCGCTCCTGACCACCCGCCGGCTGCTCCGGAGGCGGGTATTTCTGCCGATGCTCCCGCCTGGGCTCTCCTTGAGGCGACGTCCGATCTCGCGGCCCTCGTGTTTGAGGACGCGATCCAGTACGTGAACCGGCCGGGCGCGGCGCTCATCGGCGCGACCTGGCCTGGGGACGTCGTCGGTCAGCGCCTCGATCGCTTCTTCGACGCCCGCTCCATTCACCAGGCGCTGGTCAGCGGCAGCAAAGGGACTGGTGCCGCGCCGGCGGCCTGGCGCCGCTCGCGGCTGCTTCGCCTCGATGGAACGTCGATCGAGATCGAACTGCGAACGGTGCCGCTGCCGGCGCAGCGGCTGCTCGGCGTGCTGGCGCGCGCGCTCGATGCGACCGCCATCCTGGCCGACGAGAAGTCGACCTCCGCCCATGCGACCGACGGCATGAACCAGCTGGTCGCCAGCATGGCGCACGAACTGCGCACGCCGCTGAATGCCATCATCGGCTTCTCGGAGATCATCACCGGGCAGATGTTCGGGGAGCTCAACCAGCGCTACGTCGGCTATGCCGAAGACATTATGGCATCCGGCCAGCACCTGCTGCGCATCATCAACGACATCCTCGACTACGCGAAGGTCGAATCAGGCGAGATGGCGATGCGCCTGGAATCGGCGTCTCCGACGGACGTCGTGAAGGCCAGCCTGCGCCTGGTGGCCGGGCAGGCGGACCGCGCCGGCGTGACGCTCGCCGACGAGCTCGGCGGTCCGTGGCCTACGGTTCGCATCGATGCGACCAAGATCAAGCAGGTTCTGGTCAACCTGCTCATGAACGCCGTGAAGTTCACGCCCCGCGGTGGCCGGGTGACGGTGCGCCTGCAGAATGCCGAGGGCGGTAACCTGGCCGTTATGGTCAGCGATACCGGTATCGGCATGACCGAGGCGGAGGCAGTGGAGGCCATGCTGCCCTTCCGGCAGCCGAAGCGGCCGCCTGACGGCGGCTATGTGGGTACGGGCCTCGGCCTGCCGATCGCCCGGGCGCTCGTGGCGCTCCATGGCGGGACGCTGCGCATCGCCAGCGTGCCCGACAAGGGTACGGACGTCACTTTCACCATTCCGACGAAGCGCACCTCTTAATCGTCCCGTTGCCGGCGGGCCCGTGATACCGCTTTCGCTTGATCTGGCGCGGCGGCGTGTTAACTACAGTCAAAATAAGCAGGGACTCGGGACCCAAGCGGGCCCGGCGGCGTTAGCGGGAGACCGGCGAGCGGATGGAGTATTTTCTCCAGCAGGCGATCAACGGACTGACGTTGGGCGCGATCTACGGTCTCGTGGCCATCGGCTATACGATGGTCTACGGCATCATCGGCATGATCAATTTCGCCCATGGCGAAATCTACATGATCGGCGCCTTCATCGCCGTCATCGGCTTCACCATCCTGTCGATGCTCGGCATCAGCTCGGTGCCCTTCGCCATCCTGATCGTGCTGATCGTGGCGATCCTCTTCACCTCGGTCTACGGTTGGGCGGTCGAACGCATCGCCTACCGGCCGCTGCGCGGCTCGTTCCGTCTGGCGCCGCTGATCTCGGCGATCGGCATGTCGATCTTCCTGCAGAACTACGTGCAGGTCCTGCAGGGGGCGCGGGTCAAGCCGATACAGCCGATCGTCACCGGCGGCCTCACGCTGATGAGCAGTTCCCACTTCACGGTGTCGCTGTCCTATATCCAGATCCTGATCATCCTCACGACGGTGGTGTTGATGGTGGGGTTTTCCCTGCTCATCACCCGCACGGCGCTGGGCCGAGCGCAGCGCGCCTGCGAGCAGGATCTCACCATGGCTTCGCTGGTCGGCATCAATGTCGACCGCACGATCTCGCTGACCTTCGTCATCGGGGCTGGCCTGGCGGCCGTCGCCGGGGTGATGGTCACGCTCTACTACGGCGTGATCGATTTCTATATCGGCTTTCAGGCGGGCATTAAGGCCTTCGCGGCCGCGGTTCTCGGCGGCATCGGATCGCTGCCGGGCGCGATGCTCGGCGGCCTGCTGATCGGCCTGGTCGAGGCGTTCTGGTCCGCCTACTTCACCATCGAGTACAAGGATCTCGCGACGTTCTCGATCCTCATCCTGGTGCTGATCTTCCGGCCGACCGGCCTGCTCGGCCGGCCGGAAGTTGAGAAGGTCTGAGCGTGATCGCGGCGGCCGCTCCCTCTCCGTTGCCAGCGGCCCTCAAGGAGGCGGCCGTAGCCGCCGTCGTCGCGCTGGCCCTGGCGATCCCGATGGTCGGGTTCTACACAGTCGATGAGGGCGGTTCGCTGGTGGCCAAGACCCGCTTCGACTGGGTCGCCATCGCCGTCGCGGCTGTGTTCGCCGGCCGGCTGGCTCTGGCCTTGTGGCCGCCCGCGTGGCGCCTCAAGCCGCGGCGGGAGCCGGCGCATGTGGCGGTCGATGGCCGGTTCACCTTGATGAAGTTCTTCGGGGCTGCGGCGGTGACGGTGGCGGTCGTGCTGCCGTTCCTGCCGTTCACGGACCGCTACATCATCGACGTGGCGACCACCGTGCTGATCTACGTCATGCTCGGCTGGGGACTGAACATCGTGGTCGGCCTCGCCGGCCTGCTCGATCTCGGTTACGTCGCCTTCTACGCCGTCGGCGCTTACAGCTTCGCCCTGCTGGCGCGCAACTTCGGTCTCAATTTCTGGGAGTGCCTGCCGCTGGCCGGCATTTTCGCGGCCTTGTTCGGCGTGCTGCTCGGCTTCCCCGTCCTGCGCCTGCGGGGCGACTATCTGGCGATCGTCACGCTCGGCTTCGGCGAGATGATCCGCATCGTGCTGGTCAACTGGCAGAGCTTCACCGGCGGGCCCAACGGCCTGACCAGCATCCCGCGCCCTTCGTTCTTCGGCTTGCCGTTCACGCGCACGCCGGAGGCGGGAGAAACCGCCTTCCACGAGTTCTTTGGTCTCGAGTTCTCTTCCTATCACCGCCTGGCTTTTCTCTATTTCGTCATTCTCGTACTGGCGTTGATCACCAACGCCTTCACCCTGCGCATCCGCCGGCTGCCGGTCGGCCGCGCCTGGGAGGCCTTGCGCGAGGACGAGATCGCCTGCCGGGCGCTGGGCATCAACCCGACCAATACGAAACTGACGGCGTTCGCCATTGGCGCGATGTTCGGCGGCTTTGCCGGCTCGTTCTTCGCGGCACGCCAAGGCTTCATCTCGCCCGAGAGCTTCACCTTCATCGAATCGGCGCTCATCCTCGCCGTCGTGGTGCTGGGCGGCATGGGCAGCCAGATCGGCATCGTTTTCGCTGCCATTCTCCTCGTCGTGCTGCCCGAAATCGCCCGCGAGTTCGCCGAGCTGCGCATGGTGCTGTTCGGCGCGGCCATGATCGGCATCATGGTCTGGCGGCCGCATGGACTGCTGTCGCGACG
The DNA here is from genome assembly GCA_022843945.1 of Rhodospirillaceae bacterium. Taxonomy (GTDB): domain Bacteria; phylum Pseudomonadota; class Alphaproteobacteria; order CACIAM-22H2; family CACIAM-22H2; genus VGEI01. The sequence goes on along the minus strand of JALHMR010000033.1, from coordinate 11,598 downwards.
CGATCCGTCGATCCTGCTGCCGCTGCCGAAAGCGACAGGCGCGTCATGAACCCGGTGCTCCTCGAAATCGAGCACCTGACGATGCGCTTCGGTGGTCTCGTGGCCGTCGACGATCTGTCGTTCGAGGCGCGAGAGGGCGAGATCACGGCGATCATCGGCCCCAACGGGGCCGGCAAGACCACCGTCTTCAACTGCCTGACCGGCTTCTACAAGCCGACCGTCGGCCGGCTGACATTGCATCACCCGAGCGGCCCGCTGCTGCTCGAGCAGATGGAAGGTTTCCGCATCGCGGCCCGCGCCGGGGTAGCGCGGACTTTCCAGAACATCCGCCTGTTCCCGCGCATGACGCTCCTCGAGAACCTGATCGTGGCGCAGCACAATTTCCTGATGAAGGCGTCGGGCTTCACGGTTGGCGCGCTGTTCGGCCTGCCGCGCTACCGCCATGCCGAGCAGGAAGCAGTCGACCGCGCCCGGCATTGGCTGGAGCGCACCGGCCTGGTCATGCGGGCGAATGCCGAGGCCGGGAGCCTGCCCTACGGCGACCAGCGCCGGCTGGAAATAGCCCGCGCCATGTGTACCCAGCCGGTCCTGCTCTGTCTCGACGAGCCGGCCGCCGGCCTCAACCCGCGGGAGTCGGCGGAACTCAACCGGCTGCTCGCCGGGATCCGCGAGACCGAGAAGATCGGCGTGCTGCTCATCGAGCACGATATGAGCGTCGTCATGGGCATCTCGGACCACATCGTGGTGCTCGACTACGGCAAGCGAATCTCCGCCGGTACGCCCGATTCCGTGCGCAAGGATCCAGCGGTGATCCGCGCCTATCTCGGCGAGCCCGAGAGCGACGCGGTGGCCTGATTATGCTCAACCTCCAAGGCGTCCATACCTTCTACGGGCCGATCGAGGCGCTGCGCGGCGTGACGCTGGATGTGGCGAAGGGCGAGATCGTCACCCTGATCGGCGCCAACGGGGCGGGCAAGTCGACGCTTTTGATGACTATCTGCGGCCGGCCGCGCGCCGCCGAAGGCTCCATCCGCTTCGATGGCGAAGACATCACGCGCGAGGAGACCTTCTCGATCATCCGCCGCGGAATCGCCCAGGCGCCGGAGGGACGGCGTATTTTTGCCCGCCTCACGGTGTTCGAGAACCTGCAGATCGGCGCCACGGTCGCCGACCCCGGGCATTTCGCTTCAGACATCGAGAAGGTGTTCACGCTCTTTCCGATCCTGCGCAAGCGCCGCGACCAGCGCGGCGGTACGCTGTCGGGTGGTGAGCAGCAGATGCTGTCGATCGGCCGCGCCCTGATGGGCCGGCCGCGCCTGCTGCTGCTCGACGAGCCATCGCTCGGCCTTGCCCCGATGATCGTGAAGCAGATCTTCGCGGCCATCGCCGAGATCAACCGGGCGCAGGGGCTGACCGTGCTGCTGGTCGAGCAGAACGCCTACCATGCGCTGCGCCTGGCGCATCGCGGCTACGTCATGCAGACCGGCCGCATCGTGTTGTCGGGCAGCGGCGCGGAGCTGCTGGCCAATCCCGAGGTGCGCGCGGCCTATCTCGAGGGCGGTGTCCACGCATGAGCACATACGTATGACCAGTCTCTTCGGCAGCTCGCTCGGGGTTTTCGTCGGTCTGGCCGGCCTGCTCTTCGGCCTGGCCGCTTTCCTGACCGGCCAGGCGATCGCCGATACCTGGCGGCCGGTGGGGCAGGCGGTTGCCAGCGCTCTTGGGCTCGCGCTCGCGGTGCGCTTCCTTGATTTCTCGCTGTTCGGCGGACCTTTGCTGTCATTGCCGGCGTTCCTCATGGCCTGGGCCTGGCTGTCGGCGGTGGCTTGGTTCGCCTGGCGCGTCACCCTGGCGCACAACATGGTCCGGCAGTACCCGTGGCTCTACGAGCTGGCCGGGCCGTTTGGCTGGAAGCCCCGCAAAAAGGCGTCCTGATATTGCCGTAAGCCGCGCCCGGCACTAAGGTTGAGGCAGGGCCGGTCCCGGCCTGTCACGTCACAGGGAGAAAAAACCATGCGAAAAGCAGGCTTCGGCATCGTAGCCGCGGCGCTCGCCTTTGCGGCGCCGGCACTGGCTCAGGATATCGTCATCGCCACCGCAGGGCCGATGAGCGGCCAGTACGCGTCCTTCGGCGAGCAGATGCGGCGCGGCGCCCAGATGGCGGTTGCCGACATCAATGCCCGCGGCGGCGTCATGGGCCGCAAGCTGCGGCTGGAGATCGGCGATGATGCCTGCGATCCGAAGCAGGCGGTGGCCGTCGCCAACCAGCTCGCTTCGCGCAAGGTGAGCTTCGTAGCCGGGCATTTCTGCTCCGGCTCGTCGATCCCGGCCTCCGAGGTCTACGCCGAGGAAGGGATCATTCAGATCTCGCCGGCCTCGACCAACCCGACGCTCACGGAGCGCGGCGCCAAGTTCAAGAACGTCTTCCGCGTCTGCGGCCGTGACGACCAGCAGGGCGTGGTCGGCGGCGACTACATCGTCGACAACTTCAAGGGCAAGCCGATCGCGGTCATCCATGACAAGTCGGCCTACGGCAAGGGCCTGGCCGATTTCGCCAAGAAGCGCATCAACGAGAAGGGCGTGACCGAGGCGATGTACGAGGCGGTGACCCAGGGCGACAAGGACTTCACCGCGCTGATCAGCAAGATGAAGCAGGCCCGCGTCGAGGCCATCTACTATGGCGGCTATCACACCGAAGCCGGCCTGATGATCCGGCAGGCGCGCGAGCAGGGCCTGAACGCCGTGCTCGTCTCGGGCGACGCGCTGGTAACCCAGGAGTACTGGTCGATCACCGGCAAGGCGGGCGAGGGCACGATCATGACCTTCGACGCCGATCCGCGTAAGAACCCGGTCGCCAAGCCGGTCGTCGACAAGTTCAAGGCGCAGGGCTACGACCCGGAGGGCTACACCCTCTATACCTACGCCGCGATCCAGGCCTATACCCAGGCCGTGAGCCGCGCGAAGTCGACGAAGACCGACGACGTGCTCAAGTTCCTCAACGGCGCCACCTTCGATACCGTGCTGGGGCTGATCAGCTTCAACGCCAAGGGCGACGTGACGACCCCGGCCTACCGCGTCTATGCGTGGAAGGACGGCAAGTACGACTACGTGAACTGATCGGGGTCTTCGGACCCTGAAGCGGGAACGGCCCGGCATCTTGCCGGGCCGTTTTCATTTGCGCAGGCCGCCGGGCGCTGCGCTACTTCTTCAGCCGCTTGGACGGCTTGCGGCCGAGGCCGATCTTCTTGGCAAAGGCCGAGCGCTGCTCGGCATAGTTCGGCGCCACCATCGGGTAATCGACGGGCAGGCCCCACTTCGCCCGGTATTCCTCGGGGGTCAGGCCATACGCCGTCCGCAGATGGCGCTTCAGCATCTTGAGCTTCTTCCCGTCCTCGAGACAGATGATGTGCTCGGGCGTCACCGATTTCTTGATCGGCACGATCGGCTTCGCATTGGTCGGGAGCCCGCCATCGGTCCGGTCGAGCGACACGAACGACGCGTAGATCGTCTTGATGACATCGGTGATCTGGGTAGCCGGCAGCGTGTTGTTGCTGACATAGGCCGCGGCGACATCAGCAGCCATGCGCAGTAGATCGCCGTTACCAGGCTTGTCGGAAGAGGTCATGGGAGACCGGAGGGGTTTCTCTTTGAAGGACGCGGAATGTACTGCGAAGTTCTTAGAAAAGGATAACAAAACGCAGCCCTTTACCGCCACGCGCCGAATTGATAAGCGCGGCAACGCGGCGTTGTCAAACTTTTTGCATCATTTTACTGTTTATCAATCAGAACTTCGCCAGTACCCCAATATTAATGGCGGGGAGGAAATATTGGTTTACGGAATGACAATATTACTGCCGCTCTACGCTTGATCTGGATTCGGAGGCGCCGCGCGCTTTCACCGGCTCCCGGACCGCGCGGGCCGAATTATTTATCGGCCGCTCAATTTTTCCGAATTGCCGGCCGGGAGAGGCGGAATCCCGAGGGATAGTGGCCGATTGGCAGCCGCTTTCGACATATGGTAGCCTTCGGTCTTCCCGCAATCGCCACCCGAATGCAATCCGAATGGCTCAACGCCCCATCGCCATCGCTTCCGATCACGCCGGTCTCGACCTCAAAAAGCTCCTGGTCGAGGAGCTGGCGGCGATGGGTGAGCCGGTTGTCGATCTCGGGACGAGCGGGCCGGAGAGCGTCGACTATCCGGACATCGGCGACGCGCTGGCGCGCGCCATCATCGAAGGGAAGGCCGCGCGTGGTGTCCTGGTCTGCGGCACCGGGATCGGTATCTCGATAGCCGCCAATCGTCACAAGGGGATTCGCGCGGCGCACTGTCGCGACACCACGGATGCGCGATTTGCGCGCCTGCATAACGACGCCAACGTCATCGCTCTTGGCGCCCGCACCACGGGCTCTGAGGTTGCCAAGGATTGCCTGCGCGTCTTCCTCAACACCGGCTTCGAAGGCGGCCGCCACCAGCGCCGCGTCGACAAGCTCGGCTAGATCCGCTTCTCACGGAGTATCTGCGTTCCATGTCGCCTGCCAAGCCCGCCGTTGCGTCCAATCCCGCCAGCGCACCGCATGACCGCTTCTTCGGCGGCAGCGTCGCCGAGGTCGATCCCGAGATCTGGCAATCGCTGCAGGACGAGTTGGGTCGTCAGCGCGACAAGATCGAGCTGATCGCCTCCGAGAACATCGTCTCGGCCGCGGTGCTCGAGGCGCAGGGCTCCGTGCTGACCAACAAATACGCCGAAGGTTATCCCGGTCGCCGCTACTACGGCGGCTGCGAATACGTGGACGTCGCCGAGGCGCTGGCCATCGAACGCGCCAAGAAGCTGTTCGGCTGCAACTTCGCCAACGTGCAGCCGCATTCCGGTGCCCAGGCCAACCAGGCCGTGTTCTTCGCCCTGCTGCAGCCGGGCGACACGTTCCTCGGCCTGTCGCTCGCCCATGGCGGTCACCTAACGCATGGCTCGCCGGTCAACCAGTCCGGCAAGTGGTTCAAGGCGGTTTCCTACGAGGTTCGCCGCGACGACCAGCGTATCGACTATGACGAGGTCGAGAAGCTGGCCCGCGAGCACAAACCGAAGCTCATCGTGGCCGGCGGTTCCGCCTATCCGCGGCTCATCGACTTCGCGCGCTTCCGCAAGATCGCCGATGCGGTTGGCGCGTTCCTGATGGTGGACATGGCGCATTTCGCCGGACTGGTGGCGGGCGGCGCCCATCCCAGCCCGCTGCCGCACGCGCATGTCGTGACGACCACGACGCACAAGACGCTGCGCGGTCCGCGTGGCGGCATGATCCTTTCGATGGACGAGGAACTAGGCAAGAAGATCAATTCGGCGGTCTTCCCCGGCCTGCAGGGCGGTCCGCTCATGCACGTGATCGCGGCCAAGGCGGTGGCCCTGGGCGAGGCGCTGCGTCCGGAGTTCAGGACCTACGCCAAGGCGGTCGTCGACAACGCCAAGACGCTGGCCGCGACGCTGCAGGCGCGTGGCCTCGATATCGTCTCGGGCGGCACCGATACGCACCTGATGCTGGTCGATCTGCGGTCCAAGAAGCTGACCGGCCGGGCCGCCGAACAGAGCCTCGATCGCGCCGGCATCACCTGCAACAAGAACGGCATTCCGTTCGATCCGGAGAAGCCGGCCGTGACATCCGGCGTCCGTGTCGGCACGCCGGCAGGGACCACGAGAGGCTTCGGTCAGGCGGAGTTCCGCCAGGTCGGGGAACTGATCGGCGAGGTGCTGGACGGTCTTGCCGCCAGCAATTCGGGGGACAATTCGGAAGTCGAGCGGACGGTCCGGAGCAAGGTGGCGGAACTCTGCCGCCGCTTTCCGATCTATTCCGGCCGCTAGGCGGTCGCGCGGGGCGACGAACAAAGACGAGGGGAGGCGAGGGGGATGCGCTGTCCGTTTTGCGGTCATGACGACACGCAGGTGAAGGATTCTCGGCCGACCGAGGACAACTCGGCGATTCGTCGACGGCGTTTCTGCCCGGCCTGCGGCTCGCGCTTTACGACCTTTGAGCGCGTTCAGCTTCGCGATCTCGTGGTCGTGAAGAAGAACAACGTCAAGGAACCGTTCGATCGCGACAAGATTGCGCGCTCGATCGCCATTGCCGTACGCAAGCGGCCGGTCGAGCCCGAGCGCGTGGAGCGTATCGTCAGCGGCATCGTCCGGCGGCTCGAAAGCCTGGGCGAGAGCGAGATTTCGTCCACGGTGGTGGGCGAGATGGTCATGGACGCGCTGTCGACGCTCGATCCGGTCGCCTATGTCCGCTTCGCCTCGGTCTATCGCAATTTCCGCGAGGCGAAGGATTTCGAGGATTTCGTCGGCAAGCTCGGCGGCAGCGTCGACAAGGACTGACACGACCGCCGGCGGCGGGAAGGGGGCGGCCGTGACGTCCGCAGCCAGCGATATCAACCATATGCGCGCAGCGCTGGCGCTGGCGCGCCGCAACCTGGGCGTCACCTGGCCCAATCCCTCGGTCGGCTGCGTCCTGGTCAAGGATGGCGCCGTCGTGAGCCGCGGCTGGACCCAGCCTTCGGGCCGGCCGCATGCCGAGACCGAGGCGCTGGCCCGCGCCGGCTCGGCCGCCGCGGGGGCCACGGCCTATGTCACGCTCGAGCCCTGCAGCCATCACGGCAAGACACCGCCCTGCACCGAGGCCCTGATCGCCGCGAGGGTCGCCCGCGCCGTGGTGGCCGTCGAGGATCCCGATCCGCGGGTGGCGGGAACCGGCTTCGCCACCTTGAAGCGGGCCGGGATCGCGCTCGAGGTCGGGTTGCTGTCCGAGGAAGCCAGGGAGATCAACGCCGGTTTCTTTCAGCGGGTTCGCGAGGGACGTCCCCTGGTGACCCTCAAGGCGGCAACGACGCTCGACGGGCGCATCGCCACGCATCGCGGCCAGAGCCAGTGGATCACCGGCGAGGTGGCGCGCCATCGCGGGCATGCCTTGCGCGCCCAGCACGATGCGATCCTGGTCGGGGTCGGTACGGCCCTGTCCGACGATCCCGATCTCACCTGCCGGCTCCCGGGGCTGACCGGACGCTCACCGGTCCGGGTGATCATCGATCCGCGGCTGCGTCTGCCGCTCACCGCCCGTGTCGTGCGCACCGCCCGCCAGGTGCCGACCTGGATCGTGGCTTATCCGGACGCCGACGACGATCGGCGCGACGCGTTCTTAGAGTGCGGCATCGAGCTCATCGATGCGACGCCGCTGTCGGGCGACCGGCCGGATATGCATGGCATGATGCGGGCCTTGGGGGAGCGCGGGTTGACGCGCGTGCTGGTCGAAGGAGGCGGCCGCGTGACCGGCGCCCTGCTGGCCGAAGGCCTGATCGACCGGATGGTCTGGTTCCGGGCCGCCCAGCTGATCGGCGGCGACGGCATCCCCGTGGCCGCAGCCTTCGGCGTCGACAAGCTCGACCAGGCGCCGCGCTTCGTGCGCCGTTCTGTCGAGCGCTGCGGCGACGACATCCTCGAGACCTACAGCGCGCGCTGATCCCACGGGGCAATTGATCCGTATACGGAGCAATTGCCCCAGCGGAAGCTTCGCGCTATCCTTGCCGGCATGTTCACCGGCATCGTCACCGATCGGGGTCGGGTGCGCGAACTCGCGCCGGGGCGCGAGCGCCGCGATACCCGGCTGGTCATCGAGACGGCTTACGAGACCGCTGATCTGGCGATCGGCGCCTCGGTCGCTTGCGCCGGCTGCTGCCTGACCGTGGTCAAGAAGGGGCCGGGTTGGTTCGCGGTGGAGGCCTCCGCCGAGACGCTGGCTTGCACCACGCTCGGTGCCTGGCAGGCCGGGACCCGGATCAATCTCGAGCGCGCGCTCAGGGCCGGCGACGAGCTCGGCGGGCACCTGGTCAGCGGCCATGTTGACGGTGTCGGTACGCTGATGGAGCGCGGCCAGGAGGGCGGCTCGCTGCGGCTGGTCTTCGAGGTGCCGGCCGAACTCGGCCGCTTCATCGCCGCCAAGGGCTCGATCACCGTCGACGGGGTGTCCCTGACGGTCAACCGGGTGACCGATCACGGGCCCGCGACGCGCTTCGAGATCAATATCATCCCACATACCCAGACGGTGACGACATTGGGCGATTTGGGAGTGGGAGCGCGCGTCAACGTGGAAGTCGACCTGATGGCGCGCTATGTTGCGCGCTTGAACCAAAAGGAACCCGTGACATGACGCCTTCGCGGCGCCAGCAAGGGCTGCTCGACCGCGGCGTGGCCGATATCGCCTTCCTGTCGAAGGTCGAGGATATCATTGACGACGCGCGCAACGGCCGCATGTTTATCCTGGTGGATGACGAGGACCGCGAGAACGAAGGCGATCTCGTCATCCCCGGTCAGATGGCCACCCCCGAAGCGGTCAATTTCATGGCCCGCTACGGCCGGGGCCTGATCTGCCTCGCCATGCCCCGGGCGCGCTGCGAGAAGCTCGACCTGAAGCTGATGTCGCCGGCCAACCGCTCGCGCCACGAGACGGCGTTTACCCTGTCGATCGAGGCGCGCGAGGGCGTGACCACCGGCATCTCGGCTTCCGACCGCGCCCGCACCATCGCCGTGGCCATCGATCCGGAGAAGGGCGCCAGCGATATCGTTTCGCCGGGCCACGTATTCCCGCTGATGGCGCGGGACGGCGGCGTCCTGGTGCGCAGCGGCCACACGGAGGCGGCGGTCGATATCTCCCGGCTGGCCGGGCTCAACCCGTCGGGCGTGATCTGCGAGATCATGAACGACGACGGCACCATGGCGCGGATGCCGGACCTGATCAAATTCGCCCAGTTCCACGGGCTCAAGGTCGGCACGATCGCCGACCTGATCGCCTATCGCCGTCGCCACGATACGCTGGTCGAGCGCACCATCGAGACGGCCCTCGACAGCCGTTTCGGCGGCACGTTCCGCATGGTGGTCTATGTCAACAACGCGGCCTATGCCGAGCATATCGCGCTGATCAAGGGCGATATCTCCGGCGCGGATCCCGTGCTCGTGCGCATGCATGCGCTCAACGTGCTCGACGACGTTCTGGGCGACCGTTCGGTGGGGCGGGGCAGCATCCTGCACTCGGCGATGAAAGTGATCGGCGAAGCGGGGCGGGGCGTGGTGGTGCTGATCCGCGAGCCGCGGCCGACCAGCCTGTCGGACCGGGTGCGCGCCCGGCTCGGCGATCCCAACAATCCGGCCTCGGCGCTGGGAGATTTCCTGTCTGACCACGGCCGGCAGGCCGCCGCCGCCGCCGCGGGCCTGCGCGATTACGGCGTCGGCGCCCAGATCCTGCTCGATCTCGGCGTGCGCAACATGGTCCTGCTCTCGGACCATCCCCGAAACATCGTCGGCCTGGAGGGTTACGGACTCTCGGTCGTCGAATGGCGGAAGGTTCCGCCGCTCACCGAGGCGTAAGACATGACCAGTGGTCCTCATATCCTGATCGTCGAGGCGCGGTTCTACGAGCCGCTGGCCGACGAACTGGTGCGCGGCGCTGCGGCGGCGCTCGAGAAGGCGGGGGCGACGTTTGAGCGTATCGCCGTGCCGGGTGCCTTCGAGATCCCGGGCGCCATCTCGTTCGCTCTCGCGTCGCGCCAATTCGATGGTTTCGTGGCGCTTGGCTGCGTCATCCGGGGTGAGACCTCGCACTATGACTATGTGTGCGGCGAGAGTGCGCGCGGCCTGCAGGAACTGGCGCTGCGCGACCACGCCGCCATTGGTTACGGCATCCTGACCGTCGAAAACGAAGAGCAGGCCTGGGTCCGCGCCAGAGTAAGCGAGGGTGACAAGGGCGCCGACGCCGTGCGCGCCTGCCTGGCGATGGTGGCGCTCAAGCACAAGTTCGGGCTGACGGCACGATGATGGCCGACGCCCCCGCCGACAAGCCGCCCATGGATAACCCGACCGGGCGCAAGGGCGAGCGGCGCACCGCCGCACGGCGCCTTGCCGTACAGGCGCTCTACCAGATCGAGATGTCGAGCGCCGACGCGGCCGATGTGATCAAGGAGTTCCGCGCGCATCGCCTGACCGAGGCCGGCAGCGGCAAGTCGGCACCCGATGCCAAGCTCTTCGCCGCGGTGGTGGCCACTGCGGCCACCCGCCAGGCCGAGATCGATGCGCTGATTACCCCCGCCCTGGCCGAGGACTGGAAGCTCGAGCGCCTCGACGCCGTGATGCGCGCCCTGCTGCGCGCCGGCGTGGCCGAGCTGGTCGATTTCACCGACACGCCGGCGCGCGTCATCATCGACGAATACATGCACGTGGCGCACGCCTTCTTCCCCGCGAAGGAGACCGGCTTCGTCAACGGCATGCTCGATCGCCTGGCGCGCGGGGTGCGTGCCGGTGAAGTGGGCAGCGATGGCTTCCGGCAAGCGGAGCGGTGAATTCGAGCGCATCGCGCGCTATTTCGCGCCGCTCGCCGCGGACGTTCCCGGCGCCCTGGGCCTGCGCGACGATGTCGCCTTTCTCGAAGTTCCGGAAGGGCAGGAGCTGGTCGTCAAGACCGATGCTGTCGTCGAGGGCGTTCACTTCCTTGCCGACGATCCGCCGGAGCTGATCGCCCGCAAGGTGCTGCGGGTCAATCTCTCGGATCTGGCCGCCAAGGGCGCGCATCCGCGCTGGTATCTCCTCAACACAGCCTTCCGGCGCGATCAGGACGACGCCTGGATCGCGGCCTTTGCCCGTGGCCTCGCCAAGGACCAGGCCGAGTTCGAGGTCCAGCTCGTCGGGGGCGACACGGTTGCGACGCCGGGTCCGGCGACGTTCGCGGTCACCGCGCTGGGCCTCGTCAAGGCCAGCTGGGGCCTCAAGCGCAGCGGCGCCCATGAGGGCGATGATGTTTTCGTTACGGGTACGCTCGGCGATGCGGCGCTCGGCCTGCTGGTGCGGCGGGGCGAGTTGACCGGCCTCAAGCCGAAACTGCGCGACCACCTCGTCGAGCGCTATCGCCTGCCCCGTCCGCGCGTGGCACTGGGCCCCCACTTGCTGGGTGTTGCGACGGCGGCGCTCGACGTGTCCGACGGCCTGGTGGCGGATCTCGGCCATCTTTGCGAGACGTCGAAGCTCGGCGCCGTCATCGAGGAAGCGCTGCTGCCGCTGTCGCCGGCGGCCAAGGCTGCTGTCGCCGCGCGGCCGGAGCTGATCGAGCGCGTGCTGACCGGCGGCGACGACTACGAGATCCTGTTCACCGCGCCGGCCTCGGCCGACAAGATGCTCGAGCGCCTGGCGCGCGAGTTCAAGACGCCGATCACCCGCATCGGGCGGACAACGCGCGGCAAGGGCGTTGCGGTCGTCGACGCGAGCGGCAAGCGCCGCAGCGTTGAGCGCGGCGGCTGGACGCATTCGTGAGGGCTTGCGTTCGGGCGCTGGTGCTTGCTGCGGTTTTCCTGTCGGGGCCGGGTCATGCCCAGGATCTCGAGGGCGATGTCCGGCAGTTGCTCACACAGGGGGTGACGCCGGAAAGCGCCGCCCGCCAGCTGATTGCGCGGGGCGTCTATCCGGAGGACGTCGCGGCGACGCTGTTCCGCGCGGCCCCGGCGGCGGTGCGTGCCGTGGCCTTTGCCGTGGTCCAGGCGGGCGCTGCGGCTGACCCGGGCCAGGCGCTGCCGCTGGC
>JALHMR010000032.1 GCA_022843945.1 Rhodospirillaceae bacterium | reverse complement strand
ACACCGCCGCCGGCGGGTGGGCGGCGGACGTGGATCGCTTCCGGCCCGGCGCCGCGCCGCCGGACCATGGCGCTGCCCCGTCCGGCCGCCGTCCAGGTGATGTCGAGGACGGGTGCGTGCAGGACGCCAAGCGCCGGCTGACGGTCGACGACCAGGCCGATATTGATCGAGAACTCGCCGTTGCGGGCTATGAACTCGCGCGTCCCGTCGAGCGGGTCGACCAGCCAGAAGCGCGGCGGCAGTGCCTCGCTCCGGGCCTCGCCGCGCGACACCGCTTCCTCGCCGTAGGCGGGAATCTCGGGGGTCAGCTTGGCCAGTCCCTCTAGGATGATCTCTTCGGAGAGCTCGTCGGCCTCGGTCACGGGTGTCTTGTCGGCCTTGTCGCGTACGCCGAACTCGGCGGTGTAGATCTGCAGGATCCGGGCGCTCGCCTGGCGGGCCAATGCCACGAGGTCGGGGATAAGCCCCTGAAGCTCCTTCATGCCAGGCTGTCCTCGAGCCGCGCCGCCAGCCCGAGGAGCGCCAGGTCCGCACCCCGCGCGCCGACGAACTGCACGCCGACCGGCAGCCCGGCCGGCCCCGCCGAGACCGGCAGCCCGATCGCCGGCACGTGCAGCAGCGAGCTCAGCCGGTTGAACACCGGATCGCCGGTGCTCTGCAGTCCCTTGGGCGCTTCACCCGGTGCCGAGGGCATCATCAGCGCTGCGAACGAGGTCATGATCTCGCCGAGTTCCTGCTGGCCGCGGGCTTGCGCCTCGCGCGCCGCCAGGTATTGCGCCGGCGTCAGGCGCCAGCCGCGCTCGCGGGCCTGCTGCATGGTCGGGCTGTGCAGGGAAAAACGCTCGGGCGCGCATTCGAAGGCCGTGTTGCGGGCACTCTCGTACTCGGCGATCACCCGGTGATGCTCCTTGAGCGTCTCGAACCACGACGGCAGCTCGACGATGTCGAGATCGAAGCCCGCCGCCGCCAGCTTGCGCCCGGCGGTCTGGAAGGCGTCGGCGGCGGCCTGCTCGGCCTGGCCCCAGAACGGCGTGTAGCACAAGCCGATGCGCGGGCGTGCCGGCATCTCGGGCAGCACGGCCGGCCCGGCCTGCAGCACCTCCCACATCAGCAGCGCATCGTCGACGCTGCGCGTGATGGTGCCCAGTGTATCGAGACTGTGGGCCAGCAGTTTCATGCCAGAGACGGCGTACGAGCCATAGGTTGGCTTGAAGCCGACGCAGCCGCAGAAGGCGGCCGGCCGGATGACCGAGCCGGCGGTCTGGGTGCCGAAGCCGATGGGCACCTGGAAATCGGCCACGGCGGCGGCTGAGCCGCTCGACGAGCCGCCGGGCGTGTGCGCCGGGTTGAGCGGGTTGCGCGTCCGGGCCGGGGGCGAGGAGGCGAACTCGGTGGTCACCGTCTTGCCCAGGATGATGCCGCCCGCGCGCCGGACCAGCGCGACGCAGGCCGCATCCGTCGCCGGGCGGTGGCCCTTGTAGATCGGCGAGCCGTGCTGGGTCGGCATGTCGGCGGTATCGATGATGTCCTTCACCCCGACTGGCACCCCGTGAAGGGGGCCGCGCGGCGTTTCCTTGTCGCGGGCGCGGGCTTCCTTGAGGACAAGCTCGCGGTCGAGATGCTCCCACGCCTGGATCTCGGGCTCGCGCTTGTCGATGCGTGCCAGCGAAGCCTCGATGAGTTCGACGGCGGTGAGTTTCCGGTCCGCGATGGCCCGCGCCGCCTGGCGGGCCGAGAGCTGGTTCGGCGTCATGCGGCGCGCGTCCGCGCGCCGTGGAGGGCGCGCCAGATCTTCTCGGGCGTCGCCGGCATGTCGATGTGGGTGACGCCGTTCTCGGCCAGCGCGTTGACGATGGCGTTGATGGTGGCCGGGGGGGCGCCGATGGCGCCGGCCTCGCCGGAGCCCTTGACGCCGAGCGGGTTGGCCGTGCACGGCACCTCGTTGTAGGCGAAGGAGAATGCCGGCACCTGCGCCGCATGCGGCACGGCGTAGTCCATGAACGAGCCGGTCAGGAGCTGGCCGGACGCCTTGTCGTAGACGCAGTTCTCGAAGAGCGCCTGGCCGATGCCCTGCACGGTGCCGCCATGCACCTGGCCTTCCAGCGTTAGCGGATTGATCACCCGCCCGAAGTCGTCGACGATCGTATAGCGCACGATCTCGACATCGCCGGTGTTGGGATCGATCTCGAGCTCGCAGATGTGGCAGCCGTTGGGATAGGTGTTGGCCGGCGAAAGGAAGTTGGCGCTCTCGTCGAGGCCCGGCGAAAGATGCTTCGGCAGCTTGCCGGCCGTGTGCGCCGCCTTCACCACCTTGATGAAGGGCAGCTTCTTGTCGGTGCCGCCGATGCGGAACTCGCCCGCGGTGAACTCGACATCGGCCTCGGCCGCCTCGAGCAGATGCGCGGCGATCGATTTGCCCTTGGCGATGATGCGCTCGGAGGCCTGGACCACCGCCGTGCCGCCGACCGAGGTCGCGCGGCTGCCGCCGGTCATGCCGAAATAGAGGATGTGGTCGGTGTCGCCCTGCAGCACGCGAACGGACTCGAACGGCACGCCCAGTTTGTCGGCAACGAGCATGGCATAGACCGTCTCGTGGCCCTGGCCGTTCGACTGGTTGCCGATCAGCACGGTGACGCTGCCGTCGGCGGCGATGCGCACCTGCGCCGTCTCGTCCGGGCCGCCGCCGCAGGCCTCGATGTAGGTGGCCATACCGATGCCGCGCAGCCGGCCGCGCTTCTTGGCCTCGGCCTTGCGCGCGGCGAAGCCGGTCCAATCCGCCGCCTTCATCGCATCGCGCATGTTCTTCTCGAAATTGCCGCTGTCGTAGACGGAGTCGAGCGCGGTCTTGTAGGGCATCGCCGAGGCCGGGATGAGGTTGCGCTTGCGGATCTCGTCCGGTGTCAGGCCCATGGCGCGGGCCGCGGCGTCGACCACGCGCTCGACCACGTAGTTCGCTTCGGGCCGGCCGGCGCCGCGATAGGCATCGAGCGGCGCCGTGTTGGTATAGGCGCCCTTCACATGGGCGAAGACGGCGGGGAAGGTGTAGACGCCGGCCAACATCGCCGTGCCGGCGCCGGTCGGGATGAAGGGCCCGTAATGCGAGGCGTAGGCGCCGAGATTGGCAATCGTCTCGACACGGAAGGCGAGGAACTTGCCGTCCTTGTCGAGCGCCAGCTCGGCATGGGTGGAATGATCGCGGCCATGCGCGTCGGTCAGGAAGGCCTCGCCGCGCTCGCTCGCCCACTTCACGGGGCGCCCGATCATCTTGGAGGCAAACAGGACGCTGACATATTCGGGATAGAGAAAGATCTTCATGCCGAAGCCGCCGCCGACATCCGGGCCGATCACCCGCACCTTGCTGTCCGGCACTTTGAAAATGTACTCGCTGAGCACCTTGCGCAGCGTCTGCGGCGACTGGCAGGAGACGTGCAGCGTGAACTTGCCGTCGGTGGGGTCGAAGTCGCCGATGGCGTTGCGCGGCTCCATCGAGTTGGGCACGACGCGGTTGTTGATCAGGTCGACCTTGACCACCTTGTGCGCCTTGGCGAAGCCGTCCTTGGTCTTGGCCTCGTCGCCCTGCGACCAGTCGAAAGCGAGGTTGCCCTTGGCGATGTCCCAGATCTGTGGCGCGCCCTTCTTGAGCGCGTCGGCGCCTTCGGTGACGGCCGGCAGCGGCTCGTAACCGACCTCGATCAGTTCGGCGGCGTCGCGCGCCTGGGCCAGCGTCTCGGCCACAACCACGGCGACCGTGTCGCCGGCGAAGCGCACGTGGCTGGAGGCGATGGCCGAACGCGGCGGGATCGGCATCGGCGAACCGTCGCGGTTCTGCACCGGCGCCATGCAGGGCAGGTCGCCGATACCGGCGGCCTTGAGATCGGCGCCGGTGAACACGCCCAGGACACCGGCCGCGTCCTTCGCCGCCGCCGTGTCGACCTTCTTCAGGCGTGCATGCGCGTGGGTCGAGCGCAGGAAATAGGCGTGCACCTGGCGCGTCAGGCTGACGTCGTCCGTATAGCGGCCGCGGCCGGTGAGAAAGCGCGCGTCTTCGATGCGGCGAACGGGTTGGCCGATACCAAACTTGACCATGTGCTGGATAACTCCGAGAGCGGGCGACGGCGTTGATTAAAGGCGCCGGCCCGCGGTTTGGCAAGCGGGGTGGCTTTAGAGCTTGATCCGATATTCGCGCAGGGCGTTGTCGCGGAAGAGCTTGCGCTGGTCCATCGCCGGCAGATGGGCGACGATCGCCTTGAACCCGTCGAAGATCGTGTCGTAGCCGGCGCTGACGCTGTCGACCGGGAAATTGCTGGCGAACAGGCAGCGGTCGACGCCGAACACCTCGATCGCGGCCAGCACCACCGGCCGGTTCGCCTCCACCGTCCATGGCTGGCCGGTCTGCCCGATACCGGAGATCTTGACCCGCGTGTTGGGCAACGCCGCGAAGGCGGTCATCGCCTGGCGCCACGCTGCCAGCCCGGCCGCGCTGCGATCCGCCGGCAGGCCGGTATGGTTGAGGACGATGCGGATATCGGGGAAGTCGCGCGCCAGCCCGGCGGCCTCGTGGAGATGCCAGTACGGCGCCTGAAGCTCGTAATGCAGACCGTGTTCGGCCAGCCTGGCAAAGCCGCGCCGCCAGACCGGATCGCTCATCGACCCTGGCGCGCCGGTGACGATCTCGGCCGCCGATCGCGCCGCCGCCGGCTTCTGGCGGATGGCCCGCATCAGCGGGTAGGCTGCGTGGCCCTGAAGCACCGCCGCCACGTCGTCCGCCTCGAAATGCGCATGACCGACGCAGGCATGGGGAAAGGCGTGACGTTCGGCGATCTCGTGGATCCAGCGCGTTTCCGCGACCTCCTGGTCGCGCCGCACCTCGGTTTCGACGTGCACCGTCGCCACGACCCTCTGCCGGGCCGTATCGCGGCGGTAGTCCGACGGCAGGTAGCTCCGGCGGATGGCCGAATAGTCGCCGTAGCGGAACGGGATTGGCGGCTCGTCCTCGAGCCACGGGCGACGCAACGGTCCCTCGAGGTCCCAGAGATGATGGTGGGCGTCGACGATCTCGATGTCGATCATGCGGGACATCCGACCATGCGGATCACACCGGGTCGTCGAGATAGAGCTTCATCACCGCACAGGTGTCGAGCTCGCTATGGCCCCGGGAGACGAGGAGGCGGTAGATGTTCGCCGCCTGCGTGGCCATGGGCGTCCACGACTGCATCTCCTTCGCCAGGTCGTGGACCATGTCGAGGTCCTTGAGGCCCTGGCGCGCGAAGCCGCGGGCGACGAAATCGCGGCCGACGAGGCGCGGCGTCACGTCCTTGAGAAGGTTGCTGCCGCCGTGGCCGGTCTCGAGCGCCTCGGGAATCTTGGCCGCGTCGATGCCGCATTTTTCGCCCAGCCGGACCGCCTCGGCGATGACGCAGTAATTGCTGAGCACGATCACCTGGTTGATCATCTTGGTGACCTGGCCGGCGCCGACCGCGCCCATGTGGGTCAGCCGCGACGAGAGCCGGGCGAGAACTGGCTGAACCCGGCCGAAATCTGCCGGCGAGCCGCCGGCCATCATGGCGAGCTTGCCCGCTTCGGCAGCGACCGGGCCGCCGGACACCGGGGCGTCGACCCAGCCCATGCCGGTCTTGGCGGCGAGATCGGCGGCGAACCGCTTGGTGTAATCGACCTTGGTCGTCGAAGTGTCGACCAGGACCTTGCCCTTGCCCGGTGCCTCGGCGATGCCGCCCGTGCCGAAGACGACGTCCTCCACGGCGTCGGTCGTCGTCACGCAGACGATCACGATCTCGCTTGCCGCGGCGACGGCGGCCGGCGACGGCGCCGCAACAACGCCGTGTTTCACGGCCGTCTTTACCTTGTCACCGACGAGATCGTATCCGGTGACGCGGTAGCCGCATTCCACCAGGCGCTTGGTGAAGCCCTGGCCCATCAGGCCCAGGCCGATGAAGCCGATCGCCGGCGTCGCACTCATCGCGTTTCTCCCGTCGGTATAAAGCCCGTCACGGCTCCGTCAGGCCGAGGACGTTGCGCACCCGGTCCCAGGTTCGCTCGAGATGGCCGCGCAGCACGCGGCCGAGCGCCGGTCCATCGCGCTTCAGCAGGGCGTCGATCATCGCCTCGTGATCGTGGACCGCATCCTCCCACTGCTCGCCGCGATCGTTGCCGACATAGCGCACGCGCTTGATGCGCGCCTGCAGGTTCTCGTGCAGCGACTGCAGCGTCGGGTTGTCGGCCAGGCGCACGAAGGCGCTGTGGATCGCCTGGTTGAGCTTGAAATACTCCATGCGGTTGCGCGCCGCGTAATGTTCCAGCATCCGCTTGTGCATGTCGTGCACGGCGGCGATATCGGCGTCACTGGCCGCGGCGCAGGCGAGCTCGCCGGCCAGTGCCTCGAGCTGCCCCAGGACGCGCAGCATGTCGCGCATGTCCTTGGGCGTCACCTCGCGCACGATCGCGCCGCGGTTGGGCGAGAGGTCGACGAGGCCTTCGGTGGCCAGGACCTTGAGCGCCTCGCGCAACGGGGTACGGGAGACGCCGAGCTGCTCGCACAGCCGGCCTTCGTGAATGCGGGTGCCGAAGCTGAGCTGGCCCTCGACGATCATGTCGCGGACCCGGCTGACGACCTCGTCATGCAGGCTCGGCCGCCGGATCGGTACGACGTCCGCGGCCGTCGCGAAAACGGAGGTCGATGGCGTGGATTGGGGAAGGCGGGTCATGGAGTCGATTCTGCCGTCTAGGCTACTGCAACATCCGGGGAATCCACAGCGACACCTCCGGCACGAAGCTGATGATCGCCAGGGTGATGAACAGCGGTGGGTAGAACGGGATCATGGCCTTGAGGATCTGGGGCATCGGCACCTTGGCGATGTCGCTCATCAGGAACAGCGCCAGACCCATCGGCGGCGTGACCAGCCCGATCATCAGGTTGAAGATGACCACCAGGCCGAGCTGGATCGGATCGACGCCGGCCGCGACCAGCGGCGGGCAGAGGATCGGCACCAGGAGCAGGGTTGCCGTGGTGCTGTCGACGAACATGCCGGCGATCAGCAGGATAAGATTGATGATCAGCAGGAGGACGATGGGGTCCCGGCTGATGCTGGTCACCCAGGCGTTGAACAGCTGTGGGATCTGCTCGACGGCGAGAATCCAGCCGAACATCGCGGCCACGGCGACGATGGCCATGATCGCCGCCGTGCCCTTGATCGTCTCCACGGCCGCGTTGAACACGTGGACGATATCGAATTCGCGGTAGACGAAGGCGCTGATCAGCAGGATGTAGACGGCGGTGACCGCGGCCGCTTCGGTCGGCGTGAAGTAGCCGAGCATCATGCCGCTGATCAGCAGCACCGGCGTGAACAGCGCCGGAAGGGCGGGTATGAAATCGCGCCAGACTTCGCCCAGCGTCGGCCAGCGCGGCGAGCGGGGGTAGTTGTTGACGATGCCCAGGATCGCCACGGTAATCGAGAGCATGGCGACACAGACCAGCGCCGGGCCGATGCCGGCGAGCAGGAGCTGGACGCTCGATATGCTGGCGACCGAGGCGTAGATGATCAGCGGAATACTGGGCGGGAAGATCGGTCCGACGATCGCCGAGGAGCAGGTGAGGGCGGAGGCGAAGGCCGGGTTGAAGCCGTGCTCCTTCATCGCCTTGAGCTCGACCCGGCCGAGGCCGCCCACGTCGGCGAGCGCCGCGCCCGACATGCCGGAGAAGATCAGGCTGCCGGCGATGTTGACCTGGGCGAGCCCGCCGGGCAGGCGGCCGAACGCGGTATCGGCGAAGCGATAAATACGTGTGGTGATGCCCGAGGAGTTCATCAGGTTGCCGACGAAGATGAATATCGGCACCGCCATGAGCGGAAAGGAATCGAGCGCGTAGATCGTGCGCTGGCCGACCATCGCGAGCGGAATGCCCTCCCACAGGACGTAGAGCAGGGACGGGATGAGGACCGCGATGACGACCGGGAACCCGAACAGGAACAGGATGGCGAAGGTGCCGATGACGAGGGCGCTGGCTTCCATAGGCGGCGCGTCCGATCAGGCGAGGCGGGGCGGTGCGGCTTCGTCGCGACCGCGCGCGATGCGCCAGGCTTGCAGGACGAACTCCACGGCGCCGACCGAAAGGCCGATGATCGCCGGCAGGTTGAAGAGCCAGAACGGAATACCGAGCGACGGCGTGCTGCTGCCCATCGTGATGACGAGAGATGAGTAGATGGCCACGACGACGATACCGAACGCAGCGCCGGAGACGATGGCGACGAGGACGCGCAGGATCAGGGAGGCGTAGGCGGGGATGAAGCGGTGGATTTCGTCCATGCGGATATGGCCGCCTTCGTGGTTCACCAGCGGGATGCCGACGAAGGTCACGACGATCATGAAGTAACGGGCAAGCTCCTCCATGCCCACAAGCGGCGCGCCGAACTCGCGCAGGATGATCTGGGTCGTCGGCAGGATGACGATCGCCGCGAGGGCGAAGCAGCCGATCGCGATACAGCCCAGTCGGATGGTGTGGAGGAGGGGCATCACCAAAGACATCTGTCATGCCCGCGCCCCGGTCCTCGCGCCGTCAGCGACCACAGCGGCCGGCGACGGTGCGCAACGGGGGCATCCCGGGCAGGTTCGAGACTCGTGGCTTCCGGCCCCCCGCTTTCGCGGGGGTGGTACACGAAGCAGCGGGGGCGCGTCGCGCTTCCCATCAGCGCGCTGCGCCCCCAAGCCCTTACTGGATCGCCTGGATCTTCTGGATATGGGGGGTCCAGCCCGGGAAGTCCTTCTGCAGCTGGGCGTTCACCGCGGTGCGGAAGGCGTTGAGGTTCAGGCCGTCCTTCGCCTCGATGATCGTGACCTTCTGCGAGCGCAGGAAGTCCTGGTCCTTCTTGACCGATTCATCGGCCCAGACGAGCGAGCGCGCCGCCATCTCGGTGGTCGCCTCGCCGAACAGCGCGCGGTCACGATCGGACAGCTTGCGCCACGCGGCTTCGTTGACGAACAGCCCGAGGACCGATTCCATGTGGCTGGTCATCATGATGTAGGGCTGCACCTCGTAGAACTTCTGGGCGATGATGTTGTTGAGCGGGTTCTCCTGGCCGTCGACCACGCCGGTGCGCAGCGCCGTCATCAGCTCGGTGATTTCGACGGGCGTCGGGATGGCCCCCATGCCGCCGATCATCGTGTTCCACAGCTTGATCGGCACGCCGCGGATCTTGCGGCCCTTGAGATCGTCGGGGCTCTTCACCGGGAACTTGGCCGAGAGCTGGCGCGCGCCGCGGTAGAAATTGCCGACGATGCGGATGCCGCCCTTGTCGACGAGCTGCTTGTTGATGTCGGCCATCACCGGCGAGGTCCGCTCGTCGGTTGCCTTCATCGCGTGCCGGGCGTCGCGGTAGATGAACGGCGCGTTGAACACGCCGACGTCCTCGACGATGCGGTCGAGCGAGGCGAAGTCGTGATGCGCCATGGCGACGCTGCCGATGCGCACGGCGTTGATCATCTCGCTGAGATTGCCGAGCTGCGAGCCCGGGAAGACGCGGATGTCGACGCGTCCCTCGGTCTTCTGCTTGACCATGGCGGCGAGCTCGGTGGCGTAGCGGGTCTGCGATTCACCCTCGGCGCCGACATGGGCGTAGCGCAGCACGGTCTGCGCCGTGGCGGTTGTCGCGAGGGTCAGGGTGCCGAGGGCCACCGCGCAGGCGGCGAGCATCGGCGTGAGCGATTGGATCGGTGTCACGGCGTTTCTCCCTTGTCTGTGAGCGCGCCGTTCCGGCGTCGCTGATGGGATGTTGCCCCTTCTGAATTCTGAATGCAACATTCAGGATGACTTGGCGCGCCCGGGTGAGTCATAAAGGACGCCCGAGGGAGGATACCGATGAGTGACGTCTTGCCTGCCCGCGTCGGCCTGGTCATGGGTGATCCGTGCGGCATCAGCCCGGAGCTGATGGCGAAGCTGCTGGCCATGCCGGAAACCGCGCAGGCGGCTCTCCTCGTCATCGGCGATCGCCGCGTGCTCGCCGCCGGCGAGAAGGTGGCCAAGATGTCGCTGAACCTGCCTGTGGTGCGCAAGGCCGAGGAAGCGATGCTCTCGGCCGGGCGGCCGATCTTTCTGGATCTCGAGCACCTTGACCCGCGCAACATCACGCTGCGCGAGGCCTCGGCCGCGGGCGGCGCCTTCGCCATGGCCAATTTCAAGCACGGGCTCGAGCTGGCGAAGCGCGGCATCGTCGACGCGCTGTGCTTCACGCCGTTCAACAAGACAGCGCTGCGCCTGGCCGGCAACCCCTACGAGGACGAGCTGCAGCTGGCCGCTGACGTCCTCGGGCACAAGGGCAGCTACGGCGAGTTTAACGTGCTGGAGAAGATCTGGAACGCGCGCGTCACCTCGCACGTGCCGCTCGCCAAGGTGAGCTCGCTGCTCAGCGTCGAGCGCATTCTCGACGCGCTGCGCCTGACGAACAGCGCGATGCAGGCGGCGGGGTTCGCCCGGCCGCGGATCGCCGTGGCGGCGCTCAACCCGCATGGCGGTGATGGCGGCAATTTCGGGCGCGAGGAGATCGACATCATCGCCCCGGCGGTGGAGAAGGCCAAGGCGATGCAGCTCGCCGTCGAAGGGCCGTTCCCGTCGGACACGGTCTACCTGCGGGCGCGCGACGGCAAGTTCGACGCGGTGCTCAGCATGTTTCACGACCAGGGGCAGATCGCGATCAAGCTCATGGGCTTCGACAAGGGCGTCACGGTGCTCGGCGGGCTGCCGATCCCGATCTGCACGCCGGCCCACGGCACGGCCTACGAGATCGCCGGCCAGGGTATCGCCAACCCCGAGGCGACGCGCCAGGCGTTCCGCATCGCCTGCCGCATGGGCGCGGCCCGCCGGCTGAAGGCCGCCTAGCGCCCGTCGGCTAGCGAAGGGCGCGGTGGTCAGCCAATCCGTCCCGGCTCGGCGTCAACGGACGAATTCGACCACCAGATAGACCGCGAGCATGAGGACGGCGAACAGGGCCATCGTGCCGCTGGCCTGGGCGCGGGCGAGAACGCTCTCGCGCGCCACGCGGCCGATCAGCCCGCCGATATCCGCCGTCGCCTGGCCCGTGGCGCCCGCCGTGTTTTTCCAGGCAGACCCGATGATCTTGCCCAGAGCCGCCGCCGCCGCCGGCCCCAGGCGGCGATAGAACCAGTCGATGTCGAGCGTGACCGTCGGTGTCCGGCGCAGGACCCCGAGCAGCATGAAAAAGGCCAGGCCCGAGAACAGCAGCAGCTGCAGCTGGGTCACCACATGATCGGCGGTGTAGGGCTCGTAGGTGGACGTGAAGGGCAGCCAGCGGTAGAGCAGGCCCGGCGCGACACCCAGCAGGATGCACAGGAACGAGAACAGGACCATCGCCGCGCGCATGTTCAGCGGCGGATCGGGCGGGCGCAGCCCGGAATCGCGCTGGAAGAAGACGAACCACGGGAACTTGATGCCGGCGTGAAGGAACACGCCGGCTGAGCCCGCCGCCAGCAGGATCCACACGAGCATCAGCTTTTCCTGCCCGGCCGCGTCGCTGATCATCGACTTGGTGACGAAACCGGAGGTGAACGGAAAGGCGGAGATCGCCAGCGCGCCGACGATGCCGCAGACCGCGGTCAGGGGCATGCTGCGAAACAGGCCGCCGAGCTCGGTGCATTTGGACTTGCCGGTCATGTACAGCACCGAGCCAGCCGACATCAGCAGCAGCGCCTTGTAGATGATGTGGGCGAAGGCGTGCGAGGCGGCGCCGTTGAGCGCCAGCTCGGTGCCGATGCCGATCCCCGCCACCATGAAACCGACCTGGTTGACGATGCTGTAGGCGAGGATGCGGCGCATGTCGTTCTCGAGGATCGCGTAGACGATGCCGTAGAACACCATGTAAAGCCCGACCCAGATCAGGATCTCAGCGCCGGGGAAGCCGCGCAGCAGCACGTAGACCGCGGTCTTGGTGGTGAAGGCGGAGAGCACTACCATGCCGCTGTACGACGATTGCGGATAGGCGTCAGGCAGCCAGGCGGAGAGCGGCGGCGCGCCGGCGTTGATCAGGAAGCCGGCGAGGATCAGCCAGCGCGCCGGCGTGTCGGGCGTCATCGCGTTGAAGGCCAGGTTGCCGGTCGCCTGCGCCTCGCCGGCCAGGCCGACCATCAGCAGCACGCCACCGAGCAGGTGGATGAGGAGATAGCGCAGGCCGGCGGCCCGCGACGCGCCCCCGGCGCTCCACACCACGGCGGTCGAGGCGAGCGCCATGATCTCCCAGAACACGAAGGTGGTCAGGAGATCGCCGGCGAAGACTACGCCCAGTGCGCCGCCGGCGTAGACCTGCGCGGCAACGGCCTCGAGCCGGCTCTCCTGGTTGAGCGCGAACAGCCCGCCGGCGAAAGCCATGAGGGCGAAGACGGTGCCGAACCAGCGGCTGAGCCGGTCGCCGCGCACCAGGACGAGATCGTAGCCGAGGAAACCGGAAATGCCGGCGTTCCCGTCGGGCGTTTGCCAGACCAGCGCCAGCGCCGCGAGCGGCGCCAGCAGCATGACCGCCGCCCGCAGGCGCCCGTGCGCCACGGTCATGAAAGCCGCGCCGAGAAACAGCGCCAGCGCCGGCGGGAGGAGGACGCTAGCGGTCATAGTAGGTATCCGGCCGCTTCAGGACGAAACCGATCAGGCGCGACGCAACCACCAGGCCGACGCAGGCGATGAAGCCGTACCAGGCGTTGAAGCCGAAACTCCCGTCGATGCCGAACAGGCTGTGGCGGTGGATGAACAACTCGCCCGCCACGGTGAGCGCCAGGATAGCGGCAAAGACGATCCACAGGATCCGCGCGGTGCGCGCGGTGAAAGGGTGCAAGGGGCTCATGGCAGTCCCGCCAGTTGCCGCGCCAGGGAGAGCGGCAGATTGGGTAACAGAAAGAGCAGCACGGTACCGGCAGCGGTGGCGACCAGCGCGACAACCATCGGCCACGGCGCCTCGCCGTGGTCGGGGCCGCCGGCCGGCTCGGGCTTGAGGAACGCGGCGTAGACGATCGGCACGAAATAGGCGGCATTGAGCAGCGTGCTCAAGACAATGACCGCCAGGGCGAAATTCTCCCCGGCGGCGAGCGCAGCACCGGCCATGTACCATTTGCTGATGAAGCCCGCGGCTGGCGGCACGCCGATCATGCTGAGCGCACCGATGGCGAAGGCGCCCATCGTCCACGGCATACGCCGGCCGATGCCATCGAGCTCGCTCACCTCGGTCTTGTGCGCGGCCGTATAGATCGATCCGGCGGCGAAGAACAGCGTGATCTTGCCGAAGGCGTGCGCGGCAATATGAAGCGCAGCGGCGACGATCGATACCGGCGTGAAGATGGCCGCGGCCAGGACGACGTAAGAGAGTTGGCTGACGGTCGAGTAGGCGAGGCGGCGCTTGAGATTGTCCTGGGCCAGCGCGATCAGCGAGGCGACGATCACTGTCGTGCCGGCGGCATAGACCAGCCAGTCGCCGGCGCCCACCCGCGCCAGGTTGTCGACACCGACGACGTAGACCGTGATCTTGACGATGCTGAACACGCCGGCCTTGACCACCGCGACCGCGTGCAGCAGCGCACTGACCGGGGTGGGCGCCACCATCGCCGCCGGCAGCCAGCGATGCATTGGCATGATCGCCGCCTTGCCGATGCCGAAGGCGAACAGCGCCAGCAGCCAGCCGGTTTCGCCGGGTGTCAGAACGCCGGCGACGATGCCGCCCGGCGCGAATGTCGTGGTGCCTGCCGCCCACGAGACCCAGACGATCGCCGGCAGGAAGAGGACGATCGAGCTGCCGATGAGCAGCAGCAGATACATGCGGCCGGCGCGCAGGGCCTCATCCGTTCGCTTGTGGGTGACCAGTGGATAGGTCGAGAGCGTCAGCATCTCGTAGAACAGGAACAGCGTGAACAGGTTGCCGGCAAAGGCGATGCCGAGCGTCGCCGATAGCGCGAGGGCGAAGAACACGTAGAACGAGGTCTGCCGCGGCTCCTGGTTGGCGCGCATATAGCCGATCGAATAGATCGAGTTGACGATCCACAGGAACGAGGCGACGAGTGCGAACAGCATGCCGAGGGGCTCGAGCACGAACTGCAGGTCGAGCCCGGGCAGCACGGTCCACGGCTGGGTTGCCGGCCGGCCGCCGGCCATCACCTCGGGAACCAGGGAGGCGACCAGGCCGAACATGACCGCCGCGGTGACCAGGGTCACCGCCTCGCGCTGGTTCGGCCGGCCGTGCGACAGCGCGATCAGCAGCGCGCCGGCCAGCGGCACGGCCATCGCCAGCAGCATCGTCGCGGCGCCGCTCATGGCGTCCCCAGCAGTCCGCGCGCGGCCTGTGCCGCGACCTCGGCCGTGAGCCCGGTGTCGAGGCCGAAATAGACGCACGCCCCGACCAGGACCCAGGCGGGCACAAGCATCGACAGCGGCATCTCCTGGTCCCCGGCGCTGCTGGCCGGGGCGGGCCGGAAATAGGCGGCCTCGACGAGGCGGCCCATGTAGACGAGAGCGAGCACGGAGCTGGCAACGATCAGCACGGCGAGCCACCACCAGCCGCGCTCGACGGCGGCCAGCACGAGATACCATTTGCTGACGAAACCGACGGTACCCGGGACGCCGACCATGCTCATCCCGCCGATCACCAGGCCGGCGAAGGTCAGGGGCATGCGCCGCGCGAGGCCGGCGATGCGGTCCACCGTCACGGCGCCCGTCGAGTAGGCGATGCCGCCCACGAGCAGGAACAGCGCCCCCTTCATCAGACCATGATTGAACAGGTGGACGATCGAACCGGTGAGCCCGGCCTCGGAGTTGAGACCGATACCGAGCGTGATGTAGCCGATCTGGGCGACGCTCGAGAAAGCCAGCATGCGCTTGACGTCGTTCTCATAGATCGCCGTGATCGAGGCGAGAACGATCGCCGCGAGCGAGAGCGCGATCCACAGGGCCGGGATGGCGAGGTCGGCCAGCGGATACGACGCGCCGAACACGGTGAAGAAGAAACGCAGCATCAGGTAGATGGCGACCTTCGTCGCCGACGCGGCGAGGAAGGCGGTGGCCACCGACGGCGCGTGGGCGTAGGCGCCGGGCAGCCAGAAATGCAGCGGAAACAGCGCCAGCTTCAGCGACAGGCCGACGGTCAGGAAGGCGAGGCCGACGAATACGGGGCGCTGGTTTTCGACCAGGGGCAGGCGTTCGGCGAGATCGGCGATGTTCAGCGTGCCGGTCATGACGTAGAGGAAGCCGACGCCGATGACGTAGAACGTGGCGCCGATCGTGCCGACGATCAGGTACTGGTACGCCGCGACGAGCGCCCGCCGGTCGCGCCCGAGCGCGATCAGCACGTAGCTCGACAGCGAGGCGATCTCCATGAAGACGAAGACGTTGAAGGCGTCGCCGGTGGCCGCCATGCCGAGCAGGCCGGTCAGGCACAGCAGGTACATCGTGTAGTACCAGACCTGCCGGTCGGCGGGCATCTCGCGCTCGAGGCTGGCGCGCGCATAGGGCATCACCACCGCGCCGATCGCCGATACCAGAACGAGCACGAAGGCATTGGCGGTGTCGATCCGGTACTCGATGCCCCAGGGCGGCTCCCAGCTGCCGATCCAGTAGGAGATCGTGCCGCCTTCGAGAACCTGGAGGAGGATCGCGACCGCGATGACCGGCATCGTCCAGCTCACGACCGTCGCCCAGGCCCAGGCATGCGATCCGCGCCGCAGCATCGCGCAGATCGGGGCGGCGAGGAGCGGGATCACGACCTGCAGGGCCGGCAGATGGGTGGCGATCACGAATCGCCCTCGCGGCCCAGGACTTCGTCCTCCTCGATCGTGCCGTAGGCTTCGTGGATGCGCACGACCAGGGCAAGACCGAGCGCCAGCGTCGCCACGCCGACGACAATGGCCGTCAGGATGAGGACATGCGGCAGCGGGTTCGCATAGACGGTGAAGCCCTCGGCGATGATCGGAGGCGTGCCGCCGAGAATCTTTCCCGGCCCGACATAGAGCAGGTAGACCGAGGTCTGGAAGATGCTCAGGCCGATCAGCTTCTTGATCAGGTTGCCGCGCGCGAGCACCACATAGAGCCCGATCACCATCAGGATCACGGTCACCCAGTTGCCGAAATGAGCGACGGCGCCGGCCATGCCGCGTCAGCGCCCCCGCCCGGCAAACGCGTAGTAGATGGCGATCATGGTCGACGAGACCGTGACCAGGACGCCGATCTCGACCCAGAAGATGCCGCGTTCCTGGCCGTGCACCGGGTCCGGATCCAGCACGAAATAGTCGAGGTAGTTGCCGCCGAGCAGCAGGCCAACCACGCCGACGCCGGCGTAGATCAAGACCCCGAGCGGGACCAGCATCTCGACCAGCCACGGCGGTGCAATCCGGTGCGCGGCGCTGAGACCGAAGATGATCCCGTAAAGAATCACGGCCGCGGCCGCGATGACGCCGGCCTGGAAGCCGCCGCCCGCGCCGAGCTCGCCGTGGAACTGCACGTAGAGCGCGAACAGCAGGATGAACGGGAACAGGAGCTTGGTGACGACCCGCGGGATCGTTTCGCGATGCATCATGGTGCTGCGCCTCCACTGCCGCGCCGGCGGCGGCGTCCCTTGAGCAGCAGCAGCACCCCGATTCCGCCGGTGAAGATCACCGTGGTCTCGCCGAGCGTGTCGAAGCCGCGATAGCTCGCCAGCACGGCGGTGACGACGTTGGGCACGCCGGTTTCGGCCATCACCTGGTTGAGATAGCGCGGAGCGACGTGATGATGGATCGGGCCGGCCGGGTCGCCGAACGGCGGCAGGTCCCACGACCCGTAAAGCAGCGCCGCCCCGGCCACCAGCGCGACGATCAGCGGCGCCACGGAGAAGCGCAGCGGCATTGCCTCGTCGACCCGGGTCAAATACAGGGCGCCAAGCAGCAATACGGTCGATATGCCGGCACCCACGGAGGCTTCGGTCATCGACACGTCGACCGCATCGAGGACGAGCAGCGCCAGCGCCATCAGGAAGCTGTAGATGCCGCCCAGCGCCACGACGGCGAAGAGGTTTCGCACGCGCGCGATCGCCAGCGCGGTGACGACCAGGAGCACGAGCAGGGCGATGTAAGTCAGTGTTTCGATGACGCGTCCCCCTTGTCATCGAGCAGCGGCTTGACGCCGCGGTGCAGGGCGGCGCGCGCCAGGGCGTGGCAGGCGACCGGGCTGGTGAACATTAGCAGCACCACCAGGAAGGCGAGCTTCACCGTCACCAGCGTCAACCCGGCCTGGAACATCAGGCCGATGAGGATCAGCGACACTCCGAACGGGTCGAGGACGCCCGAGGCATGCAGGCGGGTGTAGAGATCGGGCATCCGCACGAGGCCGAACGCGCCGACCACGGTGAAAAAGCTGCCGGCGGCGATGAAGGCCCAGCCCAGGATGTCGGCCACCAGGTTCATGGACGAGCCTCGGGACGGGGCGCGTCCTCCTCATCTTCCGGATCGCCGAGGCTGCCGAAGCGGAAGAATTTGAGGATAGCGAGAGTGCTCAGCACGTTGAGCAGTGCGTAGACGATCGCGACATCGAGAAACTCCGGACGCTCGGTCAGGAAGCCGTAGACCGCCATCAGGCAGACGGCCAGCGTGCCGACCGTGTTGGCGCCGAGCACGCGATCAAACACCGTCGGACCCAGCCAGGCGCGGGCCACGGTCAGGCCGAGGGCCACGAGCAGCGCGATCGCCGCGGCCGCGAACATCACAGCGCGGCCTCGAAGGCCGTCGCGCGCCGGTCCATGTCGCCGGTGGCAAGGCCCTCGGCCCCTTCGCGGGTCAGGGCATGAACGAGGATTTCACTGTCGCTGAGCTCGAGCGAGATCGTGCCGGGGGTCAGAGTGATCGAGTTGGCATAGATGACGCGGCCGACATCGGTCTTCTGGCTTGTCGCCACGCGCACCAGGCATGGGCTGATCGGCAGGCGGGGATGCAGGATACGCTTGCTGACATCCCAGCCGGATTTGACGATTTCCCAGAGAAGCCAGGGCCAGTAGGTCAGGGCATTGCGCGTGAGATGCACCGGATGGCCCTCGAGATCGAGAACCTTCATGCGCCGGTCGGTGAACCAGACGACCAGCAGGGCACTGCCGAGACCTGCGGCGAGGAGGAACGGCGTGAAGACTCCGGACAGCAGCAGCCAGAATGCCGATAGCGCGATCAACAAGCTGACGTGACGCACCAGCCCCCCTTGGTTTTTTCCCGGACCCTCGGGTCCGTTGAGCAGGTTCTGTTGTTATCGCAGGCCGTGCAGGGCCGTCAAAGGAATTGGAGGTATTGATTTTCCGGCAGTTTTGGAACCGAATCGGGTTTGCGGCCACCGGGGGCCGCGTCATACTCCCGACCATGTGCGGCCGCTACTCCCTGATCACCGACGAAGAGACCCTGCGCCAGGTCTTCGGCTATCGCGGGTCGCCGCGTAACCTGCGCCAGCGCTGGAATGTTGCGCCGACCCAGGAGATGCCGGTGATCCGGTCGGACGGCGAAGCCGGGCGGCGGCTCGACATGCTCAGCTGGGGCCTGGTGCCCTACTGGGCCGAGGACCCCTCGGTCGGCAGCCGGATGATCAATGCCCGCGGCGAGACCGTGGCCGAGAAACCGGCCTACAGGCAGGCCTACCGGACGCGGCGCTGTCTCGTGCCGGCGGATGGCTTCTACGAATGGCCGGAGGAAGGCGACAGGTGGCCGGTCCTGTTCCGGCAGGAAGACGGCGCGCCCTTCGCCTTCGCCGGCCTGTGGGAGAAGTGGGTGCCCAAGAGCGGCGGCGTGCTGGAGACCTTCACCATCGTCAACTGCGCGGCGCAGCCGGGATCGCTGATGTCGCGCTACCATCACCGCACGCCGGTGATCCTGGTGCCGGAAGACTACGACGCTTGGCTCGATATCGAGCGTGACCCCAAGGCGCTGATCCGGCCGCCGCGCGAAGGCGTGCTGACGGCTACACGCGTGTCGACCTACGTCAACAAGGTCACCAACGACGATTCAAGCTGCTTCGCCCCCGCCGGCGATGAGCCGCCGCCGGAGAGCGAAGCGGACAAGCCGAAGAAGAAAACCAAACCGGTCGATGACCGGCAGCAGAGCCTGTTCTGAATGTCCGACACGGTTTCGTCGCCCGCCGCTCTGCGTGACGTCGCCCCCGCCCGCGACGGTCCGCGCACCCTGACGGTGGCCAGCGGCGCCCATGCGCTGCACGACGGTTTCACCGATCTGCTCTACGTCATGCTGCCGGTCTGGCAACAGCAGTTCGGTCTCGGCTATACCGAGGTCGGCGCCCTGCGCGCGATTTATGCGGGGACGATGGCGGGCTTCCAGACACCGGCCAGCGCGCTGGCTGACCGTTACGGTCGCCCGCTGCTGCTCGCCCTGGGCTCCGCGCTGGCCGGGATCGGGTTCATCGTCGCCGGCTGGGCCGAGACTTTCTTCGCCCTGGCGATCGCGCTGGCCATCGGCGGGCTCGGCTCCAGCACCCAGCACCCGATCGCTTCGAGCCTCGTTTCCGGCGCCTATACCGGCGGCAGCTCGCGCCGCGCCCTGGGCACGTACAACTTCGCGGGCGATATCGGCAAGATGCTGCTGCCGGCCGGCACGGCGCTGACGCTGACCGTTCTGCCCTGGCCGTCGACCCTGATGCTGTTCGGCCTGCTCGGGATCGTCGGCGGGCTGGCCATCCTGTTCGTGTTGCGCGCCCCGTCGCAGGCGGTGCTGTCTGCCGAGGCCGAAGCAAAGGCGAAAACGGCCCCTTCGGTCGTGCCGCCGTCGAACGGCTTCCCGATCCTGCTGAGCATCGGCGTGATCGACAGCGCCACGCGCATGGGCTTCCTCACCTTCCTGCCGTTCCTGCTGACCATGAAGGGCGCGGGGCTGCCGGCCATCGGCATCGCGCTGACCCTGCTCTTCGCCGGCGGGGCGGCGGGCAAGCTGGTCTGCGCCTGGCTGGGCGAGCGGCTGGGCGTGCTCAAGACCGTGTGGCTGACCGAAGGCGGCACGGCGCTCGCCATCCTCGCCATGCTGCCGCTGCCGCTCGAAGCCTGCTTCGTGCTGCTGCCGCTGGTCGGCGTGGCGCTCAACGGCACGTCCTCGGTGCTCTACGGCACGGTGCCGGAGCTTGTGTCCGATGAGAAGCGCACCAAGGCCTTCGGCATCTTCTACACCGGCACGATCGGCGGCGGCGCCGCCGCGCCGATCATCTACGGCCTGTTCAGCGACGCGATCGGCGTGCCGGGCATGATGATGATCGTCTCCGGCGTGGTGCTGGCCACCCTGCCGCTCGCCTGGTGGCTCTGCCGGGCCGCACCCCACATCCATCGCTGAGCGAAGCCATGTCCGGCGACAACCTGCCGCGTGTCACCTATTCGAATGTCGGCGTCGACTTCGCGCCGGTCCACGACAAGCTTGATGGTCTCATCCCCGATTTCAAGAAAGGCCTGGGCCGCTCCTGGCCGAATCTGATCGGCGGCCGGGCCGATCGTGAGGGTGCCGCCTACACCGCGGCCAGCCCGATCGATGACCGCGTCACTCTTGGGGAGTTCTTCGAGGCATCGCCGGCCGCCATCGATCGCGCGGTAGCGGCGGCGAAGGCCGCCTACCCGGCGTGGTCCCGCCTGAAGTGGACGGAGCGCGTGGCGGTCCTGCGCCGCGTGGCGGAGATCCTGGCGCGGCGCAAATACGAGCTGGGCATTGCCTGCCTGATCGAGGTCGGCAAGTCGCGCATGGAATCGATGGGCGAGGCGGAGGAGAGCCACGATCTCATCGCCTATTACTGCGACGAGATGGAGCGCAACCAGGGCTTCAGCCGCGACATGGCGCGGGCGTTTCCACAGGAGGCGACGTCGGTCACCTTGCGGCCGGTCGGTGTGTTCGGCGTG
Source organism: Rhodospirillaceae bacterium (assembly GCA_022843945.1). Lineage (GTDB taxonomy): Bacteria > Pseudomonadota > Alphaproteobacteria > CACIAM-22H2 > CACIAM-22H2 > VGEI01. The sequence goes on along the minus strand of JALHMR010000032.1, from coordinate 36,318 downwards.
ATTGCGCCGTTCAATTTCCCGCTGGCCCTGTCGGTCAGCATGATCACGGGCGCGCTGCTCGGCGGCAACACCGTGGTCTACAAGCCGAGCCCCAAGGCGGGCCTGACCGGCGGGTTGCTGGTCGAGGCGCTGCACGAGGCCGGCGTGCCACCGGGCGTGGTCAACCTGGTGTGCGGCGAGGAAGCCGGGCGCCGCCTCGTCGATCATCCTGGGCTCGACGGTGTTGCCTTCACCGGCAGCCATGCGGTCGGCATGGAGATCTTCCGCAAGATGGCGGCGGGACGTTACGCCCGGCCCGTTGTGGTCGAGATGGGTGGCAAGAACCCCGCCTATGTCACCGCCAAGGCCGATCTCGACGTCGCGGCCGAGGGCGTAATGCGCTCGGCCTTCGGGCTGCAGGGGCAGAAATGCAGCGCCTGTTCGGTGGCCTATGTCGAGGCGGCGGTCTACGAGCCGTTCGTCAGGCTGCTCGCCGACAAGACCGCGCGCCTCAAGATGGGCAATCCCGAGGAGCGCGACGTCTACATGGGCCCGGTCATCGATGGCGAGGCCCTGTCGCGTTATGAGCGCGCGGTGACGGCCGCGCGCCGCGAGGGTAGCGTTGTCGCCGGCGGCCAGCGGCGCGGTGGCGGGCTGTTCGATCACGGTGCTTATGTCGAGCCGACAATTGTCAGTGGATTACCGGCCGATCATGCGCTGCTGCGCGACGAGCTATTTCTGCCCTTTGTGGCCATTGCCAACTGCGACGGCCTGGCCGACGGCATCGCCCGCGGCAATGCCGTGCCCTATGGCCTGACGGCCGGCGTCTACACCAGCGACAAGGCCGAACTCGATTATTTCTTCGCTCACGCCGAGGCCGGCGTGCTCTATGCCAACCGCCGCTCCGGCGCCACCACCGGCGCCTGGCCGGGCATCCAGACCTTCTGCGGCTGGAAGGGCTCGGGCGTCAGCAACAAGGGCGGGCTGGGCCCGTTCTACCTGCCGCAATTCATGCGCGAGCAGAGCCGCACTGTCATGGGTTCTTGACGCGCGCGTGTTGTCCGGTTCTGACCCAGAGCGGACCTTCTTGTGGATTATGGGCTAGAGATCACCAGCATCGCTCCAGGTGGCCGGTTCCAACCTTCTCGCTGTGGCGCAGCGATATGGGGCAAGATGTCGAGGCGGTTCTCCTCTTCCAAGGAGGCCGCTTAGCTCGGGCGCGATTACGCGCTAGGCGTTATCGCGCATGATGGGGACTGGCAAAAGCGCCTTTACCGCTTCCAAAAGAACGCGAGGCTCGAATGGCTTCGACAGTGCAGCATCGGCCCGACATTGCTTCGCGACATCGCTTACGTCCCAGTTCGGAATGTTCCCTCCGCCTGAGACAAGCAGGACCTTCAGCTCCACTCCCTTTCGACGGAGACGTTCGACTGTGGCGGGGCCACTCTGCCCCGGCATGAAGACATCTATAATGAGAACATCCGGCCGAGCAATCTTGAGGACCTCCTCGCACCCGGCCCCATCCCGTGCACCAAAAACCACGTGCCCGGAAAGTTCGAGGACTTTTCGAATGGTCTGAAGGACGAGCGGATCGTCATCGACAACAAGAAGGCACGCCATGTCGTGTTCTCCGCGTATGCTCCGCTTAAGCCTGCGTGCGATCCACCGCATCTAAGAAAACCAGCGGCCTAGATTGGGCGGATGAACACGCCGATCCCGTCCAGCGTGTCAGACAGTGCTCAGAGCAAGGTGAGAGGGCAGCAGATCGTTGATGGCATGAAGCAGTTGCTGAGGCTCAAATGGCTTGGAGAGTGCCGCATCTGCCCCGCATTGCCTGGCAAGCTCGCCGAGCTCTGTACTGAGGCTGTATCCCCCTCCAGATATGAGTAATACCTTTATGTTTGAGGCGTGCGCTCGTAGACGTTCAACGGTTTCGAATCCCGTCTGCCTGGGCATAAGGAGGTCCATCACAACGAGATCAGGGGTGCTCTTGCTCAGAATGAACTCGCAATCCAAGCCGTCCTGAGCAACGACGACAACGTGTCCGGCCAGTTCTAAAATGCGTCGTATCGTGTGGACGACGATCTTCTCGTCATCCGCGATCAGAATGCGGGCCAACGTTTTCTCCTCGGCGAGAGAAAAGGTTCCCCGCTGCATTGGTATAGAGCAAATACTGTTAATAAGCGATTAATTAAGTCACTCGCCAATAAATCATGCAATGCATGGGAGCAATGCACGCGCTGCATGTAGCAAAATAGTGACGAATACAGCAGCATAGCATTGCGCAACGCCGCTGAATTGGCCTCTGTACTGACGGAATATTAACCCCGATCGAATAAATCTAAGCTCCGGTTACGGGGCTTCCACCGCGTCCTGCTCCGCGACCGACGGAGATTTAGAGATGCGCATATCCAGTCCGAGACTCGCGACGAAGCCACTACGACGCCTGCGGCTGGGCATCCTCGGTTTTGCAATCGTGATCATCGCAACGGCGATGGCAGATACCATGTTGCGGCGTGCAGAAGCCCGCCATGACGCGCTCGTAGCGGCTGAGGCAGCGGGCCGCGTGCTCTTGCACAGTTTAGATGAGCATTTGATCCAGTCTGTCGAGGCTGCCGATCGCACATTGGCCCTGGCGATAGACGTCGTTGACCGCAATCTCGGCAATGCCGGATTGTCGGCGGAGCAACTGCATGAAGAGCTGCGTCGGGTGGAGAGCCGCGGGCCACAGCTGCGCGCAATTGCGATAACCGATGCAACTGGACAAGCAATTGCTCATAGCCAGCGGTTTCCACTGGACAACGTCAGCCTTTCGCAGAGCGACTACTTCGACGCGTTGCGCAGCCCTGAAACACCTCAGCCCTATATCGGAGCACTACGGATCAGCCGCATCAGTGGCCTCCCTGTCATTCCCTTGGCTCGTCGTCTAACCAGCCCAGACGGTCAGTTCGCTGGCGTGGCGGTAGCCGGAATAAGTCCGGATTACTACGAGCGCTTTTATGGGAACCTGTTGGGCGATACATCGGCTGTTCTGGACATCCTCACTCGGGACGGCGCTTTTGTGGCCCGCGCCGGTGGCTCATCCAGTGAAACAAATCCTTCGATGTCGCTGCCAGTAGCAAAGCACATCGTTAGCCGTTCCGTGGCGGGCGTGCCATTTATTCTGAACCTTCACCTGTCAGAAGATGAGGTGCTGCGTAAATTGCGGGACGCGCTTCTCGGCGATGTTCTGAGACTGCTCGCCTTCGTTGTTGCCGTATCACTTCTTACAAGCCTCCTTGTGGCAGCGACATACAAGGGCGAGCGAATGGCGAAGGAACTTCTCGAGAGCGAGGAACGCCAAAGGCACTTTGCTGAAGCCACGTCAGACTGGTACTGGGAAATGGGACCTGACCTCCGATTAACGCGCTTCGGTGGTCGGTACCGGGAGCTGCTCGGGGTTGACCCGGCGGCCGTGATCGGTAAGACGCGCGAGGAACTGCTTGGCGACTCGAATCCGCCCGAGAGGTGGCAAGAGCACCTCGACGACCTGAAACACCGCCGCCCTTTTCGAGGGTTTACCTATCAGCCTCAGTTGACGAAAGGGAAAAGGCCGTATTGTCGTCTCAGCGGCAAGCCATTTTTTGCGGAGGACGGTACCTTTCTGGGTTATCGGGGCACCGGCCAGGAGGTGACCGCCGAGGTCTTGGCGGAGCAGGAGGCAAGGAGCGCGCGCCGACTGCTGTTCGACGCCTTAGAGCAAAGCGATAATGGCTTTGTGCTTTTTGACGCTGATGACCGTCTCATGTTGTGGAACTCAGCATATGCCCGAATTCATGCCTCAACCGCCGACCTCATAACCGCCGGCCAGCGTTTCGAGACCCTTATCCATACTGCGGTCGTTCGTCGCTCGATTCCCGAAGCTCTGGGCCGCGAGAGCGCCTGGCTGGAGGAAAGGTTGGCCGCCCATCGTGCGGCCCGTAGCGTCCACCAGGAACAGGCCAGCGATGGCCGATGGATCCGAATCCAGGAGACGCGCCTCGCGGACGGAGGCTATCTAGGTATTCACATTGACGTATCTGACGCCGTCAGGCGCGAGGCAGAGCTTCGCGAGCTCGCCAGAAAAGACGCACTGCTCGTCGCCGCTATTTCCACCACGCACAGCGGAATTATTATTACGGACCCAACGTTGCCCGATAATCCGATCATATACGCGAACCCTGGGTTCACCGCCCTCACCGGGTATAGCGCTGAAGAGGTTCTGGGCCGCAACTGCAGGTTCCTGCAAGGTCCCGGAACCGATCGCAAAGATATTTCCGGCATCCGACAGGCGGTCGTCGAAGCCCGTCCTTTCGGAGCGAGCCTGCTCAACTACCGCAAGGACGGTCAGCCGCTTTATCTCGACGTCAATATATCTCCGGTCCTCGACGGTGACGGCCGTGTAACGCACTTTGTTGGCGTGCAGACCGATGTCACGGCATCGGTTCTGGCCAAGGAACGTCTTCGCGAGAGCGAAGAACGACTTCGCGGTATTGCTGCGAACATTCCCGGCGTCATCTACCAGAGAGTTGGAAAGCCGGGTGGTGCATTTCGCTATACCTATGTCAGCGATCGCTGCCTGGAACTGAGCGGCTACACAGCCGAGGAATGGCTGGCTGAGCCGCTGCTCACTAGGAACTCCGTAGTTCCCGAGTTTAGGGCCGCATTTGATTCGGCCAAGCACGCCGCGTTGAAGACACTGGAGCCGGCTGAGGTTCAGTTCCAGGTCGTCAATAAATCGGGTGCGCGCCGATGGTGGCGCTCCCTGTTTCGCCCGCGTCAGCTGTCCAACGGCGAAATTCAGTTGGACGGTGTCGTTTTTGACGTCACGGAAAGCGTCCAAGCTGAAGAAAAACTCAGAGAGAGCGAAGAGAAGCTTCGCAGCTTGGCTTCCAATCTGCCTGGCGTGATATTCCAAAGGATAATTCGCCCGGACGGAAGCGCGTACTCAACCTATGTTAGCGAGCGATGCGAGGAGATCACCGGTTACACCGCCACAGAGTGGGCAAATGATCGGGACATCGCACGCCGACACATCGATGAGACCCATTTGGCCCGCTTCCGCGCGGCGATGCGCAAGGCGCGTTGCGAAGCCTTGCCGGTCGAGATCGAATACCCGTGCACCAACAAGGACGGGGAGAAGAAGTGGTTTCAGTTGAAGATCCAGCCGCGGAAGCTCGCTACTGGAGACCTGGTGTGGGATGGCGTGCTGTTCGACGTTACCCATCAGAAGTTGGCGGACGGACAGAAGGCGGAACTAGAGGCTCAGCTTCGTCAGGCGCAGAAAATCGAGGCAATAGGAACGCTGGCGGGTGGAATAGCTCACGACATCAACAATACGCTCGTTCCCATCATCGCCTTGAGCAGGCTTTCTCTAGACGCGCTGCCGGAGGATCATTCAGACCGCGAAAGTCTGCACACGGTTCTTGATGCTGCATATCGTGCCCGCGACTTGGTCGCGGAGATTCTCGCATTTAGCCGAAAGGAAATGCCACGGACCGAACCCGTGCAGCTGGGTGAGATTGTTAAAAAGGCTCATCGCCTTCTCGCGGCAACCCTGAGCCCGAATGTTGCGATTGCTCTCGATGTTGCCGACGAAATGGAACCCGTGCAGGCGGATGGCAATCAGCTGGTACAGGTCATCATGAATCTCTGCACCAATGCTGCTCACGCAATCGGACGAAAGCATGGAGAGATCGCAATCACCGTGGACGCGGTACAAGCGGATCATGTGGCTGCGGCCGGATTGTCAGGCGGGATCGCTGCTGGAGGGTTCGCGCGAGTGCGCGTCTCTGACAATGGTTGTGGCATGGATCCGCGGACGCTTCAGCGCGTGTTTGAGCCGTTCTTTACTACCAAGGGCGTCGGTGAGGGGACCGGGCTCGGTCTCTCGGTCGTCCACGGGATTATTCGAAGCCATCGTGGGGTGATTACTGCCGAGAGCGAAGTGGGGCGCGGCACCACGTTCACCATCTTGCTGCCTTTCGCCCATACCGCTGATCAGCAAATCGCTGCCGCATAAGGAGAGTATGCAATGTCGCGGATTCTGGTAATCGATGACGACCGTATTGTCAGGGAAACGCTCAAGGCGATCCTTACGCGGGGACGCCATGAGTTTCATTTCGCCAACGACGGCAGGCAGGGCTTGGCTGCCTTCACCGAGTATAAGCCTGACTTGGTGATTACCGACCTACTGATGCCCGAGAAAGAAGGTATTGAGACGATTCGGGACATCCGCCGTCTAGCGGCGAAGGTGCCCATCATCGCGATTTCAGGCGGCGGCCGTGTAGGAAATATGAGTTTCCTTCAGGTGGCTGAACAATTCGGCGCTAATCGAGCTTTCGCGAAGCCCTTTGAGCCTAAGGAAATACTGCAGGCGATCGACGATCTTGTGGCAAAGGCAGCAGCGACGCCATGAGCTCGCAAGGGGATGCTATGGCTGAAAACACACTATTCACTCGGGTCGGGGCAAAGCTTTCCCAGTTGTTGGAGGACGAGGTGAAACCCGGTAGCCGCACGGCGAGTGAGGCCAAGCCGGTGGTCCGTCTGGTGCTCCAAGAGGAGTTCGAGGAGCATTTGCGCGGCCTTGTTGGCAAGGACGCGAAGCCGCTAGCGGGAAAAGTAAATTTTATAGGTCTCTCGAAGATCAAAGAAAAGCTCGGAGACCGCTGGCCCAGGCTCGCCGAGCGAGCTGATGAAATTACGCGGAAGGCGATCGAGCGTCGACTGATGCCTGCTGACGTCTATACGCGTTACAAGGAACTCCATTATCTCATTATCTTCGCTAGTCTAACCGAGGATCAGGCAAAGCTTAAATGTGCTCTTATCGCTGAGGAAATCACGAAGCGCTTGTTGGGTGACGAGATCGCTCCGGAAGATCTCGAGGTCAAGACAATGGTCTCGCACATCCAGGGAAAATTTGCCTTCGAGGATATCCCGAGCGTCGAAGTGCTCGCGGCGCAATTTTCTGAGGACGGTACAAAGGCTGGTGGTGGAGCCGCGCCGGCTGACCAAGCGCAGACTGACGAGTCTTGGTGGGATGATGAAGAGACCAGCGACCCTCTGGCGCAGGTGCAGCTGGTCTACCGTCCTATGTGGGACGTAAAGCGGAGTGCCATCACGACATTCGTCTGCGCCCCTGCTCAGACCTGCCCGGCCGGCCGCCTGCTCGTCGGCGAGGGCGGGATTCCTCGTCTTAACGAGCCTTCTGTCGCAATTCGCCTCGACCAGCTTGTCCAGAAGCGCGTTATTGGTGATTTGCGTCGCCTGGACGCAGCAGGTCAGCCCCTGCTACTCTGCCTGCCGGTGCATTTCGAGACGCTCGCTGTGAGCCAGCGTCGCATGGCCTATATTGAGCGTTGCCAGCGCGGGATACCTTCTCGGGCCACAAAGCGAATTGTGTTTGAGCTCACTGGTGTTCCGGCGGGCATTCCGCATAATCGGTTGTTTGAGATGGCGACGGCGCTTAAAGGCTTTAGCCGGGGCGTTCTACTTCGCACCACCTTAGGCCACTCTTTGTTCAGGCCAGCCAGTGAGACGGGCGTCGCTGCGTTAGGAATTGAGCACAACTCCACGGCAGGTCAGTCCGAGGCTAGAATTATTGCTGAAATGGCGCGTTTCTGTGCGGCCGCCAAAAAAGTAGGCCTCGCGACCTATGTTCACGGCCTGCGAACCATCAGTCTCAGCACCGGCGCTATAGCCGCTGGCTTCGATTTCGTGGACGGCGAAACAATTACCTCTGTCGTCGATAGCCCGCGTGGAGCGTATGCCTACAAGATCCAAGACCTGTTCGCGGCTCAGTTAGGTTCCCCTACTGCATGAGATTTACCAGGCGCATGGTCAGGGAGAACCTGCTGTGGCCCGCGATCGAGTTCTTGGGCCAGGGCCTCGCATTCAGCGGCGAGCCGTTGAAGCCGATCTCGAATTTTCGAGTCCCGCTCTTCCCGAGCTAGATCGCGAAAAGTCGCGGCTTGCTTCCGGACAATGTTAACCCGATACATCCTTTTCCCCGCTGCAAAGACCACCGAAAATAAAATTCGGCGGTGCCTTCGTCAACGGCGGGATGCGAGGGGGCCACCTACACGGCAACGCTCCGGATTAGCTGCGGGAGCTCCGGTTTCGGGCAAAGCCGGGATAGCCATAGTGGCTGCAACCGCTGCTCAGTAGAAAAGTACTCTTGTCTACGAACAAAAAGGCGCGGTTACGCACTAGATGTCCGCATTTGACCCTAAGCGGACCCTCACGGGGGATTGAAGCGTCTCAACCGAGCATTGATTAATAAGATACCGTTTAAGTGGCTTACGCGGCACTACGCCGGGCATCTCAGGGATTTGTTCATCCTTCGCTGCTAGCTTGAGTGCACCAGCCGCCTCAACCAAGCGGCGAAAAAATTTGAGAGTGAGGAGTTATCAGCCGTGCGTGCTTTCATGAACCTGCGTGTATCGACAAAGCTGTTGCTAGCCTTTGCCCTAATGGCCGTCGTGTCCTTGGCGGCCGGCGCCATCATCTACCAGCAGAAGAGCCACATCCAGTCGGCGACCCACTGGTCAGAGCACACCTACAAGGTGCTGGCTGACCTCGACGACCTGATGAGCGCCATGGTCGACCGCGAGACCGGCATCCGCGGCTACATCATCACTGGCAACACCGCGAGCCTCGGCCCCTATGAGGCCGGCAACAGACTATTCGCCGAAAAAATGGCCCATGTCCGCCAGCTTACCTCCGACAATCCGGCGCAGCAGGCCCGCCTGGGCGAGCTCGAATCCCTGTCGCGGGGGTGGGAGGAGGCGGTCGGCGCCAAGGTACGCCAGCTGATGGCCAAGGCCGAGACGCGCGACGACGCGGCAAAGATCGAGCGCGACGGTGTGGGGAAGCGCTTCGTCGACTCCTTCCGCGACAAGCTGGGCGAGATTGAGCGGATCGAGCGGAGCCTGCTGGCCACCCGCGCCACCGAGGTGAGCGAGGCGCTGGGCATGACCACCACCGCAATCATCGTCAACGGCGCCCTGATGGTGGGCCTGGCGGCGCTGGGCGCGCTGCTCATGAGCCTCGCCGTCTCGCGTCCGCTGGGCGCCATGACGCAGGCGATGACACAGGTGGCCGGTGGCAACCTCGACGTTGTCGTGCCGGCGCTGGGCCAGAAAGACGAAGTCGGCCAACTGGCCGGGGCGCTGGAGAAGTTCAAGGAAGCGGGCATGGAGAACCGCCGCCTGCAGGCCGAGCAGAAGGAAGTGGAGGCGCGTGCCGAATCCGAGAAGCGTGCGGCCATGAACAAGATGGCCGACGACTTCGAGGCGAGCGTCAAGGGTATCGTGCAGACGGTGTCGTCGGCCTCGACCGAGCTCCAGACCACGGCGAAGTCGATGACGTCCACCGCCGAGGAAACCTCGCGGCAGTCGACGGCGGTCGCCGCGGCTTCGGAGCAGGCTTCGACTAACGTGCAGACCGTGGCCTCAGCCGCCGAGGAGCTGTCCTCGTCCATCGCCGAGATCGGCCGTCAGGTGTCGGAGTCGGCGCAGATTGCCGGCCAGGCCGCCACACAGGCGCAGACTACCAACACCCAGATCAAGGGTCTGGCGGAGGCGGCCCAGCGCATCGGTGACGTGGTCAAGCTGATCAATGACATCGCCAGCCAGACCAATCTGCTGGCGCTCAACGCCACGATCGAGGCGGCGCGCGCCGGTGAGGCCGGCAAGGGCTTCGCGGTCGTGGCCTCCGAGGTCAAAAGCCTGGCCAACCAGACGGCCAAGGCAACGGAGGAGATCAGCGCCAAGATCAGCGAAATGCAGGCCGCCACAGGTCAGTCGGTGGATGCCATCGGCGCCATCACCCAGACCGTCAGCCGAATTAACGAGATCGCCACGACCATCGCTGCGGCGGTCGAACAGCAGGGTGCGGCGACACAGGAGATCGCCCGCAACGTGCAGCAGGCCTCGGCCGGCACGTCGGAGGTCAATGCGAATATCGGCGGCGTCACGAAAGCGGCAACCGAGACCGGCGCGGCGGCATCGCAGGTCCTCGCCTCATCGGGCGAACTCGCCAAGCAGTCCGAGACACTGAGCCTGAAGGTCGACACCTTCATCGCTACGATCCGGGCCGCCTGAGCAAACGGACGGCGGCGCCTCCCACAAGGCGCCGCCGCTCTCGCTGTTTCCAAGTAAAACGAGAGCGCGCAAGAGGGCCCGCTGTAAGGTCCTGAGACTTGCTGCGAGCGCCCGGTCGAGTCCGCTCCTGGCACGAAGCGGACTATGGCTGCTACGACCTCACCTCGCGTGCTGAGCACCGAGATATGCCGCGATCACTTTTGGATCCTCAAGAACTGTCTCCGGTACGCCGACAGCCAGACTGCGTCCATAGTCCAGCACATGCAGCCGATCGGCGAGGTCGGCCACCATCTGCATATCGTGTTCGATCCAGATCATGGCCAGGCCGAGTTCGTGCTTGATGCGCAGGATGAAGCGCGCCAGATCCTCGCGCTCGTCGCGACTCAGGCCCGCCGAGGGCTCGTCGAGCAGCAGCAGGGCCGGCTCCATGGCCAGGGCCCGGGCGAAGCCGACCAGCTTCTGGATGCCGAAGGGCAAGCCACTGACCGGCGTGTGCCGATAGCGCTGCAGCTCGACGAAATCGAGCACGCGTTCGGCCGCCTCGCGGTGCTCGACCTCGGCGCGGCGCACGCCGCGCGTGAACAGCGCCTCGGCCCACGGCCGGGTCTCCATGCGGGCGTGCCGGCCGACCAGCAGGTTGTCGAGTACGCTCATACCGCCGAACAGCTCGCCGTGCTGGAAGGTGCGGGAGATGCCCAGGCGCGCAATGACATGTGGCGCCAGGCCGTTGAGGTCGCGATCGCGGAAGCGGATGCGGCCCTCGCCGCGATAGAGGCCGCTGATGCAGTTGAACACGCTGGTCTTGCCAGCGCCGTTGGGGCCGATCAGGGCGTAAAGCTCGCCCGGCTCAACCGACAGCGAGACGCCGTCGAGCACGGTCAGTCCGCCGAAGCGCAAGGCGAGATTCTCGACCGCCAGGTCAGCCATACCATCTCCGGCTGCGGCGGTATTGTTTGACGGTACGATAGCTGCGGCGCTCGCCCGAGCCGCCGAGATAGAACTCCTGGATATCGGGATGGCTCTTGAGCCGCGGGCCGTCGCCGTCGAGCACCACGCGACCGTTCTCCAGCACGTAGCCGTGATCGGCTATTTCCAAAGCCACCGCCGCCGATTGCTCCACCAACAGGATGGCGATGCCAAGCTCGCGCCGTATCTCGACCAGGCGCCGCGTCAGTTCCTCGACTGCCACCGGCGCGAGGCCCAACGACAGCTCATCGACCAGCAGCAGCGCCGGCCCACAGACGATGGCCCCGGCGATGGCCAGCATCTGGCGCTCGCCGCCCGAGAGGTAGCCGGCCTCACGGCCCTTGAGCTCGGCCAGCTTCGGGAAATATTGGTGCACCAGCTCGTGCAGCCGCCGGCGCTCGGCCAGGGTCATGCCGCGCGGCGCGTTGGCGATCAGGTTCTCCGCGACGGTCAGGTTGGGAAACACCTTGTCGCGCTCCGGTACCAGCACGATGCCGCGCCGGGTGATGTCCTGCGGCGACAGGGTCTCGATGCGCTCGCCCTTGAAGCGCACCGCGCCTTCGGTGACCCGCGCGTCGTCGAGGCCGAGGAAGCCGGAAATGGCGCGCAAGGTCGTGCTCTTCCCCGCGCCGTTGGTACCGAGCAGCGCCACGATCTGGTTTGGCTGAACCACCAGGCTGATGCCCTGCACGGCGGTGATCGCCCGCTGGTAGACGACCTCGAGCTGTTCGACCTGCAGGAGGGCGGTCATCGGCGCCCCGAGGCGAGCGGCCGGTGCTTGAACGGCCAGAGCACGAAATAGCTCTGCAGGCGCTTCCAGATGCCGACCAGTCCCTGCGGCTCGAAGACCAGGAACAGCACCATGACCAGGCCGAAGGCGGCGTAGTTCACCGCGAACACCGCGCCCGCCAGTTTCTCCGCGCCGGGCAGCAGGCGCATGCCGTTCTCGATCGCATAGGGGAACAGGGTGACGAAGACCGCGCCGAGAATGGCGCCGAGCAGCGAGCCCATGCCGCCGATGATCACCATGGCGACATACTGGATCGAGAGGAACAGCGAGAAGGCCTCGACCGAGACGAAGCCCCGGTAATAGGCAAAGAGGGCGCCGGCCACCGCGGTGAGCGCCGAGCTGACCACGAAGGCAAGCAGCTTGTAGCCGGCGATGCCGATGCCCAGCGCCTCGGCGACGGTCTCGTGGCTGTGGATGGCTCGCCAAGCCCGGCCCGTGCGGCCGCGCAGCAGGTTGAGGCAGATCAGCAGGGTGCCGACGGCGAAGGCCAGCATGACGAAGTACCAGAGGCGGCCGTCGATCAGCTCGAAGCCGCCGAGCTTCGGCGGATCGACGACGATGCCGGTGGAGTAACCGCGCTTGGTCTCGTATTCGCCGCCGAGATAGACCACGACGAAATGCAGGGCCAGCGTGCTCACCGCGAGGTAGAGGCCGCGCAGGCGCAAGGAGGGCAGGCCGAAGACCACGCCGAGCAGCGCGCCGACCACGGCCGCGGCCGGGATCGTGACCCAGAACGGCGCGTTGAGCTCCTTGGCCAGGATGCCGGCGGTGAAGGCGCCGGCGGCGATCAGCCCGGCATGGCCGAGGGAGACCTGGCCCGCATAACCAGTGAGCAGCATCAGCGACAGGGCGCCGATGGCGGCGAGGAAGACCTGACAGGCGAGGTCGAGCTGAAACGACGTGGCGAAGAACGGGAAGACCAGGAGCGCCAGCAGGACTGCTTTCAGCGACAGGCGCTGCAAGGTGGTTTGCACCAGCGGCAGCTCGTCGGCGTAGGAGGTGCGGAAATAGCCGCTGGCGCGGGGCAAGGACTTAGACACGATCGAGCTCTTCCTTGGTGCCCAACAGGCCCCAGGGCCGGATCACCAGCATGGCGATCAGTACCAGGAACGGCACGACGTCCGAGAGCAGCGGATCGACGTGATGGATCAGGAAAATCTCCGCGGCGGCGATGATCAAAGAGCCGAGCAGCGCGCCGACCAGGCTGTCGAGCCCGCCGACCAGGGCCGCCGGAAAGGCCTTGAGGCCGATCACCACCATGGTGCCGTCGAGGCCAGAATCCATTGCCAGCAGCATGCCGGCCAGCCCGCCGGTGAAGGTGGAGAGGCCCCAGGCCAGCGCGTAGACGCCGTGCAGGCTGATGCCGCGTTGGGCGGCGAGCAGCGGGTTCTGGCCGGCGGCACGCATGCGGATGCCCCAGCGGCTGAAACGCAGGAAGACGAACAGGCTGAGATAGACAGCCGCCGTGCTGAGGATCAGCAGAAGGGCGAAGGTCGAGATGCGAGCCCCACCCGGTAGGGCGATCGCCGGATTGGCCCAGCCGAGCGCCTCACGCGGGTACTGCTGCGAGGCCGACCAAATCAGCACCATGACGCCGCGCAGCAGGATGCCCAAGGCCACCGTGGTCAGCACCGCGGCCAGCACCATCTCGCCGGTCATGCGGCGCAGCAGGAACAGGTAGACGAGCGCGCCGACCACCAGTGCCAGCAAGGCGGCCGCAGCGAAGGCAAGGTAGGGGTGGCCGGTGAATAGCGAGGCCGTGGTCAGCAGCAGATAGGAGCCGAGCATCATCAGCTCGCCATGGGCCAGGTTAAGCACCCGGCTTACGCGATAGATGAGGACGTAGCCGCAGGCGATCAGGGCGTAGATCGACGCCAGGACGGCGATGTTGACGTAGAGTTGCATGGGTTAACGAGCGCGAAGCATTTGAATCGTCACCCCGGACGAGCGCAGCGAGATCCGGGGTCCATCTTGCCGACGGCACTATGGACCCCGGCTCGCGCGACCCGAAACCGGTCGCTTGGTCGGGGTGACAACCAAAAAAGCCTGTCTACTTCCTGCCTACTGCGTCACGTCGTAAGCAAACCAATCCTTCACCAGGACGGTGGCGTTCTTGGCCGTGTCCCACTTGTAAACGCGGTAATACTGCTTGGTGCGGAAGTGGTTGTCGGCCGTCCATTCGATTGGCCCGCCGCGCAGGCCCTTGGTGTCGATCTTCAGACCCTGCATCGCCGCATGGACCTTGGCCGGGGTCGGCGGCCACGGGGTCGCCTTCATCGCCGCCTCGACGGCCATGCCGCCGATCCAGCCTTCGGTCATCTGGGTCGGCGGGTAGCTGACATTGGCCGCCTTGGCCGCGGCGAGGATCTCCTGGTGGACCGGCAGATTGTCCTGGAACAGCGAGTTCGCGCCGACGACGTAGAGGTTGGCGTCCTTGAGGCGAGCGAGCTCGAGTTCCGACTCAATATGCGCCCAGGCGATGTAGTTGCCCTTCCAGTCGAGCTTGCGCAGTCCTTCAAGGGTGCGCACCTGCGTCACCCAGGGCGCCCAAGAGTAGACCCAGTTCGGGTTGGCGTCCTTGAGCTTGGTGGCGAAGGGCGTGTAGTCGGGGGTGGGTGGCGGGATGATCTCCTTGTCCACCGGCGTCATGCCCATGGTCTTCGACAGCTCCTCGGCGAAATCGATCTCGCCGCGCGAGATCGGAATGGCCATCGCTGCGAGGCCAAGGCGTACCGGCTCCTTCGCCGTGTCCTTGACGAAGGACAGCGTGGCGCGGCTGTCGTAATTCGCCGCGTAGGCCGTGGTGCAGAACTGCATGTCGTTGGCCTTGGGGTAGACGTCCTTCGGGCAGACGCCGCCGGTGAAGAGCAGCGGCACGCGGGCGCGCGTGATCTCAGCCACCATCGGGGCGTAAGTCGACGACAGGCTGGCGTTGATCAGGAGCTGCACATTGTCCTGGGTCAGCAGCTTTTTTGCGTTGGCCGCGGCCTTCGACGGCTCGGCCGAATCATCCTGGATGATCAGCCGGATCGGCTTGCCGTTGGCGCCGCCGGCCGCGTTGACGCGGTCGATGTAGAGGCGCAGCGCCTCGACGACCGGGGCATAGGAACCGGCCGCCGGGCCGGTGATGGCGCCGGTGACGCCGACGAGATAGGCATCCTGCGCGGCGGCGGGTACGGCCGCCATTGCCGCGATGGCCACAAAGGCCAGACCTGATTTCCGCATGTTCGTTTCTCCCTCTCTTTATTTTGATGATTGTGACGGTCAGGAAGCTTTGAGCACGCCCCCGATCTCGTCGCTGACCAGCCGTTCTTCTTCGTCGTCGTACATGGCGTCGACCAATGAGCTGAAGCGCGCCTGCATCTGGGCGCGCTTGACCTTGCGGGTCGGTGTGACTGGTTCACCTTCCTCCTCGGGATCGAGCGCCTTGGGAATAATGCGGAAAGCCTTGATCTGCTCGACGCGGGCCAGCTGGGCATTGATCCTGTCGATCTCGGCGCGGATCAGGGCGGTGACCTGGGCATTGTCGGCCAAGCTGGTAAAGCCGGTGTAGGAGACGTTGCGGCTGCGGGCCCAGTCCGAAACGGTATCGAAATCGATCTCGATCAGCGCCGCGAGATACTTGCGGCCGTGGCCGACGACCATCGCCTCGGCCACGTAAGGGCTAGCTCTCAGCTGGTTCTCGATGAACGAAGGCGACAGGGTCTTGCCGCCGGAGGTGACGATAAAGTCGCGCGCCCGATCGACGAGCCGTAGCGCGCCGTCGCGCCATTCGCCGATGTCGCCGGTGCGCATCCAGCCGTCTTCGTGCATCACGCCGCGCGTGGCTTCGTCGTTGGCCCAGTAGCCTTCGAACAGGTCGGCGCCGCGGACAAGCACCTCGCCGTCCTCGGCCAAGCGCACGTCCCAGCCCGGTGGTGCCGTGCCCACGTCGCCGGGGCGGGGAAAGGGACCGCGCTGGCCGGTGATGATGCCGCCGGCCGCCTCGGTCTGGCCGTAGATCTCGACGAGATTGACGCCGTACATGTGCCACAGCGCCATGGTCTCGGCCGGAAGCGGCGCGCCGCCGCAGATCACCAGCTCCAGCGCATCGAAACCGATCTTGTTGAGGATCGGGCGGAAGACGGTGGCATGCGCCAGGCCCTGCAGCGCCATGATTGGGAAGGAGACCTTGTTCTCCCAGCGCCCGCACACGTAGCGCCGCGCCAGCCGGAGCGCCGCGCCATAGACGGCGCGCTTGAGGGGCGAGCTGTTGCCCAGCCCGACGAGAATCTGGGCGGCGAACTTCTGCATGTAGCGCGGCACGGTGAACAGCACCGTGGGCGCGATCTCGAACAGGGTGGTGGTGAAGTCTTCGACGTCCTCGCCGTAATGCGGCACGACGGCGGAGATCAGCGGAAGGGTGACGGCGACATCGCGCCCCAGAACATGGCAGAGCGGCAGATAAACCACCGTGCGGTGCGGCCGGTTGGCGAGCGTCGGGTAACACTCCACCAGCGACAGCGTCGCGGCCAGGTGCCGGCCGTGACTGATCAAGGCGCCCTTGGGATGGCCGGTGGTGCCGGAGGTGTAGACTATGAAGGCCGGCGCGTTGGGATCGAGCAGCCGCGCCTGATGGTCGAGCCAGGCTAGATTGCCGGTCTGCTCGTCAATCAGTGCCTGATAGGGACGGAGCTTCGGATGGTCGTAGGCGAACATCGCCGCGTCATCGATCACCACGATCCAGGCGAGACCCGGCAGGCGATCGAGCAACGGCAGGATGCGGTCGACATGTTCCTGGTTCTCGGCGACGAAGATGACGGCGCCGCCGTCTTTCATCTGGTACTCGATTTCCGGCGTCGAGGCGGTGGGATAGATGCCGTAGACGATGGCGCCGAGCGCCTGCGCCGCCTGGTCGCAGACCGCCCATTCCTCGCAGGCATCGCCCATGATGGCGACCCGGTCGCCGGGCTTGAGGCCGAGGCCGGCAAAGGCCTTGGCGCAGCGTGCGACCAGCGTGGCGTAGTCCAGCCAGCTGCGTTCGCGATAGATGCCGAGATGCTTGGAGCGGAAGGCGACGCCCTCGGGCGTCGTGCGAGCGCGCTCGCAGAGCAACCCCGGCGCCGTCATGCGGCGCCGCGCCGCGCGCGACAGGGGCGGCTGGCGAGCCATGGGCGCTATTGCGAAACCTCCCGTTTTGCCGAAATTCTATAGTTTAATAGAAACTACGCAACCGGATTCCGGCAGGACGCGCCGGCTCAGGCCCGCGGCTTACCGCGGGCCGCGCGAGTGGGGCGGCTCACCTGCATACCGTCGAGCAGCAGGCGGCCGAACTCCTCGCTCATGCGCTCGATGGTGGCGCCGCCTTCCTTGCCGTACCACATGCTGGCGGCGTTCAGCATGCCGAGGAACCCCAGGGTGGCGAGGCGGCAGTCGAGATCGGCACGGAATTCGCCATTGGCGACGCCGGTCTTCAGCACGCCCTCGATCAACCGCTCGTAGGCACGCGACAGGCGGCCGATGCGCCGGCGGCTCTCATCGGGCAGATGCTGGCGTTCCTTGAGGAAGACCTTCACGAAGGCGGTGCGCTCGCGAACCGGCGTCAAATGGGACTCAATCAGCCGTTGCACCTTCTCGGTCGCGGTGCCGGGAGAGGCGACGATCTCGGCCGCCGATTCAAGGAAGCCCTCGACGCCGCGGGTGCAGACTTGCTCGAGGGCCGCCTCCTTGGAAGCGAAATAGTAGTAGAGGCTGGCCTGCCAGATGCCGAGGACATCGGCGATGTCCTGGGTCGACGCGCCGTGGAAGCCGCGCTCGGCGAAGACCTGGGCGGCGGCGTCGATGATCTCGCTGGCCCGGCGGCGCGGACCCTGGCGCGAACGGCGGGGGCGAAGTTCGGCGACGGCTTTCATGGCGTCCCACTGATGCGGAGAACCGGTTGCCTTGTCGCACGATCATGCGCAGAATGCCATCTATTGATCTATAGAATTCGGCAGGCCAAACCTGCCGCGGGAGAAACGCGATGCCGTCGTCGATCCGTCCTACGGGCCGCCCGCCGTTCCGTGCCGACCATGTCGGCAGCCTGTTGCGCCCGGCCAAACTTCGCCAAGCCTTCAAGGAGCACGCCGGCAGGAAGCTCGGCGACGTCGAGTTTGCGCGGATCCAGGATGAGAGCATCCGCGACGTGCTGCGCCTGCAGGAAGACGCCGGCTACGGCGTGGTGACGGACGGCGAGTTCCGCCGCGGGTCGTACTGGAGCCGCTTCGTCGAGAAGACCGACGGGCTGGAGGTACGCAACGCCGCCTTCAAGTTTCGCGACGATCACGGGCACGAGGCCGAGTTCACGGCGCCGCACGTGGCGGGCAAGGTGAAGCGCGCGGGGCCGATCGCCCTCGACGAGTACCAGTTCCTGCACGGCGCCACCCAGGCGACGGCCAAGATCACTCTACCCGCACCCTCGACCATGCATTTCTGGCGCGGCCGGCAGTATGCCGAGCCGGGGCTCTATGCCGATGCCAAGGCGTTCTTCGTCGATCTCGGCAAGGTGTTCCAAGCGGAGATTGCAGACCTCGCCAAGGCGGGTTGCCGCTACGTGCAGCTCGATGAGGTGGCTATCGCCATGCTTTGCGATCCGGCGGCCCGTGAGAAGGTCAAGGCCGACGGCAGCGATCCCGACCAGCTCGTCGATCTCTATATCGAGGCGATCAACCAGGCCGTGGCCAACCGGCCGGCCGAAATGGTCGTGGCCGTCCATATGTGCCGCGGCAACTTCAAGGGCCGCTACTTGGCCGAGGGCGGCTACGACTCAGTGGCCGAGCGATTTTTCGCCAACACGGACGTGAACCACTTCCTGCTGGAATACGACACGCCGCGCGCCGGCGACTTCAAGCCGCTGCGTTTCGTGCCGAAGGGCAAGGGGGTCGTGCTCGGCCTGGTCAGCAGCAAGGTGCCGGAGCTCGAGAGCGTCGAGACTTTGCGCAGGCGCACCGACGAGGCGACGAAATTCATCGACCTTGAACGCCTGGCAATCAGCCCGCAATGCGGCTTCGCTAGCACCGTGGCTGGCAACCCTGTGACCGAAGCTGATGAGCGCGCCAAGTTGGCGCGGCTTGCGGAAGCGGCCCGGGCCATCTGGCCGGCAGCGTAGGTCCGCTTTTGGCACGAAGCGGACGTAAATCGGTCCGCGACGGTAGGCAGTCGCGGTCCGCCTTTGACCCAAAGCGGAAATTCATTTGACTAGCAGTTTGACCGCTCCCGGCCGCGGAATAGGCGGCTAGGAAAATCCATTTCGCTGCGGAGCTCGTTGAATTCCACGGCGAGCGCCGATCTCTCCATTACCTGTTTGCAGATGGTCAAGGAGCTCTGCTATCCGGCGCTGAAGCTTGCTAGTTCGCTGTGCATGATTCGCCGATTTATCCCCATCGTACGGGTGGTGGCGATACGCCGGACGGCAAATGCCGGGCGGTGGTGATTATGGATTCCCAAATCGGGTCTCGAATCCGGCGCTTAAGCGCGCGGGGCGTGTTGCATGGCGCGGCCGTGTGCCGCATCGCATCCGGTCAGCAGGACCAGGCGCGAAGCAAATCGATGAATGTCTGAAGTGGTGGTGACCCGGATCTGAAGTGTTTAGGAGGGTCGTCGCCCGCCCGCCCCTGCCTAAAACGGCAAACGCAGCACTACAATAGAGGCCATCGACAGATTGGTATAACTATTAAGAGACAAGAAACTCTTTAGTCGTTTATCTATGAAATTATTGTGTGCGAGCAAATGACTACGGAACTTCTTAAATAAAAACTTGCTTTCTGCTACCGCCAAGCTTAATGTCGGCGGTGGGAGAGCCAGAGTCTTTGCGACCCGAACCGCCTTCACCGGCCCTCGTGTCCCACCTTCCTTCTGGCGGCTTTCAATCAATCTCTTCGATTGTGAAACGGGACGCTTCTCATGAAGCGCCTCACCGGACGACCGTGTCTGCGCGGCGTCTGCGCCAGAAAACTCATACGACAAGGCTGCCAAAATGAAAAATACCCTCGCGATCACGTTGCTCAGCAGTTGCGCCCTCCTACTCGGCGCCTGCACCACCGACTACCAGAAGTCCGAAGCCTCGCCCCAGCCCTCGGGCAGTGAGTTCACCCGCAACCTGAGCAATCACTATCGCGGCATGGCCGCGAACCAGTGGGAAGGGCAGCGCGACTTCACCGGCTCCGAGCATTTCGCGCGCAAGTCGATGGCCGCCGGCCGCGGCGAGATCGTTCAGCCCGATATCGTGGTTGCGAGCGTCCCGGTGCGGCTCGAGCCCGAGCTGACCAGTGCGCGTAGCCGCCTGATCACAGCCTTCAACGATGGTGCCACCACCCGCCTGCCGGCCACCGCCGCCCGCGCCCAGGCCGCCTTCGATTGCTGGCTCGACGAGGCCAGCGACCCGCAGTTGGTCGGCGCGCCGCCCAACCCCACCACCGTCGAGCCCTGGCTACAGAGCAAGGTCCAGAACTGCCGGGATGGCTACTACACGGCGGTCGCTGAGCTCGAAGCTCGCCCGGTCGCGGCCGCGCCGGCCGCCACCATCGCCCCAGCTGCCGCACCGGCAGCCACGCCGGTCGCTCGCCAGCAGGCTTACATCACCTTCTTCGATTTCGATCAGGCGACGGTCACAGCCGAAGGGATGAGCGTCCTCAAGGGCGTCAGCGACGCGGTCCGCCGCGGCGGTGTTGCCAATGTCACGGTGACGGGCAATGCCGATCGCGCCGGAGCCGATGGCTACAACATGGGGCTCTCGCAGCGGCGCGCGGACGCGGTCAAAGCGGTCCTGGTACGCAACGGCGTGTCCCCGAACATGATCGTCATGGTGGCCAAGGGCGAAACCCAGCCGTTGGTCGTGACAGCCGACGGTATGCGTGAGCCCCAGAACCGGAACGTGGCCGTCCTCATCAAGTAACGCGCACAAAGCGACAATGCGGTGGGCGCGCTCCGCCGGGAGCGCGCCCTACCTTCTCACGAATAACGCCTAGTCTCGCCAGACGGAGCGTTGGCTCACGACCTTCGCCGCGCTTACGGCGCAGCGCAGCCGAAACGGAATACACCCATGCCGATCGTAGCAGTACCGCCAGCCATCACCGGCCTCTGGGCCGGCACTCGTCGTCGGTGGGAGGTGGCGGGGTATCTGGCCGCAAGCTTGATCACTTTGGCTATAGGGCCCGCGCTCTTCGTCGCCGTCGACCACGCAATCGTCGTCGAATGGTCCAATGCGATCCTCGATCTCGTCAGCCTGAGATAGCAAGCCAACGACACGATGGTGTTGCGTCGCGCGCTCATGATTTTTCTGATCACCAGCCCTGTCCTGGCGATACAGCCGGTGACAGGCTGGCCATACGGGATCGCGACCGCCCTTGCTGATGAAACCAATGCTGCGCGTCCCTGGGCTGCCGAGCACGAGAGCGCTGTGCGGCTGGCGCGCCAGGGCGATACGACAGCAGCACTGGCGATTCTAGAGCGCCTTCGTCGCGAACATCCAGGCGATATCGAGATCGCGCGTGATCTCGTCGTTGTCCTAGTCTGGGCAGCACGCGACAGCGACGCGGTCGATGTCTTCACGCTCGCCCCCGGCCCGCATCCCGACTATGTGACTGAGGCGGCCGGCCTGGCCTATCGCCATCTAAGGAGGGCGGGCGATGCGCTCGCTCTCTACCGCGAGGGTCTGTCCCGCTCTCCCGAGAATGCGCGTCTTGTCGCCGGCGCGATCCGCAGCCTCGCTGATCTGGGCCAGGTCACGCCTGCTCTTACGCTGGCGGACACCGATTTAAGGGCGCGCGGCGAACGGCTGGAGGTTCTGCTGGCGGCCGGCTATGCCGTCTCGGCGCAAAAGAAGCCGGTCGAGGCCCTGCGCTATATCGACCGGGCCCTGAAGCTCGATCCCGCCCACCGCGAGGCCCGACGCGACCGCATCCTGGCAATCAACGACATGGGCGCACCGCAGGTTGCCCGCCGGCTGGCCGACGAGCACCCGGGGCTCCTGACAGCCGCAGAGTTGCGTCGAATCGATCGCGACGGGGCTGCCGCCTTGGTGCGCTGGGGCGTATTAGAGCCCCCCAGCGAGGAGCGGCGCTTCGCCGCCAGCGATCGTGCAATCGCGGCGCTCGACACGCTGATCGCGCGGTGGTCGCGGGAGGGGGAGGAGTCCCGGAGCGATGCCATGCGGGCACGGTTCGACCGCATGGTCGCGCTGCGCGACCGGGTGCGTATGACGGATGTCGTTGCCGAGTACCAGGATCTTCAGCGTCAGGGCGTGGCTCTTCCTGCTCATGCCCTGATCGCCGCCGCCGATGCGCATCTCTATCTGCGTCAGCCGGAGACGGCGCGCGATCTTTATCTACGTGCCCTGGCAATCGATCCGCACAATCCAGAGACAAGGCTCGGCCTATTTTATGCGTATGTCGAACTCGACGATCTGCAGGCGGCCTACCGCCAAGTCGATGCGGCGGTGGCGGACCAGCCCATCTGGCGCTCTCTCCCTGGCTTGAACGACCCGCTTGAAAACCCGGATCGCGCCCTCGCCGAGCTGGCGGCCGCCAACGCCCGCTTTTACGGCGATGAACTTGCCGAGGCGCACCGGCGCCTGGCGGCGATGGCCGAGAGTGCCCCCAACAACACCCGCCATAGGACAGCACTTGCCACCATCTACGCGGCGCGCGGCTGGCCGCGCCTTGCCGCCGAAGAATACGAGATCAGCCGTGCCCTTCAGCGCCGGAACGTGGCGACGGAGGTCGGCCAGGCGCGCAATAACCTTCAGTTGCGCAATTATCGGGAGGCCGAAGCGCAGCTGGCGGATCTGAAGCGCCGCTTTCCTGAAAATCTGGAAGTGCAACGCCTCGACCGGCTCTGGCAGGTGCATAACATGGCCGAGTTCCGTCTGAACGCGGAACAGGCGTTTGCCTCGGCGACCAATGCCCAGGGCGGTGGCGGCCTCGCTCTAGGCGCCCAGCTCTACTCGTCGCCGTTCGCTTACAACTGGCGCGTCTTCGGCGCCGAACATATCGCCCATCAGAAGCTGTCGGTCGGTGAAGGCACGATCACGGCGCGGCGGTCGGCTTTCGGCACCGAGTATCGCGGCCCTGACCTCGTCGCGAGCCTCGAAGGGACACTCACCGCATTGGGCTCTGATTCAGGCGACACGCTGCGAAGCGACATCGATAGCGGGCGCGGCGGGGCGCGGTTCCTGGGGAGCTGGTCGGTTAACGATTACTGGCAATTCGGTGGGGCGGCCGAGCTCTTTTCGCGCGACACGCCGTTGCGGGCGCTGCGCCATGGCATCACGGCCAACTCCGCCTCGACCGTTGTCGGTTATCGCAAAAGCGAATCGCGGGAGTTTCGGCTCGCTGCCGAAGCGATGGATTTCTCGGACGGCAATTTGCGCATCGGTGCTGCCGGGCAGTACACCGAGCGCTTGACGACGCGGCCGGGCCTGACACTCGACGGCATCCTGGGCCTCGGCACATCCCGCAACAGTGCCGACGCTAACCGGCCGTACTTCAATCCACGTCAAGACGCGGTCGCCACCTACGGTTTCTCAACCACTCATGCACTCTATCGCCGCTATGAACTGAGCTACGATCACCACCTTGTCGTCACCCCTGGCGTCTATTGGGAACAGGGATTCGGCCTGGGCGGTCTTGGCAGCGCTTTTTACGAACACCGAGTGCGCGCCAACGATGTGATTGAAGCCGGGCTGGGCGTGCGTTTCAGCCGCCGCCCCTATGACGGCGACTACGAAAACACCGTCGCGGTGCTTTTCAACACGCGACTGAGGTTCTAGCGATGACCCGTTTTTACCTCGCCTTCGCTATCGCCCTGACGCTCGCCATAACGGCCATGGCCGCCTCGGCGGCAAACACGCCCCTGTCCGGCTTTATCGCCCTCTCCTATCACAATGTCGAAGACAGCAATCCAGACCAGTCGTTCGTTGGCCTCACCACCGAGAAACTGGTGGCTCAGCTCAGCTGGCTTCAAGGCAACGGCTATTTACCGGTTACGATCGACGATCTGCTCGCCGCGCGCGACGGCGGCAAGCCCCTGCCCGACAGGGCGGTGTTGCTCACGTTCGATGACGGCTATGCGAGCTTCTACACACGCGTTCTGCCGATACTCCAGGCCTTCCGCTTTCCCGCCGTGCTGGCATTGGTCGGCGCCTGGATGGAGGGCGGCCCTGACACAGCCGTCCCCTATTCCAGCGACAAGAGGGGCGCCCCCGCGCCACTCGAGGCCGTTCAGTTCGGCGACAAAACCGTAAGCCGCGATGTGTTCCTCACCTGGGACCAAGTCCGGGAGATTGCCGCTTCCGGCTTGGTGGAGATTGCCTCCCATTCCTACGATTCTCATCACGGCTCCCTCGCGAATCCCCAGGGTAATTCCCAGCCTGACGTGACGACGCGACGCTTCGATCCGCTGACCGGCGGTTCCGAAAGCGACGCTGAAGAGCGTCGGCGGCTTCACGCCGACAGCGCGCGAATGGCCTTGAAGATCGAGAGCCAGACCGGCAAGCGCCCGCGGGTCATGGTCTGGCCCTACGGGGAGCACAGTGAGAAGGCGATCTCCATAGCCGCTGCCAATGGCATGCCGATTACGTTCACGCTCGTCGATGGCGCGGCCACGGTCGACCGCCTAAGCGCCGTGCCCCGTCACCTGGTCAGCCCGGATCCCGGTCTCGGTAAGTTTGTGAGCGCGCTGCGCAGCTTCGGCGAGGCTTCGCCGGTACGGGTCGTGCATGTCGATCTCGATTACGTCTACGACCCTGACCCGGCGCAGCAGGAGCGCAATGTGGGCCGCCTGGTCCAGCGCATCCATGACATGCAGATCAGCACCGTCTTCCTGCAGGCGTTTGCCGATCCCACCGGGGATGGGCTGGTGCGCGAGGTGTATTTTGCCAATCGCCTGCTGCCGATGCGGGCCGATCTGTTCGACCGGGTGTCCTGGCAGTTGCGGACCCGTGCGCGCGTCAAGGTCTTCGCCTGGATGCCCGTCCTGGCTTTCGACTTCGGCGACGCCGCGGTCGCGGTCCTCGCCTGGAACGCGCAGACCGGCTCCGCCGAGCCCGATGCCAGAACCTATCGCCGCCTCTCGCCCTTCGATCCCGAGGCCCGCCGGAAAATCCTCATGCTGTACGAGGATCTCGCACGCTACACACCCTTCGAAGGGTTGCTGTTCCACGATGACGCTTTGCTCTCCGATTTCGAGGACGCGAGCCCTGCGGCTCTGGCTGCCTATGCCCGGGCCGGGTTGCCGGGTTCGATTGGTGCTATCCGCACCGACCCGGAAATGATGCGGCGCTGGACGCGCCTCAAGACGGACACGCTGCTCGATTTCACCACGGAGCTCGCGGCCCGGACCCGGCAGTACCGCACACCGCTGGCGACGGCGCGCAATATCTACGCCCTTCCGGTGCTCGATCCCCGCAGCGAGGAATGGTTCGCGCAGGACTTCGACCGCTTCCTCGAGACGTACGACTACACCGCCATCATGGCGATGCCCTCGATGGAGAAGGTCCCGGCGAAGGAGGCCGAGGCCTGGCTGCGCCGCCTGGTGGCGATCGTCGCCGCCCGGCCGCACGGGCTCAAGCGGACGATCTTCGAGCTGCAGGCGGTCGACTGGGGAACGGGACCGAGAGACAAACACATCAAGGTCCCTACCGAAACATTGGCGCGACAGATGCGGCTTCTCTCCCGACTTGGCGCGCTGAATTTCGGTTATTATCCGGACGACTTCGTCACCGGCCACCCCGACGAGCGCCGGCTGCACCGGGATTTCTCGCTCCAAGCCTATCCGTTTCTCCGATGAAAGGCGCTCTCCTCGGACCGCTGGTGATCCTCGCGCTGATCGTTATCGTCAGCGCCGGCGGGATTCTTCTCGAGTTCGTCTTTCTCTATCCACTTTTCATGTCGTTCCTGTGGATGGTCGGCGGGGTCTATTACTACTTCCATTGGGAGCGGCATGGGGTGCGCTCGCTCGATCCGCCCGTCATCGACAACCCGCCTCTGGTTTCGATTCTCATCCCCTGCTTCAACGAGACGGTCAACGCCGCAGAGACCATCGCGGCGGCCATCGGGCAGAACTATCCCAATTTCGAGGTCATTGCGATCGACGACGGCTCCAGCGATACGACGGGTGCGGTCCTCGACCGGTTGACGCTTGCCTATCCGGCGCTGCGCGTCGTCCATTTCGCCAAGAACCAGGGCAAGGCCATGGCCTTGCGCATGGGAGCCTTGGTGGCACGCGGAGAATATCTCGTCTGTATTGATGGTGACGCGGTCCTCGATCCCAACGCCACGGCCTATATCGTTCGCCTGTTTATCAACACGCCACGGGTCGGAGCGGTAACCGGCAATCCTCGCATCCGCACGCGCTCCACTCTGCTCGGCAAGGTCCAGGTTGGCGAGTTCTCGTCGATCATCGGCCTGATCAAGCGAGCACAGCGTATCTACGGCACGATCAACACCGTGTCCGGCGTGATTGCCGGCTTCCGGCGTTCGGCCCTGCATCACTGCGGGTACTGGAGCCTCGACATGATTACCGAGGACATCGACATCAGTTGGATGCTGCAGGCTGATCACTGGAGCATCCAATACGAGCCTGACGCGTTGTGCTGGATTCTGATGCCGGAAACCTTCGCGGGCCTTTGGAAACAGCGGCTGCGCTGGGCGCAAGGGGGGGCTGAGGTCTTCCTCAAGCAGATACCCCACATGTTCGCCTGGAATCGACGCCGCATGTGGGGCGTGCTGCTCGAATACTGCCTGAGCCTGGCCTGGGCGGGTGCGCTCATCATGACCTTCATCCTCTGGATGGTCGGCAATTTCATAACGATGCCGGCAGGCATGAACGTTCAAAGCATCCAGCCACCCGCCTTCTGGGGCCTGCTCCTGGCGACGACCTGCCTGCTCCAGTTCGCGGTCGCGCTGTTCATCGAATCGCGCTACGAGCCGAAGCTTTACCGATTGATCTTTTGGGTCATCTGGTACCCGTTCTTCTTCTGGATCCTGACCCTGGCCACGTCGCTGGCCGGCTTTCCGAAAGCGCTGCTGCGCTTGCGCGGCAAGCGCGCAGTCTGGATCAGCCCGGACCGGGGAGTGACGTCATCAGTTCGTCGCTGATCATCGACAAGGCGAGCAAGCGGCCGCCCTGGGCGCGCCGCCTCGACTGGGTGCTGTCGCTGCTCATGTGGCTCCTCTATCTATATTTCATTCGCGAAGCGCTCATTGATCTGTATTACCTCGCGGAGGACTCGCTGCAGTGGGCGTTTGCCGGAGCGGAACGACCGGAACTGCCGACAATCAGCCGCTTCCTCGACACGATGGAAAATTATGGCATCGTTATCGTGGCCAATGGCGCCGCCCTGATCGCCTGGGCGCTCTACAACCAGATCCGTTTCCGCGGCCATGATCGGCATCGCATCGGCGAACCGGTGAGCGCAGCAGATCTCAGCGACCTCTACGGAATCCCCGCCGAGGTCATTGCCACTTGGCAGGAGTCCCGTATTCTCATCATGCAGCACGACGCGGACGGGACTCTGACCATGGTCATACCGAAAGACCCGGGGAAGCTCCAGCCGACCGGCCAACAGGGCCCTCCCGTCGCCGATGCCTGGAAGGAGCAGGCGATGTAGCATGCAGTCGAGAGCTGCAGCGCCGACGCAGCGAGTTGAGAAGAACCGTAGCCCCTTACGCTCTCCTATTCGCCTGCCAATAGACAGTACGGGCCGGTCGTCCTCAGTCTCGAGTGTGTAATCGTCTGCTTCTGACCCAAAGCGGACGTCATCGCAGCCCAAGAATGTCAGGCGTCAGCGGGCTCTTAGCCGCCATTCAGGTAGCGGTGAACCAGAGCGATGGCCATCGCTCCCTCGCCAACAGCCGAGGCGACGCGCTTGATGGCACCGTGGCGGACGTCGCCGGCGGCAAAAACGCCGGGGATGTTGGTCTCGAGATAGTAAGGTTGCCGGTTAAGCGTCCAGCCGGGTGGTCGATCGCGATCAGCAATCAAATCCGGACCAGTGACCAGATAGCCACCCGCGTCCCGGACAATACCGACTTCGCTCGCCCAGTCCGTGTGCGGCACGCCGCCCAGGCAAAGAAAGAGCCAGTTCGTTTCTTCAACCCACTCTTTGCCTGTCTGGTTGTCGCGCAGTGTGATGGTGTGAAGCAACTCGCCGCCATCAAGGGCTACCACTTCGCTGCAAGGCATGACCTTGACGTTTGGGGTCCGGGAAACACGGGCGATCAGATACTCCGATGATGATTCTTTGAGCGATGCGCCGCGAATCACAATCGTTACGCTCGCCGCGTACTTGGCTAGGTGGAGCGCTGCCTGAACAGCCGAGTTTCCCCCGCCAACGACAAAAACCCCCGCTTTCCCGCAGAGCTCAGCCTCGCTGGCTCCGGCGCCGTAATAGACGCCCGCTCCGAGGAAGCGCTCCTCATCCGGCAGGCCAAGCCGCCGGTAACTCACACCTGTCGCGCACACCGACGCGCGCGCGACAA
This sequence comes from Rhodospirillaceae bacterium, assembly GCA_022843945.1. Taxonomy (GTDB): domain Bacteria; phylum Pseudomonadota; class Alphaproteobacteria; order CACIAM-22H2; family CACIAM-22H2; genus VGEI01. The sequence continues at coordinate 7,966 of JALHMR010000032.1, read as the reverse complement.
GCCTTGTCCCGTCATCCAGATGGCCGACGCCGCGCCCGGGGGTAAATTCACCGCGCACGCCGGTGCGCAGCAACAGGATTTCAGTGCCGAAGCGATCCGCCTGCTCGCGCGCCCGTTCAGCCAGTTCCCCGCCACTGATGCCCCGTGGAAAGCCGAGATAATTCTCGATCCGGGGGCTTGTACTCGCCTGACCGCCGAGGGCAAAGCGCTCGACCAGGACTGTCCGGAGGCCTTCGGATGCGCCGTAAACCGCCGCGCTGAGTCCGGCTGGGCCGCCGCCGTAGATGGCGAGGTCGTATTCTGTCCGTGATGGCGTACGGAGCCAGCCCAGCTTTTCCGCGATCTGACGAACCGTCGGGTGTTCCAGCCGTGTACCGTCCGAGAACTGGCAGATCGGAAGCCGTGGGTCATGGAGACCGCTGGTGCCGGCTTCGCTTCGTGCCTGAGCATCACTGGTGAGCTCGACCCACTCGAAGAAAATGTCGCAGCGGTGCAGAAAATCACGGATCGCGTAGGCCTCGGGCGAACCACGCGTGCCGTAGAGCTTAGCTTTGAGGGCGGTAGTAGTATCAACGGCGTCGTTCATAGCCGCCTCTGGAAGTTGTCCGCGTGGCTCTTGAGAATGAGGGGCCGGGACAGCGAGGGCACGCAGTCGTAGCGCCAGCCGTGGCGCTCCAGAACCCATCCCTGGCGGCCGCGACCACCCTGCGCCGGCGATGGCGACAGTTTGTGGATGCGCGCCGGGGGCAGGTCGGTCTGGCCCGGTGCCCGGTAGATTTGGCTGCTGGTCTGCATGGCTGTCTCCCGGAAGTTCGCAAACGCGAAGTGGATAACTCGCCGGGAATTCGTGCCGGGAACTGCAATGGGGAACCTCCGGCTGGTCGAATCGTTCCGCGCTCTCGGCAGAAGCAAGGCCGCCGTCCGCAATTTCCATCGGCGTTCAGGAGCACAAGCTGAGGTCAGGCTCAGGCTCAAGATGGCGATGGCGTGCCGCGAACAGCTTAGTCTGATGTTGGGCGGGACGGATTCGTCGGCGGAGCAGGCTCGGGCTGTTTTGCTACGCCGACCATTTCCGGCCGTAGAAGCCGGTCGTGCTGGACATACCCGGGGCCATCACCTCGACGATCGTACCCGATGGGCGGGTCTCGTCCGGAGCAGTAAAGACTGCTTGGTGAAAGCTGGGTCGAACGGGGTGCTGAGCGGGTCCAGTCGCTGGATACCGTGGCGTTCGAAGGCTTCTTGGACCAGGTGTTCCGTGGCTTCGACCCCGGTCAGCCATTGTCGAATGTCGTCGGGAGTCGGTTTCGGCACACTGCCGAGAGCGCGCCGCAGATTGTCGCCGACCACGAGCAGATCCCGGGCGAAATCCGCGGCGGCATTGCCGCCTTGACGACCATCAATCGGTGTCTGGTATCGGCATTCGGATCAAGGCACTCATGAGCCCAAAGCGGGATTTTTCCCTTTCGCCTGCAACCAAAGGGCCCGACTGGTTCGGTCTGCTTTTGGCACGAAGCGGACCCGCTCGGCTGCATGGAAGACCATGGGACCTCTTAACCTGGAGGTCCGCCATGCGCAGCCAGCGTTCGCGTTCTGCAAAGAACCCGCCTTGGAACCGGGGAAAGATCATCGGCAAAAGCCACCTCTTAAGCTGCGTGAGGTCTGGTCCATCCGGGTCCGCCTGCAGATTGCTGGGCGTGCAAGGGACTTGGCGCTCTTCAATCTGGCGATCGACAGCAAGTTGCGTGGTTGCGATCTTGTTGCCTTGCGCGTAGGTGACGTCTCATTGAGTGGCAAGGTGCAGTCTCGCGCCGTCGTCCTGCAACGCGAGACGGGCCGTCCGGTTCAGTTCGAAATCACAGAGCAGACCAGGGATGCCGTGACGTTCTGGATCCGCCACGTGGGCAGCCGGCAAAATGAGCCGCTGTTTCCCAGCCGCGGTCGTCCGGACCAGCCCATCACCACCCGGCAATATGCTCGGTTGGTTTCCCGCTGGATCAGCTCGATTGGCCTGGATGCTTCTGCGTATGGCACACATTCTCTGAGAAGGACGAAGCCCGCGCTGATCTACCGGCGGACCGGAAATGTCCGAGCCGTTCAGATCCTTCTGGGCCACTCAAAACTTGAGAGTACGGTCCGGTATCTGGGCATAGAGGTAGACGACGCCCTGGCAATCGCGGAGCAGGTCGATGTCTAGGGTCGGAAACTGACCCAGAGCGGACCTTCGCACACGCCGGGATCGCGTCTAGCCGATGCCGACATTGATGTCCTGGCGCAGGCCCGCCTTGGTCATCGTGCCCTGCATCTCATCGGAATCAACCTAACTACTCGCTGCGGCCGCTCGGCGCGCGCGGCAAGAGCAGCGTAACCGTGGTGCCTTGACCTATCCGAGACTCGATCCTGACATGCCCTCCCGACTGCTTCGCAAAGCCATAGATCATGCTCAGGCCGAGGCCGCTACCCTTGCCGATCTCCTTCGTCGTGAAGAAGGGTTCGAACGCCCGGGCCGCAACTTCAGGTGACATGCCGACACCGTTATCTCTTACTACGATCGCGACGTAGTCACCCACCGTAACGTCGGTCTCACCATCGGGCCCCCTCTCCGTGACTGAATGGTTGGCCAGCTCTATCGTGATGCGCCCACCGCGGGGCATCGCGTCGCGCGCGTTGATGCACAGATTGAGTAGAGCGGCTTCGAGCTGAACCGGATCGATCAACGCGCACCACAGACTCGGCCTGCTCTGGATATCGAGCACGACCCGCTCGCCGGCGGCCTTGCGCAGCAGACTTTCGCTTCCGCGCACCAGCTCGCGGACATCAATCGGCGCGGGCTTCAGCTCCTGGCGGCGGGCGAATGCCAGGAGGCGGCTGGTCAGCGCCGCACCTTGCTGCGCTGCCGTCCGCGTCAGCTCGGCAAGCTCGCGCAGAGATGGATCGTGGGCGAGGCCGTCCATGATCGCCCCCGCATTGCCGAGTATTACCGTAAGCAGATTGTTGAAGTCATGGGCAACGCCCCCGGTTAGTTGCCCGACCGCCTCGAGCCGCTGCGCCTGGCGCAGATCGTCCTCCAGCTTTCGCCTCTGGCTGATGTCGCTCATCGCACCCAGCAGGCGCACCGCCTTGCCGTGCTCGTCGCGGATCGCTAACCCGTGATCCATGACGTGCGCGAAGCTGCCGTCGGCGCGAGCGAACCGATATTCCGTGGACCAGGCGTTCGACTTCCCATTCAAAAACTCGGTGAGGCCGTCACGGACGCGAGGGCGATCTGCGGGATGGATGCGCTCGCTCCACGCCGCGGCCGAAGGCATCGTGGCCGGGTCGAGCTCGAACGTCAGGCGAAGATTCTCACTCCACCACATGGTGTCGGTGCCGACGTCCCAGTCCCAGATCGTGTCGCCGGTGACGCGAGCGACCAGCCGGAAACGCTCCTCGCTGCGGCGAAGCGCCTCCCGGATGTGCCGCCGGTCGGTCACATCATGGAAGTATATGGCCAGGCCTTCCTCGGAGGGGAAGGCGCGCACCTCAAACCAGCGCTCCAGCGGCGGGTAGTGCGCCTCGAACGTGACCGGGTCGTTCCCCGCGCAAGCGCGCCGGTATTCCCGCTCGAACACCGTCCCGATCGCCTCGGGAAACTCGTCCCACAGGACTTTTCCCAGCACATCGTAGCGCCGTCGCCGCAGAAGCCGCTGCCCTTCCCGATTGATATACGTCAGGCGCCACTCCCGATCGAGCGTGATGAACGCATCGGTCATGGTCTCCAGCGTGTGAACCAGCCTCTGATGGGCCCGCACCGCCTCGCCTTCGGCTTCCTTCTGGCGGCTGATGTCCTGGAGGGCGCCGCGCACATGCGTGATCCTGCCCTGCCCGTCACGCACCGCCTGGCCGATGGCGCGGACCCAAACGCGCCGCCCCTTCGCGGTGACGATCTGCGTCTCCTCGTCGTATGGGATGCCATCGCGGGCGCAAGCGTCGAACGCGCTACGGATCTTCGCGCGCCATCCCTGAGGATAGAAGGCAATGGCTTCCTCGACGGTCGGCGAGGAGCCTGGCGGAAGGTCGTGAATCGCGCAGACGGCATCCGACCACCTGACGCGTCTGGTCGCGAGGTCGACCTCCCAGCCGCCCATGAGCGCCAGACGGCTGGCGACATCCAGCAGACCGGTATTCAGCGGATTTCTGTCCACCGCGGGCAAGGCGAGCGCCATGAGTCTGTCAGACGAGGCCGGCGTGCGGCGTACGGCTAGATGATCGGTCTGCCGCCATGGGCGTTGCCGCTGGCAGACAGCAACGGCGCGAGCGCACCCACCAGGGCGTCGCGGTCAAAGGGCTTTGCCAGGGTTGCATGCGCCCCGAACTGTTTCGCCATCGTGAGGAAATCCGGGTAACGCTTCTGCCCGCCGCCCGAGATGGCCAGGATTCTCATGCCGGGGCGCTGACGGCGCAGGGAGATGATCGTCTCCACACCCTCCTGTTCCGGCATCAGGATATCGATCACCACGACGTCCGGCGAGTCGCGCAGAGCCAGAGCCTCTCCGTGGCGGCCATTCTCCGCCTCGTAAACCTCGTGGCCCTGTGCCGCGAGGACATGCTTGATGGTCTGACGAATCAGGGAATTGTCGTCGACGACGAGGATACGTGCCAAGGGAGCCTCCAGGAGTTGCGCCTAACCCAGTACCGAACCTGCTCCCGAGTAGAAACGCGGCAGAGTGACCCGGCATGCGTCCGAAGCGACAGCGAAAATGCGATTGAGTGGACACATCCACGGTTGCAGCCAAACCTAGGTTCTGCATACGGTCCGGTCCATGTCATAGCGTGCAGGTGGGCGTGCAATCTCTGCATCGTGATGCTGCGTTGCCGTAGCAGTTCGTTAACTGCCGCATCCGTACGTTGTCGCCGTCAATCATCGAAGGAGCTGCAAGTGGCAAACCGGGGCGACGTGCTGCGAAAGGTCGGGACCAGGCTCGTGGACCTTGTTAGCGACGCGGGTCGTCCGGAGGCCGCGGCGGCCCCGGCGGCCTCGGGTCCGGTGGCGCGCGCCGACGGTGGATTGGTGCTCTCGCGCGAGGCGTTCGAGCACCATCTGAAGGGCATCGTGCGCTCCGACCCGCAGGCGGCGCCCCTGGCCGGCCGGGTCAACTTCATCGGATTGTCGAAAATCCGCGAGAAGCTGGGCGACCGCTGGGAACGCGTCGCGGAGCGCGCCGATGACATTACGCGGCGAGCCATCGAGCGCCGGCTGACGGCGGCCGACGTATACACGCGCTACAAGGAGTTGCACTACCTGATCATCTTCGCCCATCTGCCGCGGGAGCAGGCACAGCTCAAATGCGCGCTGATTGCGGAGGAGATCACCAAACGGCTTCTGGGCGAGGACATCGCGCCCGATCTGCTCGAGGTCAAGACGATGATATCGCCGCTCGGCGATGCGCTGGAACTCGAGGACGTGCCGCGGATCGAGTCGCTGGCGGCGCGCCTGGCCGAGGGCGACACAGCCGTGACCGCCGAGCCCGGGCCTCGGACGGCCCAGCCGCCGGACGAGGATGACACGTGGTGGGAGGCGGAGTCGCCGGCGAGCGCCGACGCACTGAGCGGCGTCACCTTCGTCTACCGGCCGATGTGGGACGTGCGCCACAAGGCCATCACCACTTATGCCTGCACTCCCGTTCCCAACCCGGGCGAGTCTCAGCTCCATGTCTCCGACCCGTCCGTCCTTCGCCGGCTGGATGCGCTCGTTCAGCGCCGGGTCATCACGGATCTGCGCAAGGCGGTGAAGGCCAACAAGCGAATGATGCTCACCCTGCCGGTGCATTTCGAGACGTTGGCGGCGGTCGCCAGCCGTAACGAGTACATCGAGCTGTGCCGGCGCGGCATTCCTCCCGAAGGTGGCCGGCTGCTCGTGTTCGAGCTGGTAGGCGTTCCGGACGGCCTGCCCCAGAGCCGCCTCCTGGATCTGTCCGCCATGCTCCGGCGTTTCGGCCGCTCGGTGCTGTTGCGCTCGCCCGTGACGCGGACGATGTTCCGCCCGGCGGCGGAGACCGGGATCGCCGCGGTGGGGATCGAAGCACCCGGCGACAGCGTGCCGGAGGCGCGCCAGATCCAGGACATGGAACGCTTTGCCGCCGCCGCCGGCCGGACCGGGCTGACCACCTATGTCCACGGGCTGCCGACGATCAGCCTGACGACTGCTGCGATCGCGGCAGGGTTCGACTTCGTCGACGGCGATGTCTTGACGTCGGTGGTCGAGCGGCCGCAGCACGTCTACGGCTTCGAGATGACGCAGCTTTTCCGCACCTGCCTTCGCGGCCGGTTGGGAGCCGCCCCGTCCTAGACTCGGTTGCCGCGCCTATCCGGCGGGGTTGCGCCGCGCCGTCGCGGCCAGTACCGCCTTGCCGGCCTCGGCAATCAGGTTCCGGAGCCAGCGATGGCCCGGATCGCGGTCGTTGCGCACATGCCAGACCTGTTCGACCGTGAAGCTGCTTTCGGGCAGCGGTAACGGCAGGATGACAATTCTCTCAGGGTTGCAATGCAGGCGCACCCACTGTTCCGGCAGAAAAGCCCCGAGATCGGTCTGGCTGATGATCGGCACGACCAGCGAGGGGTGTGGGGTCTCGAGGGCGATCCGGCGGTCGAGACCCGATTGCCTCACCAGGTCGTCGATTTTCGTCGGATGCCGCGACGGCGTCAGCACCTCGATATAGCTCAGGTCGCAAAGCGTATCGAGAGTAAGCGGCCGGCCAGCCACCGGGTGGTCGCGGCGCAGCGCCAGAACGAGTCGATCCTCGAACAGAGGATCGCGCTTGTAGTCTTCGCCGAGCGCCGGCGCGGAGCCGATACGGATCTGGATATTGCCGGGGTCGTCCAGCTCCATGTCGGCAGCCGTCGACGGATCCTCGACGATCAGCTTGACGCCGGGCGCCTGCTCGCGGGCGCGGGCACACAACCCGGGCACGAGTGCCCCTGTGAGATAGCCGTGAAACTGGATCTTGAAGGCCCGCTGCGAGGTCTGCGGATCGAAGCGGACATGATCGGCCAGGGCGTGCTGAATCTGTTTGAGGCCGCCGCGAACCGGATCGATCAGGTCGAGGGCGCGGCGTGTCGGCACCAGGCCGTCGGCGCCGCGCAGGAACAGGTCGTCGTTGAACACGGCGCGCAGTCGCCCCAGGCCGTGGCTCAGCGCCGACGGGCTGAGTCCGACCTTCTGGGCGGCACGCTTGACGCTGCGCTCCGCCATCAGCGCCTCGAAGATGACGAACAGGTTGAGATCGATGGTGCGGAGGTTCATGCGTTGGTAACTGAGCTGGACGACTGAAGGCGCGGCACGTGCCGGACCCTTCGCCGGGGCCAGGTTTCTGGCCTCCCGGCGAATAACAGCGGGGGCGACAGCCGGGAAACTCATTGTTGTCATCTCACGTTGCGTGACATTCATCCTGGCCTTGGCCCGTTGGCAGCCTCGCGGCCCGACGCGCTGCGCCGGCTGGTGCCAGGACCTCTTTACTCCGATCCGGAGCGCTTGATTGAGGCGGCAAGATGCGGCTGTACAGGTCGTCCAAATTCAGCCGATAGGCGAATTCCGGTTTGTCAATCAGAGGGGAAACCACGTCGCCTGCGACGAACGAAAAACCGCTCGCAACGGCCCCCAGCATCTGGCTGAGGCTGCGCACTCCGTACACGTAGCACGGTAGACGCGACTTCTCGGCGCCCAAAGCGAAGCTCCGGAGCTCCTGCATCACACGGTCGTCGCTTTTGGCCTGTTCCGCGAGCTCCGCGCCGACCGCCGCGATACCGGTGTCAGAAAAATTGCGGAACCCTTGCGTTCCGATCGGGAGACGCGCCAATACCCACTTTGCATTTACCTTGAGCGCGCTCACGAGTTCGGCAACGCGGCTCTGCGGAATTCCGTCAGGCAGACTGACAATTTCGAACGTGGCCAGCTCGCGGTACTCCTTTGGCAGTTTAGACCACTCGTCCA
>JALHMR010000031.1 GCA_022843945.1 Rhodospirillaceae bacterium | reverse complement strand
CGCAGCGCCGGCGCCCGCCCCTGCTCCGGCTCCGGCACCCATGGCCGCGCCGGCCCCGGCCCCCGCTCCCGCCCCCGCGGCGATCCAGCGCTCCTACCTTGTCTTCTTCGACTTCAATAGCTCGGATATCACGGCCGAAGCCGGCCGCGTGATCCAGCAGGCGTCCGACAACGCCAAGCGCGGCAACGTCAGCCGTATCTCGGCAACCGGCCATGCCGACCGCTCGGGTCCCGACCGTTACAACATGGCGCTGTCGATCCGCCGCGCCAACGCCGTGAAGGCTGCCCTGGTCCGCGCCGGTATCCCGGAGAACCAGATCGCCGTCCTCGGCAAGGGCGAGGCCGAGCCGCTGGTGCCCACGGCGGATGGTGTGCGCGAGCCGCAGAACCGGCGCGTGGAGATCATCCTCCAGTAATCGCGGCAACCGCCGACCAGCAAAAAGGGCGCTTCCGCAAGGAAGCGCCCTTTCTATTTGTGAAGTTCCGGACGGCTACTGACCGGCGGTGCGCCTCAGGGCGCCGTCGCTCGTACAAGTCGCGACCGGCGTACCGTTACCATTGGCGCGATCCGCCGAGAGCGTCACGACCTGCGACCATTCGAGCGTCGCAATCTCGCTGAAGAGCGACGCGGCGCCGTGGCAGAAATTCGAGGTCATGCTGCGCTTGGACGCATCGTTTGCGATTGCGGTAAAGAGTGTATCCATGCGGCGCTTCGCTGGCGTGCCCCCGCCGTAGTGCTTGTCGAAATGCCGCTCAAGCACGCGGTTCTGGTTCACGAGGCCGGTGCTGTTCCGGCGTACAAAGCCGTTGTACTTGTCGATCATACCGAGCTCGGGATTGCTGTCCCGGCAGGCCAGCGCGGCCACCATGAGCTCCGATTGCAGCATGCGGACATGGACCGCCGTCGCCTCGGCCGGCGTGTAGCAGGCCGCCACGGCACCGGCCGCGGGAAGGACCACCGCCGCGATGGCCGCTGCGGACCACAGAATCCGTCGTTTCACGAATCCCCCCATACCACTCACGTCTCAGGCCGCATTTAAGCGTATTCCCCGGGGCCTTTCGACAGGATTCTGCCGCAATTGGGCAAGTTTTCGCCCAATATTTCAGCGGCTTTCGGAGCGCGGCGTAGAAATTGAGCAACCCGCGGCGGGCTCGGGGTGGTCCGGTATGCGGTGTTCGCAGCAACTCGCAGGCGCGCGACCCGTGGCATAGGCCTTGCTGAACAGGCCTCCAAACCGGTAACCGGCCAGGGAGGCCCCACATGGCGTCGGCATTTCGCGATCCGTTCAACCCGGATCATCGGCTGAGCAGCGGCTGTTCCTGCGGCGAGCACGCCAGCCAGGCCGACCACGACCAGGCGGCAGCCCTGGGCGGCACGGACGATCTCGCCGCCCGTCTGGCCGAGACGGCCATCGTCAAGGCGGTGTTCGGCGCCGATCCCGCGCGCCGCGCCTTCCTGCGCACCGTCGGCACCAGCACGGCGCTGGCCGCCCTGTCGCAGTTCTTCCCGCTCGCCGCGGCCCGCGAGGCGATGGCCCAGGCCCCCGGCCCGCTCGAGAAGAAGGATCTCAAGATCGGCTTCATCCCCATCACCTGCGCCACGCCGATCATCATGGCGCACCCGATGGGCTTCTACTCGAAGAACGGCCTCAACGCCGAGGTCGTGCGCACCGCCGGCTGGGCAGTGATCCGCGACAAGACGCTGAACAAGGAATACGACGCGGCGCACATGCTCTCGCCGATGCCGCTGGCCATCACCATGGGCGCCGGGTCGAACCCGATCCCCTACACCATGCCGGCGGTCGAGAACATCAACGGCCAGGCCATCACGCTCGCGGTCAAGCACAAGGACAAGAACGACCCGAAGCAGTGGAAGGGCTTCAAGTTCGCCGTGCCCTTCGACTACTCGATGCACAACTACCTGCTGCGCTATTACCTCGCCGAGGCCGGGCTCGATCCGGATACCGACGTCCAGATCCGCGCCGTGCCGCCGCCGGAAATGGTCGCCAATCTGCGCGCCGACAACATCGACGGCTTCCTGGCGCCCGATCCGGTGAACCAGCGCGCCGTCTACGACGGTGTCGGCTTCATCCACATTCTGTCCAAGGCGATCTGGGACGGCCATCCGTGCTGTGCCTTCGCGGCCAGCCGCGAATTCGTCACCACCATGCCGAACACCTACCAGGCGCTGCTCAAGTCGATCATCGAGGCGACGGCCTTCGCCACCAAGGCCGAGAACCGCAAGCAGATCGCCGAGGTGATCGCCGGGCAGAACTACCTCAACCAGCCGGTCACCGTGGTCGAGCAGGTGCTCACCGGCACCTATGCCGACGGCCTGGGCAACGTGAAGCGTGATGCCAACCGGATCGACTTCGATCCGTTCCCCTACCAGTCGATGGCGATCTGGATCCTCACCCAGATGAAGCGCTGGGGCCAGATCAAGGGCGACGTCAACTACAAGCAGGTCGCCGAGCAGGTCTTCCTGGCCACCGACGCGACCAAGCTGATGCGCGAAGCCGGCCTCACGCCGCCGGCCATGAGTTCCAAGAAACACGTGATCATGGGCAAGGAGTTCGACCCGGCCAAGCCCGACGAATACATCGCCAGCTTCCGCATCAAGCGCAGCTGATCGCCCGATGCGCTCGCTCGCCCTCCGCTCGGCGCTGCTCTCCGCCGCCATCTTCCTGCTGTTCATCGGCATCTGGCAGGTCAGCTCGATGTCGGGAGGCGGCGGGAGCCAAGTGGTCGACGACGAGTACGCCAGGCTGGTGGGCGCCGCGGCCGCGACGGGCCAGAAGACGCCCTTCCCCTCGCCATCCGAGGTCGGCGCCAAGCTCTGGCAGCACCTCTCAGACCCCTTCTACGTGCGCGGCACCAACGACATGGGGATCGGCATCCAGCTCGCCTACTCCATCGCGCGCGTGGCGGGCGGCTATCTGCTGGCGGCGGCTTTCGCCATACCGGTGGGCTTCCTCATCGGCATGTCGCCGCTGCTCTACGGCGCGCTTAACCCCTACATCCAGATCCTGCGGCCGATCTCGCCACTCGCCTGGATGCCGCTGGCCCTCTACACCATCAAGGACAGCTCGATCTCCTCGATCTTCGTGATCTTCATCTGCTCCGTCTGGCCGATGCTGATCAACACGGCCTTCGGGGTCGCCTCGGTGCGCCGCGAATGGACGAACGTGGCGCGCACGCTCGAGGTCGGACCCTTGCGCACCGCCTTCCGCGTCATCCTGCCGGCGGCGGCCCCCACGATCATGACCGGCATGCGCATCTCCATCGGCATCGCCTGGCTGGTGATCGTCGCCGCCGAGATGCTCGTCGGCGGCACGGGCATCGGCTACTTCGTCTGGAACGAGTGGAACAACCTGTCGCTGAGCTCGATCCTGGTCGCCATCCTGAGCATCGGCCTGGTCGGCATGGCTTTAGACCAGGGCCTGGCGCGACTGACGCGCCTCGTCACCTACCAGGAATAGCCCCGTGAGCGAGAAGCCCTTCATCAGCATCGAAGGCATCGCCAAGCGTTTCGGCGCGCAGGTGGTGTTCGAGGACGTGCATTTCGGCGTGCGCCAGGGTGAGTTCGTCGCCCTCATCGGCCATTCCGGCTGCGGCAAGACCACCATCCTCAACGTCCTCGCCGGCCTCGACCAGCCGGACTCAGGCGCCGTGCTCGTCGGCAACGACGCGATCTCCGGCCCGTCGCTCGACCGCGCCGTGATCTTCCAGAGTCACGCCCTGCTGCCCTGGCTCTCGGCCATCGGCAATATCAGCTTCGCCGTGCGCTCGCGCTGGCCGAAATGGGACGGCGAGGCGGTGCGCTCGCACTGCCAGCGCTATATCGACCTCGTCGGCCTCACCGGGGCCGAGACCAAGCGGCCCGCCCAGCTCTCCGGAGGCATGAAGCAGCGCGTCGGCATCGCCCGGGCGCTGGCTATTCACCCGAAGATGCTGCTGATGGACGAGCCCTTCTCGGCGCTCGACGCGCTCACCCGCGGTGTGCTGCAGGACGAGGTCTTGCGTCTCTGCGCCGCCACGCATCAGACCGTGTTCATGATCACCCACGATGTCGACGAAGCCATCCTGCTCGCCGACCGCATCGTGCTGATGACCAACGGCCCCTACGCCAAGGTGGCGGAGATCGTGGTCAACACCCTGCCGCGCGAGCGCTCGCGCCACGACGTCCACAAGCATCCGCACTACTACCGCATCCGCAACCATATCGTCGATTTCCTGGTCGAGCGCTCGCGGCGCTTCGACGAGGACCGCCCGCGCGACTACGACCCGATGCACCCGCCGGAAGTCCGGCCGGGCCTGGGCGAGCCGCCACCGCCGGCGCCCCTGCGCGCCGTCACCTGACCTCAAGGACAACCGACAGGGGAGATCCGTCCATGAACGACGCGAAGAACAAACTCGCCGAAAAAATCATTGCCATCAAAAGGAAGAAGAAGCTGACCTGGCAGCAGATCGGCAAGAAGGTCGGCATGTCGCCGATCTGGACCACCGCCGCCCTGCTCGGCCAGATGTCGATGCTCGAGCCGCAGGCCAAGAAGGCCGCGAAGATCTTCGGGCTCACGGCCGACGAGACACAGACCCTGATGGACATCCCCTATCGCGGCTCGCTGCCCACCGCCGTGCCCACCGATCCGCTGGTCTACCGCTTCTACGAGCTGGTCAGCGTCTACGGCACGACCTGGAAGGAGCTCATCCAGGAGGAGTTCGGCGACGGCATCATGAGCGCCATCGACTACGAGATGACGATGGAGCGGCTTCCCGACCCCAAGGGCGATCGTGTAAAGATCGTCATGCACGGTAAGTTCCTGCCGTACCGGAGGTACTGAGGCCCCTTGGCTGAAATCGTCCGTCTCGATGAAAAACTGGCCGAGCGGCACCTCGACGACCTCCGCGAACTCCTCACGGACGCGGTCGAGGATGGCGCGGCAGTCACCTTCCTGGCGCCCATCCCACGCCATCAGGCGGCCGCGTTCTGGCGCGGCCGCATCGAGGCGATCGCCGCCGGGACCTGCGTCCTGCTGGCGGCGTTCGATGGCGGCAAGCTTGTCGGCTCGGTTCAGATCACGCTCGATACCCCGCCCAACCAGCGGCACCGCGCCGATATCAACAAGCTGGTGGTGCTGCGCAGCGCGCGCCGGCGCGGCATCGCGCGAGCGCTGATGGAAGCCGTCCACCGCGAGGCCGCCGTCGAGAGGCGCACCCTGCTCACGCTCGACACCCGCAAGGATGACGCGGCCGAACCGCTTTATCGCTCGCTGGGCTATATCGAGATCGGCGTCATCCCGCGCTATTCGCGCAACTCCTCGGGAACGCTCGACGACGCGACGTTCTTCTACAAGGAGCTATCGTAGGGCGGCTTGTCCCGATCGGCGGTTGATTTATCCGCCGCCCAGTACCACATACCGGAGAACCGTTCTGGGAGATCAAGCCATGCGTATCCTCCTGCAGCGCGCCCCCGTTGCCGCCGCCATTCTTCTCGTGGCCGGCGTCCTGACCGCCATCGACGCACCGGCCGCTGACAAGGCCGAGCCGACCCCCGCCCACCAGGCCGGCGAGACCGCCCGTAGCGCCTGGGAGACCGGCAAGGAAACCGTCCGCAAGGCCTGGCAATCCACCAAGGAGACCGCCCGCGAGGTCTGGGGCGCGGGCAAGGAAACCGCCAAGGAAGGCGTCGCCGCCGGCAAGGAGACTGCCAAGGATGCCTGGGGCGCCACCAAGGAAAAGACCGGCGAGGTCACTCGCGACGTCAAGGAAGGCTGGAAGGACGGCCAGAAATAGCCGCCGGCGCCGGCGCTAGCGACGAACGGGCGCCGGCCCCTTCAGCTCCACCGTGTTGCCCTCGGGGTCCTGGAGATAGATCGAGGGGCCCTCGCCCTCGGCGCCGTAGCGGCTTTTGACCTCGCCGGGCTCGACGCCGTGCCGCTTGAGATAACTGGCGATGGCCGCGCCGTCGAAAGGCTCCACGGCCAGGCAGAAGTGATCCATGTTCCGCGCCTCGCGGCCCGGCGCCGCACCACCTTCCCGCCCCAGTTTGCCCGCGACGTCGACGAAGTCGATCAGCGTACGCCCGGCCCGCAATTGCCATAGGCCGAGCTCGTCCTGCACCTTCTCGACCGGGCAATCCAGCACGTCGCGATAAAACGCCACCATGCGCTGCATGTCGCGCACCCGGATGACGATATGATCGAGGCCCCCGATGCGAAAGGGAGTGGCCATCAGCGCGCGCCGAGGATCTCGGCCTGGATGGCGCCGGCCTGCTTGATGGCCTGCAGGATCGCCATCTGCTCCTGCACCGGGACGTTGAGGCTGTTGAGGGAGTTCACCAGCTCCCGGATCGTGCTGCCGCTCGGCAGGACGATCATGCGGCCGCCGCCCTGCGTCACCTCGACCTGGGTGCGCGGCACCACGACGGTCGCCCCACCTTGCGAGAACGGCGCCGGTTGCGAGACCTGCGGCGTCTCGGTGACTCGCACCTGAAGATTGCCGTGGCTGACCGCAACGGTGGAGATGCGTACGCTCTCGCCCATGACGATGGTGCCGGAGCGCTCGTCGAGCACGATACGCGCCGGCGGCGGCGAGGCACCCGGGTTGACCGGGAAGTTCTCGATATCGGCCACCAGCTCCGCCGCACGTCCAGCATAGGCGGCCGGCACGGTGACCTCGATGTTGGTGTTGTCCAGCATGCGGGCAATATCGCTGCCGATGCCGGCGTTGATCGCCCGCGCCACCTGGCGGGCCATCGAGAAATCCGGATTGCGCAGCGAGACGGTGATATTGGCTTGCTTGCCGAGATCGAATTGCGGCACGCGCTCGACCGTGGCCCCGCCGGGAATGCGCGCCGTGCTGACCACCCCGCGCTGCACCGACTGTGCCGCGCCGCCGGCGCTGAAGCCGCCGCCCAGCGAGACCGGCCCGGAGGCCACGGCATAGACCTGACCGTCCGGCCCGATCAGCGCCGTCGGCTGCAGGATGCCGCCGCGCAGCGAGCCGGCATCGCCCATGACCGCGACGGAAACATCGATCTTGGTGCCCGGCCGCGCGAAAGGCGGCAGCGCCGCGCTGACCGAAACCATCGCCGCACCCCGGCTGCGGATGACCACGTCCGGACCGCCCACCCCCTGGGCGTTGAGCGTATCGCGCAGGACCTGCCCGGTCAGCGGGAACGCGGCACTGTCGCCGGTTCCCTGCAGACCCAGGACCACGCCGTTGCCGACCAGCGCGTTCTCGCGCACGCCCTCGACCGAGGCGATATCCTTGATCCGGGACTGCGCCAGGGCCGGCCCCGCAGCCAGCGCCGCAAGCAGGATGACGACCGTGTATTTCATGGTGCCCAAGCCTAGCGGATTTCACATCGCTCCGGTAGCGCCGCCCGGCGGTCTCTATTAGGGTCGACGCACTTCCCCGAGTCTCAAGCCCACGGTCCCCTGATGAACGAGCAGGACATCCGCAATATCCGCCACGAGCGGACGTATGACGGCTATCTCAAGGTCGATGCCTACCGCCTCGAGCATCGCCGCTTCGACGGCACGTGGATGGGCGAGATCCGCCGGGAGATCGTCCGGCGCGGGCCCGCCGTGGCCGTCATGCTCTACGACCCGCAGCGTGATTCGGTGGTGCTGATCCAGCAGTTCCGCATCGGCGCCTACCTCGCCAAGCGCTCGTCGCCTTGGATGACGGAGATCGTTGCCGGGCTCGTCGAAAAGGGTGAAGACCCCGCCGCCGTCGCCCGGCGCGAGACCCTTGAGGAAGCCGGCTGCGAGATTCTCGATCTCGTGCCGCTCTACGACTACATCGTCTCGCCCGGCTGCATCGACGAAACGGTGACGATGTTCTGCGGACGGGTCGATTCGAGCAAGGCCGGCGGGAACCATGGTCTTGCCCATGAGGGCGAGGACATCCGGGTGGTGGTGAAGACCTTCGACGAGGCCTGGACCGAGCTTCATGCCGGCGGTCTCGACACCTCGATCGCCGTGATCGGCATGCTGTGGCTCAAGGTCAACCGCGAGGCGCTGCGCCGGCGCTGGGCCTGAACGGCTCCCTCCAAAGACCCTAGTCCCCGCCGGTTGATCGCCTCTGCCATCCCTCCTAAGCTCCCCGCCATGGATATCCGAACCGACTCAATCGACGCCATCGGCCGCACGCCCCTGATCCGGCTGAAGGCCGCTTCGGAGCTCACCGGCTGCACCATCCTGGGCAAGGCGGAGTTCCTCAACCCCGGCGGCTCGGTCAAGGACCGGGCGGCGCTATTCATCATCAAGGATGCCGAGGAACGCGGCCTGCTGAAGCCTGGCGGGGTCATCGTCGAGGGCACGGCCGGCAATACCGGCATCGGCATCGCCCTGGTCGCCAATGCCCGTGGTTACCGCTCGGTAATCGTGATTCCCAATACGCAGAGCCAGGAAAAGAAGGAAATGCTGCGGCTCTGCGGCGCCGACCTGCGCGAGGTTCCGGCGGTGCCCTACGCCAACCCCAACAACTACGTGAAGGTCTCCGGACGGCTCGCCGAGGAGATCGGCAAGAAGGAGCCGGCCGGCGCCATCTGGGCCAACCAGTTCGACAACGTCGCCAACCGCCGGGCGCATCTCGAGACCACGGGGCCCGAGATCTGGGAGCAGACCGACGGCAAGATCGACGGTTTCGTCTCGGCGGTCGGCACCGGCGGCACGCTGGCCGGCATGTCGCTTTATCTCAAAAACAAGAACCCGAGAGTACGGATCGCGCTGGCCGACCCGATGGGGGCCGCCCTCTACAGCTACTACAAGACCGGGCAGCTCAAGTCCGAGGGCAGCTCGATCACCGAGGGCATCGGCCAGGGCCGCATCACCAAGAATCTCGAAGGCATCGTGGTCGACGACGCCTTCCAGATTCCCGACAGCGAGGCCGTGCCGATCATCTTCGACCTGCTGAAGAACGAAGGCCTGTTCCTCGGCGGCTCGACGGGCATTAACGTGGCCGGCGCCATCCGCCTGGCCCGGCAGCTCGGGCCCGGCCATACCATCGTCACCCTGCTCTGCGACGGCGGCCAGCGCTACGCCAGCAAGCTGTTCAACCCAGAATTCCTGCGCTCCAAGAACCTACCGGTGCCCGACTGGCTCGAAGGCAAAGGAGCCATTCCCGTCGCTACACCGCTCGTTCCCGTCTGATGGCTAACGATCCTGCCTACGTTCATCCGGAAGCCCTCGTCTCGACCGAGTGGCTGGCGGCGCATCTGAACGATCCGAAGGTTCGGGTGGTCGACGCGACTTACCACCTGCCGACCGCCAAGCGCGATCCGCGCGCCGAGTACACAGCCGAGCATATCGCCGGCGCGTCGTTCTTCGATGTCGACGGTATCTCCGATCCGACGAACGACCTGCCGCACATGATCCCCAAGCCCGCCGATTTCTCGGCTGCGGTCTCTGCCCTGGGCATCGGCAACGACGATCACGTGGTCTGCTACGACTCTTACGGGCTGATGAGCGCCGCGCGGGCTTGGTGGATGTTCCGGCTGTTCGGCCATGACAAGGTGTCCGTGCTCGATGGCGGCCTGCCAAAATGGAAGCGCGAAGGCCGGCCGGTCGATGGCAAGCCCGTGATTGCGCCGAAGAAGACCTTCACCGCCCGCTTCCGTCCGGAACTCGTGCGTAAGAAAGAGGACGTGAAGGACAACCTGGCAAGCAGGGCCGCCCAGGTGCTCGATGCGCGCTCCGCCGGGCGATTCAAGGGCGCCGATCCCGAGCCGCGCGCGGGCTTGCGCGGTGGTCACATCCCGGGAAGCTGCAACCTGCCCTACAACCTGCTGGTCGATCCTGACACCAAGGCGGTGCTGCCGGCCGCCGGGCTCAAGGCCAAATTCGCAGAGGCCGGCATCGATCCGGCCCGGCCGGTGATCACCAGCTGCGGCTCCGGCGTCACCGCCTGCGTGCTGGCGCTCGGCCTGCACCTGATCGGCGCCGACAAGGTCGCGGTCTACGATGGCTCGTGGTCTGAATGGGGCCTGCCGGGGGACACGCCGGTCGCCAGCGCATGACCGCCCTGCCCACTCCGCACCTGAAATTCGCGGCCCCCGGCACCCTCGAGGTGACGGTCACCTATCTGGAGATGATCGCCCGCCCGGACCTGCCCCGGCCGCCGGCGCCGGCCGTCGCCTATCGCATCGACCGCGTCGAGCATCCCTCGGTGCCGTTCTATCGCTACCTCTACAACACGGTCGGCGCGCCCTGGCTGTGGCACGAGCGCCGTCGCATGGGCGACGGCGAGCTGGGCGAGGTCCTGGCCGACCCCAATCTCTGGCTTTACGTGATCTATGCCGAGGGCGAGCCCGCCGGCTACGCCGAGCTCGATGCCCGCAAGCAACCGGAGATCGAGCTCGCCTATTTCGGCATCGTGCCGAAGTTCATCGGCCACCGCCTGGGACCGACGCTGCTGCGCGCCGCCGTCGACATGGCCTGGCAGGCCCATGCCAGCCGCTTCTGGGTCCATACCTGCTCGCTGGATCACCCCAAGGCGCTGCCCTGCTACGTGCGCGCCGGCTTCGTGCCCTACAAAGAGGTCGTGCGCCGGATCCGCGATCCGCGCCCCCTGCCGCTCAATTTGTAAGGCTTAGTGCCCGAGGATCTGGCTGAGGAACAGCTTGGTCCGGTCGCTCTTCGGGTTGGCGAAGAACTGGGTGGGCGGCGCACTTTCGACGATCTCACCCTTGTCCATGAAGATCACGCTGTCCGCCACGGCGCGGGCGAAGCCCATCTCGTGGGTGACGCAGATCATGGTCATGCCCTCGCGGGCCAGCTCGACCATGACGTCGAGCACCTCTTTGACCATCTCGGGATCGAGGGCCGAGGTCGGCTCGTCGAAGAGCATGATCTTGGGCTTCATGCACAGGCTGCGGGCGATGGCCACGCGCTGCTGCTGGCCACCGGAGAGCTGGCCGGGATATTTGAGGGCCTGCTCAGGGATGCGGACGCGCTTGAGATAGTGCATGGCCATCTCTTCCGCTTCCTTCTTGGGCATCTTGCGCACCCAGATCGGCGCCAGGGTCAGGTTCTCGAGCACCGTCAGATGTGGGAACAGGTTGAACTGCTGGAACACCATGCCGACCTCGCGGCGCACGGCGTCGATGTTGCGCAGGTCGCCGGTCAGCTCCACGCCCTCGACGATGATCTGGCCCTGCTGATGCTCCTCCAGCCGGTTGATGCAACGGATCATGGTCGATTTGCCCGAGCCGGACGGCCCGCAGACCACGATCTTCTGGCCGCGCTCGACCGTCAGGTTGATGTCCCGCAGCACGTGGAACTCGCCGTACCACTTGTTGACGTTGAGCAACTCGATCATCGGGCGGCTGGCGGCGGCGGGCGCGGTAGCGGACATCGGATTTCCCCGGCTCAGCGTTTATGGGAGCGTGAGAGTTCCACTTCGACCTTCTGGCTGTACTTCGACATGGCGAAGCAGAAGACGAAGTAGATGATCGACACGAAGACATAGGCCTCGACGCTGAAGCCGCGCCAGGCCGGCTCGATGGTGGAGATCTTCGCGGCACCCAGCAGGTCGTAAATGCCGATGATCACGACCAGCGAGGTATCCTTGAACATGCCGATGAAGGTGTTGACCAGCGGCGGAATGACGATCTTGAGCGCCTGCGGCAGGATGATGAAGCCGGTCTTCTTCCAGTAGCTGAGGCCCAGCGCGTCGGCCGCCTCGTACTGGCCCTTCGGGATCGCCTGCAGGCCGCCGCGGATGACCTCGGCGAGATAGGCGCCGGCGAACAGGATGATCGCCACCTGGGCGCGCAGCAGCTTATCAATGGTCAGGCCTTCGGGCAGGAACAGCGGCAGCATCACCGAGGCCATGAACAGCAGGCTGATCAGCGGCACGCCGCGGATCAACTCGATATAGGCGACGCAGATCGCCTTGATGGCCGGCATGTCGGAGCGCCGGCCGAGCGCCAGCAGGATGCCCAGCGGGAAGGCGAGCGCGATGCCGAAGGTCGCCAGCATCAGGGTGATGGGCAGGCCGCCCCAGCGCTCCTGCTCGACATAGGACAGGCCGAAGACGCCGCCCCACATCAGGACGCCAATGCTCAGCAGGCCGGCGACCCAGATGACGCCCAGGCGGTAGTTCCACAGGCTGCGGACGGTGCTGACGCCGTAGAGCGCCAGGAAGATCCCGATGACCAGCGTCGGCCGCCAGTGCTGCTGGAACGGATAGGTCCCGAACAGGATGAACCGGTACTTTTCCGTGATCAGCGCCCAGCAGGCGCCGACCCCCTTGAGCTGACGGCAGACCTCGGTGTCCTGGTTTTCGACGGTCCACACGGCATTGAAAAACGCCCAGGACAACACGCCGAAGCCGAACTTGAGGATCAGGTAGGCGAGCACCAGCGTGACGACGGTGCTCCACCAGTTCGGAAACAGGTTGGCCTTCGCCCACAGGGCGAAGGGCGAGCCGCTGAAGCCGCCGGAAGGCGGCAGGGACTTCAGGGTGGCGGCCGCGTCGGACATCCTAGCGCTCCACCAGCGCGAGGCGTTTGTTGTACCAGTTGCCGAAGACCGCGATCGACAGGCTGACGGTCAGGTAGACCAGCATGATGATGGCGATGCCTTCGATCGCCTGGCCCGTCTGGTTGAGCGCCGTGTTGGCGATCGAGACGATATCCGGATAGCCAATCAGGACGGCCAGCGAGCTGTTCTTGGTGATGTTCAGGTACTGGCTGATCATCGGCGGGATGATGACCCGCAGCGCCTGCGGCAGAACGACGAGGCGCAGGTTGAGGCTGCGCCGCAGGCCGAGCGCCGAGGCGGCCTCGGTCTGGCCGTGGCTCACGGCGAGGATGCCGCTACGCACGATCTCGGCGATGAAGGCGGCGGTGTAGGTGACGAGGCCCAGCAGCAGCGCCGCGAACTCCGGCGACATACTGCCGCCGCCCTGGAAGTTGAAGCCGCGCAGTTCCGGCCAGTCGAGCGTCGTGGGAGCGCCGCCGGCCAGCCAGGCCAGGAGCGGCAAGCCGAGGATCAGGCCAGCCGCGGCGCGCATCATCGGGAATTGCTGGCCCGTCGCGGCCTGCCGCGCCCTCGCCCAGCGCGAGATCAGGAGGGTGGCGACGACGCCGATCAGGCAGGCGATCAGCATCCAGCCATAGGCCGGATCGTCGCCCGGTACGGGAACCATGATGCCGCGGCTGGACAGGAACACGCCGGGTAGCGGGCTTATCGCCTGTCGCGGCCCGGGCAGGTTCTCGATGATCATCGCGTACCAGAAGAACAGCTGCACCGCGAGCGGCAGGTTGCGCATGACCTCGACATAGACCGAGCAGACCTTGGCGATCAGCCAGTTCTTCGCCAGGCGTCCGATGCCGATCACCGTGCCGAGGATCGTCGCTAAAACGATGCCGAGTACGGCGATGAGGAGCGTATTGAGAACGCCCACGACGAGCGCGCGGAAATAGGTGTCCGCGGGCGAGTAATCGATGCTGTGCTCGCTGATGGCGAAGCCAGCCTCGCGGTTGAGGAAGTCGAAGCCGGAGGCGATCTTGCGCGCCTCCATGTTTGTCATGGTGTTGCTGACCAGGTACCAGATGATCAGCGCCACGCCGCCGACGACCAGGATCTGGTAGACGATCGAGCGGACGAAGGGATCGCTGAGGGACAGCCGGACGGCCGGCGGCGCCGGGCGGCGGGAACTGCGCGGGATCGACGCCATGGCGCCCTTCCCCGTCTCTCGACTAGAGCTCAGTCATCAGAGAAACGGCCGCCACTCTGGTGTGAGTGGCGGCCGTCTTGTCTGTCAGCGGACCGGCGGGGCGTACATGATGCCCCCCTTAGACCACAGCTCGTTCACGCCGCGCTCAAGCCCGATCGGCTTGATGTTGCGCTCGTAGCTCTCGCCGTAGTTTCCGACCTGCTTGATGATGTTGTACGACCAGTTGTTCTCGAGACCGAGCTGCTTGCCCATGTCGCCGGTCTTGCCGACCAGGCGCTGGATGCCCGGGTTCGGGTCATTCATCTTGCTGTCGATATTGGCCGAGGTCAGGCCCATCTCCTCCGCCTCGACCATCACGTTGAAGGTCCAGCGGACGATGTCGGCCCACTTGTTGTCGCCGTGACGCACGGCCGGCCCGAGAGGCTCCTTCGAGATGACGTCCGGCAGAATCAGGTGCTGGCTTGCATTGGCGCCCTGGGCCGAACGGGTCGAGGCGAGGCCCGACATGTCGGTGGTGTAGGCGTCGCAGCGGCCGGCCAGGTAGGCGGCGACCACTTCTTCCATCTTCTCGATGACCACCGGCTTGAACTGCATCCGGTTGGCCCGGAAATAGTCGGCGAGGTTCAGCTCGGTCGTGGTGCCGGGCTGCACGCAGACGGTGGCGCCGTTCAGCTCCTTGGCACTCTTCACGTTCAGCGAGTTCTTCACCATGAAGCCCTGGCCGTCGTAGAAGTTAACCGCCACGAAGTCGAGGCCGAGCGAAGTGTCGCGCTGCAGCGTCCAGGTCGTGTTACGGGCGAGGATGTCGACCTCGCCGGACTGCAGGGCGGTGAAACGCTGCTGCGCCGTCAGGCCGGTATAGCGGACCTTGCTGGCGTCGCCGAACACGGCGGCGGCCACGCCGCGGCACATGTCGACATCGAGGCCCTTCCACACGCCCTGGCTGTCAGGGGCGCTGAAACCAGCGAGACCGGTGTTGACGCCGCACTGCACGAAGCCCTTGGCCTTGACCGCGTCTACGGTCGATTGCTGCGCCTGAGCGGTGCCGGCAAGCGCGCCCAGTGCGATGGCGGCGGTGGCCGCGATCCTTCCCAGATGTTTCATAACGATATCCCCGTTGGTGAGATTTGATTTCTAGACGTCGCCATGGCCCGGCCCCGCCATTACCAGTGCTCTTGAGAAGAGACACTCTCTAGAAGAGACGCCCTTTAGAAGAGACACTCTCGCAATTTCGAGGCCAAACGTGTACGTCTTGGCCGAACGGTAGCCCGGAATCTCAAGGCACGCAAGACGTTAGGCGCCCTCATGGACAAGCCGAAGCCCGATACCATCGTCGTCAATGCCGGCCGCGATCCGGCCGCCAACCATGGTGTGGTCAACCCACCCGTCTACCACGCCTCGACGATCCTCTTTCCCACCGTCGAGGCCCTGCACGCGGCGCAGAAGCAGCGCAATCCGACAAAGAGCCGCTACGGCCGCTACGGCACGCCGACGACCTTTGCCCTGGAAGAGGCAGTCTGCGCGCTCGAGGGCGGGCATCACTCGATCGTCGTCGGTTCCGGCGTGGCAGCTATCGTCGTCGCGCTGATGGCCTATGTGAAAAGCGGTGACCATGTGCTGATGGTCGATACCGTCTACGGACCGTCGCGGCGCCTCTGCGACACGGTCTTGGCGCGCTTTGGCGTGAGCACGACCTATTACGATCCCGGGATCGGCGGCGGCATCGCCACGCTGATCCGCGACAACACGAAGGTGATCTTTCTCGAATCCCCCGGCTCGCTGACCTTCGAGATGCAGGACGTGCCGGCGATCGTCGCCGTGGCCAAGGCACGCAAGATCACCACCGTGCTCGACAACACCTGGGCAACGCCGCTGTTCTTCAGGCCGCTGTCGCTCGGCGTCGACGTCTCGCTGCTTTCGGCCACGAAGTACATCTCGGGTCACTCCGACTTGATGATGGGCATCCTGACCGCGAACGAAGCAGCCTACCCTGCGCTGCGCCGTGCGGCCGACGATTTCGGCGCCGCCTCGGGCCCAGACGACTGCTACATGGCGCTGCGCGGATTGCGCACGCTCTCGGTGCGCCTGCAGCGTCACCAGGAGACCGGCCTCACCCTCGCCCGCTGGCTGAAGCAGCGGCCGGAAGTGGCGCGCGTGCTGCACCCTGCTTTGCCCGATGATCCCGGCTACCCGATCTGGAAGCGCGACTATACCGGCGCCTCGGGCCTGTTCGCGATCGAGCTCAAGCCGGTCGGCGAGGCTTCGGTGGCGGCGATGCTCGACGGACTGGAGTTCTATGGCATGGGGTACAGCTGGGGCGGCTTCGAAAGCCTGGCCCTGCCCTCGGATCCCAGCGCGATCCGCACCGCGACCGCGTGGAAGGACCGCGGGCCGCTGATCCGCATCCATGCCGGGCTCGAGGACCCCGCCGACCTGATCGCCGATCTCGAGAAAGGCTTCGCGCGGCTGCGCAAGAACTCGTCATGAGTGCCCCCTCCTCGCATACGCAGGGCGCCGACCTGCTGGCCGAGATCGCCTTCGACCGCGACGGGCTGATCGCTGCCATTGCCCAGCAGCACGACAGCGGCGAGGTGCTGATGCTCGCCTGGATGAATCGCCTGGCGGTGGAGCGCACGCTCGAAACCGGCGAAGTCCACTACTGGTCGCGCTCGCGCATGAAGCTGTGGCGCAAGGGCGAGACCTCCGGGCAGAGCCAGCGCCTGGTGGAGCTGCGCCTCGATTGCGATGGCGACACGCTGCTGCTGCTCGTCGACCAGAAGGGCGTGGCCTGCCACACCGGCCGGCGCAACTGCTTCTTCCGCGCCGTGCGCAACGGCCGGCTGGAGACCATCGCCGACGTGACCGTCGATCCCGGCACGCTCTACAAGGCGTGAGCGCGCCCGCACGCCGGCGGCCGTGATGGACACCGCCACGTATCTCCTGTGGATCGCGCTCTCCATCATGGCGGGCGGCCTGGTCAAGGGCACGTTCGGCCTCGGCCTGCCGCTGGTCGCCATGCCGTTCCTGACGCTGTTCATGAGCGTGGCCAATGCGGCGGCGCTGGTGGTCGTGCCGATCCTGGCCACCAACCTCGCCCAGGGGTTCATCGGCGGCTGGCCGGCGGTCATGGCCCGGCTCCGGCGCTTCGGGCCGACGCTCCTCGCCCTGGTCATCTGCATCGGGATCAGCGTCAAGGCGCTGGTCCTCATCCCGGAGCGTACGATCTACGCCCTGATCGGCGTGGCGATCATCGGCATCGCCCTCCTCGCCCGCTTCCAACCCAAGCTCCGCGTGGCGCCGGCGCACGAACGCTGGCTGGGACCGCTGTGCGGCGTGATCGGCGGCTTCCTCGGCGGCACGACGACTTTCTACGGCCCGCCGCTGCTGGTCTATCTCGCGGGCTTGCGCCTCTCCAAGGACGAGTTCGTCGGCGTCATCTCGCTCATGTATTTCGTCGGGGGCCTCGGCCTGGGCGCGGGCCTTGCCGGCTTCGGCATCGCCGACGGCACGACGCTCCTCCAGTCGCTGCTCGCCTGCATCCCCGCCCTGCTCGGCATCAAGCTCGGCCAGCTCGTGCGTGTGCGTCTGGACGAGCGCCGCTTCGCCCTCTGGCTGTTCGTCATGTACCTGGCGATCGGCGGCAGCTTCCTGGTCAAGGCATTCGCATGAGCGACGTCGCCATCCTGGTCGCGCAAGGTGTGGCGTCCCTCGCCGCCGGCCAGGTGGCCGAGGCGGAGGCCCGCGCGCGCGCCGCCCTGGCAATCCAGCCCGACAATGCCGACGCCCTGCATCTCGCGGGCGTGGCCGCCTGGCGCAGCGGCCGGGCGGCGGAAGCGGCGCCGCTGATCGAGCGCGCGGTGGCGCTGGCACCCCGGCACGCCGAAGCCCGCAAGAATCTCGGCGTCGTCCTCTTCGAGCTCGGCCGGCTCGACGAGGCGCTCGTCTGCTTCCGCGAGACCACGATGCTGCAGCCCGGCATGGCCGCCGCCCATTATCACCTGGCCATGGTGCTGCGCGAGAAGGGCGATCTCGACGGCGCCATCACGGTCCTGCGCCGCGTCCTGTCGCTGGAGCCGGAGAATCACGAGGCCGCCGCCGACCTCGCCGCCGCCACCAAGGATCGTGGCCGCATCCTCGAGGCGATCGGCGAGTTCCGCCGCATCGTCGCCGCCCGCCCCGGCGACACGCTGAGCTGGATCAATCTCGGGCGCGGCCTGATGGATCATGGCGATTCAGAGGGCGCACGCGAGGCTTTCGGCCGCGCCCGGGCGCTCGATCCCGGATCGCCGGCGGCGCGCTTCGGCACCTGCCTGGCCGAATTGCGGGTCTGCTACGCCAGCGAGACGCAGATCGCCGAGAGCCGCAGCCGCTACGGCGCCGCCCTCCGGGAGATCTGCGACCACTACGCCGCCGCGAGCCCGCGCGAATGCGCCGACGCCGCCCCCGTCGCGGCGCAGATCCTGCCCTTCTATCTCGCCTATCAGGGACAGGATGACCGCGAGCTGCAGTCGCTGTTCGGCGGGTTGCTCCACAGGCTGCATGCCGCCCGCTATCCGCAATGGGTCGAGCCCCTGCCCGTGCCGCCACGCGAGGCGGACGGAAGGCTGCGCGTCGCCTTCGTCTCCGGGTTTTTCCGCGACCATTCGGTGTGGAAACTCTACCGCGGCTGGGTCAGCCGTCTCGATCGCCGGCGCTTCCGGGTTCTCGGCTTTTCCACCGCGCGGCGGCACGACGAAGAGACGCTGCGCGCGCGCCGGCTCTTCGACAGCTTCGTCGAGAGCGCACCGAGCTTCGAGGCGATGGCGGCGGGCATCCGCGCCGCGGCGCCGCACATTATCGTCTATCCGGAGGTCGGCATGGATCCGACGACCGCCCGCCTGGCGGCGCTGCGCCTCGCGCCCGTGCAGTACCTGGCGATGGGTCATCCGGACACCACCGGGCTGCCGACCCTGGATTACTTCCTGTCCGGCGAGCTGATGGAGGCGCCCGGCTCGGAGGCGTTCTATAGCGAACGGCTGGTGCGGCTGCCCAACCTGTCCTTCGACTACCAGCCGCTCGAGCTGACGCCCGTCGCGCCGGACCTGCGGGCCGCCGGCGTACGCCCGGATGCGGTCACGTATCTCTGCTGCCAGTCGCTCTACAAATACCGGCCGGCGCATGACGATCTGCTCCCGCGCATCGCGCAGTCCGTCCCCAACGCCCAGTTCCTGTTCATCGCGCACAGCCTGTCGCCGGAATTCACCGCCCTCACCCGCCAGCGTCTGACCGCGGCGTTCCGCGCCGCCGGGCTTGATGCCGATCGGCATGTGGTGTTCCTGCCGCCGATGAGTACCGCGCACTACGCAGGGCTCAATGCCGCCGCCGATATCTACCTCGACAGCCTCGACTGGTCAGGCGGCAACACGACCCTGGAGGCGGTCGCCGCCGGCCTGCCCATCGTCACAATGCCGGGTCGCTTCCTGCGCGGGCGGGTCAGTCACGGCATCATGCGGCGCATGGGGCTGACCGATACGGTCGCGCACAGCACGGCGGACTACGTGAGCCACGCGGTGCGCCTGGGGCTCGATGCCGCCTGGCGAAGCGAGCAGGCGGCACGGGTCACCGCCAGCGCGGTATCGCTCTATGGCGATAGCGCGCCGGTCGAAGCTTTGCAGGAACATTTCTGCGCTGCCCTGGACGCCGTCACGCGCAGATAGCTTGGGCGCGCGCCCGGGTATTGCTACAGTGATAGCGGCGAAACGGGGGTCGCCCGCGCCGTGCGAAGCACGGAAGCGGTTGACTTGCAGAGATGGGGTTCGACCTGACCGCTTCGTCCGCGCCGTTGCGCAATCCATCATCGTCGTCGCTGTTTCGCCGCCGCGCTTCTGGGGAGGCGTCATTCCGCCGTCCGGTCACGGTCCGGCAGCTTTTGTTCGGTGGCGCAGCGCTGCTGTTGCTGCTGGTCGTCGGCTTTGTCGTTGCCACGCTGACGCTGGTCACCGGCGCCACCGATCGCATCACCGAGCGCCGGCTGCTCGACAGCGCCGCGACGGCATCCATGGCGATCGACGCCGAACTCTCGAAATACCTCGGCGTGCTTCAGGCGCTGGCAGCCGGCTGGGAGGCCAGCGGCGGCGATCTTGATCTGCTCTACCAACAGGCCGTCTCGCTGCATCGCCAGCATGCGGGCTCGATCGGCCTTGCCCTGATCGGCGCCGATCAGCGCCAGATCTTCAACGCGCGGCGGCCGCTGGGCGATCTCCTCCCGCCGAGCGGGAATCCCGACCTGGTCAATCGGGTTCAGCGCACGCGCCAGCCGGCCGTATCCGATCTCTTCGTCGGCCCGGTCAGCAGCCAGCCGATGGTGGCGCTGGGCGTCCCGCTATCCGTCGGGTCGGGCCCGCCTTTCGTCCTGACCGCGTCGATCGAAGCCCGCCTGTTCCAGGCGCTGCTGGAAAACGCGATCAAATCGGGCGCCGGCATCACGGCTCTCGTTGATCGGCAGGATTTCTTCATCGCCCGCCGGCAATCGCCCGAAACCACCATCGGCGCCCGGGCCAACGAGACCTTCCGGATGGCGTCGCTGCATGGCGGCAGCGGCCTGTTCGAGGGCCGATCGCGCGAGGGCATCCGGACCGTGGCGGCCTTCCATCGTTCGTCCCTGACCGGCTGGAAGACCGTTGCCGCCCTGCCCGCCGAAGGCCTGGAGCCGGAGCTGCGGCGGCTGCTCTGGCTGGTGGGTACCGGCGGCACGGCGCTGGTCGTTCTCGTGCTCGCGGTCACCGCCTGGTTCGGCAACCGCCTGGCCAGGGGCATCGGCCGCCTGTCGCTGGCGGCCGTGGAGCTCGGTCGCGGCCAGCAACCAAACATTCCGTCGGCCGGGCTGATCGAGATCGATCGGGTGGCCACGGCGCTGGAGAGCGCCGCCGTCGAGCGAGAGCAATCCGAAACCGCGCTGATCGCCGCCCGCGAGGAAGCCGAGCAGGCAAACCACGCCAAGGGCGAATTCCTCGCCCATATGAGCCACGAGCTGCGCACGCCGCTCAACGCCATCATCGGCTTCGCCGAGTTGATCGAGAACCGCGCGCTGGGTGGCGTGCCACCCGACCGCTACCTGTCCTATGCCGGGGACATCCGGCTGAGCGGCCAGCATCTGCTGGAGATCATCAACGACATCCTCCAAATGGCGCGGCTCGACACCATGCGCCTCGATCTGCGCGAAGCGGCCGTGGATATCCGGGCGGTGGTGTCCGACAGCCTAGCCGTGATGCGGCCGCTGGCGGCCGATGCCGAAGTCGAGCTGCTCGACGGCGCCGCGGAATTCCACCAGTTGATCCAGGGCGACGAGCGCGTGCTGCGCCAGATCCTGCTCAACCTGCTGTCCAATGCCGTGAAGTTCACGCCGGCCGGCGGCTCGGTGACGGTCAGCGCGGCGGCGGCGGACGAAGGCGGCCTTGTCGTGACGGTCGCCGATACCGGCCGCGGCATCGATCCCCGGCTCATCCCCACCCTCTTCCAGCCGTTCAACCGGCGGCGCGCGGTGATCAGCGAACCGGGCGCCGGCGCCGGGCTTGGTCTTGCCATCAGCAAGCGCCTGGTGGCCTTGCATGGCGGTCGCCTGGAACTGACGAGCGAACCCGGCATCGGCACCGTCGCCTCGGTCTGGCTCCCCGCGGAGCGGCTGCTCCGGTTATAACCAGGCCATGAGACGGCTGATCCTCGTCCTCGTCGGTGTCGCCCTGAGCCTTCCTGCGGCCGCCACCGATTTCACCGGCCCGGCCCGCATCGTCGACGGCGACACGATCGAGATCGGCGCCAGGGTCTTGCGGCTGCACGGCATCGACGCGCCGGACAGCGGACAGACCTGCGAGCGCGCCGGCGTCCCCTACGACTGTGTGCAGGAGGCCGGCTGGGCGCTGGCCGAACGTTTCGAGCATCATTGGGCCAGCTGCCGGATGACCGGGCTCAACGGCGACCTGCCGACCGTGATCTGCCATCTCGGCGGCGAGCACGGCATCAACGTCAACCGGCACATGGTCCGCCGCGGCTGGGCGCTGGCCGATCCCGAGACCGGCCAGGACTTCGCCGCCGATGAGGCCGCCGCCCGGGCGGCGCGGGTCGGGCTGTGGGCCGGCCGGTTCGTGCCCCCCTGGGAGTGGCGGCGCACCCGCGCGCCTTAGGGCACTTTCGCGTTCGGTCCCGCGTCCCCTGGCGCGCGCGCTCGTTCGGATAAGCAAGCGCCCTTCGGTGTAAACCGCCGTGGCAACGCCAGGGGCGCCATCACCGCAAAGATGCTGCCTTACAAACAGCCGTGCTTCTGGCGGAATACCGCCACGCCGACTTTCGTCGGGGTCCTGGGCAGAAACCCAAGGCTTGCTGTCACGGAGCTGCTGTCATGTCTCTTCCCATCACCCTTGCCGCGCTCGAGACCCGGGTATGGAGCGTCGGCGCCAGCCTGTGCGCCACCGAGAATCCCGGCGAAGTGGCCGCCGACCTGGTCGGCCTGCGCGGCGACATCGGCGCCTTCCTCGACCGGCACGGCATCGATATCACCGACGAGGTATGGGCGACCCTGATCCGCGCGATGGAACGTATCGACGGCACGATCGCTCATATGCGAAGGGCCGGCATCCGCTTCGCCTGACATGAGTCTGGCTGCGCTTTGCGGCAAGAGGCAGTAGAACAAGTCCATCGTGGCCGCCCGCTCCCAACCCGATCTCGACGAGGAATTCCGTCGCTTCGAACCGCTGCTGCCCGGCTGGGCGGGGAGGTTTGTGCACTGGATCCGGCAGCCCGGCTCGCGCTGGGTGCGCCTGCCCGCCGCCCTGCTGCTGATTGGCGCCGGCTTCGTCGGCTTCCTGCCGATCCTGGGTTTCTGGATGGTGCCGCTGGGCCTGGTGCTGATCGCCCAGGACGTGCCCTTCCTGCGCCCGCCCATGGCCAAGGCCCTGCGCTGGGCCCACGACAAGTGGGACGCGCACCGCCGCAAAAAGCGCTCGACATAAAAAAGACGGCCGGCACTGAGATGGCTTCGTGCCGACCGTTGAGGAGGCCGCGTCAGGCCGGGGGCGATCCGGCGGGATAGAGGACGCGGGATGTAGGGGCAACGCCACGCGTTAACGGGCGTTCCGGCCTACCCCCTAAGCGGGCCGAAAGGACCCTGATACCGACGCGCTATTGGAGATTCTCGACCGCCTTGATGCGGTCGCCGGTGGCCGGATGGGAGGCGAAAAAGCCGCCACCGCCGTCGCCTGCGACCTGGGTCAGCCAGCGCAGCGTACCGGCCATGATGCTGCGGCCGTTCTGGCCCGCGCGGTTGAGCAACTCGACGCCGTGCGCGTCGGCCTCGTGCTCCTCCTTGCGCGTATAGGCGTTGACGATGAGCTGGCCGGCGATGGGCGAGAGCGCCCGCGAACCAGGATAGAGCTGGTCGAGCAGGATGATGCCCAGCTCGACACCGGTCGCCAGTTTCTGGGTGTTGGCCACGTGGCCGAGATCGGCGTGGGCGATCTCGTGCGCCAGCACGCCGCGCAGGCGCGTATCGTCGGCCTTCTGCAGCAGCCCGGTGGTCACGTAGAAGTCCCCGCCCCCGCCATTGGCGGCGTTGATTTGCGGGTCGGCCAGGACCGTGATCTTCACCTCTTTGCTGGGGATCGGCTTGTCCATCTTCTGGATGAGCGGCGCCATGATGCGCTGCAGGCGCTCGGCCTGGGCCGGTTCGATCTTGACGGTCTTGGGCTCTTCAGCCTGGGCCTGAGGCTGGGGCGCCTTGTCGGCACCGCCGGCCTGTTCGAACGCGCAGGCGCTCAAAAGAGCGCCAAGCGACAGGGCGAGAATCCGCGAACGCCAAGTCATAGCATGGGGGGTCATGCCAAGCTTAACGGCACCAGACCCGCGAAGTTCCCGCCGTCAGCGGCCGCGCAGCTCCAGGCGGCGCATCGAGCGCTCATGCCAGCCCCTCAGGCACCAGATCGCCAGCAGCGCCCCGATCAGCGCCAGGAACATGTCCGATTGGGTATCGAAGGGGTCGCCCTGGGTGCCCATGAAGTCGTCCGCCCCCTGCCCCAGCGCCAGCGCCGTCGCCCATTCCAGCAGCTCGTAGACCGCGCTGATCGCCAGGCAGATGCAAACCACCAGGAAATCGAGCAGCCAGTCGCGCCGCTGGTTGAAGAAACGGATCAGGAGCTCGCGCGCCACGATGGCCGGCACGAAGCCCTGCGCGAAGTGACCGAGCTTGTCGTAAGGGTTGCGGCTGAGCTCGAACCAGTCCTTGACCCAGTTGCCCATCGGCACGCGCGAATAGGTGTACGCGGAGCCGAGCATCAGGATCAGGCCGTGGATGAGGATCAGACCGTAGGCGAGCGAAGAGAAGGTGAAGCGCTCGCGCGTGTACCAGAGGATCGGCAGCGCGATCAGCGCCGGCAGCACTTCCAGGAACCAGGTCGGCCGGTCGTACGGCGCATAGCCGGACAGGACCAGACCAACCAGCCAGAAGAGGGTCAGGCGCTTGAGATCGCGGTTCATGAAAAGGCCCAGGGACCGATAGTGGCGAGCCCCGCCGGATTCGCCAACGGCGATTTTCCAGAGCCGGAAGAATCGGCCTTCACAAGATCGGCGATCGAATCGCGCTCAGCACTTCCCGCTGCTATTTCTTCTGCTGATGGGGGTGGCCGAGATATGGAAACTCCCTGAGAGTATCGGTGTGCGGTTTCAAGCCGGTGGGCGGGCATTCGCCCTTGGTCAGGAAGGCGAGGCGATAATCGATCACATCGTCGGTGAAGACGCGGCCGTTGGGGTACTTCGCCGGCTTCGAGGGGTCGAAACTCAGCACGTCGGGCAGGGTTCGTTCCCTGTCGATCTCGGCAATCGCTTCTTCGCGCGAGTAATTGCCCGTATGGCCCATCAGATGCACGAACTGCTCGAGCCAGCGCTGGCGATCGTTCACCGGCTCGCTGGCGTTGTATTCCAGCTTCGTGTCGTCGGTGTTGAAAAAGCTGCTGACACTCGGATGGCCCGCGCGATCGGCGTGGACCAGCTTGCCATTCTCCCGCACGCTGCATCGTCCCCAGATGTGTATTTCGGGCTTCGGGGCCAGTTCGCTCGTCGGCAATTCGACCGCCAGCGAGAAGACATTGGCTTCGGTATTCGAATCCACGCCCGTCCACGGTGACTTGCCGCTCAGGTGCGGTTCGGTGAAATTCCGCTTGCCCCTGATGTCGAACAGATTCTTGATGCCGTCGAAATCGAAGAAAAAAGCGTCGCTGCGACTGCCGGCGAAGAATATGAAGTCGCCCGCCTTGACCCGGTTGGGCTCGCGGCCGAATGAGACTTCCGCATCGGCGACTATCTTGGTCCCGACAGCTTCGGCCGAGCGCGACGCCTCGCCCTTGGCCAGGAACACGCTGAAAGTCTGCTTGCCGTTTTGCGGCTTCGAAAACACGAAGCTCAGCGCGAGGTCCGTCAGCAAATCACCGTCGCTGTCGATGTTGATCCGGTAAATGGCGTCGGGATGGAGCGCGTCGGCGTTTGGATTTGCGTTGAGGATGATCACGGTTCTCGACGGGTCGCTGGGCGACTGGAACGCGTAGAGATCACACAGGTCGAGTCTTTGCTCGCCGAGCGGCGGACCGAGGCTAAGTCCGGTAAAATGATTCGACATTTTATCCCTTCCTTTCTCGATCGAGGCATTCGTGCAGAAGCTGACGACGAACAGGTTGAGCAGGCGCCGCTGTTGAAACGTGGCGAGCCCTGCTGGATTCGAACCAGCGACCTACAGCTTAGAAGGCTGTTGCTCTATCCAACTGAGCTAAGGGCTCGCAAGCAATAGCGAGACCTTCATCTCGCCCGGTCGTAGCGGAAATTGTCGGCGTAGGCTTTGAGTTTCAGCGTCGTTTCCTGCGGCGGAACGATGGCGTAGTCGATGCCGTTGGTCTTGCAGTAGGCGATGGCCGCGTCCTGCGTCGGGAAGTTGAGAAAGACCTGCGTCTGGGTGTCGCGCGAGCCGGCCCAGCCCATCAGCGGGTCCTGCGTCTTGCGCTCGGTGCCCTCGAATTCCACCACCCATTCATGGGTCTTGGCGCGGCCGGACTGCATGGCGGTCTTGGTCGGCTTGTAGACGCGGGCGGGCATCGACGGTGGTCCTTCTAGGCGGTGGCCATCACGCGGATGGTCGGAGCGGCGGGATTCGAACTCGCGACATCCAGCTCCCAAAGCTGGCGCTCTACCAGGCTGAGCTACGCTCCGAAACCGCAGCCGCAATTGGCGCCTCTCATACACGAAAGACGCTGATTCGCCAAGCGACGCGTAGTCCAGGCCGCCCGGCAAACCGCTGATTCCACGCCTAATTTCCTTCCGCCGTGGCCGGGGCGGCGGCCGGGTTCCACTGGCCCCGGCGCATGCGGGTGATGCGCACCTCGCGGAATAGCCCGGCCTTGCGGAAGGGCTCGTCGGCCGAAAAGGCCTCGGCCGCCTGGCGCGAGGGCACATTGATGATCAGGGTGCTGCCCAGCCGGCCCACGCCGTCATCGGCCAGCAGGGCCCCGCCCAGGACCAGGATGTTCTTGTGCCGCTCCAGGTAGGCGAGATGCGTGTCCTTGACCCGGGCGCGGATCTCCGCCGCTTCGGGGGTCGGCCGGTCGAGCTGGTAGATGATGTAGAGCATCCCTTGTCCTCTTGCGCTCCGCCGCGTTCCGGTCAGGATAGCACCATGTCCAGCACGCAGCTTTCCCCGACCGACCCGCTCAAGGCCTATATCCGCCACGTGTCGTTGCGTGAGCCGGACGTCCTCGCCCGCCTGCGCGCCGAGACCGCGAAGCTGGAAGACGCCATGATGCAGATCTCGCCCGAGCAGGGTCAGTTCATGGCCCTGCTGGTCGAGACGCTGGGGGCCCGCCGCTGCCTCGAAGTCGGCACCTTCACCGGTTACAGCGCGCTCGCCGTGGCCCTGGCCCTGCCCCAGGACGGAAGGCTGATCGCCTGCGACGTCAGCGAGGAATGGACCTCGATCGGCAAGCGCTATTGGGCGGAGGCCGGCATGGCGCACAAGATCGATCTGCGTCTCGGGCCGGCGGTGGAGACGCTCGACCGGCTGGTGCAGGGCGGCCAGGCGGGCAGCTTCGATTTCGCCTTCATCGATGCCGACAAGCCGAACTACGACACCTACTACGAGCGCGCGCTGACCCTGCTGCGGCCGGGCGGCATCGTGGCCATCGACAACGTCCTGTGGGGCGGCTCGGTGATCAAGCCCGAGAAGGACAAGGACCCCAACACGCTGGCCATCCGCGCGCTCAACAAGAAGATAAGCGCCGATAATCGCGTCACTATTTCCCTGCTGACCATCGGCGACGGGCTGACCCTGGCGCGCAAGCGTCATTGAATGGCGCCCGGCGTCGTTAACCGATCGACAACCTTTCGTTAAGGGATCCGCAAGCGCCTCGGGTCGACAATGATGTCGACGATGCGATTCGGGCCGGCCACGCGGTTCGGCGGACATAAGGACCGCAGACCGACCCACAGGAAAAGCGTCTGGGACGAGTAACTCGCTACGAAAGGAGTTGCGTCATGTCCAGAATAGCTTGGGTCGGTGCCGCGCTCGGCGCGATCCTGTTCGCCTCCCCCGTCGCCGCGCAGACGCCCGCCCAGTGCGCCAAGCGCGTCGATATCGTCAAGCACCTCACCGGTCAGTTCCACGAGACACCCGTGGCCATCGGCCTTGCCGACAACGGCTCGCTGCTCGAGATCCTCGCCAGCACCGACGGCAAGACCTGGACCCTGCTGTTCTCGACGCCGACCGGCATGTCATGCCTGATGGCCACGGGCCAGGACTGGCAGAGCGTGCCCCTGATGGCGCAGGCCGGCCCTCCCGCTTGAGGATGACGGCTTGAGGCAGAACGCCGCGGCGCTTTAGCCGCCGCGGAACCCAGTCCTGATCGCGGCGTTATCCGCCGCGAAATAGGGGGTGGATGACGCGATCGCCCGCCTTGATGCCGAGGCGCTCGGTCGTGCCGCCGTTGAGCTCCAACACGGCGCGCACCGGACCATCCGACGGAATACTGTGCTCGGTGAACGGCACCGTCCGCTGCGCGATGTTGAGCACCCGTCCATCGCGCGTAATGAACAGCATGTCGAGCGGCAGGCGCGTATTGCGCATCCACATGGTCACCGGCCGGTCGACCTTGAAATCGAACAGCATGCCGGCATCGGCCGGCATGGTCGTGCGGTACATCAGGCCCAGCGTGCGCCGCTCATCCGTATCCGCCAGCTCGACGTTGAAGCGATGACGCTTGCCGCCGCTGTCGATGATGAGCTCCGACACCGGAAAGGTGATGCGCTGCTCGCTGCGCTGCGGCTGGGCCACGGCGACGCCGCCCAGCGCCAGCACCAGGCAGGCGGCGAAAAGAAAAAAGCGGCGGCTCCGGTCCAGCATGATCCCTCACCTAGCCGATTGCCTCG
The DNA here is from genome assembly GCA_022843945.1 of Rhodospirillaceae bacterium. Taxonomy (GTDB): domain Bacteria; phylum Pseudomonadota; class Alphaproteobacteria; order CACIAM-22H2; family CACIAM-22H2; genus VGEI01. Next base: position 29,665 of record JALHMR010000031.1, on the reverse strand, counting down.
ATAGAGGCAACCGGGGGATCACAACGGGCGGGCTCGGCGGATTCTTCCGGAAATGACGGGCCTCATCTTGAGGAGCAGCTGTCCGAGCTGCGTCTCGAAGGATGAGGCGCCACCCTTCGAGGCTCGCCCGAAGCCGGGCGAGCCCCTCAGGGTGAGGTTTTTACCCTTAGCTCAATCCGCTCTTGGCCACATCCTCGACGAACTGCTTCTGCACGAAATCGTCGGTCGGCAGGCGCCGGATCATCTTGTTCTCCAGCATCAGGCGGCTGAAGGCGCCCACCCGCTTGATGAAGGTCTCGTCCATCTTCCAGTCGGTGGTGATGTTCTTGATCGCCACCTTGAAGATCTCGGGCTTGAGGCCGAAGGTCTTCGAGCCGTCCTGCTCCCAGGCATCCAGGTTGGCCTTGAGATACTCGGTGGCCCGCGCGTGGGTGAGCACGAAATCGCGCACCATCTTCGGGTCCTTCTTCACCACATCGGCATTGGCCATCATGCACGTGACGAGGTCGCCGATCTCGGTGCCGTAGGGATGCTCGACCAGCTGTCCCGCCCCTTCGATCAGGCTCATGCTGGAGCCGGGCTCGGTGCCGACATAGGCGTCGAGATCGCCGCGCGACAGCGCCGCATGCATCTCGCCCAGGCCCAGGCGCACGATCTGCAGATCGGCCGGCTTCATGCCTTCCTGCTTCAGGCGCTCCGCGACAACGAGGTCCTGGGTCGAGCCGGGTTGCAGGCCGACCTTCCGGCCTTTGAGGTCGGCGAATTTCTTGATCGGGCTGCCGGCCTTGGCGATCACCGCCATCGAAGCGCCGGTCAGGTTGGAGACCACCATCACCGGCTCGCCATTGGCGTTGCCGAGGATCGCCGCCACGACACCGCCCAGGGCGAAGTCGGCCGAGCCCGTGGCCACCGCGTCCTTGGCCGCCGCCGGCGACGGCACCCAGACGAGCTCGAACTTGTAGCCGGGAGGGGCCAGGCGCTCGTAATGCAGCGGATGCGCGTTGCCGACGACCTTGAGGATCGCGACCTTGATGGTCTTGGGCGCCTGCGCTGTCGCCGGCGCTCCGGCCATGGCGAGCGCGGTCCCGGCGGTCAGTCCTTTGAGCAGCGTGCGGCGATCGAGCGTTGTCCTGGATGTCATGGGGCCCCCCTTTGGTTCGGGCCACAGACTTCAAGTTCCGTGCCATCGATTTAGGCGCGATTTCAGGGCTGAAATCGTGCGCGGCGGATGGGGCCGCTCAATATTTAGGCAAGGACGGCCGCGGCGACCTCCTTAATACGATCCCGCACCGGGCCGTCGTTCGGCGGGTCGGCCAGGCTGGTGAACCAGCGCTCCGGCGGCGGCCCGTTGCCGCGGCGGTTCCACGACAGGTCGCGGAGCACCCGCTCCGCCGCCTCGGGCAGCCGCTCGGGAATGGCGATGCCGTTGAGCGTCGCCCAGACGCCGGACCAGGCGCGCGCCACCGACCACGGGTTATAGCCGCCGCCGCCCAGCACCAGCGTGCGCGGCGCGATGCCTTTGAGCGCACGCACCGTGCGCCACAGCGCGTTGTTCGACAACGCGCCGCCGCTCAGCGGATCGTCGGCCAGCGCATCGGCGCCGCATTGCAGGACGAGCGCCTGCGGCGAGAAGCCTCGCGCCAGCGGCAGCACCGCCTCGTCGATCAGCCAGGCAAGCTCGCTGTCGTTGAGGCCGGCGGGAACTGGCAGGTTGCGCGCCGAGCCGCCGGCCCGATCCTCGACCTTGCCGGTGCGCGGCCAGATGTCTTCCTGGTGGATGGAGATGGTGAGCACCCGCGGCTCGCCGGCGAAGGCGGCCTCGACGCCGTCGCCGTGATGGGCGTCGACATCGACGTAGAGCACGCGATTCAGCCCCTGGTCGAGAAAGGCAAGGATGCCCAGCGCCGGGTCGTTGAAGTAACAGAAGCCGCTCGCCCGGTCGCGCCGGCCGTGATGCGTGCCGCCGGCCGGCGAGTAGACGATGCCGCCGTCACGCAGGAGCTCGGCGGCCCTGAGCGAGGCGCCGCAGGCCGTGGCCGGTCGACGGAAAATTTCGCCGAAGACGGGATTACCGTTTCTGCCGATGTTGTACTTCTGCGCGAGGTCGTCGGGGATGGACTGGTCCTTCTCGGCGGCCATGACGGCGGCGATGTAATCGTCGGCGTGGAAGCGCGAAAGTTGTGCGGGGGTCGCGGTCGGGCTGTCGATGTAGGTCTCGTCGGGCAGCCACTGCAGGGCGCGGCACAGATCGATGACGGCGGAGACGCGCGGGATGGCCAGGGGATGCTTCCCGCCATACCGCGAACGGCGATAGATCTCGCTGCCGATGAAGAGGGGCCGGGTCATTGCCTACATTTGTAAGTAAGCCGGGTAACCATCCTGCAAGGGTCTGGCATTAATGTTCCTTAAGCAGCATTCTCCCCGTTCCATACCGGGGCTGTCGGGCATGTCCCAGGTCAGTTTTGAAGTCTACGCCTTCGACGGCGCACGTTGGTCCTTGCAGCAGACGTTCGGCCCCCGCCAGCAGAAGGAGGCCGTCGACTGCGCGCAAGCCCTCTATGGCCAGCCGCATATCAAGGGCGTGCGCGTGGTGCAGGAGAGCTACGACCCGCAGGGCGGCGGCTCGGCCGAGAAGACCCTCCTCACCCGCACCAAGTCCGACGAAGTCCCCAAGAACCTCAACGCCGAGGTGAAGGTCCCGGTCAAGGCCGCGCCACCGCCGAAAGCCCCGCCGAAGCCCGCCGTCGTCGCCTCGAAACAGATCCCCGGCGCTCCCGGCACGCGCGAAGCAAGAGCCGCGGCGGCCGCGGCTGCACAGAAGGCGCAGGCGGCCGCCGCCAGCCGGCCCCGTAGCTACCGCCTCCGCGGTTCGCAGATCGCCGGCGCGGTCGCGGGCGGCAGTGTTCTCGCCGCCGGCGGCAGCCTGGTGATGATGCAGATCCCCTCGGATGCCTCGCTGCTGCTGGCGCTCAAGACCGCCTTCGGCGCGAACTACCTGGTGCCCTTCGCGGTGGCGCTGTTCGGTCTCGGCCTCATCGGTTCCGGCCTGGCGCTGATGGGCCTCGACAGCCAGCGCGCCGCCCTGCCCAACCTGCTCTACACGGACAAGCCGGTCGACGTACCCGCCGCGCAGACTCCCGAGCCGGCGCCCGAAACCAAGCGGAGCAGCCTCTTCCCCGTCATCGAGCTCGAGGAGGATGACGCGCCCGAGCCCGCCAAGGCCACCGAGCTCGACGGCGAAGCCCTGCGCCTGATGGCGTTCTTCCACGATTGCCTCACCGCCCTGCCGCGCGATCGCATGAAGGACGGGCGCCTCGATGCCTTCAACTGGTTCGGCTGCCACCTGTTCTTCGCCGGCCTGGTCGAAGAAGAAGGCCGGCGGCGCGGCTGGGACCGGCTGGTCCGACAGCGCATCATCGCTACCGCCATGGCTGCCGTGCTCGGTGACCCCAAGGGGGCGGCGCGCTTCGCCGCACGCTACGAAGAGTACCTCACCGAGCCGCGGGCGCTCGCCATGTTCAATCGCGGCCTCGAAGCCAGCGCCCAGCGCGGCGGCGGCCAGGCCGAGGCCCGGGATGGGCTGCACCGTGCCCTCGACGACTGGAACCAGCGCGCCAGCGAGGCGCGCACCGACGGCCATGTCTGCGTCATGTTCACCGATATCGTCGGCTCGACCGAGTTCGCGCAGGCCCACGGCGACGTGAAGCAGTTCGAGATGGTCCAGGCGCATAACCGCATCGTGCGCACCGCGATCGAGGAGTTCTCCGGCCGCGAGATCAAGCACACCGGCGACGGCATCATGTCGGCTTTCGACGACGCCGATCTTGCCGCCCGCGCCGCCCTGCAGATCCAGCGCGAGATCACCGCGCACGGCGCCGTGAACCCGGAGATCGGCATGATGTTGCGCATCGGCCTTGCCGCCGGCGAGCCGATCCGCGAAGGCAGCGACCTGTTCGGCTCGACCGTGCAGCTCGCGGCGCGGGCCTGTGGCTTCGCCCAACCCGGGCAGATCATCGCCGGCGACGGCGTGCGCACCGTCGCCCAGGCCGTCAGCGTGCGCTTCGTCGATCTCGGCGAGCAGTGGCTGAAGGGCTTCAAACAGCCGGTGCGGGTGCACCAGGTTCTCGAAACCTGATCTTGCCAAACGCGCCGCGACGGCGCATATAGCGCGGACCAATCACCTGGGGGTGCTGCCGGTTTCCGGCGGCTGAGAACATACCCCGCTAACCTGATCCGGGTAATGCCGGCGTAGGGATGCGTGACGATGTCCGAAACTTCTGTTGCTGATCCGCGCGTTGGCGGGCCGCCCGCCGTGTCGGTGCATGCCGCCCGTCTCGAATACGGCGGCGTACCGCTTTTCGACGATCTGGATTTCACGCTGGCCGCCGGGCGCTGGACCTGCCTCCTGGGCCCCAGCGGCGTGGGCAAGACGACTCTGCTGCGGCTCATCGCCGGCCTGGAACCCGCCACCGGCGAGACGCGGATCGTGGCCAATGACGGTCTGGCGTTGACCGGCCGCATCGCCTGGATGGGTCAGCAGGATCTGCTCCTGCCCTGGCTGTCGGCGCTCGACAACGCCTTGCTCGGCGCGAAGCTGCGCGGCGACGCTGACCGGGGCGGCGCGCGGCGCGGGCGCGCCATCGATCTGCTCTACCGCGTCGGTCTGGGCGATCGTCTGGATGCCCGGCCGGCGGGCCTGTCCGGCGGGCAGCGTCAGCGCGTCGCCCTCGTCCGCACGCTGATGGAAGATCGCCCGATCATCCTGATGGATGAGCCGTTCTCGGCGCTCGACAGCATCACGCGCTGGAAGCTGCAGGAGCTCGCCGCCGACCTGCTGGTCGGCCGCACCGTGCTGCTCGTCACCCATGATCCGCGCGAGGCGCTGCGTCTCGGGCATTTCGTCCACGTCATGGCCGGGCGGCCGGCGCGGCTCGGCGAGCCTCTGGCGTTTGACGACCAACCACCCCGGGCCCTGGACGATTCGCGGCTCCTCGCCCGCGAAGCCGAGCTGATCCGGCGCCTCGCCTCCGCCGCCGAGGCGCCGTCATGAGAGCGCTCCTGCGCGCCGGGCTGGTTTTCGCCGGCCTCTGTCTCGTCTGGCAGGCCATCGTCACGATCGGCGGATTGCCCGCGTACATCCTGCCGCCGCCGACCCGCGTCTTCGCCGCGCTGATCGATCGCGCCGGATTCCTGGCCTCGCATGCCCTGCTGACGCTCAGCGAGATTCTGCTGGGCATGTTGTTCGGCGTGCTGCTGGGTTCGTTGAGCGCTCTGACCCTCGCCAGCTTCGCGACGGCCCGGCGCTGGCTGCTACCGGTCCTGCTCGTCAGCCAGGCGATTCCCGTCTTCGCCCTGGCGCCATTGCTGGTGCTGTGGCTCGGCTACGGCATGGCCTCGAAAGTCGCGGCCGCAACGATCATCATCTACTTCCCCGTCACCTCGGCCTTCTACGACGGGCTGCGCCACACCGAACGCGGCTGGCTCGACCTCGCGCAGGTGATGGGTGCGACACCGCAACGCGCGCTGTTGCTCCTGCGTGTTCCCGCCGCCCTACCCGGCTTCGCTTCAGGCTTGCGGGTTGCCGCCGCCGTGGCGCCGATCGGCGCCGTGATCGGCGAATGGGTCGGCGCCAGCGCCGGCCTCGGCTACGTCATGCTGCAGGCCAACGCGCGCATGCAGATCGACGTCATGTTCGCAGCACTGCTAGTGCTCGGGATCATGGCGGTCACGCTTTACTACGCCCTCGACGCAGCCTTGCGTCACCTCATGCCCTGGCTGCCTGAAAGCCTGCCTGCATCCACCAAGGAGTAAGCCCATGGTTCGTCGTCTTGCCCTCGCCCTCGCCCTCGCCCTCCTGGCTTTTGCCGCGCCCGCGAGCGCGCAGCAGCAGAAGCTCACCCTTCTGCTCGACTGGTTCATCAATCCCGACCACGGGCCGCTGTTCGTCGCCCAGGAGCGCGGCTACTTCGCCGAGGCCGGGCTCACCGTCGAGATGATCGCCCCCGCCGACCCCAACGATCCGCCGAAGCTGGTGGCGGCCGGGCGCGCCGACCTTGCCATCTCCTACCAGCCGCAGCTGACCATCCAGGCGGCCGAAGGCCTGCCGCTGGTGCGCATCGCCACGCTGGTGGCCACACCGCTCAACTCGCTGGTCACCCTGCGCGACGGCCCGATCAAGAGCATCGCCGACCTCAAGGGCAAGAAGATCGGTTTCTCGGTCGGCGGCTTCGAGGACGCGCTGCTCAAGGCGATGCTGGAGAAGCACGGCCTGAAGCTGGGCGACGTGACCCTGATCAACATCAACTTCGCGCTCTCGCCCGCCCTCCTCGCCGGCCGGGTCGATGCGGTGATTGGTGCCTTCCGCAACTTCGAGCTCAACCAGCTCGATATCGAGGGCAAGCCGGGCCGGGCCTTCTATGTCGAGGAGGAAGGTGTGCCCACCTACGACGAGCTGATCGTCGTGGCCAACAAGGCGCGCGCCGGCGAGCCGGTCTTCCGCCGCTTCGTCGACGCGGTCGAGCGCGGCACCACCTGGATGATCAACCACCCGCAGGAAGGCTTCGCGCTGTTCATCAAGGGCCGCAGGGATCTCGACAACGAGCTCAACCGCCGGGCCTGGCTGGCGACGCTGCCGCGCTTCGCCCACAGCCCCGCGGCGCTCGATCGCGCGCGCTACGCCCGCTTCGGCGAGTTCCTGCAGAAGCAGGGCCTGATCAAGCAGGCGCCGGCGGTCGAAACCTACGCCGTCGAACTGCATTAAAGCTTGTCACAGAACACTTTACGGGCGCGGGGCCGCTCGCTTAAGTTGCATCCACTGGCGGCTAGTGCCCGCCATTTATGGGGGATGAAATGGGGCGTATTTCTCTGGCGGCCATGATGCTATTGGCCTCGGCAACGGTCACAACGGCTCAGACTCTCGATGGCGCCTGGAACTTGAAGTTCGTTTCGACCAGTTCCAACCCGATCTGCAAGGACTTTGGCACCATGCCGATGACGATTGCGGGCAATCGTGCAACGGGCAAGCTTGTTCATTCGACTGCTGGGCAGTACGAGTTGAATGTACCCGTCGGCAGCGACGGCTCGATCAACAACGCTGTCATGGCGGGCCGCGTGCCGGTTACGCTCTCGGGCAAGGTCGCGGATGGAGCAGGCTCCGGGTCATGGACGAGCCTGTACTGCGCCGGGACGTGGACGGCGATGCGCTAGCACCGCTCACCTTCCGTCGTTAACAATACCGCAAGCTCGGCTATAGTCGGGGGCGATGTCCACCCCGACTCTTGCCTATGGCCTTGATTCGCGTCCGCCCCGGCTGGTGATATTCGGCTCGGCCGTCCAGCATATCGGGCTGGGCAGCATCATCCTGGTCTTCCCGGTCCTGGTCGCCGACGCCGCCGGCGTCTCGGAACAGACGACCCAGCACATGGTCGTGCTGTCCTGCTTCACGCTCGGCATCGCCACGCTGCTGCAATGCTTGCGGCTGGGTCCGGTCGGTTCGGGCTTCCTCATTCCGGCCGTGTTCACCGCCGCCTACCTGCCCGCTTCGCTCGCGGCCGCGCAGATGGGCGGGCTTGGCGCCGTTTTCGGCATGACCATCTTCGCCGGCCTGGTGGAGATCGTGCTGTCGCGCTTCTGCGACCGCTTCAGGGCATTTTTTCCACCCGAACTCGCGGGTTTCGTCGTCCTTTACATCGGCCTCGTGCTCGGCCTGCTGGGCTTCCGCCTTGCCGTCGGCGCCACTGCCGACGGGCACCCCGAAACCCACACCGATGCGGCGGTTCATGCCGGGGCGCTGATCACGCTGCTGGTCACCGCCGGGCTGAATGTCTGGGGCAAAGGCCGCGTCCGGATGTTCTGCGCCCTGATCGGGCTGGCCGCAGGCTACGTGGTATTCAGGCTGACGGCCCCGCTGGAACCGCAGGCTTACTACCATCTCGGCCAAGTACCGCAGCGCGTGTTCTTCTGGCAGATCGAGTGGCCCCTGGCGATGCCGAGCTTCGAGCCGACCCTCGCGCTCGGCTTCGTCGTCGGGGCAGTCGCCGCGATGTTGCGTGCCAGCGGCGACATCATCACCAGCCAGAAGATGAACGACCCCGCCTGGACTCAGCCGGAACCGACCTCGATCCATCGCGGCGTGCTGGCCGACGGCATTGGCACGGTGGTGGCCGGCATCGTCGGCACCCTCGGCGTCAACACCTATTCCGGCTCCGTCGGCCTGGCCAATGCGACCGGTGTCGCCGCCCGTGTGGTCGGCGTCGCTACAGGCGTGCTGTGGATCGTGCTGACCTTCTTGCCCAATACTTCGGTGGTCATCGTCGCCATTCCCAAGCCGATCCTCGGCGCCGCGTTGTTCTTCGTCTCGACCTTTATCGTCGCCAACGGCCTGCAGATCATCGCCCAGCGCCCGCTCGACAACCGCAAGATCATCGTTATCGGCACCAGCCTGTTCCTCGGCCTCAGCCGTGACGTCTTCGACGAGATCTGGCTGCACGCGCCGGCCATCGCTCAAGCTTTCACCCAGTCGTCGCTGGTCATCGCCGTGCTGAGCGCCCTCGTCCTGACGGCGCTGTTCCGCATCGGCGTGAGCCGGCGGCTGGTGGCGACGATCGAGCATGGGCCGGACGCGACGCGCGCGGCGACGCAGTTTCTCGGCACCGTCGCCCAGTCCTGGAGCACGCGGCACGATGTCGTCTACCGCGCCACCTCGGCCATCAGCGCCGCCCTGCGCCACGTCACCCGCGACATGCGGCCCGGCGACAGGATGCAGCTGATCGCCACCTTCGATGACATCGACCTGAAGCTGAAGCTGCGCTACCACGGCACGCCCCTGCGCGCGGATGGCCTGAGCGAGCTCGGCGGGCTATGCGACCGCTGCCGTCACCGGACCAGCGCCACCTTCAGCGAAGTCATTCTGCGTTTCCGGCATTGATCGCGGCCACGGTTTCCGCCGGCCGCGGCTCCTCCGCCTCGCCGCGCGTCTCGAGCTGGCGCATCCACATGGCGGCATAGACCCCGCCCTGGGCCAGCAGCTCGCGGTGCTTGCCCCGCTCGACGATCCGGCCCCTGTCGAGCACCAGGATCTGGTCGGCATCGACCACCGTCGACAGGCGATGGGCGATGACCAGCGTGGTCACATCGCGCGAGATGGTACGCAGGGATTCCTGGATCTCCTTCTCGGTCTGCGTGTCGAGGGCCGAGGTCGCCTCGTCGAACAACAGCAGGCGCGGCCGCTTGAGGATGGTGCGCGCGATGGCCACGCGCTGGCGCTCGCCGCCGGAGAGCTTCAGGCCCCGCTCGCCCACCTGGCTCTGATAGCCGTCCGGCAGACGCATGATGAAATCGTGGATGCGCGCCATGCGGGCCGCCGCCTCGACCTCCGAAGGCGGCGCCTCGGGCCGGCCGTAGGCGATGTTGTAGTAGATGGTGTCGTTGAACAGCACCGTGTCCTGCGGAACGATGCCGATGGCGGCGCGCAAGCTCGCCTGCGTCACCTTGCGGATGTCCTGGCCGTCGATGCGGATGGCGCCCTTGTCGATGTCGTAGAAACGGAACAGCAGGCGCGAGATCGTCGACTTGCCCGCCCCGCTCGGGCCGACGATGGCAAAGGTGTGGCCCGGCGGCACGTCGAAGGTGACATCGCGCAGGATCGTGCGCCGCAGGTCGTAATCGAAGCTGACGGCGTCGAACTCCAGCCGCCCGCCGCTCACCGCCAGCGGTTGAGCGCCGGGCTCGTCCTCGATCTCGGCGTTGACCTGCAGCAGGCGGAACATGGCGCGCATGTCGATCAGCGACTGGCGCAGGTTGCGATAGACCATGCCGAGGAAGTTGAGCGGCAGGTAGAGCTGGATCAGGTAGGCGTTGACCAGCACGAAATCGCCGACCGTCATGCGCCCGCCGGCCACACCGTAAGCTGCCATCAGCATCACCGCGGTGAGGCCGGCGGCGATGAGCGTGCCCTGCCCCCAGTTGAGGAAGGACAGCGTATTGCCGCTGATCACCGCGGCCTTCTCGTAGCGCTCGAGGGACTTGTCAAAACGCCGCGCCTCATGCGCCTCGTTGCCGAAATACTTGACCGTCTCGTAGTTGAGCAGGCTGTCCACCGCCTTGGTATTGGCCTCGGTCTCGGCGTCGACCATGTGCTGGCGGTACTTGATGCGCCACTGCGTCACCGCGAAGGTGAAGACCACGTAGAGCGAGATCGTGCCGAAGGTGACCACCGCGAACCAGGCGTCGTAGAGGTTCCACAGGATGGCGCAGACCAGGCCCATCTCGATGAGCGTCGGCACGATCTGGAACAGCATGTAGTGCAGCAGGTTCTCGATGCCCAGCGTGCCGCGCTCGATGGCCCGTGACAGGCCGCCGGTCTGGCGATCGAGATGGAAGCGCAGGGACAGCCGGTGCAGGTGGCGGAAAGTCTCAAGCCCCACCTGGTGCATGGCGTGCTGCGCCACCTTGGTGAACATGGTCTCGCGCAATTCCTGCAGCGCCGCCTGCACCATGCGCGCGACACCGTAGGCGACGACCATGAACACCGGCACGACCATGACGGCGGTCGGCGTCGTCAGGGCATCGACCGCCTGCTTGTAGAACAGCGGCACGTAGACCGTGGTCACCTTCGCCGCCAGCACGAAGATGCAGGCCAGCACCACCCGCACCTTGAGATCGACGCGGCCGGCCGGCCAGAGATAGGGCAGCAGGCTGCGGATGGTCCGCCAGTCGGCGTTGTCGCCGGACGGGGCAGGCGGCGGGGCGGAAGGATGGCGCGGTGACATGAACGAGGGGCCAATCTAGCCCCTTCGGCGGCCCCTGTCGAAAGCGCTACCGACCGGGACCTGCGACCTATTTTTGCGAGGAGTGTCCGATACTTGCCAGTCCGGCCAGGCTTCTCTACCCTTCCCGCCAACCACCATTGACATCGAGGGAGGCTTCCAATGACGACCCGCCGCGATTTCCTGATGACTGCCGCCAGCGGTCTGGCCCTTGCCGGCGCGCCCGCGTTCCTGCGCGAGGCCGCCGCCCAGACCGTCGATTCGATGAAGATCTTCATTCCGGCGGCCCCCGGCGGCGGCTGGGACCAGACCGGCCGCACCATGGAGCAGGTGCTCAAGACCACCAACATGGTCAAGAACATCCAGATCGAGAACGTCGGCGGCGCCGGCGGCACGGTCGGCCTGCCGCGCTTCATCGGCATGCGCGGCCAGCAGAATACGCTGATGGTGGCGGGTATGGTGATGGTCGGCGCCATCATCGCCAACAAGAGCCCGGTTAACCTCACGCAGGTGACGCCGATCGCGCGCCTGACCGGCGAGTTCGAGGCCATCGTCGTGCCGGCACAGTCGCCGCACAAGACGATGGCGGACCTGGTCAAGGCGCTGAAGGCCAACCCGGGCGGCGTGTCCTGGGCCGGCGGCTCGGCCGGTGGCACCGACCATATCCTGGTCGGCATGATCGCCCAGGCGGTCGGCGTCGACCCCAAGCAGACCAGCTACGTCGCCTATGCCGGCGGCGGCCCCGCCAACGCCGCGATCATCGGCAACCAGGTGACGGCCGGGGTCAGCGGCTGGGGCGAGTTCGCCGAGCAGGTGAAGGCCGGGCGCATGCGCGTCCTGGCGCTGTCCTCGGACAAGCGTATTGCCGGCATCGACGCGCCGACGCTCAAGGAAACAGGCGTCAATGTCGAGCTGTTCAACTGGCGCGGCGTCTTCGCCCCGCCCGGCATCAACGATGCGACGAAGAAGGCGCATGTCGACCTCATCACCCGGATGTACAACAGCCCGGCCTGGCAGGAAGAGATGAAGAAGCGCGACTGGACCGGCATCCTGATGACCGGCGACGATTACGGGAACTACATCAAGACCGAGACGTCGCGCATCGAGGGCATCCTCAAGAGCATCGGCCTCGCCTAGCCTCGCCGCCGCTCCGGCTGTCGCATGACTCCCCGCGCCCGAGCTCCAGGGCCTTCCAGGAATCGGGGCCCCGCCTTCGTCGGCGCGGGGATCGTTCTCTTCGGTCTCGTCGTCCTCCAGCAGACGACGCAGATCCCGGTCTCGCCGCTCTATTCCAAGGTCGGCCCGACCATCTTCCCTTACATGGTGGCGGCGGCGCTGGTGGCGCTGGGCATCGCGCTCATCGTCCAGGCCTGGCTTGGCCAATGGGGCGAAACGGATGCCGACAGCGATGCCGCACCCGTCGACGGGCAATCGCTCGGCTGGCTGGCGCTCGGCCTGGTGCTCAACGTCGCGCTGATCGATTTCCTCGGCTTCGTCATCGCCTCGACGATCCTGTTCGTCTGCACGGCACGGGCCTTCGGCAGCCGGCAGTGGTTGCGCGATACGAGTATCGCTCTCGCCCTGGCGCTCCTCGCCTATCTCGGTTTCGCCAAGCTGCTCGGCATCTCGATCGGCGCGGGCATCCTCGAGGGGATTCTCTGATATGGAAACCCTCGACGCCCTGCTCCAGGGTTTCGCCGTCGCGCTGACGCCGGTCAACATCCTGTGGGCGCTGGCCGGCTGCACGCTGGGCACCGCGGTCGGCGTGCTGCCCGGCCTGGGGCCGGCGCTGACCATCGCGCTGCTGCTGCCGATCACCTTCAAGGTCGACGCCACCGCCGCCTTCATCCTGTTCGCCGGCATCTATTACGGCGCCATGTACGGCGGCTCGACCACCTCGATCCTGCTCAACACGCCGGGCGAGAGCGCCACCATCGTCACCGCGCTCGAAGGCAACAAGATGGCGCGCAGGGGCCGCGCGGCAGCGGCCCTCTCGACGGCGGCCATCGGCTCGTTCGTCGCCGGCACCATCGCCACCATCGGCCTGACCTTCCTGGCGCCGGTGGTGGTCGAGTTCGCGCTCAAATTCGGGCCGGCCGAATATTTCTCGCTGATGGTCCTCGCCTTCGTCACCGTCTCGGCGGTGCTCGGCTCCTCGGCGCTGCGCGGCCTCACCTGCCTGTTCTTCGGCATCTGGCTCGGCCTGATCGGCATCGACCTGCAGACCGGCCAGCCGCGCTTCACCTTCGGCCTGGTGGAGCTGCTCGACGGCATCAACGTCATCATCGTCGCGGTCGGGCTCTTTGCCGTCGGTGAAACGCTCTACCTCGCGGCCCGCCATCGCTTCGGCAAGGACGAAGTCATCCCGATGACGGGCTCGCTGTGGATGACGGCCGAGGACTGGGCGCGCTCGTGGAAGGCCTGGCTGCGCGGCACGTTCATCGGCTTTCCCATCGGCGCGATGCCGGCCGGCGGCGCCGAGGTGCCGACCTTCCTGTCCTATTACATCGAGAAGAAACTGTCGAAGAAGCCGGAGGAATTCGGCCACGGCGCCATCGAGGGTGTGGCCGGCCCCGAGGCCGCCAACAACGCCTCGGCGGCCGGCGTGCTGGTGCCGATGCTGACCCTCGGCCTGCCGACCTCGGCCACCGCCGCGATCATGCTTTCGGCCTTCCAGAGCTACGGCATCAACCCCGGCCCCCTGCTGCTGCAGAACCAGCCGCAGCTCGTCTGGGGCCTGATCGCCAGTCTCTATATCGGCAACGTCATGCTGATCGTGCTCAACCTGCCGCTGGTCGGGCTCTGGGTGAAGATCCTGCGGATCCCCGCCCCGCTGCTCTACGGTGGCATCCTGGTCTTCGCCACCATCGGCACCTACGGCATCAGCCAGTCTTGGATCGACCTGCTGCTGCTCTACGCCATCGGCGCCATCGGCTACCTGATGCGGCGCTACGATTTCCCGGCCGCGCCGGTGATCATCGGCATGATCCTCGGCCCCCTGGCCGAGCAGGAGTTCCGCCGGGCGATGACCATCAGCCAGGGTGATCCGACGGTCTTCTTGACGAAGCCGCTCTCGGCGACGCTTCTGGCGCTCGCCCTGGCGGCGCTGGCCGGTCCCCACCTCTATCGCGCGCTGAAGCGCTAGGCGCTGAGCTCTTTCTCGGCGACCGAATCGCGCCGCGCCCCGCGCAGCGCCGCTACGGCATCGTTGAGCCGGAAGGGCTTGGAGAGGACCGGCAGGCCAAGCTGCGTGCTCTTGCGCAGCGCGTCGCTGTATCCGGTCATCAGCACGATCGGCAGCTCGGGCCGCCGGTCGCGGATGCGTGACGCCAGATCCAGGCCCGACATGCCGCCATCCATGACGATGTCGGTCAGGACGACATCGAATTCCGCGCTCGGTCGATCCAGAAGATGAAGGGCCTCGGGGCCGCTATTGGCCCGCGTCACGACGTAGCCGACCGAGCTCAGCATCGCCTCGGTCACCTGGCCGACATCGGCATTGTCCTCGACCAGGAGCACGCGGCCTTCCTCGCCGGCCGCCTGCGGCGCATCCGGTACCACGAGCGGTACCACCGGATCGCGGGCGCGCGGCAGATAGAGCGTGACGGTCGTCCCCTGCCCCATCTTGGTGGCGATGGTGACGGCGCCGCCCGATTGACGGGCGAAGCCGTAGACCTGGCTGAGCCCCAGCCCGGTGCCCTCGCCCGGCGGCTTGGTGGTGTAGAACGGCTCGAACACGTGGCCCAGATGCTCCTCCGGGATACCGGTGCCGCTGTCGCTCACCGCCAGCGCCACGTAGTCACCGGCCAGAGAATGGCTGTCGGAGCCCGGCTTCAGTGTGACATTGGTCGCGGTGATGGTCAGCCGCCCGCCCTCGGGCATGGCATCGCGCGCATTCACCGCGAGATTGATCATGGCCACCTCGAGGGCGTCCGGATCGGCAGAGATCGGCCAGGTGTCATCGGCGGCGGACAGGGTGGTTTTGATGTCCTCGCGCGTCGAGCGCTTGAGCAGCGCCAGCAGATCGGGCATCCGGTGGCGCAGGTCGAAGGCGATCGGCCGATGCGAGCTGCGGCCGGCAAAGGCCAGGAGCTGGCGCGTCAGCGCCCGGCCGCGCTGCGCGGCACTGAGCAGTCCGTCGGACAGCGCGCTGACCTTGTCCGGATCGAAGCGCCGGCGTTTCAACAGCTCAGCGCCGCCGTGCAGGATCTGCAGCAGGTTGTTGAAGTCGTGGGCAATGCCGCCGGTCATGCGGCCGAGGGCTTCCATGCGGCGCGCCGCCTCGATGCCGCCCTCCTCGCGCCGGCGCAGCCGCAGCTCCCGCTGCAGCAGCCAGAGGAAGATCGCGACCAGGGTCAGTGACAGCGCGGCGGCGCTGCCGACCAGCCAGGCCGAGCGCACGAACGGCGCGCGGTAGACGTCCCCGGGGATGGCGACATGGACGGACCAGCCGGAGGGCAGCACACGGTAGGCGGTCAGCACATCGCGGCCATCGAGACTTGCGGTTGAATAGGTGCCGGAGCCTCCACGTGAAACCGCTTCTCGAGCCAGCTCCATCGCGGGCTCCCCGACGAAGCGCTCGGCGCCGGCATTGCGCGCCACCAGGCGCCCATCGGCGTCGACCACGGCGCCGATCCAGCCGGCTGGAAACTCATGCATCAGAAGAAGCTGCTGGATCGCCGTGGGCTCGATCGCCGCCGTGACGACACTCTGCACCACATCCTCGCGTATCACCGGTGCCCGCACCGTGAAGGCCAGCCGGCCGCCCGCACCCCGCATCACCGGGCCGATGACCACGCGGCGTTCGTTGACGGCGCGGGCGTGGCTCTCCATATCGACAGTGTGCTCGTTCGGTGTCCCCTCGGGGACCTCGACCATGACCCGCCCTTGCGCATCGCCCACCCGGATCGCCAGCCAGAGAGGCTGCTCGCGGCGAAACCGTGCCGCCAGCTCGCGGAAGCCGGCGGCGTTGATCGGGCTGTCGAGGAAAGGGGTCTGGGCCAGGACGCGAACCAGGGCGCTGGTGCTCGCCAGCTCCCGGTCGATCAGGGTCGAGACCTCGTTGACCCGGCTCCAGGCTTCGGTTTCAAGCGTCTTCTGCTCAACGCGCAGCCAAGCCGCCCCCAGGGTGGCAGACAGGATGACCAGCGGCAGGAGCGCCGCGAGCACCAATAGGAGGATGGGACGCCGGAGTGTCACGCGCGCGGCCGTTCTAGGTTTCGCTCGTGGCCCCCACCACCACCAAGGTAGTGTTCCATACGGACCCTGGACAATCAATGCGGGCCCCCCAGATATTGCGGTGTAGCCCTGTTAACCCCCGCAGTTTTCAGCGCTTTCCAGCGCCCTTTCACTCCCTGACCTTGAGGTTCTCATGACCCGCATGGCGCAGCTTCTTGTCGGGCTCGCGGTCACGCTTTCAGGCAGTCTCGTTCAGGCGCAGGGAACGGGCCCTCTCGACCGCGCGACCGCGATCTTCGCCGGAGGCTGTTTCTGGTGCGTGGAGGAAGCCTTCGACACCGTGCCGGGCGTGCTGGCGACAACCTCCGGCTACATCGGCGGGCTCAAGCCCAATCCGACATACAAGGAAGTGTCGGATGGCGGCAGCGGGCATACGGAAGCGGTCGAGGTGATCTACGATCCGCGGCAGGTCAGCTACGAACGTCTGCTCGAGGTTTTCTGGCGCAATATCGATCCGCTGGTCGAGAACGCCCAGTTCTGCGACGAGGGCGATCAGTATCGCTCGGCGATCTTCACCCTGAACGAGGAGCAGAAGCGGCAGGCCGAAGCCTCGAAAGCGGCGCTGGAGGCTTCGAAGCGGCTGGCGGGCCCGATCAAGACCGTGATCCTCGCGGCCTCGCCCTTCTTCAAGGCCGAGGACTATCACCAGGACTACTACATCAAGAATCCGCTGCAGTACCGCTTCTACAAATTCACCTGCGGCCGGGCCCAGCGCCTGAAGGAGCTCTGGGGGCCCGGCAGCTAGGGAGCCTCAGGCGGGTTGGATCTTGCGTCGGCGCAGCAGCTGCAGGCCAACGCCCGCCAGGATAAAGACGATGCCGATGGCGTCGGGATGGCCCAGGGGAAGCGAGGTCAGCAGCTTCCAGATCGCCGCCATGGCGGTCGAGAACACCATGAACATGCCGCCGACCAGGAACAGCCCGCGCTCGATCGGCGCCGTGCGGCCGATCAGCCAGCCCTGCGCCGCGGCGGCGAGCGCGAAGATGCCGATCGCCGTGGTCGTGCTGATGTAGAGGATGTCCCAGAGCGAGCCGCCCTTGGGAATGTTCATCAGCAACCCGACACCGAGCGGATCCATGACGAAGACGAACGGCACGAGGAACGCCGGCAGCGTGTATTTCCACGACTGCAGCGTGGTGGCGTAGGGGTCGCCGCCGGTGATCGCCGCTGCGGCGAACGGCGACAGCGCGGTCGGCGGCGAGACCTCCGACAGCACGGCGTAGTAGAAGATGAACATGTGCGCGGCGAAATCCGGCACGCCGAGCTGCATCAGCGCCGGCGCGGCGATGACCGCGCAGATGATGTAGGACGCCGTCACGGGCACGGCGAGGCCGACGACCCAGACGATCAGGCTGGTGTAGATCGCGGTCAGCAGCAGGTTGCCGCCGGCATAGGCGATGGCGATGGCGCTGAATTTCAGGCCCAGGCCGGTCAGGGTGACCACGCCGACGATGATGCCGGCCGTGGCGCAGGTCGCCGCCACGCCGAGCACGCCGACCGAGCCCGCCTCCAGCGCGGCGATCAGCTTGCGCGGGTAGAGGGCCGTGTCGCGCCGGACAAAGCTGACGAGCGCTGCGAGTAGGGTCGCATAAAACACCGACAGCACGGGCGAGAAGCCCACCATCATGAAGACAATGATCGAGATCAGGGACGTGAAGTGGAAACCGTAAGTGCGGGTCAGCAGCCACAGGCTCTGCCGCGCCTCGATGGTCACGACATTGATGCCGAACTTGCCGGCGTCGAGCTCGACCATCACGAAGAGCGTGAAGTAGTAGAGGATGGTCGGGATGATCGCCATCCAGATGACGTCGAGATAGGAGATCTTGAGGAACTCGGCGATCAGGAACGCCGCCGCCCCGAGCACCGGTGGCGAGAGGATCGCGCCCAGGCCGCCGGCGGCGAGCAGCCCCCCGGCTTCCGCCTTGCCGTACCCGGCCTTGGCGAGCATCGGATAGGCGACAGAGCCGAGGGTCACCGTCGTGGCGACACCGGAGCCCGAGGGGCCGCCGAGCAGGAACGAGGACAGGACAATGGCGCGGCCTGCGCTGGTCGGCTTGCCGCCCATGGCGGAGAAGGAGAAATCGATGAAGAACTTGCCCGCCCCCGAGAACTGCAGCACGGCGCCGAAGATGGTGAACAGCACGATCAGGCTGGAGGAGACGTCGACGGCGACGCCGAAGATACCCTCGAGCGTCATGTAGAGCTGGCCGACGAGGCGGTCGAAATCGTAGCCGCGATGCGTCCAGGGCGGCGGCAGCGAAGGCCCGAACAGGGCGTAGAGGATGAACAGCACGGCGACGAACGGCATGATCCAGCCGGTGGTGCGGCGCGTCGCCTCGAGCAGCAGGGCCATGAAGAGCAGGCCCATCACGATGTCGGTCTGATTAGGGGCCGTGTTGCGGTCGGTCAGGTCGTCGCCGCCGACGATCAGGTAGCCAACAGTGACAACGGAGGCGATGACCGTCAGGACATCCCAAGGCATGAAGCGGTGGCGGAACCGGCGGGCGACCGGAAACAGCAGAAAGGTGAGGACAAGAACGAAGCCGACATGGACCGGCCGCAGGACCTGCGCCGAGACGATGTCGTAGGCGGAATAGAGGTGATAGAGCGTCATCACCACAGCGAGCGCCGAGACCGCGTAGGCGAACCAGCCGCGATAGCGGTTGGCGGCGCCCTCTTCCTGCTCGATGAACTCTTCGGCTTTTTTCAGGGCGGCAGCATCGACGGCACCCCCGTCGACAACGCCGCGTACGTCCTCTGCCATCGTGTTCCCCCGTCTTCGCCTCAGCCTGACCCTGTGTCATCGCGCCCGGTCGTTGGCCGCCGGGCTTGAGCTTTCCTCTACCAGAAACGAGAAGCCCCGTTCCAGCGTGAACCGGAACGGGGCTCGATCAGTCCCCGCGGCAGCGCGGAGCGTAAGTCCCTTACATGATGGGGATGTTCTTTTCCTTGAAGTACTTCTCGGCACCGGGGTGCCACTTGATCGGCGAATTGGCCTGCTTCTGGTTCTCCGGCTTGACGTTCCTCGCCTCGGCATGGACCTGAGCCCATTCGTCGCGGTGCTCGAAGATCGTCTTGACGATGTTGTAGGCGACGTCGTCCGGCGTCGATTCATGGACGACGAGCAGATTCCATACCGACGCGATCTTGTTCTCCTTGGTCTGGCCGGGATAGGTGCCCGCGGGAATGACGCTCGGCGCATAGAGCGGCCCGAACTTCTGGTTCATACCGGCCACCGTCTGCTCGTGGTCGACGAGCGCGATCTTGGTGCCCGGCGTCGCCGCGAGATCGGTCACCGCCGAGGTTGGCAGCCCGCCGACCCAGAAATAGGCGTCGATCTTCTTGTCCTTGACCGCGTTCGTCGACTCAGCGACGCCCAGGCGCTCGCGCTTCATGTCCTTGTCCTTGTCGAGGCCAGCGGCCTCGATGACGCGGAACGCCATGAGCTCGGTGGCGCTCAGCGGCGCACCGGTCGAGACGCGCTTGCCTTTGAGGTCCGACATCTTGGTGATGCCCGTCCCCTCGATGGTCACGACATGCATGAGATTGGGATAGAGGACCGCGAGCAGCCGCTGCGGCACCTTGCTGCCGGCGAACTTGTCCTTGCCATCCTGCGCGTCGAGCGCGGCATCGGCCATGGTGAAGGCGATCTCCGCCTTCTTGGAGCCGATGAGCTGCAGGTTGGCGACCGAGCCGGCCGTCACCTCTGCCGTCGCCTGCCAGCCGGGCACGTACTTGGTCAGCATGTTGGCGAGGCCACCGCCGAGCGGGTAGTACACACCCCCCGTACCGCCGGTGACGATCGACAGGTTGCGGTTCTGCTGCGCCGAGGCGTCGGCGGCGAACAGGCCGGCAGCGGCGACAAGGCCCGCCGCCACGGCAGCGGTTTTTACGAAGGTCTTCATAGGTCTCCTCCCGGATGCTCAACATTGGGCCCCCGTGGTTCTTGCCACGGGATGCCGTCGTCCCGACTATACCCAGACGGTATCGCTGAATCCACCCCGGGGAAACCCGGGCCGGCGCGCCGGTTTGGGCCTCAGCCGAGCGTTTCGCGCACGCGGCGCGCCAGGTCGGCCGTGCGGTAGGGCTTGGCGAGATAGCTCAGCGGCGTGGTGCCGTGGGCCGAGGCCAGCTCGTTCTGCGAGAAGCCGGAGGTCACCAGCACCTTCAGCCCGGGGCGGCGCTTCTGCGCCTCGCGCGCCAGCTCGATGCCGCTCATGCCGTTGGGCATGACGACATCGGTGAACAGCAGATTGATGGTCTCGCCGGCCTCGACGATGGCCAGGGCATCGGGCCCGTCGCGCGCCTCGAGCACCCGGTAGCCGAGATTGGCCATGGTGTCGACGACGAAGCCGCGCACCAGGAAATTGTCGTCGACCACCAGGATGGTCTCGTTGCCGCGCGGCAGCTCCTCGGTGGGCCGCCGCATGGCCGCCGCCGGCGAGACGCGGTCCAGCGAGCGCGGCAGGAAGAGCGCGATCCGGGTTCCCTGGCCCGGCGCGCTCTCGAGCGCCACCGAGCCGCCGGTCTGCTGGGCGAAGCCGTAGACCTGGCTGAGGCCCAGCCCGCTGCCCTTGCCGACATCCTTGGTGGTGAAGAACGGCTCGAAGACATGGGCCTGGACGTCCGGCTCCATGCCCTCGCCCGTGTCGCTCACCTTGACCCGCACATAGTCGCCCGGCGTGAGGTCCGGGGGCGCCAGGGCGTCGCGCTTGCCCTCTGTGACGGTCACGTTGCTGGTCTCGATGCGCAACGTGCCGCCGCCCGGCATGGCGTCGCGGGCGTTGACCGTGAGGTTGAGGATGGCGGCCTCGAGCTGGCTGGCGTCGAGATGCGACGCCCAGAGCCGCGGGGCGAGCGAGAACTCGATAGTCACCTGCTCGCCGGCGGCGCGGCGCAGCAGCGCCTGGAACTCCTCGATCGCCTTGTTGACGTCGACCACCTCGTAGCGCGCCGGCTGGCGCCGGGCGAAGGCCAGCAGCTGGCGGGTCAGGCTCTCGCAGTCGCGCGCCGCCTGCAGCGCGCCATCGACCAGGCGCTGCTGGCGCTCCTTGGCCGGCGCCCGGGGCGCGGCGAGCGAGCGCTGCAGCATCTCCAGGCTGCCGAGGATGACGGTCAGCAGGTTGTTGAAGTCGTGGGCGATGCCGCCGGTCAGCTGGCCGATCGCCTCGAGCTTCTGGGCATGCATCAGCGCCTGCTCGGCCGCCAGACGCTGCTCGCTCTCCTTGACCAGGCGGATATTGGCTTCGGCGAGCTCGCGCGTGCGCTCCAGGACGTTCTGCTCGAGCGTCGCGTTGGCCTCGCGCAGAGCCCTTTCGGCGCGGTGCAGGCGCATCAGCGATTCGACCGTGGCGATCAGCTCCTCGGGCTCGATCGGCTCGATGAGGTAGTTGTCGGCGCCGCCGATCAGGCCGGCGGCCCGGTCGCGACCCTCGATCATGGCCGCCGAGGTCTGCAGCACCATGATCCCGGTATGCGTGCCCTTGAGCCGGCGGCAGACCTCGAGCCCGCTCATGTCGGGCAGCCGCACGTCGAGCACCACGACCGCCGGGCTGTCGCGCTCGCTCGCCGCCAGCGCCTCGGCGCCGTTTCCCGCCTCGACGACCGCGAAGCCGGCGCGGCGCAGCGCATGCGCCTTGGCGTAGCGCCCCGGCTCGTTGTCGTCGACCACCAGGATGCAGGCGTCGCGCACCGTCATGACACCCGCGTCGCCTCGCCGTCCATCGCCTGGCGGATGGCGTTGACCAGGGTGTCGGTGGTCAGGTCATACTTGGAAACCACGCTCGAGGCCCGCGACAGTCGCTCGCGCAAGCGGTCGTCGATGCTCACCGAGGTGACGACGATGGCCGGCGGCCCCGGCGTCGCTGCCAGGCGGTCGAGCAGCTCGAAGCCGTCCATCGGCGCCATGTTGAGGTCGAGCAGGATGACGTCGGGCGGCTCCGCCTGCGCGCTCTCCAGCCCGGCGATGGCGGTCGCCGCCTCGCGGATGTCGAAGGCGCCGCGCGGCAGCAGCTGGCGCACCAGGTAGCGCGAGATTTCCTCGTCGTCGATCACCAGGACGCGAGTAACCGAATTGACGCCGGTATGCTCGTCGAGGGCGCGCACCAATACTGCCGGATCGATCGGCTTGGAGAAGACGGCGTCGGCGCCGAAACCATAAGCCTTGCCTTCTTCCTCGCTGGTGGAGACGACGATAACCGGCAGGCGGCCCCATTTGTCGCTCTGCCGCAGCTTGAGCAGCAGCGGCCACGACTCCTCGCCGTCGAGCAGCACGTCGAGGATCACGGCCGCCGGGCTCAATTGCTCCAGCGCCGCCTCCGCCTCGGCGATCGAGCGGACGGCAATGGGCTGATAGCGCGAGCGGGAAAGGGCCCGTTCGAGGCTGAAGGAGTCGGCCGGATTGTTCTCGACGATGAGCACCGGCAGGCGCGCGGCGTCGAGCGCCCAGATCTCCCTGGTGTCGCGTTCCGCCGCCATCGGATCGAAGCGCCGCGGCAGGGTGAGCGAGAACACCGAGCCCTGCCCCGGCTCGCTGTCGACCGCCACGCTGCCGCGCAGCAGCTCGGCCAGCCGGCGCGACAGCGGCAGGCCGAGCCCGGTTCCCTTCACCCGGCGCTGCAGGGCGTGCTCGACCTGGCTGAACTCCTCCCAGATCCGGCCATGGTCCTCGGCGGCGATGCCGATGCCGGTATCGCGGACCTTGAAGGTCACCGTATCGGCGTCGCGATCGTACTGCGCCCAGACGCGGACCTCGCCGCGCTCGGTGAACTTGAGCGCGTTGGAGACGAAGTTGCGCAGGATCTGCGAGACCTTGCCTTCGTCGCCGTTCATCGGCGGCACGTCGGTCGCATCCTCGAAGAGCAGCAGCACGGAATCGCCGATCAGCAGCGGCCGCAGCATGCCGCGCAGGGCGCTGAACAGGTCCTCGACGACGAAGTCGCGCGGGTTGACCACGGTCTTGCCGGCCTCGACCTTGGCGAGATCGAGCAAGTCGTTGACCAGCTCCATCAGGTTCTCGGCCGACTTGCGGATGAACTGCACCTGCTTGTGCTGCTCGGGCAGCAGCGTGCCGTCGCTGTGCGAGAGCAGAAGCCGCGAGAGCGAGAGGATCGAGTTCAGCGGCGTGCGGAACTCGTGGCTCATGTTGGACAGGAAGCGCGACTTGAGCTGGTCGGCCCGGCGCAGGTGGTCGGCGCGCTCCTCGAGCTCGGCGTAGAGCGCCACCACGCCGCGGTTGGTGTCCTGGAGCTCGCGGTTGACCTCGTTGAGCTCGCCCTGGCGCTGGGTCAGCTGGTCGAGCTGGGTGAGCATCTCGCGGTTCTGGCGCCGAACCTCGGCCACCGGGTCGGCCATCTCCTGCACGTCGATGCCGGCGACCAGGCGCTTGAGACCCGCCGGGGTGACCGGCTGGCTGCGCCTGGGCAGGACCTTGGCCATGGTGACCTTGGTCCCCGTCCCCCGCTTGCTGTGCAGCTCGAAGCGGTCCATCAGCCGGCGCGCGCCGATGATGCCGACACCCATGCCGGTGGTCGACTGGTGCCTGCCGGCGAGGACCGCCTCCGGATCGGCGATGCCCGGCCCCTGGTCCTCGACCGAGATGGTCAGCGCCTGCAGCGGCTCGACACCGTCGATGCCGTATTCGATGCGCCCGCCGCGGCCGTATTCGAGGGCGTTGCGCACGATCTCCGACACCGCGGTGGTGATGCGCGTCTGATCCTGGGAGTCGAAGCCGAGCAGGGCCGCGATACTGCGCGTGCGCTGGCGCGCCAGGATGATGTCGGTTTCCTGCTCGATGCTGATGGCGAGGAGGCGCGCGTTCATGGCTCAGGTCCGCATGACGACGACCGACGCGTCATCGCGCCCCCGCCGATGATCGCGGTACAGAACTCCGGCGACCAGGCTGGGATGGCTGGCGGCCAGGCCCGGATAATGCGCCATATCCCAGCGGTTGCTCAAGCCGTCGGAGTGCAAAAGGATCGCGGCGCCGGCACTATAAGGATAGGTGAATTCGCGGATCCGCGGGGCGATGTGCCCGGCCGTGCCGTTATGCGACACCATGCGCCGCACCTCGCCACCGGTGAGGATGGCGCCGGAGATATTGCCGATGCCGACATAGCGCACGACCTTCCCGGCCCGGTCGACCTGGGCCACGGCGACGGCCGCCCCCCGCGTCGGGGCCAGGGCGCGGTGGATGTCCTCCACCAGGAGCGTCGGGTTGTCGCCGAGCCGGTCGTGAAAGACCCGCACCGCGATCGCGGCTGCGTCCGCGGCCAGCACGCCGTGGCCGGACCCGTCGACCGCCATCAGCGTGGGCTTGCCGGTCGCCAGGCCGAAGGCCCAGGCATCGCCGCAGGCGGTTTCACCGGGGTAGGGCGCCAGGACGGCGCCGACCAGAGGTGCCGCCGCCTTGCCCGGCTTGCCGGCTGCTATCCGCGCCAGGATCGCCGTGCCGAGCCCCGGCCGCGAGAAGACCTCGAACTGGTCGGCCTGTCGCCGGATGGCGCCCAGGCCGGTGCCCGGGGAGCCCGCGGTGGAGTAGCCGTCCTCCATCGAGCGCGGCACGTTGGCCATGCCGTCTGCCTTGTCGAGGCCGAGCAGCTCGATACCGGCGCCCGAGGCGTCGTCGTAGCGGCTGATGACCAGCTCGCCGCGCGTCGCATGCTTGAGGAGGTTGGTGGCCATCTCGGTGGCGATCAGCGCCACGCGCCCGACCGCGGCTTCGTCGGCCCCATGTTCGGCGGCGAAGTCGCTCGCCACGCGTCGGGAGGCGGCCACCTGGCTCTGATCGGCGACCGCGACAATCATGGTTCTACTTCCAACGCGCCAGGGAGACCGTCGTTCCCTGGCCGGGCGCCGACTGGATATCGAACTCGTTGGACAGGCGCTTGGCGCCGCTCAGGCCGAGCCCAAGCCCGCCGCCGGTCGTATAACCGTCGCGCAGGGCCCGCTCGATGTCCTCGATCCCAGGACCCTTGTCGCTGAAGGTCAGGCGCACGCCCTTGCGGATGCCGAGCGTCACGCTCTCGATGCGGGCCTCTCCGCCGCCGCCGTAGTCGATCGTGTTGCGGGCGATCTCGCTCGCCGCGGTGACGATCTTGGTCTGGTCGACCAGGCTGAATCCGGCCTTGACCGCGTGGACCCGGACGAGCTGGCGCACCCGCACGACGTCCTCGGAGACGCGGACGGGCAGCGTCTCACTCTTCTCGACGATCATCGGGGTCCTGTTCATCGTCGATGAGGTGACGGATGAGCTCCAGCCCCTTGTCGACGTTGAGCGCCGTCCTCACCCCCGTGAGCGCGAGACCGAGCTCCACCAGCGTGATGGCCACCGCCGGACGCATGCCGACCACCACGGTGACCGCGTCGAGCACCTTGGACATGGCGGCGATGTTGTTGAGCATGCGGCCGATGAAGGAATCGACGATCTCCAGCGCCGAGATGTCGATCATCACGCCGCGCGCCCGGCTGGTGACGATCTTGTTGGTCAGATCGTCCTGCAGCTGCAGCGCCAGCCGGTCGTGCATGTCGACCTGGATGCTGACCAGCAGGCAGTCGCCGATCTTCAGGATCGGGATCTGGTCCATGATTGCTACTCGCCCGACTGGCCGGCGCCAGTCTTGCCGGCAGCCTTGTCGCCGTTCTCCGCCTTGGATGCGCCCTTGCCGTTGCCGGCGCGCGAGACGACCATCCGGCCGGTGCGCCGCAGCGCCACGGCGAAGGCATCGGCCATCGTCGCCTTGGAGATCACGTCGAGCTCGACGCCGAGATGCACGATGGTCTGGGCGATCTGCGGCCGGATGCCGCTGATGATGCAGTCGGCGCCCATCAGGCGGGCCGCCGAGACGGTCTTGAGCAGGTGCTGCGCCACCAGCGTGTCGACGGTCGGCACGCCGGTGATGTCGATGATGGCTATTTCGGCGCCGGTGCGCACGATTTCCTCCAGCAGGCTCTCCATCACCACCTGGGTGCGGGCGCTGTCGAGCGTGCCGATCAGCGGCACGGCGATGACGCCGTCCCAGAGCTGGACCACCGGCGTCGACAGCTCCAGCAGTTCCTCCTGCTGGCGGCCGATCACCTCCTCGCGGCTCTTCTGGAAGACCTCCACGGTGTAGAGGCCGAGCTGGTCGAGGAGATGCATGGCGTTGGCGATCTCCCGGGCCAGCCGGTCGGCGTCGCTACCGCATTCCCTGCGCAGCAGCGCGAAGAGCGGGTCCTTGAGCGAGAAGACGAACATCACGGTCTCGACCGGGGTCGAGCCCTTGAGGGCGCGCTCGCGCGAGATCTGCTCCAGCACGTCGCGGGCCGCGGCCCAGTCGGCGTTCTTGACGTCGTCGGCATTGCTGGAAGCGCCTTGCCGCAAGGCCGCGATGAAGCGCCGGACGCGTTCGTCGGACTCAACGTCCACAACGACACCGGCCGCCCTCTGGCCGGCCAGCCAGTCCTTCATCAACTGCGCCTGATGCTTGTCCAGGAGTTGCGGGAGCATGCTCGGGGTCGGGGCTGCCATGATTTCCACCCTTGTTTTTGGCCGCAAACACTTGAAGACGCCCGCGGTTTAGGAAGCCGAAGACGCTGGTTGCCGCTGGATTGCGTGAGGAGCGGAATACCGAGAACCGGGCCGCTCAAGATAAGCGAAAGCGTTGATGGAAAGGAGTATTAACGCATATAGTTAAGACGTCAATTTAGGGGTAGGTTCGACAGATGACAGACGGTCAATCTCATATCCTGCTCGTCGATGACGATGAGTCGTTCCGCTATGCGACCGAGATGATGCTCAGGGATGCCGGCTACGCGGTGACCTCGGCGGCGGACTATCGCCGCGCTCTCGACACCATCAACGGCAGCGAGCGCATCGACCTGCTGCTCACCGACGTCGTCATGCCGAATCGCGTCAACGGCTTCGCCCTGGCGCGCATGGCCCGGATGCGCCGCATGAACCTGCACGTCCTCTACATGACCGCCTTCGACATCCCGACCCACGAGGCCGAGGGCAAGATCCTGCGCAAGCCGATCTCCGGCGAGGCCTTGCTCACTGAAGTCAGGGGCGCCCTCGCCGCCTGAGCGAAGGCCGCCGCCGGCGCGGTCGAGCGAGTGCGCGCTCTTTGCTACTTTTCTCAATGTCACCCCGGACAAGTCACGCGTTAGCGTGACGCGATCCGGGGTCCATTGTGCCGGTGGATAGATGGATCCCGGCTCGCGCGGCCAAGGCCGCTTGGCCGGGATGACAGTCTCTCCCGATACCCGAACCCCTTGCCCGGATCATGCCGCTTCCGCCGGCGCGCGACACTTACGGTTGCTGCGCCAAGAAGATCGTCAATCCAAACTAGAATAATATGGGCGCCTGTATTTCCTTATAGGGGGGCCGTTTTAACCAGTAATTCTCTATCTAATATTTTGATAAAGGCGCTTTAGGCATAACTGCGTCCATTTTTTATATCTTCTTAAGGCGCCTTTCCTATTCTCCCCCGGCTTTGCGGTGCCCCGCTCCTTCCAAGGGCGCGAACACTGCGAGTGGCGAGGCCCCCAGAACCAGGCGGCCCGTCCCATGCCAGATTTCGGGAGTACCCATGACGATCTTCAGCCTTGGCGGCGACAAAGCCGCCATCCTGTCCGCGCTCCACAAGTCACAAGCCATCATCGAGTTCAAGCTGGACGGGACGATCATCACCGCCAACCCGAATTTCCTCGGCGCCATGGGATACTCGCTCGACGAGGTCAAGGGCCGCCATCACTCCATGTTCGTCGATCCGGCCGAGAAGGATACGGCGGCGTATCGCGAGTTCTGGGCCAGGCTCGCGCGCGGCGAATTCCAGTCCGCCCAGTACAAGCGGTTCGGCAAAGGCGGCAAGGAAGTCTGGATCGAGGCCTCCTACAACCCGCTCTTCAAGAACGGCAAGCCGTACAAGGTGGTCAAGTTCGCCACCGACATCTCCAAGACCAAGGCGCTGTTCGCCGATCTCAACGGCAAGGTCGAGGCCATCGGCCGCTCCCAGGCCGTAGTCGAGTTCAACCTCGACGGCACGATCATCACGGCCAATGAGAACTTCCTCGCGACGCTCGGCTACACCCTGGACGAGATTAAGGGCCGCCATCATTCGATGTTCGCCGATGCGGCCTACAAGGCCAGCGCCGAGTACAAGGAGTTCTGGGCGAAGCTCAATCGCGGCGAGTTCGATACCGGCCAGTACAAGCGCTTCGGCAAGGGCGGCAAGGAAGTCTGGATCGAGGCCTCCTACAACCCGGTGCGGGACCTCAACGGCCGGCTCTACAAGGTCATCAAGTTCGCCACCGACATCTCCGGACGCAAGCAGCAGAACGCCAATCTCGCCACGGATTTCGAGAACGGCGTGAAGGCGCTGGTGGGCTCCGTCTCGGCCTCGGCCGGCACGATGGAAACCACGGCACAATCCCTCGCCGCGGCGGCCGAGCAGACCAACAAGCAGTCAACGACCGTGTCGACGGCGGCCGAGGAGCTGTCGGCCTCGGTCAACGAGATCTCGCGCCAGGTCAGCGAAGCCAGCCGCGTCATCAGTGTCGCGGTGAGCGAGGCGCAGAAATCGGAGCAGATGATGGGCAGCCTGCTCGATGCCGCCGCCAAGATCGGCGACGTCAGCAAGCTGATCACGGATATCGCCAGCCAGACGAATCTGCTGGCGCTCAATGCCACGATCGAGGCGGCCCGCGCCGGCGAAGCCGGCAAGGGTTTCGCCGTCGTCGCCAACGAGGTCAAATCGCTGGCCACCCAGACCGCCAAGGCGACCGAGGAGATCGAGGCCCAGATCAAGGGGATCCAGGACTCCAGCCAGAGCACGGCGAAATCGATCGGCGAGATCGGCCGCATCATCGGCCAGGTGAGCGAGATCAGCACCTCGATCTCCGGAGCGATCGAGGAGCAGTCGGCGGCGACGCGCGAAGTGTCGCAGAACATCAGCGGCGTCACCCAGGCCGCCGAGGACACCGGCCGCAATTCCTCCTCGGTTCTCGGGGGCGCGCAGGCGCTATCCAAGCTGGCCACGGACCTCTCGGGCCGGGTCGATCAGTTCCTGCTCAACGTCCGCGCGATGTGAGTGAAACCAAAGAACAATGTCACCCCCGCGAAAGCGGGGGTCCATTGTGCCGATGGAGAGATGGATCCCGGCTAAGCCAGGACAACGACTATTCGCTCTTGGAGGGCGCTCTCGCGCAACGAAGACGTTGCGCTGCCGCGCTGTCCGCGCAGCCGAAGACGGTCACGCTGTTGCGCTTTACGCGTGATCGAAGACGGTCACGCTAATCCCGGTAAACCCGCCCGTTCGCCTGGTAGCGCTGCAAGTCTGAATCCGGCACGGCCGAGACCTGCGAGCCGCTGACCCGACGGATCGTCATCCACAGCTTCTGGTCGCCAGCCCGCGCATAGACGCGGTCACCGACCTGCAGGCCCGTGCGATCGGCCTGCAGCACGAGATAGCCCCAGCGCCAGTTCACATCCTCGATGCGCCCGACATCGCTGGCTCCGCGCGCCGCTGGCGCGGTGGCGGCGGCGAGCTGACTGTTGCCGTTCGAGCCGCTTGTCGTCGGTGCTGACGGCGCCATGAGGCTCGGCGCCGGGACGCGCGTCACGACACCCGGAGACGGCGGCGCCAGGCTGCGCGGCGGCGCCGACGGAGCAGCAGCCGGCGTCG
>JALHMR010000030.1 GCA_022843945.1 Rhodospirillaceae bacterium | reverse complement strand
CGGCGCCCGCCGGTCCCGCGCCCGCCATCCCATCGCCCTCCCAGCAGCGGCGCCAGGCGCGCGGCTGACGGGTTCGGCCGGGAGGCCATGCGTGAGCCAGGGCCAGCCGATCGAGATCATCCCACCATCCGGCCAACCAGCCCCTTTCTTCGACCCCGCCCGGCTGCAGGGGGTTCTCTGGCGGCGAAGCCTCGCCTATATCACCGACCTGGTGATCATCGGCGTGTTGCTCAGCGTCGCCGTCCTGCTGCTCAGTCCGTTCGTCATCCTGTCGCTCGGCCTGCTGGCCTCGCCCATCATGTTTCTGGTGGGACTGATCCCGCTGGCCTATCACACCCTGCTGATCGGCGGATCCCGCTCGGCCACCTATGGCCAGCGGCTTTTCGGCCTGATCGTGGTCAGCGGCGAGGGTAGCCGGCCGGGTTACCTCCAGGCCGCCGTCCTCACCATCCTATTTTACCTCTCGATGTCGGTGACCTCCGGTCTCATCTTGGCGGTTATGCCGTTTACGCGTTACCGTCAGGGCGTGCACGACCTGGTCGCCAATACCCTGGTGCTGCGGCGTCTCGAGGAGCCCTCGGCGTGAGCGTCAATCCCTCGGCAGCGCGTTTCTTCTATTCGGCCCCGGCGCCGTGCCCCTACCTGCCGGGCCGCGTCGAACGCCGCATCTTTGCCGACCTGACCGGTCCCAAGGCGCCGCACGGCTACGACCTGCTGTCCGAAGCCGGCTTCCGCCGCAGTCTCGGCTTCGCCTATCGACCAGCATGCCCGGGCTGCAACGCCTGTATCGCCGTGCGTATCCCGGCCGCCGGTTTCGTCATGGCTGCCAAGTGGCGGCGCATCCTGCGGACCAACAACGACCTGTCGGTCCAGATGCGGCCGCCCCTGGCGACGGCCGAGCAGTACGAGCTCTTCGAACGCTACCAGCACGGACGCCACGGCCAGGGCGAGATGGCGCGCATGGACTTCGCCGACTACCGGACCATGGTGGAAGTCGGCGCCATGGACAGCGCCATGATCGAATTCCGCCGCCCCGACGGGGCCCTGATCGGCGCCTGCCTGATGGATCGCCTGGGCGTGGGACTGTCCGCCGTCTACAGCTTCTACGACGACCGGGAAACGCGGCGCAGTCTGGGCAGCCACATGATCCTCTGGCTGGTCGAGGAATGCCGCCGTGAGGGCCTGCCGCATGTCTATCTCGGCTACTGGATCGAGGAATGCCGCAAGATGGCTTACAAAACGCGGTTCCGGCCCATCGAGGCGCTGACCCGCGACGGCTGGCAGGCGCTCGGCGATAGTCAACCCCGGTAGCCCAGGCTAGCGGAATACCCCTTCTCAATAGCCTGAGTCCTCTGCTAAATCCGGCGTACCTAGGCCGGTGAACGGTCAGGCCGGCGGGTTAAGGCCTGCTCGAATAGAACAGGGGACCACTTCTTTGACACATCTTCTCGGGCTGTCCCGGCTCATCGACGCCCTCAACGATCGCGTCGGCCGGCTCGCCTACTGGCTCGTCCTCGTTGCCGTGCTCATCAGTTCCGGCAACGCCATGATGCGTTACACCTTCAACATGAGCTCGAACGCCTGGCTGGAGATCCAGTGGTATCTCTTTTCGGCAGTCTTCATGCTGTGTGCCGGCTACACGCTGCTGCGCAACGAGCATATCCGCATCGATATCATCGCCGGCAACTTGTCGCGGCGTGCCCAGACCTGGATTGATGTCATCGGTACGGTGCTCTTCCTGCTGCCGATGTCCATCTTCATCATGTGGCTCTCCTGGCCGGTTTTCCATGATTCCTGGGCGCGCGACGAGGTCTCGGCAAGCGCTGGCGGGCTCATCGTCTGGCCGGTCAAGCTGCTGCTGCCGGTGGGATTCTTCCTGCTCGCGCTCCAGGGTGTCTCGGAGCTGATCAAGCGTATTGCGTTCCTACGGGGTCTTATCCCGGATCCCAACGTAAAAGCGAGCGCACACGGCACCGAGCCCGAGGTAAGACACACGCCATGAGCACCTTCATCATCGCCAATATGGCGCCGCTGATGTTCGGCGCTCTGGTGTTCCTGCTTCTCTTTGGCTATCCCGTCGCCTTCGCCCTGGCTGCCAACGGCCTGTTCTTCGCCATCATTGGCATTGAACTCGGCCTGCTCGGGCCGGAGTTGCTGCAGGCGCTCCCCGAGCGCGTGTTCGGCATCATGCGCAACGACACTCTGCTCGCGATCCCGTTCTTCACCTTTATGGGATTGATCCTCGAGCGTAGCGGCATGGCCGAGGATCTGCTCGATACGATCGGACAGCTATTCGGCCCCTTCCGAGGCGGACTTGCCTACGCAGTGATCTTTGTTGGCGCATTGCTTGCCGCCACGACAGGTGTGGTCGCCGCTTCGGTGATCGCCATGGGCCTGATCTCGCTGCCGATCATGCTGCGCTACGGGTATGACCGCCGGGTCGCGTCCGGCGTCATCGCCGCGTCGGGCACGCTCGCCCAGATCATACCGCCCAGCCTCGTGCTGATCGTCATGGCCGACCAGCTGGGACGGTCTGTCGGCGACATGTATGCCGGTGCCATCGTGCCAGGCCTGATCCTTTCGGCGCTGTACACGGGCTACATCTTTCTCATCACCATCGTCTATCCCAAGGCTGCTCCGGCGCTGCCACCGGAAGCCCGCGTATTGCGCGGCTTCAAACTGGTGGAACGGGTCGTGGTGTCGCTTATTCCGCCGCTGGTCCTGATCTTCCTCGTACTTGGCACGATCTTCCTCGGTATTGCGACGCCGACCGAAGGCGGCGCCATGGGTGCAACCGGTGCCCTGGTGCTGGCCATGATCAACCGCCGCCTGGACTGGTCGCTCTTGCGCCAGGCGATGGACACGACGGCGAAGCTGTCCGCGTTCGTTATCTTCATCCTGGTCGGCGCGACGGTCTTCAGCCTCACCTTCCGCGCCGTCGACGGCGATCTCTGGGTTGAGCACCTGCTGACCGGTCTGCCCGGCGGTCAGATCGGCTTCCTCGTCGTCGTCAACATCATGGTGTTCCTGCTCGCATTCTTCCTCGATTTCTTCGAGCTCGCCTTCATCATCGTCCCGCTTCTGGCGCCGGTGGCGGAAAAGCTGGGCATCGACCTAATCTGGTTCGGCGTGCTGCTGGCCGTCAACATGCAGACGTCGTTCATGCATCCGCCCTTCGGCTTCGCGCTTTTCTACCTGCGCAGCGTGGCGCCCACTTCCGCTTATCTCGACAAGGTTACCGGGAAGCTCACCGAGGGCATCACGACCGGGCAGATCTACTGGGGCGCAGTACCATTTGTCGTCATCCAGTGCATCATGGTCGCCTTGGTTATCGGTTTCCCGGAGATGGTGCTGCACGCCCTGTCAGGCCTCGCCGTCGACCCTGCCTCTGTCGACATGGACATACCCACCATCGACTACGGTACGCCGGAAGGCGGCAATCCCGACGACCCCGACGCGCCGCCTGCCCGCAACTGACGCTGGCGCAACTGACGCCGACGCATAAAAAAGGCCCCGCTTTCGCGGGGCCTTTCGTTTTCAGGTGCCTCTATCGGAGAGCTGGATCAGCCCCTCTTGATCGGCTGCAGGCTCACCGACTGCATGAAGTTATCGAACGAGCCTTCGGCGAAGCGGAACCAGCGATTCTCTTCGTCGCGGAACTTCGACCAGTTATCGTAGACCTTCTTGAACTTGGCGTTCTTAGCCGAGGTCTCTTCGTAGAGGTCGTTCGAGGCTTTCCACGCCGCCGCCATGATGTCGCGGGGGAACGGCCGCAGCTTGGCGCCGCCGGCAATCAGGCGGCGCAGGGCCGCCGGGTTCTGGGCGTCGTACTTGGCCGTCGTCCAGAGGTAGGTCTCGAAGCTCGCCGCCGAGAGGATGGCCTTGTACTCGGCCGAGAGCGACTCCCAGGCGCGCATGCCGACCATGAGGTCGAGCTGCGGGCCGCCTTCCCACCAACCGGGATAATAGTAGTACTCGGCGACCTTATTGAAGCCGAGCTTCTCGTCATCGTACGGGCCGACCCATTCGGCCGCGTCGATCGTGCCCTTCTCGAGCGCCGGGTAGATGTCAGGCGCGCCGAGCTGCTGCGGCACGAGTTCGAGGCCTGGTCGCGACAGGACCTGGCCGGCGAAACCGCCGATACGCATCTTCAGGCCCTTCATGTCGGCGACGGACTTGAGTTCCTTGCGGAACCAGCCGCCCATCTGGGCGCCGGTATTGCCGGCGGTCAGGCCGACGATGTTGTAGTCCTTGTAGAACTCGTTCATCAGCGTGCGGCCGTCGCCAAACTCCATCCAGGCGATCTGCTGACGCTGGTTGAGGCCGAACGGAATGGCCGTCGCGAAGGCGAAGGTCGGGTCCTTGCCGATATAGTAGTATGGCGCCGTGTGGCCGCACTCGACGGTGCCGGCCGCGACGGCATCCAGAACCTGCAGCGCCGGGACGATTTCACCGGCCGCGAAGGGGCGGATCTGGAACTTGCCGCCGGTCATGTCCGAGACGCGCTTGGCCAGGTGCTCGCAGCCGCCGAACAGGGTGTCGAGGCTCTTGGGCCAACTCGCCGTCATGCGCCAGCGGATCTCGCCGGACTGGGCGATCGCCGGGGCCGCGAGCGTCGCGCTCGCCGCAACGCCGAGACCGGCGGTCTTGATAAATTTACGACGGTTCATGAAGTCTCCTCCGTTCCACCATTGTTTATATGTTTAGGCCAATCGGCGTTGTTCCCCGCCCAAGCCTGGGGCGAAGATAGTACAACTCCCAAGGGTTTGAGTAGCCCGCAATCGCGGGCCGGCGATTGGTTAACGCCGGCTCTCCCGGGCCTCAATCGCGCGCCAGGCCAGGGGCATGACGGCGGCCGCCAGGGCCAGCTTCACGATCGAGGCGAGCAGGAACGGCGTCAGGCCGGCGGCGATGGCCTTGGAGAAGCCGATCAGCACCGCCAGCCAGGCCACGCCCGGCACGAAGAGCAGGATCGTGCCGATGATCATGGCCGTGACGGCGAGCGGCAGGTTGCGGTCCCACCCCCGCTCGGCCAGCCATCCCACGGTCGCCGCGGCCAGGACGAAGCCCAAAAGATAGCCACCGGTGGGACCCATCATGTAGGTAAGCCCGATGCCCTTCTCCGGCGTGCCCGCGAACACCGGCAGGCCGAGAGCGCCCTCGAGCAGGTAGAAGCCGACGGTCGCCGCGCCCAGGCGCGAGCCGTAACCCATGCCGATCACCAGCACGACGAAGGACTGCATGGTCATCGGCACCGGCCACATCGGCACCTGCGCCTTGGCCGAGGCCCACATCAACAAGCTGCCGAGCACGACGAGGATGGCCTGGCGCACCAGGGGGCGCTCGGCGGCCGGCCACAAGCGGTCGATCAGCGGTTGATGAACGGCAGTCGCGATGGTCATACGGCGTCTCCTCGGATGATCGGCTGGTTATAGGGCGTGGTCAGCCAAAGCGGAAGCCCTTGGGCGGCAGCAGGCCGGCCTGGCCGCGTACCCCCATCCAGTTCTTGGGCGCGTTCTCCTTCTTGTCGCTGTCCTTGAAGCCGACCGGCCAGCCCGCACTGAGGGTGAAGGTGCGCACGGAATCCAGCTCACCGCCCTTGGATTTCTGCAGGGTGACGCCGCGGCCGCGGCTCATCTCCGGCAGTTCGGTCAGCGGGAAGAGCAGCAGCTTGCGGTTCTTGCCGATCACCGCGACCGTGTCGCCTTCGACGAGGGCCATGGCGCGGGCCATCACCCCCTCACCGACGTTGAGCACCTGCTTGCCGGCGCGGGTCTGCGCCACGACCTCGTCCTCGGGCACGACGAAACCCCGCCCGTCGCTGGCCGCGACCAGGAACTTGCGCCCGCCCTTGAACATCAACAGCTCGACGAAGTCGGCCTCGTTACCCATGTCGACCAGCATCTTGAGGTTCTCGCCGTCGCCGCGGCCGCGCGGCAGCTTGTCGCCCGGGATCATGTAGAAGCGGCCGTTGGTGGCGAAGACCAGCAGCTTGTCGGTGCTCTCGGCGCGCATGGCGAAGCGCGGCCCGTCGCCTTCCTTGTAGCGGACCTCGTCGATCGCCTTGTCGTCCATGTGGCCCTTGAAGGCGCGCACCCAGCCCTTTTGCGAGACGACGACGGTGACCGGCTCGCGCTCGATCAGCGCCTCGATCGGCACCACGACGGCGACCGGCGCATCGCCGATCTCGGTGCGGCGCTTGCCGAGCGCGGTCTTCTCGCCGTACTTGGCCCGGATATCCTTGATCTCGTCGCCGATCGCCGCCCAGCGCCGGTCCTCGTCCTTGAGCAGGCGGGCGAGCTCCTTCTTCTCGGCCGAGAGCCCATCGTGCTCGCGCTTAATCTCGATCTCCTCGAGCTTGCGCAGGGCGCGCAGGCGCATGTTGAGGATGGCGTCGGCCTGGTTCTCGGTCAGCTTCCACTTCTTGATCATCGCCGCCTTGGGATCGTCCTGCGTGCGGATGATCTTGATGACTGCGTCAATGTTGAGGTAGGCGACCAGGTAGCCTTCGAGGATCTCCAACCGCCGGTCGATATTCCCGAGGCGGAACTTCGAGCGCCGGATCAGGACCTGGTGGCGGTGGTCGAGGAACTCCTGCAGCACCTCGCGCAGGTTCATGACGCGCGGCACGCCGTCGGAGCCCAGCACGTTCATGTTGATCGGGATGCGTGCCTCGAGCTCGGTCTGGCGGAACAGCGATTCCATCAGCACCGCCGGATCGACGTTGCGGCTCTTGGGCTCGAGCACCAGGCGCACGTCCTCGGCCGACTCATCGTGGATGTCGGCCAGCATCGCCAGCTTCTTCTCCTGCAGGAGCTCGGCGATCTTCTCGATGAGACGGGACTTCGCGACCTGGTAGGGAATCTCGGTGACCACGATCTGGTACTGGCCGAGGCCGGTCTTTTCCACCGCCCATTTGGCGCGCACGCGCACCGAGCCGCGGCCGCTGGCATAGGCCTGCTCGATGGTCTCGCGCGTCTCGGCCAGGATGCCGCCGGTCGGGAAATCCGGACCCGGCATCAGCTCGACGAGTTTGGAGATATGCGCCTTGGGGAACTTGATCAGATGGAGCAGCGCGGCGCAGATCTCGCCGGCGTTGTGCGGCGGGATGCTGGTGGCCATGCCGACGGCGATACCGTTGGAGCCATTGGCCAGCAGGTTGGGGAAGCGCGCCGGCAGGACCACCGGCTCCTCGCCCTCGCCATCATAGGTGGTGCGGAAATCGACGGTGTCCTCGTCGATGCCGGTGAGCAGTTCCTGCGCCACCGCCGTCAGCCGCGCCTCGGTGTAGCGCATGGCCGCCGCGTTATCGCCGTCGATATTGCCGAAGTTCCCCTGCCCGTCGACCAGGGTGTAGCGCTGGGCGAATTCCTGGGCCAGGCGCACCAGCGCGTCGTAGACCGCCACGTCGCCATGCGGATGATATTTACCGATGACGTCGCCGACCACGCGGGCGCATTTCTTGAAGCCCGAGGCCGGGTCGAGCTTCAGCTGCTGCATGGCGTAGAGCAGGCGCCGGTGCACCGGCTTGAGGCCATCGCGCACATCGGGCAGCGAGCGCGACATGATGGTCGACAGCGCGTAGGACAGGTAGCGCTCGCCCAGCGCATCGGCGAGCGGCACGGGCCGGATTTCGTTGGCCGGCGGCGGCGGGGTGGCAGGTTTGGCCATCGGTTAGTCCGTAAAATTCGGGATCAGGGATTACCAGATATAGTAGCGGAACGCCGCCAGCGATCAACAAATCGCGTACGGGCGGCCGGTACCCGGCGGCCGTGCGGCGACAGGACATGCCGCTCCAGGAAGTGCCCGGTGAGCCGCAAGCCTTCGGCGATGGCGCCCGGCTCGGGTGCCGTGACGCCGTCAAAGAACCCGGGCAGCTTGAACAGGCGCTCCGCGTAGGGCGTGCCGGCGGTGCTGCTCACCGCCCGCCCGGTGCGCGGCGAGACATAGGCGAGGTCGCCCCGCTCGCCGGTTACCGCGCAGCTTTCAAGATCGAGACCGAAGCCGAGCTCGCCGAGGCAGATGCATTCCCAGCGCACGTACTCGGCTCCCCAGGCCGCAGCGTCCGGCGCGCTGTCGATGGAATGCAGCAGGGCCAGTGTCGCGTCGAACAGGCCGGCATGCGGTTCACGCTCCGGCAGGGTCGCCTCGAGGATGGCGCACGCCGCGGAGACACCGCCCAGCCGGACCGCGTCGTCGAGGGCGCGGGCCGCGAAGCTCTGCACGAGCTCGGTGGTAAACATACCCAGGTGTTCGGAGAGGCGGCCGCGCCAGCGCGCGGCCAGGAGATTTCCGGACTGGTAGAGGGCCGCGGCCCGCTTGCCGCCGCCGCCGCGCACCAGCCCGGCGTGGCGCCCGTGCTCGCGGGTCAGCAGGGTGACAATCGCCGCCGCCTCGCCATGGTGGCGGCGGGTCAGCACGATGCCCTGATCGCTCCAGTCCATGGCGACGACTTACCTTGATTCCCCGGTGGCCGGTAGCCAATCTCTGCCCATGAGCGGCGCCCGCACCCTGGCCCTGGCCGGCTTCCTGCACATTCTCGGCGGTCTGCCGGCCTTCGCTCAGGCGCCGGCTGCCTTCGATGGCACCTGGCAGTTGCAAGGCGCCCGCTCCGCCGATCCGTTCTGCTCGCAGCTCGTCTGGCGGACCCTGACCGTGCAGCAAGGCAATATCGGCGGCACGCTCGGCCACACCCGCGGCACCTTCAACCTCACCGGCCAGGTCGCACCCGACGGCAAGGCGACGTTTTTTGCCGACGGGCCGTTCGCGCATCTGGGTCGCGGCAGCGGTCAGTTCACCGCCGCCACGGCCAGCGGCTCGATCCGCTTCAACTCGCCGGACGTCTTCTGCGACATCGGCTGGACGGCGACACGCCAGCGCTGAGTCGGCTATTTCGCGTCGTACTCCAGGCCCCAGGACTTGAAGTAGTCGCGCTCCTCGTCCCATTTCTCAGAGACCTTGACGTGCAGAAAGAGGTGCAGCTTGCGCTCGAGGATGCGCTGCAGCTCCGCCCGCGAGGCCGAGCCGATGGCCTTGATGCGCGCCCCGCCCTCGCCGATGACGATCTTGCGCTGGCCTTCCTTGCGCACGAAGACGACCTGGTTGACCTTGGCGCTACCGTCCTTCTGCTCCTCCCAGCTTTCGGTCTCCACCGTCAGGCTGTAGGGCAGCTCCTCGCGCAGCTGGCGGAAGGCGTGCTCGCGCGTCACCTCGGCCGCCAGCAGCCGCGCCGGCATGTCCGTGAGGTCGTCCTCGGGATAGAGGAACGGCCCCTGGGGCAGCCGTCCGGCAAGTTCACGCTTGAGATCGGCGACGCCGTCGCCGTTCTCGGCCGAGATCATGAAGGTGTCGGTGAACTTGTGCAGCTCGTTGAGCTTCGCCGTCAGGGCAAGCAGCGCCGGCGGCTTCACCAGGTCGATCTTGTTGAGCGCCAGGGCCGCGGCGATCTTGCGCTGGGCGAGGCCGGCGGCGATGGCCTGCGTCTCCTCGTCGAGGCCGCGCCTGGCATCGACCAGCACCAGCACGACGTCGGCGTCGCCGGCGCTGCGCCAGGCGGCATCGACCATGGCGCGGTCGAGGCGCCGCTTGGGCGCGAACACCCCCGGTGTGTCGAGCAGGATGATCTGTGCCCGGCCTTCCATGGCGATACCGGTCACCTTGGTGCGCGTCGTCTGCACCTTGGGGCTGACGATCGACACCTTGCTGCCGACCATGCGGTTGACCAGGGTCGACTTGCCGGCATTGGGGGCGCCCATCACCGCCACGACACCGCACCGCGTTTCCGTCTGGGCCTGCTTGCTCATGTCTTCCCGCCTTCGCGGCGCGCCCGTTCGAGCAGGGCCGCCGCCGCAGCCTGCTCGGCCGCCCGGCGCGACGGTCCGCTCGCGGTGGACGGCGGCAATCCTTCGATCTTCACCTCGACTTCGATCAGCGGCCGGTGCGCCAGCCCGCTCATCTTGAGCGTGCGATAGACCGGCAGGCTGCGGCCGCGCGACTGCGCCCATTCCTGCAAGGCCGTCTTGGCGTCCTGCGGCGGCACCGCCAGTTCTTCGACCATCGCACCGAAACGATCGACGAGGAAGGCCTGCGCCTGCGCCCAGCCCCCGTCCCGGTAAAGAGCGGCGACCACCGCTTCGAATGCATCCGCCAGCACGGCCGGGTTGTCGCTGCCGCCCGCCTGCTTCTCGCCGGGCGACAGCTGGAGAAAGCGGCCAAGATCCATGGCCCGCGCCAGGCGCGCCAGGCTGTCCTTGTTGACCAGGGCGGCGTAGCGGCGCGCGATGTCGCCTTCGCCGTCCTCGGGATAACGGGCGAGCAGCAGCTCTGCGGCAACCAGCCCGACCACGCGATCCCCGAGGAACTCCAGGCGGTCGAAACCGTCGACCGGGACAGCACCGCCCGGTCGACGCGCGAGGCTCGAATGGGCAAGCGCGGAGCGCAGCAGCGTCGGATCGGCAAAGCGATGGCCGAGGGCCTTCTCGAGGGTCCCCAGCTCGGCCTCTCGCGGGTCGCTCTTGCGCCTGGTCACGGCGCCGCCCCGGTCAATTAATGCCGGTGAACAGGCGGACGAAGCGTGTCGACGACGGCCACTTCCAGAACTGGTACCAGGCCGCGTTGCCGTCGGTGGAGAAAAAGAGGAACTCGGCGCGACCGACCAGGTTCTCGGCCGGGATGAAACCCACCGCACTCTGCACGCGGCTGTCGAGCGAATTGTCGCGGTTGTCGCCCA
This sequence comes from Rhodospirillaceae bacterium, assembly GCA_022843945.1. GTDB lineage: Bacteria > Pseudomonadota > Alphaproteobacteria > CACIAM-22H2 > CACIAM-22H2 > VGEI01. The sequence continues at coordinate 47,444 of JALHMR010000030.1, read as the reverse complement.
TGGCGAAATAGTGGCCGGCGGGCACCGTGTAGACCGGCGTGTCGTCGAGCGGCCCGTTGTCGCTGACCTCGAGGATGCGGTGGCGGCGGCCGTTGGGCAGGGTCTCCATGAACTGCGGGGTACGGATGGCGACCGGCCCGTCGCGATCGATGAAATCCTCGATGCGCTCGCGTTTCACCGCCTCGCCATTGATGTAGAGCATGCCGGCGCGAACCTGGACGCGGTCGCCGGGCAGGCCGATGATCCGCTTGATGTAGTCGGTCCGGTTGTCGCGCGGCAGCTTGAACACAGCCACGTCGCCGCGGTCCGGCTCGCGCCCGAAAACGCGTCCCGAGAACAGCCGCACGCCGTAGGGCAGCGAATACGTGCTGTATCCGTACGAGTATTTGGAGACGAAAAGGTAGTCCCCGATCAGGAGCGTCGGGACCATCGAGCCGGAAGGAATGTTGAACGGCTCAAACGCGATCGTTCGGATACCGAAGGCGATAAGAAGCGCGATGAGGACGGTCTTGACCAGCTCGACGACCCCGCCCGAGGCCTTGCGCTGCATGGAGCTCCTGGAGTTCGAGGACAACACGGGAATCGAGGGTCGTCCCGGCCGTAAAATCGAGGGGGATCAAGCCTTGCCGCGCCCCGGGTGTCAAGTGAACAGCCCGGCTTGGCCCGGCCTCAGGCGGCGGAACTGGTCGCCGACGGCGGCGGGACGAAGCGCCCCATCAGCTGGCGCCGCAGATTGTCCGCCCGTTCCGACCCCGCCACCAGCTCCAGCACGCGGATGGCCACGTAGAAATGGGCCGCCGCCGCCTCGCGGCGCTCCACGTTCAGGGAGTTGTAATCCAGGCGGGCGGCCGCCCAGCGCGCCCGGTCTTCGATGGCCCGGCCAAGGTTCTCGATGTTGTCGAAAAACTCGGCCTGCAGCCCCAGCTCGTCGGCGTACTTGACGCACAGGCGCAGGGCGATGGCCTGGTCCTCGGCGGCCTGCACCCGCTCCGGATCCGGGGGGGCTTCGAGGGCCACGATCGGCATGACATTCGAGACTTCGGGCGCGCCGACCTTGGGCGGGGGGTGGGGTACCGCCGTGAGGACCCGGTCGTCGGCCTCGCGCAGCACGTGCTGCTCCACCAGGGCGGCCACCTTGCCGCGGATACGGTCGAGACGACGCATGGCCGTGGGGCTGCCGCGGTTCTGGAAGGCCCCGTGCGCGCCGATGACGTCGCTCACGCAGCCGCGCAGGCCACGCACCAGGTCCGCGCGCTCGTTGGTCTTGGCGGTCAGCCCGGTCACCGAGCGGAGCTGCTCCTCGACATCCTCGACTAGCGCCTCGCCGGCCAGGGTCAGCGAATCCTCGTCGATCTCCGACTTGGCACGTGAGGCGATGCGGTCGACGATGGCCACGATATCCGACGGCCGCTTGAGCCAAGCGAGCAGAAGGTCGATGACGATATGCTGGTGCTCGCGATTGACGCCGTTCACCGCCTCGAGCGCGGTGACGATGGCGTCCATATGCTCCTCGCCCGCCTTGCGCAGCGGGCGGCGCCCAAGCTTGCGCTTGAGCTCCTGCATGACGTCGGCGACTTCCAGGAAATCGGCGATGAAGAGGATGTCGCGATAGGCGCGCTCGCTGAGCTCGGTCAGCACCGCGCCCGGCTCCTTGTTGCGCGAGCCGACGGCCTGGCGCAGCACGATCGTGGCATAGGCCCAGAGCTGCCGCCCGATGCGTTCAATCTTGCGGCCCTCGTCGGCGCTGCAGACCCGCAGGTTGGCGGCGATGCGCTGCAGCTTCTTGGCATCCGCCCGATCGACGAACAGCCGCCAGCAGGGCTCGATGGAGCGGCGGGAGACCTGGGTACCGATGCCCTTGGGCTCGGGATCGTCGGTCAGCAATTCCTCGAACGGCCGGCAGAACAGGCGCTGCAGTGTCAGCTTGCGGGCCAGCTTCATGCGCACCAGGCGGGGGCGCATCTTGGAGATCAGGGCTTCGGCCGGGCCGCGGCCGCCGAAATCGGAACGGCTCTCCTCGAGAACCGCGACGATTTCCCGGAACTTTGACGGCGGAAGCTTGGTAAGGCGCTGCTCGATGAGCGTCAGCTCATCGCTTTTGTCTCTCATGACCAATCGCCTTGAAGCGCTCGAGGCGCAGCACCAGCTCGATATCGACTTTTCCCGACAGCCAGTCTTCGTGCGTCCGCACCCGCGTGCGGTAGAGCGACTGGCTGAGATCACCCCAGGTACGCCGGGCGCGGCTGCCAACCTCGCGGCGCGGCATCACCGGCATCAGCCGCAGCATCTCGGCAACGGCGTCCTGTGCCATCTCGCGGTTACCGCGGTCGGTCTCGCGCCACAGCGTGACGATCGGGCGCCAGCCATCGAGGATCCAAGACAGCTTCTCCATCAGCGCCTGGAGGCGCGTGAGGTTGCCTTCCCAGTCGGCGAAGGTGCCACGCATGTCCTCGGCGTAGCGATCGACGCCGGTGGCGATGGTGCGCGCCGTGCTGGAGGTTTCCTCGGCAATGCGCACGCAGACGCGGGCGCTGTCGCTCACATCCGACAGATCCCGGTCGCTCCAGGTCTCGAGGTCGTCGGCGTAGTCGGCGATATCGGCGATGAGCTGGCGCAGGCGACAGGTGTAGTTCAGGCCCGGCACGCCGATCGGCGCCACCGTGCCGGCCCAGCTCTCCAGCCGTGCGTAAAATTCGTCCGCATTGAGACGGAACATGGCGGCGATGCGCGACAGGATCGCCTTGATGTTGGCGCGGCCGGCGTCGTGCGTCAGGTCGGCCGGTCCGATCTGCAGCTTCCCGCCGGAGAGCTGCTTCACCGCCTCCGTGACGAGGAAGAAATTGGTCAGCAGCTTTTCACTGTCGTCGTCGCCGGTCGCCTGCTTCGCGGCCTGGGCGTTGTTCGATCCCGCGAGGCCGGTGCTTTCGACCTTGAGAGACGCGTGGCGGATGTCACCGGGGTTGGAGGCCGGCAGAACCTCGATCTCCTCGCGCAGCACGCGATCGTGCACGGTCATCACAAAGACCGACGGCAGGCTGCGCCACGGGATGATGTAGGTGTCACGGCCGCCGGCCAGGCCGGGAACGAGAAGCTCGAGGCCGCGCTCCTCCTGTTGCCGCACGCGCGAGAACGCCAGAACCGGCGTGGTGAACGGCACGACGGCGCCACGTTCCTGGAACGTAGCGGGCCAAAAATTGTCGTGCTTTTGCGCAGCGGCTGTGACGGTCATTGCGGCAGGGGTCCCCGGGCCCGGACTCTAGCTAATTGCGGGATTTTGCCAAGCAGTTATCCCGCCTCAAGGGTTAACGCGGACTTTAGCGGCTCTTGCCTGTTTGCTGAGCGCCCATCAATGAATTGGATGGCACCGCCGAGATGATGACGATCGCCTGCGCCATCGGCGGCTCATCGGTGAGCGAAACATCGATACGCGCCTCCATACCCGGCGGCAGCAGCGCGTTCAGATGCGCCAGCGCCCCGCCGGTCAGGCGCATGGTCGGCCGCCCGCCCGGCAGATTAACCACGCCCAGATCGCGCCAGTAGACACCGCGGCGGAAGCCGGTACCCAGGGCCTTGGCGCAGGCCTCCTTGGCGGCGAAGCGTCGCGCGTAACCTTCGGCGCGCGCCGCCCTTCCCTCGCATTTGGCCCGCTCCACCGGCGTGAAGACGCGGTTGATGAAGCGCTCGCCGTAGCGCTCCAGCGTCGCGGCAATGCGCGTGATATCAACGAGATCGCTGCCGAGACCGAGGATCATCGGGCGGCACCGGCGGCCTGGATCGCCGGCTCGCCGGCGACCTCGCGGATCATCTTGTTGAAGATCGCCTGCGCGAAATCAGGGTAGTCGCGGGCGATGACAACGAACGCCCCGGGGCCGCCGATCACATCGCGCTGATAGCTGGCCACCAGGCGCTCGCCGCGCTCGGCGACACTCGAGCCTTCCTTGACCACGGCCAGGGCATTGATGGTGATGCCGGCGCGCACCGCCTCGTCGCGGGCGAGCGGCGCCGGGACCAGGCTGCGGTTGTCCGGTCCGTCGCCCGAGACGTCGATCACCGCCCGCTCCCCCCGGAACGGCGCGGTCCGGATCAGCCCCATGGCATGATTGATCGCGTCGCCCAGCGCGTTGTAGCTCTGCGGCGAGCGCGGCGCCGCCAGCACCCGCTCGGCATAGGCGTCGGCCGAAGCCTGATCGTGCACCCGGCCCCAGTTGATGGCCGTCATGGCGCCGCCGGGCGTGCCCCATTCGACAAAGGCGAGCGCCGAGGAACGATTGGGCCCCGAGGTCATGGCCCGCACGATGCGCGGGTCACGGATCGCCGCCGCATAGCCCTCGCGCTGGAAGCGAAACTCCTCCGGATCGATGCTGCCCGAGGCGTCGACGCACAGCACGAGCAGCAGGTCGACCGTCTGGGCCTTGGCGGGCGGCAGACCGAAGGCGACGAAGAGCGCCGCGGTGAGAAGAAGCCGCCGCCAGAGCATGTTTCAGCCCGAGGCTCCGCCGACCGCCGCCGCACGCGCCTTGTCCATCAACGCCCGCATGCGGCGGATGGCGCTGTCGAGGCCGCTGAAGATCGCCTCACCGACCAGGAAATGCCCGATGTTGAGCTCGGCGATCGTCGGGATCGCGGCCACGGGCGTCACGGTGTCGAAGGTCAGGCCATGCCCGGCATGGCATTCGAGGCCGATGCTCTCGGCATGCGCCGCCGCATCGACGATGCGCTGCAGCTCGCGCCTGACGCGGGCACCCGCCGGATCCTCGAGATAGGCCTCGCAATAGCTACCGGTGTGCAGCTCGACCACCGGCGCGCCCAGCGCCCTGGCCGTGTCGAGCGCCGCGGGCGCGGGCTCGATGAAGATCGAGACGCGGATGCCGGCGGCGTTGAGCTTTTCCACGTAGGGCCGCAACTGGTCGCGGAAGCGGATGACGTCGAGCCCGCCCTCGGTGGTGCGCTCCTCGCGCTTCTCCGGCACAAGGCAAGCGGCGTGCGGCTTGTGGCGCAGGGCGATGGCCAGCATCTCGTCGGTCGCCGCCATCTCGAGATTGAGCGGGCGGTCGATCTCGGCCGACAGGCGTGCGATGTCCTCGTCCGAGATATGCCGACGATCCTCGCGCAGATGCGCGGTGATGCCGTCCGCCCCGGCTTGCGCGGCGAGCTTCGCCGCGCGGACCGGGTCTGGGAAGCGCCCGCCGCGCGCGTTCCGGATGGTGGCAACGTGATCGATGTTGACGCCGAGCCGGAGGTTAGACGCGCGCATGGGATCCTTCTCTCTCTACATCTCTAGCGAATAACGCCGCAGGCGGTACGGCCGCCGCCGCCGCCCAGCGGAGCCGGCGTATCGTCGAAATTGTCGCCGCCGGCATGAATCATGACCGACCGGCCGGTGAGATCGCTGACCTTCAGCCGCTTGGCAATCCCGGGCAGCGTCGCGGCACCATTGGCGTCGACCACCAGGATGGGCAGGTCGCCGAGATGGCTGTCGTCGGTGTGCGGCCCGCGATGCTTGTTGGCCCCCTTGGGATCGTAGTGTCCGCCCGCGGCCATGCCCGGCGCCGGCTGGTTGTTGGGGCCCGGTCCCGGACCGCAGTTCGGGTTCTGGTGAATATGGAAGCCGTGTGGCCCCGGCGGCAGGCCGGTGAGCTTCGGCTCGACCACCAGACCCTGGCGGGTGTCGCGGAAGCTGATCGTGCCGATTTCCGCTCCCGTCCCCTGGGCGGTGATGGTGTTCACGGTCACTGTTTTGGTCTGGGCGTTGGCTGCGCCCACGCTCGCCAGGGAACCCACCATTATCCACGCCGCCATCCTGATCGTCCGCATCGCTTCCTCCCGTTGCTTGTCGTTTATCGACGTTCTCGTGTGGAATGGCCCAAGAGTAAACGCCCCCGCGGGGCAGAGAAAGTCCCGCCTAGCCGCGGGCCCGCTCCACGGAGTTGATGGCCGGGGTGGCGCGCAACGCGGCGATGATGTTGGACAGGTGCTTGACGTCGCGCACCTCGACATCGATGAGCATCTCCCAGAACTGCTGGGTGCGGTTGGTGATCTTCAGGTTGGTGATGTTGCCGGCGTTCTTGGCGATCACCGTCGACAGGGCGCCCAGGCTGCCCTGCTCGTTCTGCACCACCAGGGCGATGCGGCCGACACGGCTGTCCACGAGTTCGGGCGCGGCTTCCCAGGAGACGTCGAGCCAGCGCTCCGGCGTATCGGCGAAGCTCTCCAGCGTATCGCAGTCGATGGTATGGATCGTGACACCCTTGCCGGTGGTGACGATACCCACGATCCGGTCGCCGGGCAGCGGATGGCAGCAGCCGGCGTAGTGCACGGCCATGCCGGGGATGAGGCCCTTGATCGGAACCGACGAGCCCTTGTCTTTCTTCTTACGACGGATCGGGACGACGTTGGTCGATTTCGAGGTGCGCGTGCCCGGAAAGACGGCCGTCAGGACCTCACGATCGCTGTGCAGCCCCTCGCCGACGAACGCGTAGAGATCGTCGGCGCTCTGGGCCTTGAACTGCTTGAGCACGCCGTCGATGGCCTTCTCGGTGAAGTCGTGGCCCTCGGCCTTGAAGGCCTTCTGCAGCATCGAACGGCCGAGATCGATGAACTGGGCGCGCTGCTGGGTACGCGTGAAGCGCCGGATGCGGGCCCGGGCTTTTCCCGTAACGACAAAACGCTCCCAGGTCGGCGACGGCGTCTGCGCCTTGGAGGTGACGATATCCACCTGGTCGCCGTTGTTGAGCACGGTGCGCAGCGGCATCATGCGGCCGTTGATCTTGGCCCCGACGCAGTGGTCACCGACCTCGGAGTGCACGGCGTAGGCGAAGTCGACGCTGGTCGAGCCGCGCGGCAGGCCGATCAGATCGCCCTTGGGCGTAAAGCAGAAGACCTGGTCCTGGAACATCTCGAGCTTGGTGTGCTCGAGGAACTCCTCGGGGTTGGAGGTGTGCTCCAGGATGTCGAGCAGTTCGCGCATCCAGCGGTACTGGCGCCCGTCGCGCGGCTGGCCGCCGCCGTCCTTGTAGCTCCAGTGGGCGGCGACGCCGAACTCGGCAACGTCGTGCATCTCCTTGGTGCGGATCTGCACCTCGATGCGCTGGCGCTCCGGCCCATAGACGCCGGTATGCAGCGAGCGGTAGCCATTCGGTTTGGGAATGGAAATGTAGTCCTTGAAGCGGCTGGGCACGACCGGGTAGCGCGAATGCATGATGCCCAGGGCCCGGTAGCACTCCGCGATGTCAGCGACGACCACGCGGAAGGCCATGATGTCCGACAGCGCCTCGAAGCCGACATTCTTGCGCTGCATCTTGCGCCAGATCGAATAGGGCGTCTTCTCGCGGCCGGAGACCCAGGCATCCAGCCCTTCCTCGGCCAGCACGCGCTTGAGCTGATCGGTGATGCGCGGGATGAGGTCACCGCCCTTCTCGCGCAGGAAGGCGAGGCGGGCCAGCAGCGAGGCGCGGGCGTCCGGGTTGATCTGGGCGAAGGCCAGATCCTCGAGCTCCTCCTGGATGGCGTGCATGCCGATGCGCTCGGCGAGCGGCGCGTAGATCTCCATGGTCTCGCGTGCGATGCGCAGCCGCTTGTCGGGGTCGCTGATGAAATGCAGCGTACGCATATTGTGCAGCCGGTCGGCCAGCTTCACCAGGAGGACCCGGATGTCCTCCGACATGGCGATCAGCAGCTTGCGGAAGTTCTCGGCCTGCTTGGACTGGTCGGACTGCAGCTCGATGCGCGACAGCTTGGTGACGCCGTCGACCAGGCGCGCGATCTGCGGCCCGAACAGGCGCTCGATCTCGGGCAGGGTGGTGAGCGTGTCCTCCACGGTGTCGTGGAGCAGCGCCGTGACGATCGAGGCGCCGTCGAGCTTGTAGTGGGTGAGGATGCCCGCGACTTCGAGCGGGTGCGAGAAATACGGGTCGCCCGAGGCGCGCTTTTGCGCCCCGTGCACCTTCATGGAAAAAACGTAGGCGCGGTTGATCGCCTCTTCGTCGGCCCCGGGATCGTAGGCCTTGACCCGCTCAACCAGCTCGAACTGACGGATCATAGCGCCCGGTAACCTCGATCGACCCTCCGCGGTTTCTCCACATCGGCCGGAAAGGCGGGACGCTTAGGCGGCGTCGTCGCCCTCGGCCTTGCCCTCGCCGGCATCGGCCTCGGCTTCGGCGCCGTCTTCGGCGCCCTCTTCCGTGGCCTCGTCCTCGACGCCTTCGGTCATGGCCTCGTAGGGCACGCCGGCGACGTTCGAATCCTGGGCCAGGAGCTCCATGGCGTCGTCTTCCGGCTCCTCGGTCTCGACATGCTTCTGCAGGCTGGAGATCAGCGCCTGGCGCACGTTGTCGAGATCGATCGAGCCTTCCGCGATCTCGCGCAGGGCGACGACCGGGTTCTTGTCATTGTCACGCTCGACGGTCAGCTCGCCGCCGGCGGAAATCTCCCGCGCGCGCTGGCCGGCCAGCAACACCAGGTTGAACCGGTTGGGAATCTTGACGACACAATCTTCAACGGTGACGCGGGCCATCGAGGCGAAAACTCCGAAATTCTGTATGTAATCAAGGAATATAGAGGGCGTCTTCGACCCGTGCAAGCATTCGCGAAATTTTCTGAGATATCGCCTAAGCCATTAATCTGTATCGATAATCGGCTCCGCCACGGCATCCCCGGGTAGGGCTGCCAGCAGTTCCGTCACGGACCGGCCGCTGACCGGGTGAACCCAGTCGGGGGCCACGTCGGCGAGCGGCCGCAGCACGAAGGCCCGGCTCTCCATACGCGGGTGTGGCAGGACCGGCGCGTTGTCGCGAACCCCGCCGTTGTAATCGATGAGATCGAGGTCGAGAGAGCGGGCGGCGTTGAGCGCATCGGCGGCGCGCCGCCGACCCATCGCCGCCTCGATACGATGCAGAACCGCGAGCAACTCTTCCGGCGCAAGCTTCGTCTCGACCGCGACAACGCCGTTGACGTACCACGGCTGGCGCGCCGTTTCGGTCTCCGGCCAGGGCGGCGTGCGGAACCAGCGCGAGCGCCGCACGATGCGGATACCTTCCTGCTCCAGCGCGCGTAGCGCAGCTTCGGCATTGGCGCGCGGACTGCCGTGCGGCCTCGGAAGGTTGGAGCCGATGGCAATCAGAATCATCGCGCCTCGGGGGCTTGTCCGGCCGAAAGCGAAAGTCTAAACATGCGGCAGATTGTGACGACGTCTTATTTTGCGTCCAGCAGGAGTTTTCAGATGATGTTTTATCCCCAGGAGCGCCTGGCCCTGTTCATCGATGGCGCCAATCTCTATTCGGCGGCGCGCTCGCTCGGCTTCGACATCGACTACAAGCGCCTGCTCACCCTGTTCCAGACCAAGGGCCGGCTGATTCGCGCCTTCTATTACACGGCGCTGGTCGAGGAACAGGAGTATTCGCCGATCCGCCCGCTGATCGACTGGCTCGACTATAACGGCTACACCATGGTGACCAAGCCGGCGCGCGAATTCACCGACGCCCACGGCCGACGCAAGATCAAGGGCAACATGGATATCGAGCTCGCCATCGACATGATGGAGATGGCCGAGCGGCTCGACCATGTGGTGCTGTTCTCCGGTGACGGCGATTTCCGCCGCCTGATCGAGGCGGTGCAGCGGCGCGGCGTGCGCGTCACCGTCGTCTCGACCATCCGCTCGCAGCCGCCGATGATCGCCGACGATCTGCGTCGTCAGGCGGATGCATTCGTCGAGCTCACCGACCTCATGCCGCAGATCCAGCGCGCCGGCGGCGAGCGGGCGCCGCGCGAGATGCGTCACGTGCAGAGCCCGGCGGAAGCCGACCGCTACTCGGACGCCGAAGCTGCGCAGCGCTGAGCCTTCCGCCCTGCCTGACCCAATCGCGCCGGGGCGGGACTGCCCGCTCTGTCCGCGCCTGGTCGGCTTCCGCCAGGAGCTGCGCGGCAGGTTCGCGCTCTGGCACAACGCGCCCGTGCCCAGTTTCGGGCCGGAGGATGCCCGGCTGCTGATCGTCGGCCTGGCGCCGGGGCTCAAGGGGGCCAACCGCACCGGCCGTCCGTTTACCGGCGACTTCGCCGGCGACCTGCTCTACGCCACCTTGGCCAAGTTCGGCTGGGCCAGCGGCAAGTACGTTGCCGGCCGCGATGACGGCGTGTGGTCGCCCGATACTCTGTCCCTCGAGGGCGTTCGCATCACCAACGCGGTACGCTGCCTGCCGCCACAGAACAAGCCGCTACCGGCCGAGATCAACGCCTGCCGGCCGTTCCTGCTCGCGGAAATCGGCGCCCTGCCCCGCCTCAAGGCCGTGCTGGCCCTGGGCCGCGTGGCGCATGAGACCTTCCTCGGCGCGCTCGCTCTAAAGCGCAGCGACTACAGGTTCGCGCATGGCGCGCTGCACGAGCTACCCGGCGGGCTGACCCTGGCCGACAGCTATCACTGCTCGCGCTACAACACCAACACCGGCACCTTGACCACGGAGATGTTTGAGCGGGTGTTTTCGGACCTGCGCCAGCGTCTCGGGCCCTAGCAGGCCGCCGGCACGACAAGAGGACCTTCACCCATGGTGCCCGAGACCCGTTACGCGCGGAACGGCGAGCTGCGCATCGCCTATCAGGTCGTCGGAGAAGGTCCGATCGACCTCGTCTTCATCCCCGGTTTCATTTCCAATGTGGAGATGGCCTGGGAAGATCCGGTGTTTGCCGGATTTCTCAAGCGGCTCGCCGCATTCTCGCGGCTCATCCTGTTCGACAAGCGCGGCACGGGCCTCTCCGACCGGATCGGTGATCTGCCTTCGCTGGAGGTGCGGATGGATGACGTACGGGCGGTCATGGATGCCGCCGGCTCCGAACGCGCCGCGCTGTTCGGCATCTCGGAAGGCGGCGCGATGGCCATGCTGTTCGCCGCGACCTACCCGCAGCGCACCCACGCCTTGGCGCTGTTCGGGACGTATGCGCATTACGGCACGTGGGTCGTGCCTCCTGACAAGCTCCCGGCCGCGCTGCTGCGCATGGATGAGCTATGGGGCACGGGTCAGATGGTGGGTGTCTTCGGGCCCAGCCGGGCGGACGATCCGCAGTTCAAGGCCTGGTGGGCCCGCTTCGAGCGGCTGGGCGGCAGCCCGACTGCCGCCGTACATCTCACCCGCCTGAACAGCGAGATCGACGTGCGGCCGATCCTGCCCTCGATCCGCGTCGCTACCCTGATCGTGCACCGGGCCGCCGATGCCCGTGTGAATATCGAAGCCGCACGCTATCTGGCACGTCATATTCCCGACGCGAAGCATGTGGAATTGCCCGGTGAGGACCACCTTCTCTGGTGTGGCGATGCCAATCGTGTTGCCGACGAGATCGAGGAGTTTCTGACCGGTTCGCGCGCCGAGGTCGAACCGGATCGGGTGCTGGCGACCATTCTCTTCACTGACATCGTTGAGTCCACCAAGCGCGCCAGCGAACTCGGCGATCAGGCCTGGGGAGCGCTCCTGGTTCGCCATAACGAAATTGTTCGCCGGGAAATCGCGCGCTTTCGTGGGCGCGAGGTCAAGTCGACGGGCGACGGGTTCCTGGCCACCTTCGACGGTCCGGCGCGGGCGGTGCGCTGCGGCGACGCCATTGCCGAAGCCGTCAGGACGCTCAACCTTGACGTCCGGATCGGCGTGCACACGGGCGAGATTGAGATCAGGCCCGACGACGACATCGGCGGCATCGCCGTCCACCTCGCGTCACGGGTTATGGCTCTCGCCGCGGCGGGCGAGGTGCTCGTCACCGGCACGGTGCGTGACCTTGTCGCCGGTTCGAATCTCAGCTTCGTGGATCGGGGAACTCAGGCGCTCAAAGGACTGCCGGAGCAGGTCCGTTTGTTCTCTCGCGCGGTGGCCTAGCCTATCCGCGCGAACGCATGACCCGCGCCTTCTCGCGCTTCCAGTCGCGTTCCTTGATGGTGGCGCGCTTGTCGACGTTCTTCTTGCCCTTGGCCAGGCCGATCTCGAGCTTGGCGAAGCCCTTGGTGTTGAAGTAGATACGCAAGGGCACGATGGTCATGCCCTGGCGCTGCACGGCACCCATCAGCTTGTCGAGCTCGCGGCGCTTGACCAGCAGCTTGCGCGGCCGGCGGGGCTCGTGGTTCAGGCGGTTGCCGCCGTGGAATTCCGGGATGTGGGCGTTGAACAGCCAGAGCTCGCCGTCGCGCTCGCCGGCATGGGCCTCGGTGATCTGCACGCCGCCGGCGCGCAGCGACTTCACCTCGGTGCCGGTCAGCATCAGCCCCGCCTCGAGCGACGACTCAATAAAATAGTCGTGCCGCGCCTTGCGGTTCTGGGCGACGAGCTTCTCTTCGCGCGGGGCGCGCGGCATGTGCGGGAAAAAGCCTGCGGTTAGTTCAGCAGGCCGGCGGTGACCATCGCCTCGCGCACGCGCTGCTTGGTCGCCTCCTGCGGCTCGACCAGCGGCAGGCGGACCTTGGCGTCGCACTTGCCCAGCAGGTGGGCGGCGTACTTCACCGGCCCGGGCGAGGTCTCGGCGAACAACGACTCATGCAGCGGCATCAGCCGGTCGTTCAACGTGCCCGCCTTGGCGAAGTCGCCGGCCAGGCAGGCGTTCTGGAACTCCGACACGGCGCGCGGCGCGATGTTGCCGGTCACCGAGATGCAGCCGTGGCCGCCGACCGCCATCTGGGCGAGCGCCAGGCCGTCATCGCCCGACAGCTGGTTGAACTTCGGGCCGATCAGGCGGCGGTGCTTGATGAAGCGCGTCACGTCGCCGGTGGCTTCCTTGACGCCGACGATGTTCGGCAGCTTGGCGATGCGGGCCATCGTCTCGACCGAGATGTCGATGATGCAGCGCGGCGGGATGTTGTAGACGATGATCGGCAGGTCGACGGCCTCGGCGATCGCCTTGTAGTGCTGGTAGAGGCCTTCCTGGGTCGGCTTGTTGTAATAGGGGGTGACGATCAGCGCCGCGTCGGCGCCCGCCTGCTTGGCGTGCCGGGTCAGCTTGATCGCCTCCGAGGTCGAATTGGAGCCCGTCCCGGCGATGACCGGCACGCGCTTGCCCGCAGCCTCGATGCACAGCTCGACCACCCGCATGTGCTCGTCATGCGACAGGGTCGGCGACTCGCCGGTGGTCCCGCACGGTACCAGGCCATGCGTGCCCTCCTTGATCTGCCAGTCGACAAAGCCCTGGAAGGCTTTCTCGTCGACATGGCCATTCTTGAAAGGGGTGATGAGGGCTACCAGCGAGCCGCGGAACATGGGCGTTTCTCCTTATCAGAGCGCAACATAGCCCTTCCGGCCCCGGCCTCGCAACGGCCCCCCGGGAACACTGGCCAGCGCGCCGTGCGGTCGCCTAATATCCAGGCCAATGACAGTACGCTGTTTCTTGGGGGGTGCGCTTGCCGCCGGGCTGGTCTTGGGCCTGTTCACTGGCGCCAGCCAGGCCGCCGCTCCGCCCCTATCCCCCCTCCTCCCGGCGGACCAGCGCAAGGTCTATGAGCGGGCCTTCGACGCCCTCGACGCCGGCAAGGTGGACGAGGGCCGGCGCCTGGCCAACGAGGGCAAGGACCGCTTCGCCGCCAAGGTCTTCCGCTGGGTCGAACTGCAGCAGCCGCGCTCGGGCGCCTCGTTCGAGGACATCGCCGCCTTCATCGACGCCAATCCGAGCTGGCCCAACCTCGACACGCTGTTTCGCCGCGCCGAGGAAGCGCTGGTCGACCGAACCGATGATTCCGTCGTGCTGGCCTGGTTCGCGCTGCGCGGGCCGGTCACCTCCGATGGCGCGATGCGCTACATCGAGGCCCTACAGCGCAGCGGCGACCGCGCCAAGGCCATCGCGCTGATCCGCGAGGCCTGGGGCCGCTACAGCTTCGGTGCCGCCCAGGAGAGCGCCTTCCTCAAGCGCTACCGGCAGCATCTCGAGCCGGGCGATCACCTGCGCCGCCTCGACCGGCTGATCTGGGATGGCCGCCGCGAGGATGCGCGCCGTCAGCTCGCCCGCGTGCCCGACGACTGGAAGCACCTGGGCGACGCCCGCCTCAAGCTCCAGGCCGTGGCCGGCGGCATCGACAGCGCCCTGCGCAAGGTGCCGGCGCACCTGATGAACGATCCGGGCCTGATGTTCGAGCGCATGCGCTGGCGCCGGAAGAAGAACCAGGAGGAAGGCGCCCGGGAAATCCTGCGCGACGCCCCCAAGGACCTCGGCCGCCCCGACATCTGGTGGAACGAGCGCGCCTATCTCGCGCGCAAGTCCGTCTCCGCCGGGCGCATGAAAGAGGCCTACGCCATCGTCAAGGATCACGGCCTGACCGGCGGTCCCGGTCTCACCGAAGCGGAGTTCATGGCCGGCTGGATCGCGCTGCGTTTTCTCGACCAGCCCGAACAGGGTCTCGTGCATTTCAAGAAGCTGCACGAGGCCGCGCGCTTCCCGGTGACCCAGGCCCGCGCCGCCTACTGGGCCGGCCGCGCCGCCGCGGCCAAGGGCGATGTCAAGGACTCCCAGGAGTGGTTCGCGCGCGCCGCGGCCTATTCCACGACCTACTACGGCCAGATCGCCGCCACCGCGCTGGATGGTCGCCCGGCGCCGAGCCTGAGCACGCCGCAGCCGACCGCCGAGGAACGCCAGGCGTTTGAAAGAAGCGAACTGGTGCGCGCCGCGCGCTTCCTGCACGAGATCGACCAGGTGCAGCGCGTGAAAGCCTTCGTGACGCGCCTGGTGCTCAACGCCAAGACGCCGGGCGAGCACACCCTGGCGGCCGAGCTGGCCACGCGCATGGGCCGGGCCGATCTCGCCGTCTCCGCCGCCAAGCGCTCGGCCCAGGTCGCCGGCGTCGCCATCCCCGATCACGGCTGGCCGACGGTCGACCTGCCGGGCCCGAACCCGCCGGAGAAGGCGCTGATCCTGGCCACCATCCGCCAGGAGAGCGCGTTCGAAACGGACGCCGTGAGCCGCGCCAATGCGCGCGGTCTGATGCAGCTCATTCCACCGACCGCTCGCGCCGTGGCCAGGCAGCTCGGCCTGCCCTCCGACAATATCGAGCAGCGCCTGCTCAAGGACCCATCGCTGAACCTGCGCCTGGGCCGCGCCTATCTCGCCGGTCTGATCGACGACTACGACGGCTCCTATCTCATGGCCGTCGCCGCCTACAATGCCGGCCCCGGCCGGGTGCAGCGCTGGGTCAAGGAGAACGGCGACCCGCGCCGGCCACATGTCGATGTCATCGACTGGATCGAGCTGATCCCGATCGACGAGACGCGCAACTACGTGCAGCGCGTGTTCGAGAATCTCCAGGTGTACCGTTACCGGCTCAACGGCAACGGCGCGACGGAACGCATCGACCGCGACCTGCGGCGCCGGCGCGTGGCCCAAGCCGAACCATGACGGGCAGCCCCATGACCAGCGCAAACCCCATGACCGACATCGGCGTCTGCGTCTTCGACGCCTACGGCACGCTGTTCGACTACGCCTCGGCCGCCGCCCGTTGCAAGGATGCGCTGGGCCCCGACTGGCAGGCCTTCTCTGATCTCTGGCGCCGCAAGCAGCTTGAATACACCTGGCTGCGCAGCCTGATGGGCCGCCATACCGATTTTTGGCACGTGACGGGCGAGGCCCTCGACTACGTGCTCGATGCCCACAAGCGGCAGGATCCCGCTTTGCGCGCGCTGCTCATGCAGCAGTATCTGAACCTCGATGCCTATCCCGAGGTGCCGGCGGTGCTGCGCCAGCTGAAGGCCAAGGGTCTGCGCACGGCCATCCTGTCGAACGGCTCGCCGACCATGCTGACCTCCGCGGTGAGCAGCGCCAAGATCAGCGAATGGATCGACGCCTCGCTGTCGGTCGAATCGGTGGCGATCTTCAAGCCGCATCCCTCGGTCTACCAGCTGGTGGTCGACAAGCTGGCAACCCCGGCGAACAAGGTCTGCTTCATGTCCTCCAACGGCTGGGATATCGCCGGGGCTGCGGCCTTCGGCTTCCGCTGCGTCTGGATCAATCGCAGCGGCGCGCCGATGGAGAATCTGCCGGCGCAGCCCGAGCGCCAGATCAAGACCCTGACCGAACTGCCGGCCCTGCTCGGCCTCGCCTGAAACAGTGATCCCAAGCACGGTGACTGGGGAGCCCGTCCCGCGCGAGCGGCGCATTACGGCGCGCGACAACCTGCGGCTCTTCGTCCGCGATTGGGGCGACGCCAACAGCGGCGCCACGCCGCTGCTCTGCCTGCCGGGGTTGACCCGCAATTCGAACGATTTCATCACCCTGGCGCGCCGCCTGGCGCCCGAGCGCCGCGTCATCTGTCCCGACATGCGCGGCCGCGGGCAGTCCGGCTATGCGGCGGACTGGCGTAGCTACAACCCCGGCCAGTACCTGGACGACCTCCGCCACGTCCTGGCGGCGCTGGGCCTGTCGCAGGTCATCGTCGTCGGCGTCTCGCTCGGCGGGCTGCTCGGCATGGCGATCGCCGCGGCCTTTCCCACGGTCCTTGCCGGCCTGGTCATCAACGACGTGGGGCCCGACATCACGCCGGGCGGCGCGGGCCGCATCCTGGCCTATGTCGCCCAGGACCGGCCGCAGCCCGACTGGTCCGCGGCGGTCCGGCACCTGAAAGACAGGTTCCGCAACCTGTCGCTCGAGACCGAAGAAGACTGGCTGTCCTTCACCCGCGGCACGTTCCGCGAAGACCCCGATGGCAGGCTCCACTTCGACTGGGATACGTCGATCATCCGGCCGCTCGTCGAGCCCGAAGAGCCGCCCCCGGACCTGTGGAACCTGTGGCGCGCGGTCCGCGCCATCCCGGTGCTTGCCATTCGCGGCGGGGCGTCGGATATCCTGTCCGAAACCAGCTTCGCCCGCATGAAAGAAGAGAAGCCGGACCTGCTCCAGGTCACCCTCCCCGGTATCGGCCATTGCCCGACTCTGAACGAACCCCCGGTCCGAAAGGCCATCGATGACTTCCTCCGCGCGCTTTGAGCCCACCCTGGCGGACATCGAAGACGCCGCGCGCCAGATCGCCGGCCTGGCCGTGCGCACGCCGCTGCTCGAATCGCCGGTGCTCAACGCGCGACTGGGCGGGCGCCTGCTGATCAAGGCCGAGCCGATGCAGCGCACCGGCTCGTTCAAGTTCCGCGGCGCCTACAACCGCATCAGCCGCCTCGACGACCAGCAGAAGAAGGCCGGCGTCGTCACCTATTCCTCGGGCAACCATGCGCAGGGTGTCGCGGCGGCGGCCCAGATCCTGGGGATTCCCGCGGTCATCCTGATGCCGGCCGACGCGCCGGCGATCAAGGTGCGCAACACCAGGTCCTACGGCGCCGAGGTCATCCATTTCGACCGCTACACCGAGAACCGCGAGGCAATAGGACAGAAGGTCTGCGCCGAGCGCGGCGCCGTTCTTGTTCCACCCTATGAGGACCCCTACATCATCGCCGGCCAGGGCACGGTCGGGCTGGAAATCGTCGAGCAGGCGGCCGCCGCGAAGGCGAGCCTCGACGCCGTGCTGGTCAATTGCGGCGGCGGCGGGCTGATCGCCGGCACCTCGACGGCCCTCAAGGGCAAGCTACCCAACGTGCCGGTCTACGCCGTGGAGCCTCAAGGCTTCGACGACACCATGCGCAGTCTGAAAAGCGGCAGGCGCGAGAGCAACGACCCGGCGGCGCGCTCGATCTGCGATGCGCTGTTGGCGCCCGAGCCGGGGGAGCTCACCTTCTCGATCAACCGCAAGACGCTGGCTGGCGGCTTCGCGGTCAGCGACGACGAGGCGCGAGCGGCCATGGCCACCGCCTTCAACGACCTCAAGCTGGTGGTCGAGCCCGGCGGTGCGGTGTCTTTAGCCGCCGTGCTCTCGGGCAAGTTCCCGATCAAGGGCCGGACCGTCGCCGTCGTCTGCTCCGGCGGCAATGTCGATCCCGACGTGTTCATCGCCGCGCTGAAAGCTTAGCCTGCCGTGAAAACAAGAAATGAGCGTCACCCCCGCGCAAGCGGGGGTCCAGTCTTCTTGAGAAGAGTCTGGATGCCCACCCTGCGCCGGGTCACCGGCCGCCGCGGCCGCCGACGGCGCGAAGAATGGGGCGCGGGCATGACGGATCAGAAGGCGGCGCGATGACCCCGCAAAAACGGGAGCTGGCGATCGGGCTCGGCGCCGCCGCCGCCATCCTGGTCATCTGGACCGGCTTTATTCTCCTGACCCGTCTCGGCGCGCGCTCCACGTTCCAGCCGGCCGACCTGCTGGCCCTGCGGGTCGGTATCGCCGGGGTCGTCATGGCGCCGTTCCTGGTTCGCCTGGGCTTGGGCGGTCTCCAGCTCTGGCAGGGGCTGATCATGGCGCTGCTCGCCGGCATCGGCTTCGGCGGCTTCGCCTACAACGCCTTCGCGCTGGCGCCCGTGTCGCACGCCGCGGTGCTGATGACCGGCTCGCTGCCGCTGCAGACCTCGATCCTCGCCATGCTGGTGCTGGGCGAGCGCTTTAACCGCATCCGCCTGGTCGGTCTCGGCCTCATCGTGGTCGGCGTGGTGATGATCGCCCTCGACACCATGGCCCATGCCGCCCCCGGCATGTGGCGC
Organism: Rhodospirillaceae bacterium; assembly: GCA_022843945.1. Lineage (GTDB taxonomy): Bacteria > Pseudomonadota > Alphaproteobacteria > CACIAM-22H2 > CACIAM-22H2 > VGEI01. The sequence goes on along the minus strand of JALHMR010000030.1, from coordinate 28,928 downwards.
GGCGACGTGTTGTTCGCGGCCTCGTCGTGCTGCTGGGCGATCTACTCGATACTGGCCCAGCGCTGGAAGGTGAAGCCGCTGCAGGCCGCCTCGGTGGTCTTCCCGCTGGCCTTCTGTCTCTACATCCCGGTCTGGCTGCTCTTCGTCGATACCAAGCTGCACCTCGCCCCGCTCGGCGAGCTGATCACCCAGGCGGTGCTGCAGGGGCTTCTGGCGACGATCGTTTCCATGTTCGCCTATATGCGGGTGGTGGTGGCTTTTGGTGCTGCCTCCACAACGATGCTGACCGCCGCCGTCCCCGGCCTGGTCACCATCCTGGCCATCCCGCTGCTCGGCGAGGTCCCGAGCTGGACCGACATCCTGGGCGTGGCCTGCGTCACCGGCGGCATCGCCGCCACCATCCTGGCGCTGCACCGGCGCCACTCCTAGAATCCGCTCATGCCCCAGCCATGACCAAAGACCCCAGCAACGTGACGGTGACCAACACGGGCGAGACCTATGTCTGCCCGGAGGACACGCCGCTGCTCGACGCGGCTTTGGCCGCCGGCATCCACATGCCGCATAACTGCCGCGGCGGCGCCTGCGGCACCTGCAAGGCCAAGGTGCTGGAAGGCATGGTCGACCACGGCTGGGCGATGAGCTTCGCCATCACCGACGAGGAGAAGGAGCAGGGCTACTGCCTGTGCTGCCAGTCCAAGCCGCGCAGCCCGACGATCCGGCTGGCGATGGTCAACCCGATGCACGCCCGCGAAGCGGGCGAAGAGGCGATCCTTCCCGCCGAGTTCACGACCGAGATCGTCGCCGCCCATCCGGTGACGCCGACCGTGCTGCGCCTGGTGGTCGGCCTGCCGGCCGGCGTGAGCTTCCGCTTCCGCGCCGGCATGAACATGGAATTCGAGCTGCCCGGGATCGAGCCGCCGCGACCCTACTCCATCGTCGAAGCGCCGGCAGCGGACGGCACGCTGCCCGACGGCCAGCTGAGCTTCTACATCACCCGCCACCCGAAGGGCCGGGCGAGCAACTGGCTGCACGACCATGCGCAACCCGGCGGTACGCTGACCCTGCGCGGGCCCTACGGCGATTTCGCTTTTCCGCGGCATGACGGCCCGGTCCTGGCGCTGGCCGGCAGCACCGGACTGTCGCCGATCCTCTCCGCGGTCAGCCGCGCGCTGGAGGACGGCTTCGCCCACCCGGTCCGCCTCCTCTTCTCGGTGCGCGAGCGCAAGGAGCTCTTCGCCTGCGACCTGCTGGCCCGCCTCGCCCGGCGCCACCCGACCTTCACCTGGCAGGCGACGCTGACCCGCGAGGCGATAGCCAGTCCGGGCCCCCAAGAAAACCCGTTCGCGCGTGGCCGCATCCCCGACCTTCTGACCAAGGAAAGCACCGACCTCTCGACAAGCGCGGTGCTGGTCGCCGGCAGCCCCGCCTTCGTTGACGCCTGCGCCGCCGCGGCGCAAGCTCGGGGTGCCGCGGCGGACCGCGTCGTCATCGACTCCTTCCTGCCGCGTGGCCCCGTTTCGCAGGTGGAATAGTGGCGTGAGAAAGGCGTAAATCAGGTATGAGCCTCTTCTCCGGCCTCAAATACCTCGGCCTCGCCGGTGCAGCCCTTCTCGTCGGCTCGGGTCCCGCGACCGCCCATCCCCACGTCTGGCTGGACAACGTCACGACCTTCGTCTTCGAGGGCGATAAGCTGGCCGCGCTGCGCCTGACCTGGACCTTCGACGAGTTCTTCGGCACGGCCATCATCCGGCGCTTCGACGCCAACCGGAACAACCGCTTCGAGCCGGAGGAGAACGCCGAGCTCGAAAAAGGCGCCTTCGCCAACCTCAAGGAGTACGGCTACTTCGCCCACATGACGGTCGGCGGCAAGCCGGCCGGCTTCGGCGCGGTGACGGGTTTCCAGGGCGCGGTGCGCAACGGCCAGCTGGTCTACGACTTCACCCTGCCGCTGGCCGAGCCCGTCGACCCCGGCGCCGCCGAGGTGGTGATCAGCATCTACGATGAGTCCTACTTCGTCGAAGTGGGGCTCGACACCAACGACCCGGTGCGCTTCGACCGGATGACGCCGGGCCGCTGCTCCTTCAGCGTGCGCGACGCCAGCGGGGCGCAACAGAGCTTCGGCGTCGCGCCGTTCCAGAGCATCACGCTGAGCTGCCCGAAGCCGTGAACGGATCACCCCCCACCCTATCCCTCCCCCACAAGGGGGGAGGGGACATGAAAAGGACGTCGCCCCTTCTTTCTTTCCCCTCCCCCTCGCTTTCTTCCCCCTCCCCCTCGATGGGGGAGGGTTGGGGTGGGGGTGCGCCGTGAAAGCTCTGACGGCCCTACTGCTGCTCCTGCTGCTGACAGCAACACCGCTATTCGCGCAGCAGACGAACCCCTTCACCGGCGCCCCAGCCGCACCGGCGCCGGCGCAGCCCGCCAACCCTTTCACCGGCGCCCCCGCTCCCGCCGCCCCGGCCGCCACCCCGGCCGAACCCGCACCCGCACCCGGCTTCTTCACCCGGATCAACCGCGAGCTCGCCCGCTTCCAGCGCGAGGCGACGCGCGAAATCGCGACGCGCATGCGCGCCATCCGCGACGGCGAAACAACGATGGCGCTGCTGGTCGGTATCGGCCTCGCCTTCCTCTACGGCGTGGTGCACGCCGCCGGGCCGGGCCACGGCAAGGCGGTGGTGGTCGGCTATTTCCTGACCCGCCAGGCGCGCATCGGCCGCGGCCTGCTGATGGGCCTGCAGATCTCGGTCGGCCACGTCATCTCGGCCATCATCATCGCCCTGGGTGCGGACCTGCTGTTCCGCACGGTCTGGGGCACCTCGGGGTCGGAGATCCGCCAGATCCAGCTCGCCTCCTACGCGCTGATCGCCATCATCGGCGTCTACATGATCGTCGAGACGGCGCGCGGCGGCGGGCACGCCCACGAGCACTGCGCCATTCCGGGGCACGACCATTCACATGATCCGCACGGGCACTCACACGAACACCGGCCACAGAGCTGGCTGTCGATCGGCGTCGGCATCGTGCCCTGCACCGGCGCCATCCTGGTCATGCTCTACGCCCTGGCCAACGGCATCCTGTTCGCCGGCTTCGTGCTGGTCGCGGCGATCGCCGCCGGCATGGCGCTGACCATGGCGGGCCTCGGCGTGCTGGCCATCGTGGCGCGCAGCGCCATGACCCGCTGGACTGAGCGTGGAAAGAATGGGCGCCCCGAGGGCGAACGCGGGCCCCTGGCGCCGGTCTTCGACTACGCCGGCGGCGTGGTCATCACCCTGATCGGGGTGCTGCTGTTCGCGGGGGCGTGGTAGGCGGCTCGCAGGAGCGCATCCCCATTCTGGTCCCCTCTCCCCTCCGGGGAGAGGGTTAGGGTGAGGGGTCTGGTCCGTCATTGACGGATATCAGTCAACGTACTACATTTGAGCATGTTCTTCGAATGGGACGACGCCAAGAGCGCCGCCAATGCGCAGGCGCGCGGCCTTCCCTTCGACATCGCCATGGCGCTCTTCGACGGCCCGACGCTGGAGAGCGCGGACCGGCGACGGAACTATGGCGAGGTCCGGATCAAGGCGATCGGCTCGGTCAGCAGTCATGTTCTGGTCTGCGTCTATACCGACCGGCCGGGCGTACGCCGGATCATCAGTCTGCGTGTCGCAGACAGGAAGGAACGCAATGCCTACCGTCAAGCGTACCCGGGCTGATCTCGACCTCGGCAAGGTGGACTGGCGCCGGGTCGAAGCCACCAGCGATGCGGAGATCAGGCGTCAGATCGCGTCCGATGCGAACACCGCGCCGCTGTTCTCGGCCGCCGAGCTGCGGCGCGCGCGCCGCGTGGTTCCGGCGCCGACGGGGGAGAACGTACGCGCCCTCCGGCGCCGGCTGGGGTTGAGCCAGCAGCAGTTCGCCGCGCGCTACGGGTTCTCGGTGGAGACGATTCGCAATTATGAGCAAGGGCACCGCCACCCCGCCGGGCCGGCGCGCGTGCTGCTCAAGGTGATCGCCAGCGAACCCGATGCGGTGACACGCGCCCTGTCGCGCCGTTCGCGCTGATCGGCTGCTACTGTTCTGGGGCGTATTAAGAGCGCAAGTCCCAATAGACGCCTAAGGCGTCCCAGCCGTTCAGCAAGTCGTACACTTTGTTCCTATCCGCAGGGTCGGGCGCAATGAAGCCTTCCTGACCTCGCGGCACTTTAAATGTCCTGTACATAATCGAAGAAAAGCGAGGGACGCCGCCAGCGGCTTCCACGCGAAACTCAAGGCAGAATGCAAACGAATGAATTTCGCGCTGGGCGTTCTCCTTTGAAAGAGGATGATCGCTCAAATAAAGAGGGCTATCGAGATCCAATACTTTGTCTGCGTCCTCATGACGCGGCTCGATGACTGTCACTGCCTGCTTTCCGAACTCCACGCCAATCGGCAGCGGCGGACTTTCACGATATCTGATGTCTTGATCCAGCCCCTTCTTGTCGCATGCCGCATCCACGCCCGGTTGGATCGGCTGTGAGAACCATACGTCGATCTGTTTAACGGTGACGAACCGTGTCCCGACATTGGTCAATGTCAGGCGCATCTCTGATGACGCGGACATAAACGCAGTCTCACCGATCTGCATCAGCGGTTGAGCCTCCAGGGAGACCAGAAAACGATCCCGCTGAATTACACCGGAGAGGTAGCCCGCCATCGTCACGAGGAAAGGGACAATAGCGCTGCCGACCCACACCCCTGCCACAGCCGCAGAGACGAGCTTTCGGCCAAACCGCTTTCGAGCCCAGGCCTCAATCCTGCGCCAGAAGGTCTTCTTCTCCGTCTCGAACAAGGCCATCTCCATCCGCCGTGGAGCGTCGAAGCCGACAATTTAAAGGCGAATAGTTTGCACGACAACTCGTACAACGAGAATGAGGGTCGTTGAGTCTCTTTGGGATGCGCTAATCCAAGGAGCCGGCGCATGAGTAAGCCGGTTAATCGGGGTCAGAGACCAGTTCTGTGTTCATTGACGCTTTTTAGATTTCCAGAGCCGGTGAATTAGAGCTTCGCCTAGCGATTTCAAGTCAACAGATATGCCGAACATTCCAGGACGAAGGGCAACAGAAGAAATCAGCGCGCTCGTTATCGTTTCTTTTGAATGGTTCGACGCGAGAAGCTGCTTAGGTAACGAGTCTAGGCACGAAGGGGAAACAGCAAACGACAACTCAGTATCGGAATCGAACATAAGCTGTCCCACCGATAGGCTGCTTTTTCGGCTTTTGCATTCGTCACGCATAACAATTTTTGTGAAGTTCGCTCCCGATATATCCGTTCGATCGATCCGCGCTCCGTCCAATACAGCGCGATGACAGATGGCCTTTACGAAGCTGGCTCCAGTCAAATCGGAGCCGGAAAAATCGGCCGAAGACATCATTGAGCGATGGCAGTCCACGCCCGATAAGATCGCATATCGTAGATTCGTATTGATTGCGGAAGTGCCGCTCAGCTTTGCACGATATAAGTTCGCGCCATCCAATTCGGCCATCGACAGCTCTGCAAAAGAAAGATCGAAGTGTCGAAGGCAAATGCCGTCATACGGCTCACCAACCAAATCCATTCCAGCGAGATTTATACCTCGAAGATCGCGGGGTCCGAATGGCGGCAGCTGATACCGGGCAAGCTTTTCATTCCATAATTTTGCGAATGACTCGAATACCCGCCCATCCGGATCTAGTGACCGGAGCATGTTTGTCACAGTCGCCGTATAGTCATCGTCATTCTCGATGGCGTACAACCACCGGACACGCAGCAGGAAGCACTCCAATGAAGAAGTGCCTTCGATCTTGCTCTGGAAAGGTAGCAATCGCGGCCACGGCACCTCGAACGCGCCATTTTCTAGCAGCGTGAGGTTACCAAACAAGATCTGATCCGCTTCCGTCTTGCCGGAAACAATCTCATTCTTGATTTCGGCTATTTGATCAGGATTTGGGAAAAGCCATGAGCTATTCGATTTTACGAATGCCGATCTCTCCGGTCGTTTATAGCGACCGCGCCACGTATTCCAGGCCTCAATCGCTTCGTCTTTTATTAGCTGCTTCATGAGTTATCGAGAGCCATAACTCCGGAGTCACTTTAAGCACGCGCAACATTAGGTTGCGTGGATTTTTCCCAATTCTACAACTTTTTTCTCTATTCACCTCACTCCTCCATGATCGCCTCGGTCGCACGCCACTCGCCGTCGCGGCCGCAGGCCATCTCCGGTCCGTCGAACACCCGCATCGTCCGCCCGTAATGCGGATCGGGTGCCCCGCGCTCCTCGATGGCCCTCGTCTGCCGCGTCGTCGCCTCGAAGGCCTCGTCCTGCGGCTCGCGCAATCCCGTCGCCAGGTAGCGGAAAGCATCGGCGGCGTGGCTGCTCCAGTCATGCGCCGGGCGCTCGCCGAACAGCTTGCGCTCCTCGCTCCACGCCCGTGAGTACTGGCGCAGCGCCTCCAGCCCGCGCGCCGTCTTGTCCGCGTCGAACCAGCAGCGCGGCAGGATGACCCGGCACGCGTTGATGCCGTCGTCGACGCCCAGGCGCTTGACCACCCGTGTGCGTCCGAGGCCCAGGCTGCGCAGGGTCTCCAGCCGGGTGCGGCCGGTGCCCAGCTCCGACTGCATCGCGTCGTGCGGCAGCAGCGCCTCGCCGTAGACCCAGTCGTGCTCGGCCCGCTTGCGGCGCAGCACCTCGGCGTAGTGGTCGAGGCCGACGCCCGAGGCCTCGTAGTAGTCGACCAGCCGGATCTCGCGCCCCGATTGCTGCACGAACCAGATCGAGGTCGCGTCGCCGATGCCCAGGTCCCAGGCCGTGACCACCGGCAGGGTGCGGTCGGGCTTCACCGCCGCGATGCGCCCTTCCCGCTCGGCCGTCTCGATCAGCGTGCCGTAATAGGAGCCGGCCAGGGCCGCCTCGAACGAGCAGTAGTATTCCTGGCGGATCATCTCCTCGCTCATGCCGGAGCGGCGCTCGGCGGCGATGATCTCGGGCGCGATGATGCCGGTGTCCTCGACCGTCAGCTTCTCGGCGAACCAGCCTTCGGTGCGCCGCGCCATGTCGTAGAGGCTGGCCCCATGGTTGCGGCCGCGCGCCGTGTAGATGAACAGCGCCCAGCCGCCATTCTCGGCCAGGATCGGCCGGATGTAGTCCCAGGCGCGCGGATCGGCCAGGGCCCATTCGGAGAACACCACGCCCACGGGATTGGCGCCGACCAGGGAGTCGAAATTGTCGGAGCCGACGACCTGCCAGGTCGAGCCGTGCTCCAGGCGGATCAGCATGTCCTCTTCCGACTTGCCGCTGCGCAGATGCGGCGGAAAGGCCTGGTCGATCAGGCGGCGGCCGTCGCGGTCGATGCCTTCCCAGATCACCTTGCGCCCCTGCTTGGCGGTGGGCAGCATGTGCCAGTAATTGCCGATGCGCCGGTGCGCGGCACAGGCGGCGAAGTTCACCGCCACCGAATCCTTGCCGGCCCGGCGATGCCAGACCGCGACGGCGCGCGTCCCGGGAGGATCCTTCTTGATCGCCTGCTCGAGGAACGACCACAGCCCGAGCTGATGCGGCCGCGGCTGCCAGCGGTAGGGGAGTTCGAACTCGATTTCGGTTGAGGGCTCTGCGCCGTCACCCCCCTCCCTAGCCCTCCCCCACAAGGGGGGAGGGGATAGGAAGTGCACCTCACCACTCTTTTCTTCCCCCTCCCCCTTGATGGGGGAGGGTTGGGGTGGGGGTGCTTCGTGCGCGTGAACCTCACTCATCTCCCCTCTCCTTCTCTCCTACCGGTAAAGCGGGCGGCTTCGTCTCCGCCGTCGCCACCTTCTCCGGCGCCCCCTTCTCCGGCGGCGGACCAAACTCGCGCACCACCACGGTGATGCGGCGGTTCCCGTCTTGCGGCCCCAAGGCGCTCCCTGGGGGGCGCGGCGGCGGCCGCAGACGCTCGCGCATGTCCTGGATGCCGAACATCAGCAGCGCGTCGGAATAGCGCCGCCTCGTGCCCACCTGCTCGCCGCCCTTGAACACCGGCTCGTCGACGCCGTCGACGGCGCGCTCGACCAGGGCCGCGTCGAAGCGCGCCGCCATGGCCTCGATCCCCAGCTTCGCCGCCGCGTCCCACGCGGCCCGAAACGCGACGTTGTCCTTGCGCCACTGATAGACCGTGCTCCAGCGCAACCCCGAGGCCTCGCAGGCGCGGATCACGGGCTGGCCGGAGAGCAACGTGCGCAAGAAGGTCTTCTGCCGCTTGTCGCGGTCGGGCAACGGACGGGCCATCGGCGCTCCTTTCGACGGTCCGGATCATATAAAGACAATATGTCTTAAGTATGGCCGTGCGGACGGCTGTATCCAGAACTCTGAAAAGGCTGAGGCATTTGTTGGATGCCGGTGTCTTGACCTATCCAGACCGTCTACCATCTATTGAGGCGAGACGTTCTTTGACAGGTGAAGATGCAGGTTGAAACGCGCGGTGCCTTACGCGCGTCTTGGAAAGGTGCCGTTCAACCCACCGAGGAACAAGTCGCAGGCGAGATCGGCGAAGGCATCGGGCGACAGGGTGCCGTCTGGCCGGTACCAGATGCAGGTCCAGTTGATCATGCCGTAGAAGCTCATCGCCGTGGGGAAGCGCAAGGCGGCCTGCTGCTTCAGCGCCGGCGCCAGCTCGGCAAAGAGATCGGCGGCCATGTCGACCAGGCGGCGCTGCTTGGCGACGATGGCCGATTTGCCTTTGGCCGGCAGGGCATCGAGCTCGTTGATCAGCAGCAGATGCTTGGTCCGCGAGGTGGCGTAGAGGCGCATATGGGCGCGCACGAAGGCGCGCAGGCGGGTGCGCGGCTCGTCGCCTTCATGCAAGGCGCCTTGCGCCGCGACGAGCAGCGCATCCATATGCGTCTCGAGCAGGTCCTGGAGGATCTCCTCCTTGGACTCGAAGTAGTGGTAGATCAGCGCCTTGGAGAAGCCGCCCTCGCCCGCGATGTCGGCGGCCGAGGTCGCCTCGAAACCGCGCGCCGCGAACAGCTCCGCGGCGCAGTCGCGGATGCGCTGCTGCTTCTCGCCGTAGTCGTCGGCCCTCGTCCGGGCCACTAAAAACTAAACCTCATGCTGAGGAGCCCCGAAGGGGCGTCTCGAAGCATGGCCACCCTTCGAGAGCCTCAGGGTGAGGTTCGTCACTGTTTAGAAAACCGGGATCATGTCTTCGGGATTGAAGGCGACGGTCTTGCCGTCGATGCCGACTTCGGGAATGGCCGGGAACTCGACGCCGTGCGGCTCGAGCAGGCCCTTCATCTTCAGGACGGCCGCGCGCCAGTTCTCACGCCGCTCGTCGAGCGAGAGGATGCCCAGCCCCGCGTCGCGGGCCACGTCCTCCAGCATGCGGTGGGCCGGCCGCCAGGTGTCGGGCAGCTCCCAGAACTGCTCGGGCGGCTCGTAGAGCACGCCGGAGAGGAAGACGTAGCCGGCGCGCAGCTGCCGGGTGATCTGCTCGCGCATCTCGTCGGTGAGCAGCGGCAGCAGACGGTCGAGGATGGCGAGGCAGATGCCCATGTGCCGCGCCTCGTCCTTGCCGACGCAGCGGAAGGCCTCCTTGAACACCGGGATGGTCGTCTTCTGGTACATGCCGTGGAACAGCGTCGCCGCCGAGACCTCGCCCATCAGGAACGAGGTGAAGAGGATGGCCAGCGGGTAGCGGCCGACCGCCTTCTTGTAGCCGTCCCAGTAGCGGCCGCCGTTGTGGTAGAGCCACAGCGTGTTGTTGCGGCCGAGCTTGCCCAGCGGCGTCGACGGCTCGTAGCCCAGCGGCCCGCCGGGTGTGAGGATCTGGATGGCGCGCTGGCAGACCTCCTCGTGGTTGACCTCGTCGCGGGTCACCGAAAAGAAGCACTTGCGCACCGGATCTTCCTCGTGCGCCTCGTAGGTGTGGATCATGGCCCGGGCAAAAACGGCGGGCCCCGACGAATCGAAGACCGAGAGCAGCGACCACCAGTAGGCCATGGCGTAGCGCTGATCGGCGGTGAAGGCCTTGGGGTCGAGCGTCGCCCAGGGAAGCTTGTTCGGCGACCAGCCCGGATCGCGCGCGCCGTCGTAGATCTCCAGCATTTTAGGAGTCTCGACTCGCCACTCGAGCGGGAAGATGTTGCCTTCCTTGAACGGCGGCGGATCGCGGGTGTCGTACAGGATCGTCGCCGCATCGGGCATGGACGTGGGATTCGATGACGGTACGCGGGTCTGGGCCGCGAGAGTTTCGGCGTTTTGCGGGGCCGTCATCCGTGTCCTCCAGGGTCTTTTTCGCTGACCGATCGGTCAGTAAATATGCCCTCCACCAGCCCGTGGGGCAAGGCCAAAGCGCACCCTGGGCTGTGTCAATCCTGAGTTTCGGTTGCCTCGGGCCGGGCGGCGCTCTAGGATTCAAACTCTAAGTTGTTGGAATCTCTAAAGGCGCGGCCAGAAGCGGCCGGCCACGGTAGACCATGGCGCGAACGTATTCTCGCGGCGAGGTGGAGCAGCTGCTGGGCGCGCTCGAGCAAAGTGCGAGCTCGGTGATCCAGACGGCCGGGCTGGCCTCGGCCGATGCGCGCCGGGACAAGTTCGCGGCCTACCAGGAGTTCAAGAAGCGCTGCGACGACTTCGACACGCTGTCGATCCTCATCGAGCACCGCCTCAAGAACATGAAGAGCGGCAAGGAGCGCGACCTCGAGGAGAAGTTCGACGAGCTCACGCTCTTCCTCCTCTCGGCGACGCTGACCGCCAGCCTGCACTTCCTGCGCATCCTGTCGGAGCGCGATGCGCTGCCGCTGGGCTCGCGCGACCTCTTCCTGCGCGAGCTGCGCAACCTGCACCGGGCGCAGGAGAAGGCAAACGAGCCGCGCTTCGAAGGCCGGCTGGGCCAGCGTACCGCGGCCGATATCAAGGTGGCGGAGGAGATCCTCGCGGCGATCATCGAGCGCGCACCGATGCTGCTCGATTTCGACAATCCGGACGAGCACCAGGCGGCGAGTTAGCGGCGCTGTCTGCAGCGCGCGTTAGCGCGCCGCCTTCAAGCCCGTGGCCGAAGCGGGATCGCCGTAGAGCTGCCGGGCCCGTGCTTCAAAGGCTGCGACAAGACGGCGCAGCGCCTCATGGAAGAGCGCGCCGATCAGCGCCTGCAGCACCTTCGAGTGGAACTCGAAATCGACGAAGAAGTCGATCTCGGTACCGCCGGACGGATGCGGCTTGAACACCCAGTGGTTGTTCATGTAGCGCAGCGGTCCCTCGAGGTAGCTGACGTCGATGCGCCGCGGCCGGTCGAGGGTGACGCGCGAGGTGAAGCGCTCGCGCACCATCTTGAAGCCGATCACCAGGTCGGCGACAATCGTCTCCCCTTCCCGGCTGCGGATGCGCGAAGCCACGCACCAGGGCAGGAACTCCGGATAGCGCTCGACGCGCGCCACCAGCTCGAACATCTGCTCGGGCGTGTAAGGCAGGACCCGGGTTTCGGCATGCGTGGGCATCGCGTCTAGATGCGCTCGATGCGCTGCCGCCGGTATTCGTCGTAGCTCGGCAGCGACTTGGGCTCGTAGCCCGGATTGGGGCGCCGCTCTTCGTGGCGCCGCAGGCTGTCATAGGCCATGCGCTCGACCGGATCGTTGGCACAGGCGGACATGCCAAGAGCCGCCAGCGCAATGAGGAATGGTTTCACGCCACGCCCAGCTTCGCCTGACGGGCGGCGCGCAGGCGCTCGAAATCGGCGTCCGCGTGATAGGACGAGCGAGTCAGCGGCGTCGCCGAGACCAGCAGGAAGCCTTTCGACGCGGCCATCGCGCGGTAGCCCTCGAACTCCTCGGGCGTGACGAAGCGCTCGACGGACGCGTGCTTGGGGGTGGGCTGCAGGTACTGGCCGATGGTCAGAAAATCGACATCGGCCGAGCGCAGGTCGTCCATGACCTGCAAGATTTCGGTTCGTTCCTCACCGAGGCCGACCATCAATCCGGACTTGGTGAAGATCGACGGGTCGAGCTTCTTCACCGTGTCGAGCAGGCGCAGGGAATGGAAATAGCGCGCCCCGGGCCGGATCGTCGGGTAGAGCCGCGGGACGGTTTCGAGATTGTGATTGTAGACATCGGGCCGGGCCGCCACGACGGCCTCGATGGCGCCCTCTTTACGCAGGAAGTCGGGGGTGAGGATCTCGATGGTGGTCTGCGGGCTGTTCCTGCGGATCGCCTCGATGACCCGCACGAACTGCCCCGCCCCGCCGTCGTCCAGGTCGTCGCGATCGACCGAGGTAATGACAATGTGCGCCATGCCCAGGGCGGCGACGGCCTCGGCCACGTGCTCGGGCTCGTGCGGATCGAGCTTGTCGGGCAGGCCGGTGGCGACATTGCAGAAGGCGCAGGCGCGCGTGCACACCGAGCCCAGGATCATCACCGTCGCGTGCTTCTTCTTCCAGCACTCGCCGATGTTGGGGCAGGCCGCTTCCTCGCACACCGTGACGAGGCCCAGCCGGCGCATCAGCTCGCGGGTCTCGTGGTACTCGCGGCTGACCGGCGCCTTGACGCGGATCCACGCCGGCTTGCGCGTCTGCACCGGATTGTCGGGCCGGTGCGCTTTCTCGGGGTGGCGCGGGCGGGAGTCGGCGTCGAGCGGCATGGTTCTACATATGGAGGGTCTTGCCGTAGGCCGCAAGCACGGCCTCGTGCATCATCTCCGACAAGGTCGGATGCGGGAACACCGTGTGCATCAGCTCGGCCTCGGTCAGTTCGCCAGTCTTGGCGATGCCGTAACCCTGGATGAGCTCGGTGACCTCGGCACCGATCATGTGCGCACCCAGCAGTTCGCCGGTCTTGGCGTCGAACACCGTCTTGACCAGGCCCTCGGGCTCGCCCAGGGCGATCGCCTTGCCGTTGCCGATGAAGGGGAACTTGCCGACTCGTACCTCGTGGCCTTTGGCCTTGGCCGCCTTCTCGGTCAGGCCGACACTCGCCACCTGCGGCATGCAATAGGTGCAGCCGGGAATGTTTGAGGTCTCCATCGGATGCACGCCCTTCACCCCGGCGATCTTCTCGACGCAGATCACACCCTCGTGCATCGCCTTGTGCGCCAGCCAGGGCGGGCCGGTGAGATCGCCGATGGCGTAGACGCCCGGCTCGCCGGTCTCCGACCACTCGTTGACCACGACATGGGTCTTCTCGACTTTGATCTTAGTGCCTTCAAGTCCGATGTTCTCAACATTGCCGACGATGCCAACCGCAAGGATCACGCGCTCGACCAGGATCTCCTGCGACTTGCCACCCGCCTCGACGGTCACGGCGACATTGTCGCTGCCCTTGCGGAGCGACTTCACCGTCGCCGAGGTGATGATCTTCATGCCCTGCTTCTCGAAGGCCTTGCGGGCGAAAGCCGAGATCTCCTCGTCCTCCACCGGCAGCACGCGGTCCATGACCTCGACCACCGTGACCTCGGCGCCGAGATTGCGATAGAAGCTGGCGAACTCGATGCCGATGGCGCCCGAGCCGACGACCAGCAGCGACTTGGGCATGGCCGGCGGCACCATGGCTTCCTTGTAGGTCCAGACCAGCTTGCCGTCTGGCTCCAGGCCGGGCAGCGTGCGCGCCCGCGCGCCGGTGGCGAGTACGATGTGCTTGGCGGCGAGGTCGGCGACCGGCTTGCCGTCCTTCTCGACCTTGAGCTTGCCCTTCCCTGCCAGCTTGGCATGCCCGTCGAACACGGTGACGTTGTTCTTCTTCATCAGGAACTTGACGCCGTCGGTGAGCTGCTTCGCCACGGCGCGCGAGCGCTTGACGATCTTGGCGATGTCGAAAGAGACGTTGTCGGCCTTGAAGCCGTAGGCGTCGAGGTTGTGCAGCAGGTGGTTGATCTCGGAGGAGCGCAGCAGCGCCTTGGTCGGGATGCAGCCCCAGTTCAGGCAGATGCCGCCGAGATGCTCGCGCTCGACCAGCGCCACCTTCATCTTGAGCTGCGCGGCGCGGATCGCCGCGACGTAGCCGCCGGGCCCGCCGCCAACGATGATGATATCGAAGCTCTGTTCGGCCATGCTCTAGATCCTTACTGGACGGGCGGTGCGCTCGTTCGCCGGTCCGTCGCCCGTATTGGCGACCCCGCGGCGCTCGAGCAGAATCATCTCGCAGTTCTCGGCATAGGGCTTGTGCTCGGTGGCGCGCGGCACGACGATCAGCTCGCCCGGGCCGACCGTCACCTGGCGATCGCGGAAATCCATGCGCAGCCGGCCCTTGAGCACGATGAACAACTCGTCGGCCTCGGCATGCTGGTGCCAGACGAAGTCCCCGTCGATCTTCACCACCTTGATCTCGTAGTCGTCGATGGTCTCGACGATCCTCGGCTGCCACTTGTCGCTGAACGTCGCCAGCTTCTCGGCGAGGTTCACGCGCACGCCATCGGCCATGAGAGCCTCCTTAGAGGAGCATTCCGAGCGGTTCCTCGATCAGCTTCTTGAAGGTGGCGATGAACTCGGCGCCGACCGCGCCATCGATGGCGCGATGGTCGGCCGAGAGCGTCACCGACATGACGTTGGCCGCGACCACCTGCCCGTTCTTGACCACGGCGCGCTGCTCGCCCGCCCCAATGGCCAGGATGCCGCCCTGCGGCGGGTTGATCACCGCCTCGAAATGCTTGATCCCGTACATGCCGAGGTTGGAGATCGAGAAGGTGCCACCCTGGAACTCCTCGGGCTTGAGCTTGTTCTCGCGCGCCCGCTTGGCCAGGTCGCGCATCTCGGCCGAGATCTGGACCAGCCCCTTGTGGGCGGCGTCGAAGATGATCGGCGTGATCAGGCCGCCGGGGATGGCCACCGCCACCGAGATATCGGCGCGGTCGTAGACCACCATGCCCTCATCGCTCCACGAGACATTGGCGGCCGGCACCTTGAGCAACGCCATCGCCGTCGCCTTGATGACGAAGTCGTTGACCGACAGCTTGTAAGCGCCATCACCCTTGGGCGACTGGGCGTTGAGCGCCTCGCGGCCCTTGAGCAGCGCGTCGATGTCGCAGTCGAGCGTCAGGTAGAAATGCGGCACCTGCTGCTTCGATTCGGTGAGCCGCTTGGCGATCACCTTGCGCATGGTCGAGTGCGGAACAACGCGGTGCGGCGTCGGGCCGGCGATGACCGCGGCGGCCGACGTCGGCGCGCTGGTCGGCGCGGGACGTCCGGCCGGCGTCCTGGCGCCCGCCTTCGCACCCTCGACATCCGCCTTCACGATACGGCCGTTCGGCCCGGAGCCGGCGACCTGCGAAAGATCGAGCCCCTTCTGCTCGGCGATACGCCGGGCGAGAGGTGAAGCAAACACCCGTCCACCGCCATTGGCCTTCGCCGCTGGCGCGCCGCCCGCCGCAGCCTGCACGTCATTGCGTGTCACCTTGCCGCCGGGACCGCTGCCGGCCACACCGGCGAGATTGACGCCGGCCTGCTGGGCCATGCGCTGCGCCAGCGGGGTCACCGCCGGAGCCGCCGCCGCAGGCGCTGCCGCGGGAGCCGGAGCGGCCGCAGCCTTCGGTGCCGGAGCGGCGCTCGCACCTGCACCCGCAAGAGCGCTCTTGTCCTCGCCCTCTTCCAGGATCAGCGCGATCGGCGTGTTGACCTTGACGTTCTCGGTGCCGCCGGGAACCAGGACCTTGCCCAGCGTCCCCTCGTCGACGGCCTCGACTTCCATCGTCGCCTTGTCGGTCTCGATCTCGGCGAGCACGTCGCCGGATTTCACCTTGTCGCCTTCGTTCTTGAGCCAGCGGGCGATCTTGCCTTCGGTCATCGTCGGCGAGAGCGCGGGCATCAGCACCTGGATCGGCATGGCTGTCTCCGCTCAGCTCTTGTAGAGCACGGCTTTCGCCGCCTCGACGATGTCTTCCGCCTTGGGCAAGGCCATCTTCTCGAGATTGGCCGCGTAGGGCATCGGCACGTCAAGCCCGGCGACCCGTTTCACCGGGGCGTCGAGGTAGTCGAAGGCGTGATCCATCATGGTCGCCGCCAGCTCGGAGCCGATGCCGGCAAAGGGCCAGCCTTCCTCGGTCGAGACCAGTCGGTTCGTTTTCTTTACAGACTCAACGATGGTTTCCACATCGAGAGGGCGCAGGGTGCGCAGGTCGATGACCTCTGCGTCGATGCCTTCCTTGGCCAGCAGCTCGGCCGCCTGCAGCGCCTTGCCGACCATGATCGAGAAGGCGGTGATGGTCACGTCCTTGCCCGGGCGCACGATCTTGGCCTTGCCGATCGGCACCGTGTAGTCGGCATCGGTCGGCACCTCGCCGGACATGCCGTAGAGAATCTCGTTCTCCAGGAAGATGACCGGGTTCGGGTCGCGGATGGCCGATTTCAGCAGGCCCTTGTGATCGGCGACCGAATACGGGCTGACCACCTTGAGGCCCGGGCAGTGCGCGTACCAGCTGGCGTAGCACTGCGAGTGCTGCGCGCCGACGCGGGCGGCCGCCCCGTTGGGGCCGCGGAAGACGATCGGGCAGCCCATCTGGCCGCCGGACATGTAAAGCGTCTTGGCCGCCGAGTTGATGATCTGGTCGATCGCCTGCATGGCGAAGTTGAAGGTCATGAATTCGACGATCGGCTTGAGACCGATGAGCGCCGCACCGACATTGAGGCCAGTAAAGCCGTGCTCGGTGATTGGCGCATCGATGACGCGCTTGGGTCCGAACTCCTGCAGCAGGTTCTGGCTGACCTTGTAGGCGCCCTGGTACTGCGCGACTTCTTCGCCCATCAGGTAGACGTTGGCATCGCGGCGCATCTCTTCGGCCATGGCGTCGCGCAGCGCCTCGCGCACCGTCACCGTCGCGGTGGCACCGGTATAGTCCTTCTCCGCCGCCACGGCCGCCTTCGGGGCTTGTCCCGCCGGAGCCGCCGCGGCTTTCGCCTGCACCGGGGCTTCCGCCTTCGCCTCGGCCGCCGGAGCCTTGGACTTCACGGCCGACGCGTCCTCGCCCTCTTCCAGGATCACGGCGATCGGGGTGTTGACCTTGACGTTCTCCGTGCCGCCGGGAACCAGGATCTTGCCGAGCTTGCCCTCGTCGACCGCCTCGACCTCCATCGTCGCCTTGTCGGTCTCGATCTCGGCCAGGACATCGCCGGATTTGACGTTGTCGCCTTCGTTCTTGAGCCAGCGGGCGATCTTGCCCTCGGTCATGGTCGGCGACAGCGCCGGCATCAGCACTTCGACGGGCATCTTCCCCTCGCGTCTTTCTTGGGCGGTCTTGTCTTGGTTTAGCGGTCAGGTCTCGATCAGCACGTCCGTCCACAACTCGGACGGATCGGGCTCGGGTGAGTTCTGCGCGAACTCCGCCGCGTCGGTGACGATGTCCTTCACCTCGCGGTCGATCTTCTTGAGCGCCCCTTCGTCGGCGTGCCCTTCGTCGATCAGGTACTTGGCCAGCTGATCGATCGGATCGTGCTGGCTGCGCATCTTCTCGACCTCCTCCTTCGACCGGTACTTGGCCGGGTCGGACATCGAGTGGCCGCGATAGCGATAGGTCTTCATTTCCAGGATGTACGGACCCTTGCCAGCCTTGGCGTGGGCCACGGCCTTCTCGCCGACTTCCTTGACCGTCAGCACGTTCATGCCGTCGACCGCCTCGCCGGGAATCCCGTAGGCCTCGCCGCGACGATAGAGCTCGGTGTTTGCCGAGATACGCTCGATCGCCGTGCCCATGCCGTAACGGTTGTTCTCGATGACGTAGACCACCGGCAGCTTCCACAGCGCCGCCATGTTGAGCGCCTCGCCGACCTGGCCCTGGTTGACCGCGCCGTCGCCGAAATAGGTCAGCGAGACATTGGGGCGGCCGCTGTACTGGTGGGCGAAGGCGAGACCGGTGCCCAGCGGTACCTGCGCGCCGACGATGCCATGCCCGCCGAAGAAGCCTTTCTCCTTCGAGAACATGTGCATCGAGCCGCCCTTGCCCCGCGAATAACCGCCGCGCCGCCCGGTCAGCTCGGCCATCACGCCGCGCGGATCCATGCCGCAGGCGAGCATGTGGCCGTGATCGCGATAGGAGGTGATGACGCTGTCGCCCTGCTCGATCGCGGCCTGCATGCCGACGACCACGGCTTCCTGGCCGATATAGAGGTGGCAGAAGCCGCCGATCAGGCCCATGCCGTACATCTGGCCGGCCTTCTCCTCGAAGCGCCGGATGAGCAGCATGTCGCGATAGTATTTCAGCAATTCGGCGGGGTTGGCCCGCTCGTCAGCCTTCGTTTTGCGCTTGGCGACGGCCATCGCTTCCTCCGGAAATGCGGTGTCGGCGGACCATACGCGCGACACCCGACTCTGACAAGCCGGATGACAATCTAAGCTATTGTTTTAGCTTGTTAAAAAGTTATTTAACTGAATTATGGTTATGCAGCAATAATTTTATGTCGTTAACCACCCTTATCCTTTGTGAAAAAACCATTTTCGCCCGGCGGTACCGCAACTTTTCATGCTGCAGCGCGGCGGCGGTTGAAGTGCAGGTAGGCATAAGTCAGGACGGCCCCGGCGAGACCCAAGGCATCGGTGATCAGCCCCGGGATCATCAGCAGCAGCGCCGAGACGAACAGGATCGCCCGCGCCGGCCAGCCGATGGCGCCGCCCGCGTACCAGCCCTCGGTCGATGAGGCGAGGACGAACACGCCCAGCGAGGCGGTCGCGAAGACCTCCGCGATGTAGAGACCGTCGCCGCGCATCAGCAGCTCCGGGCCGAAGAAGAACATGAACGGCACGATGAAGGTCGCGAGGCCCAGTTTCAGCGCGATGAAGGATGTCTTCCACGGGTCAGCGTTGCACATGCCCGCGGCCGCGAAGGAGGCGAGCGCCACGGGCGGCGTAATCGCCGAGATGACCGCGTAATAGAAGATGAACAGGTGCGCGGTCAGCGGCTCGACGCCCATCTGCGCCAGGCCGGGCGCCACGACCGAGGCCGCCACGGCGTAGGCCGCCGTCGTGGGCATGCCCATGCCCAGGATGAGCGCGATCAGCATGGCGAAGATCAGCGCCAGGAACTTGCTCTCACCGGCAATGCCCAGGACCAGGTTGGAGAAGCGACCGCCCAGCCCGGTGAGCGCGATGACGCCGACGATGATGCCGGCGCAGGCGCAGATCGCCACGAGCTGCACGGCCTCCCGGGCCGACATCGCCAGGGTATCGACGATGGCCTTCGGCCCCATGGCGTGCTCGCGGCCCGACAGCCAGCTGGCGATGATCGCGGCAATGATGCCGACGGAGCCGGCGCGGAACACCGAGTAGCCCATCAGCAGCATGACGATGAGCATGACCAGGGGCACGAGCAGGTACCAGCGGCGGAAGACCGAGCCGAGCGACGGCAGCTCGTTGCGCGGGATGCCGTGCAGGTTGTTCTTGCGCGCGTGCAGGTCGCAGTGGACGTAGCAGGCGATATAGAACAGCAAGGTCGGGATGATCGCCGCGACGGCGATGTCGGTGTAGGGGATGCCGAGGATCTCGGCCATGATGAAGGCGCCCGCCCCCATGATCGGCGGGGTGATCTGGCCGCCGGTGGACGATGTCGCCTCGATCGCCGCGGCGGTCTGCCGGTCGTAGCCGACGCGCCGCATCATCGGGATGGTGATCATGCCCGAGGCGACGACGTTGCCCACGGCGCTGCCGCTGATCGTGCCGAACAGGATGCCGGAGACGACGGCCACCTTGGCCGGGCCGCCGCGGGCCCAGCCGACCAGCGCGATCGCCAGGTCGTTGAAGAAATCGCCCGCCTTCGAGGTCTGCAGGAAGCAGGCGAAGGCGATGAACAGGATGATGTAGGTCGAGGAGACGTCCAGGGTGATGCCGTGGATGCCCTGCATCGAATAGATATAGCTGAAGAAGACGTCGGCGGTGATGCCGCTATGGCGCAGCACGCCGGGCATCCAGGGGCCGACGAAAGAATAGGCGATGAAGATCAACGACAGGATCGGCAGCGCGGCGCCGGCCGAGCGGCGGGTCAGCTCCAGCACCAGGAACGTGCCTGCCAGCCCGACGACCAGATCCCACTGCGTCGGCAGGACGCCGGCGCGGAACAGCAGGTCGTCGAGATTGACGGCGATATAGAACATGATGCCGACGCTCGCCGCCATCATCAGCAGGTCGTACCAAGGGATCGTGTCGAGAGAGTCACCGCGCCGCGCGGCATACATCGCGAAGCCGATGACCGAGCCGATGCACAGGTGGATCGTGCGGAACACCCAGGGATCGATGGGGTGGATGTTCAAGACCACGAGATGGAAGAGGATGTAGGCGGCGCCAAGCCAGTACACGAACTGGCCCATGAAACCGGTGAGCGCGCGCGTCCGTCCCCCGAATTCAACCTCCATCGCCTTGTCGACGGCGTCGGCGGCCAGCGGCTCGGCCGGAGCGGCCACAGCAGCAGCCTGTTTTACGTCACCCATCGCACTCCCCTGCGGCCAGTTTCGGCCCCTTATATGCAGCGCGCCGCGACGGTTTCCCTCCGTCGCGGCGCGCAGTCTCGTTGTTTCGGCCGGTCCGCGCCGGCCGCTCGTGTCAGCCCTTGAGCTTCGGGTCGATCTTGAAGCCCTTCTCCTCGAAGTACTTCACCGCACCAGGGTGGAACGGCAGGAAGGTGTTCTTACTGACATTCGCGGGCAGCGTCTCCTTGGCGGCCGCGTGGCCCTGGACCATGCGCGGATTGTTCTCCATCACCGACTTGACGATGGCGTAGACCATGTCGGCCGGCAGGTCCTTGTGGGCGATGGCGAAGTTGTAGACGCCGAGCGTCTTCTGATCCTCGGTCAGGGTCTTGTAGGTGCCCTTCGGAATCGTCGCGTCCGACAGCTCCGGCATCTTCTGCTTCAGCGTCGCGACCTCCTGCGGCGAGAAGGTGAAGAAGGTGACCGCATTCGATGCCTCGGCCTCGGAGAAGGCCGGGAACGGCAGCCCTGCGGCAAAGCCGAAGGTGTCGATCAGGCCGTCACCGAGCTGCGAGGTCATGTCGCTGCCGCCGCCGTTGCGGATAGCGTTCACCTTGATGCCCAGCGCCTCCATCATCTGCGGGATGTAGGTTCCCGGCGTACCGGCACGCGGCCCGACGCCGACATTCTTGCCGGCGAGCTGCGCCACCGTCTTGATGCCGCTCTTCTGCAGCGCCACGAAGTGGAACATCGTGTCGTACATCGGGAAGATGGCCCGGATCTCGTTGAACTTGCGCCCCTGGGTCCAGGCGCCCTGCCCGTTCCAGGCCTGCAGCGCGATGCCCATCGTGGTCATGCCGAGCTCGACCTGCTTGCCGTTCACCAGGATGACGTTGTGGTTGGGGCCATCGGTCTGGCGGGTGCTGATCGGCACCTTGATCGCGTCGGCCGCGATATTGGCCCACACTTGGCCGTAGACGGCGAAGACGCCGCCGATCGAGGCCGTGCCCATGGTCATTGATTTCGGCCAGTTGGCCGGTTGCGCCTGGGCCGGCGCCGTGGCCAGCAGGCCGATGACGGCCACAGCGGCCAGTTTCGCGATGGTGTATTTCATCGTGGGTATCCTCCTCCCGGTGACGGAAAAGCTCGCCCCGTTTCACGGGATCGACGCTTGAGACTAACCCTACCCAGCGAGGCAGGGCTTGTCTACGCGAAGCGTGCCGCCAGCCGCCCTTGTGCGGCGCGGCTCTGGTTCCTAAGATCGCCCCTCTTTCAGCGGCTTACATATCTTCGGGAGTAGAGCATGGATCTCGGCATCGCCGGCAAGACTGCAATCGTTTGCGCCGCCTCGAAGGGCCTCGGCAAGGCCTGCGCGGTGTCGCTGGCGCGTAACGGCGTCACCCTGGTGATCAACGCCCGCACCAAGGAAACGCTCGAGGCGACCGCCGAGGAGATCCGCAAGAGCACGGGAGTCAAGGTCACGGCGATCGCCGGCGACGTCACCACGGACGCCGGACGCGAGGCCCTGCTCAAGGCCTGCCCGGCCCCCGACATCCTGATCAACAACGCCGGCGGCCCGCCGCCGGGCGACTTTCACGACTGGGGCCGCGAGCAGTGGATCGGCGCCGTCGAGAGCAACATGCTGACCCCCATCCTGCTGATCAAGGCGGTGATCGACGGCATGGTCGCCCGCAAGTTCGGGCGCATCGTCAACATCACCTCGAGCGCGGTGAAGGCGCCAATCGACGTGCTCGGCCTGTCGAATGGCGCGCGCAGCGGCCTGACCGGCTTCGTCGCCGGCCTCGCCCGCGCCCCCGGCTTCGCCAACAGCAACGTGACGGTCAACAACGTGCTGCCCGGCGCCTTCGACACCGACCGCTTCCGCGGCGTGCTCGCCGGCCAGGCGAAGAAGAGCGGCAAGCCGGCGCAGGAGCTGTTCGAGGCGCGCATGAAGCACATCCCGGCCGGGCGGCCAGGCGAGCCCAACGAGTTCGGCGAGTTCTGCGCGTTCGTGTGCAGCCAGCAGGCGGCCTACATCACCGGCCAGAACCTGCTGATCGACGGCGGCGCCTATCCGGGGACGTACTGAGACGGCCTAGCGCGGCTCTTTCTCGAACCGCCGCGCTTTAGCGCGGCTCTTTCTCGAAGATCACGATCTCGTCGCCGCGGCCGTAGTTGAGGATGATGCGGGCGCGCTCCTCGAGCAGGTCGGCATCGAGGCTGTCGGCGCGCAGGTGCTTGACCCGGCGCTCCATGGCCAGGCGCTCGCCGCGCAGCTCGCCGAGCTGCCCCTGCGCCTCGGCGATGCGCTCGCTCAGCCGCACGAACGCGGTCAGCCCGCGGTCGCCTTCGACCGAGTGGTAGGCGAAGTAGCCGACGATGCAGAAGCCCAGGACCGGGCCGACGACGTCACGCGCGCGCCGTTTGATTTCACGCCAAACTGCCATTGCAGGCAGCGAATCACATCGCGACTCGGGCCGTCAACCATCGAGTCGAGGTAGAGACCTCAAGCGATTCAAATGATTCACAGAAAAGTTTCGGGCGGCGCTGGGAGTCGCCACCCTAACCCATTGAGAACAGGCTGAATCAAGCCCCAACCTGGGTGATGAACTTGGTCGTCAGGTAGGCGTCGAGGCCCTCGATGCCGCCCTCGTGGCCGTAGCCGCTGTCCTTGACCCCGCCGAACGGCACCTCGGGCAGCGCTAGGCCCAGGTGGTTGATGGTGATCATGCCGGTCTCGATCGCCTCGCCGATCGCCGCCGCCGTCTTGGCCGAGCGGGTGAAGGCATAGGCGGCGAGGCCGAAGGGCAGCCGGTTGGCCCGGCTGACGACGTCGTCGAAGGTGCTGAAGCGCTGGACCAGGGCCAGCGGGCCGAACGGCTCCTCGTTCATGGCGCGCGCCTCGTCGGGCACGTCGGTCAGGATGGTCGGCTCGAAGAAGTAGCCCTGGTTGCCGATGCGCTTGCCGCCGGTCTGCACCTTGGCGCCCTTCTGCGCCGCGTCGGCGACGAAGGTCTCCATGGCATCGATGCGCCGCGGGTTGGCCATCGGCCCCATCTTGCTGGCGGGGTCGAGCCCCTCTCCCACCTTCAGCCCCTTGGTGTACTCGGTGAAGTTGGCGACGAACTTGTCGTGCACCGCCTCGTGCACGAAGAAGCGCGTCGGCGAGATGCAGACCTGGCCGGCGTTGCGATACTTGAACGGCCCGATGATCGAGGCGACCTTGGCCGGATCGACGTCGTCGAAGATGACGACCGGCGAATGCCCGCCGAGCTCCATGGTGGCGCGCTTCATATACTTGCCGGCCATCGCCGCCAGGTGCTTGCCGACCGGCACCGAGCCGGTGAACGAGATCTTGCGGATGATCGGCGACGGGATCAGGTGCTCCGAGACCTTGGCTGGAACGCCGAAGACCAGGTTGAGCACGCCCGCCGGCAGACCGGCGTCGTGGAAGGCGCGCACCAGCGCGACGCAGGCCGACGGCGTCTCTTCCGGGCCCTTGAGGATGATCGAACAGCCGGCAGCGAGCGACGCCGCCACCTTGCGCACCGCCTGGTTCATCGGGAAGTTCCACGGCGTGAAGGCGGCGACCGGGCCGACCGGCTCGCGCGCCGCGAACTGCATCACGCCCTCGGCGCGGCCCGGGATGACGCGGCCGTAGGTGCGGCGGCCTTCCTCGGCGTACCAGTCGATATGGTCGGGCGCCAGGCCGATCTCGATCTTGGATTCAGCCAGGACCTTGCCCTGGTCCATCGACATCTCCGTGGCGATGGCGTCGCGCCGCTCGCGCAGCAGATCGGCCGCCTTGCGCATGATCTTGGAGCGCTCGTAGGGCGAGACCTTGCGCCACACGGCAAAGCCCTTCTTGGCCGCCTCGAGCGCGCGATCAAGGTCGGCGGTCGTGGCATGCGGCAGGCGGCCGAGCGCCTTGCCCGTCGCGGGGTTGATCACGTCCTCGCCGTCCTTGCCGCCGTCGAGCCACTGTCCATCGATGTAAAGCTGCAGCTTGCCGTATTCCATCGCTCAACTCCTCAGTACCAGATCCCGCCTCAGGTGCCGGGCGGGGCGGTGAATTCCATGCCGGCCATGCGGCCGACGAAGGGCTTGGTCACGTCGTCGCGGTTCAGCACCAGCTCGCCCGCCCCCGGAAAGGCGACGACCAGGCGCTTGAGCGAGCGCTGGATGATCGTCGCATCGACCACGCGGTCGTTGTTGGTGCAGGTGATCTTGACCTTGTCAGCCACGGCGCAGCACCGAACGGCCGGCGTAGCGCGCGTCGCGATCGAGCTGCTCCTCGATGCGCAGCAGCTGATTGTACTTGGCCAGGCGATCCGAGCGCGAGAGCGAGCCGGTCTTGATCTGGCCGCAGTTGGTGGCCACCGCGAGGTCGGCGATGGTCGCGTCCTCGGTCTCGCCCGAGCGGTGCGACATCACGGCCGTGTAGTGGGCGCGGTGCGCCATGTCCACGGCTTCCAGCGTCTCGGACAGGGTGCCGATCTGGTTGACCTTGACCAGGATCGAGTTCGCGGTGCCCTTGGCGATGCCGTCGCGCAGGCGCTTCGGGTTGGTGACGAAGAGATCGTCGCCGACCAGCTGCACCTTCCTGCCCAGCGAGGCCGTCAGCGCCGCCCAACCTTCCCAGTCGTCCTCGGACATGCCGTCCTCGATCGAGACCACGGGGTAGCGGCTGCACAGGCCTTCGTAGAACTTCACCATGCCGGCGGCGTCGAGCGTCTTGCCCTCGCCTTCCATGACGTACTTGCCGTCCTTGAAGAACTCGGTCGAGGCGGCGTCGAGCGCCAGCATCACGTCGTCACCCGGTTTGTAGCCGGCGGCCTCGATCGCCTTGGCGATGAAGCCCAGCGCCTCGTCAGCGCTCTTCAGGTTGGGCGCGAAGCCGCCCTCGTCGCCCACGTTGGTGGCGTGGCCGGCGTCGCTGAGGCGCTTCTTCAGCGCGTGAAAGATCTCGGAGCCAGCGCGCAGCGCCTCGGAGAACGTGCTCATGCCGACCGGCATGATCATGAATTCCTGGATGTCGATCGGGTTGTCGGCGTGCGCGCCGCCGTTGATGATATTGGCCAGCGGCACCGGCAGGACGTGGGCGCGCGTGCCGCCGACATAGCGGTAGAGCGGCAGGCCGGCGACCTGGGCCGCGGCCTTGGCCACGGCGAGCGACACGCCGAGGATGGCGTTGGCGCCGAGCCGGCTCTTGTTCGGCGTGCCGTCGAGCTCGATCATCGTGCGGTCGATGCCGAGCTGGTCCTCCGCGTCGCGCCCCGAGAGCGCGTCGAAGATCTCGTTGTTGACCGCGTCGAGCGCCTTGAGCACGCCCTTGCCGCCATAGCGCTTCTTGTCGCCATCGCGCAGCTCGACGGCCTCGTGCGCGCCCGTGCTGGCGCCGGACGGAACGCCGGCGCGGCCAAGGATGCCGCCCTCCAGCGTCACATCGACCTCAACGGTGGGATTGCCGCGGCTGTCGAGGATTTCGCGCGCGCGAATGTCGAGAATGGCGGTCATACGGGGATCCGTGCTGGCATCTGGGGCGGGCCGGGTTTGTAGCAGGGGCGGCCCCCGGATTCAAACCGGGGAAACCCTACGGCCCCGCTCGTCGACGCAGCGAAGGCCGGCGCGTCCGGCCGCGCGTATCCCGAGCGCGCTAGCCGAGGATATCGATGAACTTCTTGATCTCTTCGTTGCTGAACTCATCGACGCTGCCGCTCAGGATCGCCTGGGCCTTGTCCGGGCTGCAGCGCAGGACCTGAACGATCTGGCGCTGGTCGTAGCGCATGCGCTTGACGACCTTCGCCAGCGCCGTTGTATTGGCTACACGAATTGCCTCTTCCCGCGGATTAGCCATTCCTTGCCCCCTTTTGACCCCTCAGACCCCTAGCCGATCCGCGAGTTCGTTGAAATCACGCGCCACGATATCCCAATTTCCGGTCGCGGTCAGATCGGTTTTCTGCTCCGGACCCTTCTCGGTCGGCCGCGCCACGAAGGCGGTGCTCAGGCCCTGTTTCTGGGCCGCGGCAAGATCGTTGTTATGCGCCGCGACCATCATCACCTGGCCCGGCGGCAAGGCCAGGATGCGCGCGGCATCCGTGTAGCTCTGCGGCACGGGCTTGTAATTGCGCACGACTTCGGCCCCGAGGATGACATCCCAGGGCAGCCCGGCGTGCTTCGCCAGGTTAACCATGAGGGCGATGTTACCGTTCGATTGCGGCCCGATGATGAACTTGCGTTTGAGGCGCGTCAGGCCGGACACCACATCGGCCCAGGGATCGAGCCGCCACCAGGCGCGGTTGAACGCGTCGATCTCCCCCTCCGACAGCTTCCCCTCCAGCCCGAATTCCGGCAGCAGCGCGGCCAGGCTCTCCCGATGCAGGACGTCGAGAATGGTCCACGGCCGCTTGCCGGAGCGCACGGTCTCCATCTGCGGCTGATAGCGGCCGCGCCAGGCATCAGCGAAGGCGATGGGATCGAGGGTGACGCCCTTGGCCTTGGCCAGCTCGGCTGCCTGGCGCGCCACGCTGTTGCGCCAGTCCACGACCGTGCCGAAAACATCGAAAACCAGGGCTTTGACGTCAGGAACCTGAGACACGAAAACCTCCACGCAACTTACGGACCAGAGTATGGCGCAACCGCGGATGAGAGTCAGATGTTTGATAGCCCAACTATTTGACCGCGCTCGCTTGTAAGCCTACCTTAGAACGAGTCGACAGTCGGCCTTGAGCGGGGTGGACTGGCGTTGGGAGGCGCGATGGAACGGTCGTTCAAACAGGAAGTCGAGTTGCTGCGCCTGGGCGAAGGCGACACCTTCCACGGCGAGGGCATCCTCGCCGTCACCAAGGCCCTGCTGCAATCCGGTGTCAGCTATGTCGGCGGCTACCAGGGCTCGCCGATCTCCCACCTGATCGACGTGCTGGTCGACGCCAAGCCGATGCTCGACGAGCTCGGCATCCATCTCGAGACCCCGACCAGCGAG
Organism: Rhodospirillaceae bacterium; assembly: GCA_022843945.1. Taxonomy (GTDB): domain Bacteria; phylum Pseudomonadota; class Alphaproteobacteria; order CACIAM-22H2; family CACIAM-22H2; genus VGEI01. Next base: position 1,607 of record JALHMR010000030.1, on the reverse strand, counting down.
GCCGCCGCTGCCGCCATTCTCGCTGCCTCGATCAACTACCCGATCCGCGGCGCGGTCGCCTGGAAATCCACGGTCGGCACCAACGTCGCCTCCGATGCGCTCGCCAACCTCGCCTCCGCCGGCGTTATCGGTGGCGCCCTGATGGTGGTCGGCGAAGACTACGGCGAAGGTGCCAGCATCATCCAGGAACGCACCCACGCCTTCGCCATGAAGTCGCAGATGTGGCTGCTCGACCCGCGCCCTAACCTGACCAGCATCGTCGACATGGTGGAGAAGGGCTTCGAGCTGTCCGAGGCATCGAACACGCCGGTGATGCTGCAGCTGCGCATCCGCACCTGCCATGTCTACGGCCGCTTCGCCGCCAAGAACAACCGCCAGGGCGCCATCTCGCGCAATAGCAAGCTGCAGACGCCCGATTTCGACATCATGCGCCTCTGCCAGCCGCCTTACACGATCGCCCAGGAGCGCATCAAGATCGAGAAGCGCATGCCGGCGGCGCTGCGTTTCATCGCCGAGCGCAAGCTCAACGAGCAGTTCCCCGGCGACATCGCCGATGTCGGCATCATGCTGCAGGGCGGCGTCTACAACACGCTGATGCGCGTGCTGCACCGCGTCGGTCTCGCCGATACCTTCGGCAAGTCGCGTATCCCGCTCTACGTGATGAACGTCACCTACCCGCAGATCCCGGACGAGATCACCGCCTTCTGCGCCGGCAAGAAGGCGGTCCTGATCTGCGAGGAAGGCCAGCCCGAATTCATCGAGCAGGCGATCAACACCATCCTGCGCCGCGCCGACATCAACACGAAGCTGTTCGGCAAGGACGTCTTCCCGATGGGCGGCGAGTACACCTCCGAGGTGATGCTCAAGGGCCTGGCGGCGTTCTTCGACAAGGTCGGTTTGCCGGCCATCGATGCGGCGCGCGGCTCGGCCACCGCCCAGGTCAAGGCCGTGACCGAGCAAAAGACGCAAGCGGCCGACTCTCTCGGTGGCGCCGTGCCGCCGCGCACCCCGACCTTCTGCACCGGCTGCCCGGAACGCCCGGTGTTCAGCGCCCTCACCCTGGTCGAGCGCGAGCTCGGCAAGCACCACATCGCCGCCGATATCGGCTGCCACAGCTTCTCCGCCTACCAGCCGTTCAACCTCGGCAATACCTGCATGGGCTACGGCATGGGCCTGTCGAGCTCGACCGGTATCGGCCCCAATTTCGAAAAGCGCGTCATCTCGATCATGGGCGATGGCGGGTTCTGGCATAACGGTCTGACCAACGGCGTCGCCTCGGGAACGTTCAACAACGCCGACGGCGTGCTGATCGTGATGAAGAACGGCTACACCTCGGCGACCGGCTGGCAGTTCCTGCCTTCGTCGATGCAGCAGCGCGACGGCATGAAGGCGCAGGACCAGAACATCGAATCCGCCATCCGCGGCGTCGGCGTGAAATGGATCAAGAAGGTCCAGAACTACAACGTCGCCAGCGTCGTCAAGGTGCTCGAGGAGGCGCTGACCACGGCCGAGAAGGGCCTCAAGGTCATCATCGCCGAAGGCGAGTGCATGCTGGCCAGGCAGCGCCGCGTGCGCGCCGAGGACGCCAGGAACATCGCCGCCGGCAA
>JALHMR010000029.1 GCA_022843945.1 Rhodospirillaceae bacterium | reverse complement strand
GCCGGGGCCGGTGGCGATGCCGGCGGCTGCCCCGCAGGCGAAGCCGCCGCCGATATTGAGGACCGGCGCGGCGCGGCCAGCATCGCCGGCTCCCCGCACCCCGCGAGGCCTTCGACTTCCGGATACTCTTGATGGCATCATGTGACGAAGGCCCCGATTCAGCGTCGGGCCATGGTCGCCTAAATTTTTTCTTAAATAAAGTTAAAATTGCTTAAAATGTCGCAAATGCCCCCTCCTGCCGTTGCCGGGAAGTCCATCCATCTGATTCGCCACGGTCAATCGGCGTTCAACATCGCCTTCGACAGCCTGACGCGGGTCGACCCGATGATCTTCGATGCGCCGCTCACGGATTTCGGCCGCGAGCAGGCGCAAAGCCTGCGCTGGGAGGTCCATTCGCTGGGCGTCGAGCTCGTCGTCACCTCGCCGCTCACCCGGGCGATCCAGACCACCCTGCACGCCTTCGGCCCTGATCACGCGCCGATCCGCGTCGAGTCGCTGCACACCGAACGGCTGGAGCATTCCGGCGATGTCGGCCGCTCGCCCCAGGCGCTGCGCACCGAGTTCCCGCACCTGGCCTTCGACCATCTCGAGGATCCGTGGTGGTACAACGACGGCTCGCACCCGCAGGCCATCATCCTTGAGTCGGAGGAGCGCCTGCTGGGCCGCGTCGCCAATTTCCGCGCCTGGCTCGCCCGGCGCCCGGAGAAGACCATCGCGGTCATCGGCCACGGCACGTTCCTCAACCGGCTGACCGGCCATCACTTCAAGAACTGCGAGCGGCTGACGATTCAGCTCTGAGATTGGACCAATCTCGACCAGGCTTACCGCTTCACCACCGTGAAATGGCTGCCGGGAATCTGCGCGACACCTTCGGTCAGTTCCTTGATGAACGTATCAGCAAAGTCTTCCAGGCCCTGAGGCGGGTAGTTCACTACCGGTAGATAGCTGAAAATCGTGACCCGGAACTTCTCGGGCGCGAGCTGGTTGACGGCGGCGACCTTAAGATTGGTGCGCCACATATCGACCCGCCGCAGTGGCACACGGCGATCCATATAGCTCAGGGTGCCGTCGAATTGGCCGCGGGAAGTCAAGCGACTCAGCAACCTGAATACATCTCTGACAGCCTCGGGCGGAACAGAGAACTCGGCGATCCGCATCGGTGGGCGGAGCTGTGATTTCGCGCCCAGCGCCGGATCAACGCGATTCTCCCCTACACGACCTCCGCTGACGCGCCCGACGGCCTCCTCCAAAAGCGGCAGGAAAGCACGGGCTCCAATCTCCGCCTCGTCATAGATGTTGGTGCGGAAAAGGCCCACGATAAATACGTCCGGAGCTTCATCAGCATTGTAGAGATTCACAAAGAGATCGTCGCGGTAGAGCATCATGCCGACGAAGTGCTTAACCTCCGGATCGTTGGAGTACGGATAGGCGAAGAAGCCCTTGGTTGCGGCAAGCTCCCGCAGGTCGGAGAAAAACGACTTCCAGTTGCTGACGCCGACGGTGGCTTCAAATTCCATCCAGGGATTGCCCGGCGCGGGTTGCGGCCAGGGCGGCGGCAGATTGTTCAGATCACGTTGCGCCATGACCGGGGCCGCTAACGAGACCCAGACAACCAGGAAGGCAATTAGAGCGGCAATCCAGCGCGGCCGGGGTGGCATCCTGTCCCTCTATTTCGCGATCTGATCTCGTAGATATTTTTTCATCTGGTTGTCGACAAGCTCGAAGACGACAGGTCCACCTTTCTGGTTCGCCGCATCCATGACGGGCCGCTCGTTGTTGCCCTCGCCGATGGTGGTCACGTACCAGGTGCCGTTTTCGAGATGAATGCGGCGGTCGATGTTTCCTGGATAGAAAATATGGCCTTTCTGAGCCTTGTTCCTGATGGACATACCATCGTCGGCCACGGTCGTACGCACATTGCCGACACTGTAGTGCGAATCGCGCCCGCCGGGAGGATAGACGGCGTAGATCTTGTCATGCTCGACAGGCTTCGTTGGATTCTGGCCCGGCACGGCGAAGCGGCCTAACGCATCCTTGACCATCGCCTCGGTTAGCCCCTCGGCCTCCGTGCCCAGGGCTGTCGGCCCCTGCACGTAACGATGGTAGCCCGGCTTATCGCGGAAATATACGGCATCGTCGCCGTCATCATCCGGTTCACGGTCTAGCGGGCCATCGGGACGCTCAGCCGCCGAACCAGGCATTTCGCCTTCGCCAAGGCTTACGCCGAGAACCGGATCCTTCCTCGTGCTCTCCGGATGATTGCCCGCACGTGTGGCTTCACCGACGAAATAACCAAGCGCCTCTCCAAGCGCCGGCACCGCGTCCGAAGCGCTTTTGCTCAAGAGGCCCGCAACCTGCTGGCGAAGCCTGTCCCGCGTCGCCGCATCGGCATTCGCGAAGAGGCGCTTGTCGTCGAGCAGGAGGGAAGCGGTATCGGGACTCGCTTTGACGATGGCTTCGAGGTCGGCGCTATCCAGTCGGCCGCGGAAAGCTACTTCGAGCTTCTGCGCCGCTTCGGGGAAGAGATAACCAGCATCGCGCAGCTCGGCGATGGCCTGCAGGCCGCTGTCGACGGCGATCGAGCGGAACACGTCGTTGGGCGCCGCCGTAGCCTTCGCGACGTAGTAATTAAGCTGCTCGTCGAGCTGGCTCAGCGCGTCGGCCTGCTGGCGCTCGACCAGGGCGCGCTTCAGGCCGATGCGCTGCATGGCCCCGAACTGCCCGGCGTGGCGCTCGAAGGCGTCGCGGTCCTCCTGCGCCTGGAGGCCGTCGGCGTGCTTGCGCCGCAGCTCGGCCAGGCTGCGGTCGAAATGCTCCAGGCCCTTGGACCAGTCCGGATCCTCGGTCACCGTGGTGAACAGGTCATCCAATTCGCGGCTGAAGGCGCCGACGGCGCGCTGGCGCTTGAACACCGCCCCGGCCCGCTCGCGCATGGTGTCGGCGCGCAGGACCGGGTCGTCGTCGGCAGGTGCTTGCATGCCCCAGAACTCGGCGCCCGGCACCACGAGATAGCCGTCCTTGGTGGGTGCGGGCCAGCCGGTCAGCAGAGTCTCGGCACCGGGACGCGGGGCATCACCGGCCGGACCGAAGCCCCAGCCGTCCTCCGGAATCTCGATCATCCTTTTCTCCATAAAGACATTTTGTCTTTAGATGGATATGGGAGAAACGACCCCGGCTTCAACCGACAAAAATGTCTATAGACAAATGTCTACTCCCGCGGCCGGTCAGCTCGCCGCGGGGACGTCCGCCTTCTTGAGGGCGGCCGCCTGCCGCCTGGCCAGGGCCTTGAGGTCGAAGCCCTTGATCAGCTCGTGGAACAGCCGGTGCCAGTTGATCTTGGCGTCGAGATGCAGGAACACCGAGCCGAGGCCGATGGCGGCGCGGTCCATGAGCACGAATTCGCGCGGCGGTGTCACCCCGCCCAGCCGGCGGATGTCGCCGTGCACCTTCTGCGCCACCTCGCGGCCGTAGACGCCTGAGTTTGTCTCCTGGATCAGGCGCGGACGGTCCTCCATCAGCGGCGCGTAGACGAAGGCCGCCCACTGGTTGAGGACGGCGATCATCTCCTTCGACAGGCCCTTGAAGCCCCAGGTCTCGTAGGCGTGCACGGCCAGCGCCTGATCGCCCCTGTCGAGCGCGTGATAGAGGTCGATCACGCCGCCGACGAATTTCGGCGGGAAGACCCGGATGCAGCCGAAATCCATCAGGTTCACGCCGTCGTCGCCGCGCACGCTGTAATTGCCGAGATGCGGATCGCCGTGGATCACGCCGTAGTAATAGAACGGCACGTACCAGGCGCGGAACATGGCGGTGGCCACCGCGTTGCGACGGGCCACGGGCGCCTTCTTCAGGGTCAGCAGCTTCACGCCGTCGAGCCAGGTCATGGTCAGCAGGCGCTTGGTCGAGAGCGCCGGGACCGGCTCGGGCACCGAGACGTTCTCTTCCTCGCGCAGCATGTGGCCGTAGAGCCGCATGTGCCGCGCCTCGCGCTCGTAGTCCAGCTCCTCACGCAGCCGCGCCGTGATCTCGGCATGCACCTCGCGGGTCTTCACCGCCTTGTCGTAGCGCTCGTAGACGGCGAAGATCAGGCGGAGCTGGCGCAGGTCCGCCTCGACCGCCGAATCCATGTTGGGGTACTGCAGCTTGCAGGCCAGCAGCGCGCCGTCCTTGCCAGTGGCGCGATGCACCTGGCCGAGCGAGGCGGCGGCGATCGCCTCGCGGTCGAACTGCTTGAACTTCTTCTCCCAGTCAGGCCCGAGCTCGGCCGCCATGCGCCGCTTGACGAACGGCCAGCCCATCGACGGCGCATTCGACTGGAGCTGGATCAGCTCCTTGACGTATTCGTCGGGCAGCGCGTCGGGGATGGTCGACAGGAGCTGCGCCACCTTCATCAGCGGGCCTTTCAGCCCGCCGAGCGCCGCGGTCAGTTCCGCCGCGTGCTTCCCCTTGTCGACCTCCATGCCGAACAGCCGCCCGGCGCCGAAGCGCACACCGAGCCCGCCGACCGCCGCGCCCACCCGCGCGTAGCGCTTCAGCCGGCCGCCGATGCTGTTCTCTTCTTGGTCAGCCAAGCGCTTCCAGCTCGTCGATCAGTCCGGCCACCACGTTGAGGCCGCCGGCCCAGAAAGCCGGGTCGCTGGCATCGAGACCGAAGGGCGCCAGCAGCTCCTTGTGCCGCTTGGCCCCCCCGGATCGCAGCATGTCGAGGTATTTCTGGGCGAAGCCCGCCGGCGCCTTGCTGTAGGCGGCGTAGAGCGAGTTCACCAGGCAATCCCCAAACGCGTAAGCGTAGACGTAGAACGGCGTATGGACGAAGTGCGGGATGTAGGTCCAGTAGTACTTGTATTCGTCGTCGAAGCGCAGCGCCGGCCCGAGGCTCTCGCGCTGCACGTCGAGCCAGATCTCGTTGATCCTGTCGGCGGTGAGCTCGCCCTGGCGGCGCTCGTCATGCACGCGGATCTCGAACTCGACGAAAGCGATCTGGCGCACCACCGTGTTGAGCATGTCCTCGACCTTGCCGGCGAGCATGGCCTTGCGCTGCCGGGGGTCCTTCTCGGCATCGACCAGCGAGCGGAAAGTCAGCATCTCGCCGAACACCGAGGCGGTCTCGGCAAGCGTCAGCGGCGTCTGCGACAGCAGATGCCCCTGCCCCGCCGCCAGCACCTGGTGCACGCCGTGGCCGAGCTCGTGGGCCAGGGTCATCACGTCGCGCGTCTTGCCCAGATAATTGACCAGCAGGTAGGGATGCGCCGAGGGCACGGTGGGATGCGCGAAGGCGCCCGGCGCCTTGCCCGGCCGCACGGGCGCGTCGATCCACTGGCTCTCGAAGAACTTGCGGCCCACGGCGCCCAGCTCGGGCGAGAACTTGCTGTAGGCGGTGAGCACGCGGTCGCGCGCATCGTCCCAGGGGATGGTACGCTCGTCCGATTCGGGCAGGGGCGCGTTGCGGTCCCAGTAGTCGAGCTGGTCGACGCCGAACCACTTGGCCTTCATCTTGTAATAGCGGTGCGCGAGCTTGGGGAAGGAGGCGCGCACCGCGCCGATCAGGGCGTCGACGACCTCGTCCTCGACCAGGTTGGCAAGGTTGCGCGACGAGATCGGCTTGGGGAATTTGCGCCAGCGGTCCTCGATCTCCTTGTCCTTGACCAGCGTGTTGGTGACCAGGGCGAAGAGCCGCACGTTCCTGCCCAGCACCTCGCCGATCGACTTGGCGGCGGCGCGGCGCACGCTGCGGTCGCGGTCGGAGAGCAGGTGCAGCGCCTCGGCGCTGGTCACCTCCTTGCCGTCGATGGGGAAGCGCAGTCCCGCAATCGTCTCATCAAAAAGCCGCGTCCAGGCGCTGCGGCCGGCGACGTGCTTCTCATGCAGCAGCTTCTCCAGCTCATCCGAGAGATCGTGGGGCTTGCGCACGCGCACGTCGCGCAGCCAGGGCTGCCAGCGGGACAGCGCCTTGTCCTTGAGCTGGGCGGCGAGCGCGGTTTCGTCGAGCCGGTTGATCTCGAGGGTGAAGAAGATGAGCTTGGTGGCGATGGCGTTCACCCGCTCCTGCATGGTCTGGTAGAACTTCGCCGTCTCGGGATCGGTCTGGTTGCCGGCGTAGGTCAGGTCGGCGTAGCTCATGATCCGGCTGAGCGTCTCGTCGAGGCGCTCGTAGTCGGCGATGGCGTTGGCCAGCTCGGCGGGTGTGTAGCCGCCGAGCTTGGTGGCGTGCTTGGCGGCGAATTCGTCCGCCTGCCGTTCGGCCCGGGCGAGGTCGGCCTTGAGCTCGGCGGAATCCCGGCCCGGGTAGAGGTCGGCGAGGTCCCATTCGGGCAAGGCGCCGAGATCGTTGGCGGTCTGGGTGCGGGCGGCGGCGGACTGGCTCATCGGCGGTTCTTTCGCTCCGGTACGGTTTCCCGATATATGTGTCTGTCGCGGCCCCGTTCCAAGAAACGAAAAGACGGCCGCGTCAGGGAGATAGCATGGATTACCGGGCCTGCCCGAATCTCGTCCGCATGTTCCTCGACCAGGCGGCGCTGTATGGCGACAAGCCGCTGCTCTGGGCCAAAACCGGCGGGCAGTGGCAGGCGACGAGCTGGCGCCAAGCCCGTGAATCGGTTGAGCGTTTGGCGCGCGGCCTGGCGGGGCTGGGGATCAGGCCGGGCGACCGCGTGGCGCTGGTCGCCGAAAACCGGCCGGAATGGATCATCGCCGACCTGGCCATCATGGCGGCCGGCGCCATCACCGTTCCCGCCTACACGACGAACACCGTTGATGATCATCGGCATATCCTGAGCAACGCCGGCTGCGCCGGGGCTCTTGTCTCGACCCGCGCGCTAGCGGAGCGCGTGATCGAGGCGGCACGCCAGACGCCCGGCTGCCGCTTCGTCGCCGCGCTCGATCCGCCGCCGGTCAGCCAAGACAGCGGCGTCCAGGTGATGCACTGGGACAAGACGCTGGGTGCCGGCGGCGGCCTCGACATCGACGAAGTCGGCAAGCGCCTGACGCGCCGGGACCTCGCCTGCATCATCCACACCTCGGGGACCGGCGGCCCGCCCAAGGGTGTCGCGCTCAGCCACGGCAGCATCCTGCACAACTGCCTGGGGGCGCGCGATCTCCTGGCTGAGCTCGGCCTCGCGGACGAGATCTTCCTCTCCTTCCTGCCGATGTCCCATTCCTACGAGCACACCGCGGGCATCTATTTCCCGCTCTCCATCGGCGCACAGATCTACTGCGCCGAGAGCGTCGAGGCGCTGCCCCAGAACCTGGTCGAGACCCGCCCCACCATCATGACCGCCGTGCCGCGGCTCTACGAGACCATGCACCGCCGCATCCTGGCCGGCGTCGAGCGCCAGGGCGGCTTCAAGGCCAAGCTCTTCTTCAAGGCGCTCGAGCTCGGCAAGAAGCGCTACGCCGCTCCACGCAGCCTCACCCTGGGCGACCGGGTCATGGATTTCATCGTCGATCGCCTGGTGCGCAGCAAGGTCCGCGCCCGCTTCGGCGGCCGGCTCAAGGCCCTGGTCTCCGGCGGTGCCGCCCTCAATCCGGAAATCGGCCTGTTCTTCACCGCCCTGGGCCTGCGCCTGCTCCAGGGCTACGGCCAGACCGAGGCGGCTCCCGTCGTCGCCTGCAACCGTCCGCACCGTGTCCGGCTGGAGACCGTCGGCCCGCCGCTCACCGACGTCGAGGTGCGCATCGCCGAGGACGGCGAGATCCTGGTGCGCGGCGAGCTCGTGATGCAGGGCTACTGGAACGATCCCGCCGCCACCGCCGCGACCATCAGGGACGGCTGGCTGCATACCGGTGATGTCGGCGTCATCGATCCCGACGGCCTGATCCGGATCACCGACCGCAAGAAGGACTTCATCAAGAACTCGGGCGGCGACATGATCGCGCCGGCGCGCGTCGAGGGCGCGCTGATGCTTGAGCCCGAGATCGCGCAGGCGATGGTGCACGGCGATCGCCGGCCTCACCTGGTCGCCATCCTCGTGCCGCACACCGAGTTCGCGACCGAATGGGCCAAGGCGCGCGGCAAGCCGCCCGAGATCGGCAGCCTCGCGGAGGATCGCGAGTTTCGCGCGGCCCTCGATGCCGCAGTGCAGCGCGTCAACGCCAAGCTTTCGCCGGCTGAGCGGGTGCGTCGTTTCATCGTGGCGAAAGAGGCGTTCAGCGTCGCCAATGGCCAGATGACGCCCACGCTCAAGGTCAAACGCCACATCGTGCGCGAGGTCTATGCGCCGGCGCTGGAGGCCGCCTACGAAAAGTAGAGCGGCAATTTCTTAGAATTTTACCAGTACCGCTTAGTCTCCGTGTGCAGTGCGAAGTCTTCTGATCATTCGATATATTTATCGCTTCTTGAAAATATTGCCTCAGCCCTGAACTCGGTCCTTAATTGATCCGGCGTCGACGGTCAGAATCGAGCCGGAGGCCGAATGTCGTGGAAGGCTGAGAGAAGCGCAGCCGACACTCTTGTCGAACAGAGCGAAGTGCAACTCGATCGCGACCGCTTCCTGCGCTCTCTGATGCGCGAACTCGCGGGAACGCTCGAATCGGTGGTCGGCCTGCCGGAGACGGCGGGCTTCGTCAGCGTGGTCGGCGGCCGGATTGGCGACCAGATCGACGCCGACTACCGCCATGCCCTCAAGGTCTCGCGTCTGTCGCGGGCCCAGGTCACCGCGGTGCTCATGGACCTGAAGCGCCGCATCGACGGCGATTTCTATGTCATCGCCGAGGACGACCAGAAGATCGTGCTCGGCAACCGAATCTGCCCGTTCGGCGACGCCGTCATCGGCCGGCCGTCGCTGTGCATGATGACATCCAACATGTTCGGCAAGATCGCCGGCGAGAATCTGGGCTACGCGAAGGTGGCGATCGAGGAATCGATCGCGGCGGGCCACCCCGGCTGCCGGGTGGTCGTCTACGTCGAGCCGACCGCCGAGGCGGAAGTTGCATCGGGCCGTGAATACTTTTCTGACACGCTCTGAAGCGTCGGCGCCGCTCACCGCCGACGTCCTCGATCAGTTGATCGAGCCGACCCTCATCGTCACGCGCGGCGGCATCATCGTCCAGGCGAACGTCGCCCTCACCGAGGCCCTTGGCCGGCCGCTCCCGACACTGCTCGGCATGCCGCTGTCCGACGTCGCCAGCAACGCGTTTGACCTGCCGGAGCTGCTGCGCGCCGCTGCCCGCTCGACGTCACCGCTGCCCGCCGCTCTCGATCTGCGACACGTCAACGGGCAGATCCTGCACTACCGGGTCTATGCCAGCCTGGTCCGCCGCTCGCTCGCCTCGGTGGAGCGTCTGCTTTTTCTGCGCTTCGTCAGCTCGGCCGCCGCTGGCGAGGCCTTCCGCGTCATGGCCGAGCGCCTGGCCGAGCTCAACCACCGCCTGCACAAGCAACATCGTCTTCGCCAGCAGCTGGAGACGGCGCGTGAGACCGCCGACGAAGCCAACCGCTCGAAGAGCCGTTTCCTCGCCCACATGTCGCACGAGCTGCGCACGCCGCTGAACGCCATTCTCGGCTTTGCCGAGGTGATCGAGCGCGAGCTCAACGGGCCGTCCAGCGTGCCCGCCTACGCCACCTACGCCCGCTACATCGGCGAAAGCGGCCGCCTGCTGCTGTCGATCATCGATGACATGCTCGACCTCTCGAAGATCGAAGCCGGCCGCCTGGAGCTGCATGTCGAGACGGTGGACGGCGCCGACCTGCTCGAGCGCGTAAGCAAGCTGGTCAAGGGGCTGGCCCACGAAGCCGGTGTCAAGCTTGCCTTCTCCTGCGCGCGGGAGGCCACATCGTTCCGCGCCGACCCCAAGGCCACGATCCAGATGGTGGTGAACCTGGTGACCAACGCCATCAAGTTCACGCCCGAGGGCGGCAAGACCACGGCCAGCGTGACACGCTCGGAAGGTGGCGCAACGCTCGTCACCGTTGCCGACACCGGCATCGGCATGTCGCCTGACGACGTGATCAAGGCGCTCGAGCCGTTCGGCCGGGTCGAGGGGCCGATGGCCCGGCGTTTCCACGGCACCGGCCTCGGCCTGCCGCTGACCAAGAGCCTGATCGAGATGCACGGGGGCACGCTGACCATCGACAGCGTGCCGAACCAGGGCACGACGGTCACCCTGCGGTTTCCGCCGGATGCGCCCGAGCCGAGCCTATAGCGCGTGGTGCTGGCGGAACCAGGCGACGAAGCGCGGGATCCCCTGGTCAATCGACGTCTTGGGCGAGAAGCCCAGGTCGCAACGCGCCGCCTCGATGTCGGCGTAGGTTTCCTTGACGTCGCCGGGCTGCATGTCGGCCATCTTGATGATGGCTTTGTGGTTCGTCGCGCGCTCGATCTGCTCGATGAAGCGCATCAACGGCTCCGAGCGATTGTTGCCGAGATTGTAGCGGCGATGCGGCGCGCTGCCGGCATCGCGAGCGGGCGGGTGGTCCAGGGCCGCGAGCACGCCGGCAACGATGTCGTCTATATAAGTGAAGTCCCGCCGCATATCGCCGTGATTGAATACCGTGATCGGCTCGCCACGCAGGATGGCCCGCGTGAAGATATAGGCCGACATATCGGGACGGCCCCAGGGGCCGTACACGGTGAAAAGACGCAGGCCCGTCGATGGAAAGCCATAAAGATGGCTATAGCAGTGGCTCATCGACTCGTCCGCCAGCTTGGTCGCGGCGTAGAGCGATATCGGATTTTCGACCCGATCCTCGACGGTGAACGGCAATTTCGTATTTCCGCCGTAAACGGATGACGACGAAGCATAGACCAGATGACGCAGGCTGGAGCGGTGGCGGCACGCCTCCAGAATATTGAAATGGCCGACCAGGTTCGCCTCGATATAGGCCTGAGGGTTGGAGAGCGAGTAGCGCACCCCCGCCTGGGCAGCGAGATGAACGACGCGGTCGATCGAGGGATCGGACGCAAAGGCGTCGTTGACGGCTTCGGCCGACGCGATGTTGAGACGCCGGAACTTGAACCCGGGCCGCGGCAACAGCAGGTCGAGCCGAGCCTGCTTGAGAGCAGGATCGTAATAGTCGTTCAGGTTATCGATGCCGAGGACGGTTTCGCCCCGGTCAAGCAGGGCCGTCGCGACATGCATCCCGATGAAGCCGGCGACGCCGGTGACAAGCACGGTCATGGGCGCACCTTGTAGCGTCGTCGGGCCGTGAAATCACGCGCGAAGTTGCCTGAAGCCGCCGGTGATGGTAGGAGCCGGGAGACTCTCATGAATGCCGCCCGCGCAGCCCTGGCCCTGATTGTCGCCCCGGTCCTGATCATCGTATGGGCCGGCGAGGCACAGGCGCATGGGATTCACGAAACCGTGCCTGCCAGCGAAGCCGCCACAGGATTTCGTCTGCTGCCCACGGCCCAGGCGGCCATACGCATGCGGATCGAGGAGCGCGAGGGGTATCGCGTTTTCGAGGCCGACGGTATGCCCGATCACGCCACCGGCGCCTTCCCCAGTCGCGGTAATCCCAACCGGATGTCGCCGCAGAATTATCGCCTGCGCGTCCCGCTGCGCCCGGAGAAAGCGGCGGAGATCACACCGCTGCCGCGGGGCCTGTTCGGCATCGCGCTCAACGGCGTCATGTTCGATCCCTCGACGGCCGAGTTCTGGAACAACGATCCCCGTTCCGGCTGGAACTACGACGCGCTGTCCGGCCGCATCGACCTCGGCATCGACCGCAACAATGCGCATGTGCAGCCGAGCGGCGCCTATCACTATCACGGCATCCCAACGGGCCTGATCGCCCGCCTTGCCCAGCCCGGGCGCCCCGTGATGATCGGCTATTCCGCGGATGGCTTCCCCATGTACGGACCGCAAGGCTATCGCTCGCCGACCGACGCCGGCAGCCCGCTCGTCGACTTGCGGTCCAGCTGGCGGCTGCGCAGCGGCACGCGCCCGGGCGGCATGAGCGGTCCGGGCGGCCGCTTCGATGGCAGCTATAACGAGGACTACGAATACGTCGAAGGCCATGGCGACCTCGACCGCTGCAATGGCCGCACGGGCATTACGCCCGAATATCCCAACGGCACCTACTACTACGTCGTCACCGCTTCCTTTCCTTTCGTGCCCCGCTGCTTTACCGGCACGCCCGATGCGAGCTTTCGCCAGCGACCGCCGCACGAGCGCGGGGGCCCCGGCGGACCGCCCGGCGGCGGCCCGCCGCCGCGGCCACCCATGGGACCCGGCGGCCCGATGCGCTGACTGGACGGCGGAGCGGCGCTCCGCTACAGTCCGTCTGTCGCAACTTTATGGATTAAAGGCCCCTCGCGAATGTCCGCCGGATCCTGCCTTCGCTGGTCCGTCTCGCGCTGGTGGTGGTGACCCCCGTCACCTACCAATCCTTTTCCATTTCCTGACATCCGCCGTCCGGCGTCCGTAGGGGCCAAGCCCCGAAGGGCCTGCCGTTCCGCCATATCCAGCGAAAGTTGCGACCATGCTCGACCGCTTCACCACGCCGACCGGACTCTCCGTCGAACGCCGACGGACCGACCTGCCCTATGCCACGGCGCTCGACGGCTTCGCCGAGCGTCTCGATCGCGAACGCGGCGCGCTGTTCTCGTCGGGCGTGGATTATCCCGGCCGCTACTCGCGCTGGGAGTTCGGATTCGCCAACCCGCCGCTCGAGATCGTCGGCCGTGGCCGTGACCTGACCTTCCGCGCGCTCAACCTGCGCGGCGAGGCGCTGCTGCATCTCCTGGCGCCCATCGTGACGGCGACGCCCGAGGCGATCGTCGCCGCCAGCGAGCCGCGCGTGCTGACGCTCACCGTTCCGCCGAGCAGCGAGACCTTCCGCGAGGAGGAGCGCAGCCTGCAGCCCTCGCTCGTCTCCCCGTTGCGCCGGCTGATCGCCGAGTTCGCCGGGCTCGTCGACCCCTTCCTCGGCCTCTATGGCGGCTTCGGCTACGACCTGCTGTTCCAGTTCGAGCCGATCACCCTGCGGCATCAACGGGCCAAGGACGCCAAGGACCTGCATCTCTTCCTGCCGGACCAGATCGTGGTCGTCGACCGGCGCAAGGAAGTCGCCTACCGGTACGATTACGAGTTCGCCCGGGCCCCGGAATCGACGGTGGACCTGGGCCGCCGCGCCTTCACGCCGGTCGTCGTTGCCGCTTCCGGCTCGGCCGCCGCTGGTGTACCGACCTCCGATCATACGACCGCGGAATACGCGGCGATGGTCGACAGCGCGCGCGGGCGCATGCGCGTCGGCGACATCTTCGAGGTCGTACTCAGCCAGACTTACCGCGCCCCCTACGGCGGGACGCCATCGGCCCTGTTCGCCCGCCTGAAGCAGGTCAACCCCAGCCCGTTCGAGTTCCTGATCCAGTTCGGCGACGAGCAGCTCGTCGGCACCTCACCGGAGATGTTCGTGCGCGTCGAGGGCGACCGAGTGGAATCCTGCCCGATCTCCGGAACGGCGCGGCGCACCGGCAACCCGATGAACGACGCCGAGAACCTCAAGGCGCTGTTCAATTCGGAGAAGGACGAGGTCGAGTTGACGATGTGCACCGACGTCGACCGCAACGACAAGTCGCGCATCTGCCAGCCGGGCAGCGTCAAGCTGCTGGGGCGACGGCTGATCGAGACCTACGCCGGCCTGTTCCACACCGTCGATCATGTCGAGGGGCGGCTGCGCCAGGGCCTGGGCGGCATCGACGCGTTCCTGTCGCATATGTGGGCCGTGACGCTGACCGGCGCCCCCAAGAAGAAGGCGGTGGAGATCGTCGAGGCGATGGAGAAGGGCCCGCGCGGCTGGTACGGCGGCGCGGTCGGCGCCCTGATGCTCTCCGGCGACGTCAACACAGGCATCACCATCCGCACCGTGCATCTCAAGGACGGCGAGGCGCGCTACCGCGTCGGCGCCACCCTGGTCTGGGATTCGATCGGCACGGAGGAAGACGCCGAGTGCCGCACCAAGGCGACCAACCTGTTCCGCGCGCTCGCCGCTATGAACGCCAAGCCGGCCGCCGCGTCAGTCGCTCGCGCGCCGAAACCAGGGGCGGGCAAGCGCGTGGTCCTGATCGACAACGAGGATTCGTTCGTCCACACCCTGGCCGACTATTTCCGCCAGACCGGCGCCACCGTGGAGACCTATCGCCACGGCCTGCCCTTCGATCGGCTGCTCGCGGCACGGCCGGACCTGGTCGTCCATTCGCCCGGCCCGGGACGCCCGGCGGAGTTCGGCGTACCCGATCTGGTCCGCCGCCTGGCCGCGGCGAACATCGCGCAGTTCGGTGTCTGCCTCGGCCTGCAGGGCATGGTCGAGGCCTTCGGCGGCTCGCTCGACGTGCTGCCGCAGCCGCGTCACGGCAAGACCTGGGATATCGAGCATCAGGGAGACCCTCTTTTTGTAGGCGTGCCTTCGCCGGCCCGGGTCGGCGCCTATCACTCGCTGACCGCGCGGCTGAGCAATTTCCCGGCGAAGGAATTGTCGGTCACGGCACGCACCGCCGAAGGGCTGGTCATGGCCGTCCGTCACCGGACCGCACCGGCCATGGCGGTTCAGTTCCACCCGGAGTCGATCCTCTCCATGGGAGCGGCAAAGGATGGCGAGATTGGCCACCGGCTGATCGGCAACCTGATGAAGGGTTTGGGAGCGCCGGCTGTAGCCGCGAAGGCGGACGCGCTAAGCTAGGCGGGTGAACGTCCCGCCCGCGCCACCTTCCCCTCCGCTCGGTCATGTCCTGGGGATTCGCGATTTCCGCCTGTTCCTGAGCGCCCGTTTCATCGCCGGCCTGGCGATGCAGATGCTGAGCGTGGCCATCGGCTGGCATATCTACGACGTGACCAGCGACCCGATGGCGCTCGCCTACGCGGGCCTCGCCGTCTTTCTGCCGATCGCCGCGTTCACCCTGCCGGCCGGCGACGTGGCGGACCGGCTGGACCGGCGCCACATCATCGCCACCTCCCATTTCACCCAGGCGCTCTGTGCCGCCCTCCTTCTCGGCCTGGCGGCGTCCGGCTCGGGCGAGATCTGGCCCTTCTACGCCGTGCTGGTGCTTTCCGGCACGGCACGCGCCTTCTCCGGCCCGGCGATCTCGTCCTTCACGCCCTTCCTGGTGCCGCGCGAGCAATTCGCCAATGCGGTCGGCTGGAGCTCCTCGGCCAGCCAGACCGCGATGGTCCTCGGGCCCGCCCTGGGCGGCGGCCTCTACCTGCTCGGCGCGCCGGTGGTCTTCGCCGTCTGCATGGCCTTCTCCCTCGTCATGACGGCGGCGGTGCTGGCCATCCGCACGCGGGTCGCACCCCAGACCATCGAGCAGAACTCCACGGCGCTCTCGCGTGTCATTTCCGGCCTGCGCTACCTGCGCCAGCAGCCGATCGTCTTCGGCGCCATCACCCTCGACCTGTTCGCCGTGCTGCTTGGCGGCATCACCGCCCTGCTGCCGATCTATGCGCGCGACATCCTCCAGGTCGGGCCTGACGGGCTGGGCGTGATGCGCAGCGCGATGGCGGTCGGCGCCGTCAGCATGGCGCTGCTGCTCGCCAACCTGCCGACGATCCGGCACCCGCATGCCGGGCGCGCGATCTTCCTGGGCGTGGCGCTGTTTGGCGTGGCGGTCCTGGTCTTCGGCCTGTCGACCAGCTTCATCCTGTCGCTCGCCGCCCTGTTCGCCATGGGTGTGGGCGACATGATCAGCGTCTTCGTGCGCCAGACGGTGATGCAACTCGCGACACCCGATGCGATGCGTGGGCGCGTCACCGCAGTTCACATGCTGTTCGTCAACACAGCCAACGAGCTCGGCGATTTCCGCGCCGGCGCGGTCGCTGCCTGGCTCGGCACCGTGCCGGCGGTGCTGCTCGGCGGGGTGGGCACGCTGGCCGTGGTCGGGCTATGGGCCTGGCTGTTCCCGGGCCTGCGGCGCATCGACCGGCTTGCGGATGTGAAGCCGCAAGCCGGTCAGTGACGCAGTCTCAGGTGCCGCGGCCCCACAGGCCGCAGTAGCGGCGTGCGACGAACGGCAGGCCAGCTTCGAAGCCGGGGAAGGACTTCCACTTCTCGAGCTTCATCTCCTTCTCGGCCGTGTCCCAGCACTTGCCCTCGAGGGCCAGCGCCTTGATCTCGGCCGAGGCGTCCTGCAGCAGCGCCAGGTAATCCTGTACGTCCTTCTTGGTGCCCAGACGGCCGCCGGGCCCTGGGTGGCCGGGGATCATGCGGTCCCAGTCCATGGCCAGCAGGCGCTTGAGCGAGGCCTCCCACTCGATCGGGTAGGAATCGATCATGCCGCGGGCGGGCATTGTCCCGGCCGAGACGAAGTCGACGGCGAAGATGATCTTCTCCTTCGGCAGCCGCATGACGATGGTCGAGTCCGAGTGATTGAGCCCGAGGTAGCGCAGCTCCAGTGTCGTGCCGCCGAGCTTGATCGTGCGCAGGTTCTTGAAGGTCTCGTCCGGGATCGTCGTGTGCGGGTCGGCCAGCGCCACCAGCCGCTCCTTGGCCCGCTGATGCGAGACGAAGACGGCGCCCTGGTCCTTGAACGGCTTGCCGCCGGCGATGTGGTCGTAGTGGTGATGGCTGTAGACCACGTACTTGACCGGCTTGTCGGTGATCTTGCGGATCTCCTGCAGGTAGACGGTCGAGGCGTCGCGCCGCGCGTAGCTGATCGGATCGGTGGCGATCACGCCCTCGGGCGTGACGACGAACATCGCCTGCGCGCCCAGCGCGCGGAAGATGTAGACGTTCTCGGTACCCTCGACCTTGGTGGTGGCGAAGGGGGGCGGTTGCTGCGCGCCGGCCGACGATGCGACCAGCACGGCTGCCAGACCCAGGGTTGCGGAAAGAAGACGTTGCATGGTTCCCGACCTCCTTTTCTGTCCTTATTGATTGGGTTCACTTTGGCGGCGGGACAGACGCCGACCCGTGTATTAACATTGTTGAAGTCTCTAAAATTCCGCTGCGGGAGGAAATTCGTGAAAGCCGAGTATGGGGTTGCGTCTCTCGACCTCAACGTCACCAAGGACCTGGCCGCCTTCCTGGCCGGATTCCGCTACCAGGATCTCCCCGAAGCCGCCGTGCACGAGGCCAAGCGCGGCCTACTCGACTGGCTGGGCTGCGTGCTCGCCGGCAGCCGCCACCTCACCATCGACCGGCTGCTCACCGTGCTTCAGGCCGTCGGCAGCCAGCCCCTGGCCACCGTGCTCGGCCGCGGGCTGAGGCTCGGACTGCTCGAGGCGCCGATCGCCAACGGCCAGATGGGCCATCTGCTCGATTTCGACGACACCCATATGGGCGGGGTGGTGCTGCACGCGAGTTCACCCATCCTCTCCGGCCTGCTAGCGCTCGCCGAGCGGGGCGGCGTTGATGGCAAGCGGCTGATCTGCGCCACCGTCGCCGGCTTCGAGGCCGGCGTGCGCACCGGCCACGCGGCGCCCGGCCATCACGACGGCGGCTGGCACCTGACGGGCACGCTCGGCACGATCGCGGCGGGTGCGGCGGCGGCGCGTCTGCTCGGCCTCGACGCAAAGAAGCTGACCTATGCCCTGGGCATCGCCGCCACGCAGGCCGCGGGCATGCAGCAGAACCGGGGCACCAGCTGCAAGTCGCTGCACGCCGGCAAGGCCGGATCGAGTGGCGTGCTGGCCGCGCTGCTGGCCGAGCAGGGCTTCAACAGCTCGGAGGAGATCATCGAGGGCAAGCGCGGCTTCGCGCGGATCTACAGCAACGAGACCAGGCCTGAGGCGGTGCTGGCCGAGCTCGGCACGCGCTGGGAGATCACCCGCAACGGCTACAAGCCTTATGCCTGCGGCGTGGTGCTGCACCCGCTGATCGACGCCACCATCGGCGCCTCGAAGAAGGCCAATATCGCACCCGATGCCGTTGCGAAGATCGCGCTGCGCGTCCATCCGCACGCGGTGAAGATCACTGGCGTCGACAATCCGCAGAGCGGATTGATGTCCAAGTTCTCGATCAACCACGCCGCGGCGGTGTCGTATATCGACCGGGCCGGCGGCATAGCGCAGTTCTCCGACGAACGCTCGTCGAATGCCGAGGTCCTGGCCCTGCGCAAGAAGGTCGAGGTGGAGACGGTGGCCAATTTCGGCAAGGACGAGGCCACCGCCACGATCATCGGCCCCAGGGGCGAGCGCCACGAGCTGCATATCCCGCACGCCTCGGGCACGGTCGGCAATCCGATGTCCGACGCCGCGATCGAGGCCAAGTTCCTGGGCAACGCCACGCCGGTGCTCGGCGCGGCGCGGGCGCGTCAGATCGTCGATCTGGCCTGGCGTCTCGACAGGCTGGCGGATGTGCGCGACATCACCCAGGCCTGCGCCTGATGGCCAAGACCGGCTCCGCCGAGATCTCGCCGATCACCACGGCGCTGGCGCGCTACATAGCCGGGGCGCGCAACCGTGCCCTGCCGGAAGCGGTCGTCACCAAGACCAAGCAGCATGTCGTCGACACGCTGGCGGCGATGATCTCCGGCTCGCGCCTGAAGCCGGGCGAGATGGCGGCCTCGTATGTCGGCCGGCTGGGCGGTGTCCTGGAATCGACCGTGATCGGCACCGGCATCGTCACCGCGGCCGCCAATGCGGCGCTGGCCAACGGCATGATGGGCCACGCCGACGAAACCGATGATTCGCATCTCGGTGGGCGCTTCCATCCCGGCTGCGGCGTCGTGGCGGCAGCCCTCGCCGTGGCCGAGCAGCAGAAGTCGAGCGGCAGCGACCTGATCCGGGCGGTGGCGCTGGGCTACGATATCGGGGCGCGCGTCTGTCCGGCCCTCGGCCTGCAACGCGCCGATACCTCGCGCTACAGCACCCACAGCCTGGGCAATGCCTTCGGCGCGGCGGCCGCCGCCGCCGCCCTGCTGCGCCTCGAGGAACGCCAGGCGCGGCATGTCCTGTCCTTCGCCTGCCAGCAGGCCTCCGGCATCCCCTTCTGGAACCGCGACCCCGAGCATATCGAGAAGGCCTTCGACTTCGGCGGCATGGGCGCGCGCAACGGCGTGTGGTCGGCGGCGATGGTGGCAGCCGGCTTCACCGCCACCGAGGATCCGCTGTCGGGCAAGCACAACCTCTTTGCCGCCTTCGGCGGCGAGGGCGGAAAGCCCGAGGCGCTGGCCGAGGGTCTGGGCGAGCGCTACGAGATGCTCGCCGCCTCGATCAAGAAATGGTCGGTCGGCTCGCCGATCCAGGCGGCCCTCGACTCCCTCACCTTCCTGATCGACAAGCACGGGTTCAAGAAGGAAAACGTTCGCAAGCTGACCGTGCACATGCCGGATGACCGGCTGCACATCGTCAACAACGCGCTGATGCCGGATGTCTGCCTGCAATACCTGCTGGCGGTGACCCTGGCCGACGGCACGCTGACCTTCGCCAGCGCCCATGACGAGGCGCGCATGGAGGCCCCAGACATCAAGGCGATCCGCGACCGGATCGTGGCCGTGCCGAGCAAGGAACTCACCGAGGCCAAGCCGGCGCGCCAGGCCATTGTTGAGGTGGAAACGACCGATGGCTCGACATACAGCCAGCGCACCCGCGCCGTACGCGGCACGCCGGACAACCCGATGACCCAGGTGGAGATCGACCAGAAGGCGGTCGACCTGATGATCCCGGTGATCGGCCGCGACCGCGCCGCCAAGCTGGTGCAGATCGTCGGCGCCCTGGACGAGCTGCCTTCGGTGCTGGCCTTGCGGCCGCGCTTACAAGCCTAAGGCAGGTAGAGCCCGCCGCTGACGTGGATGGTCTGGCCGGTGATGAACTTGCCGGTCGGCACGCAGAGCGTGCGCACCATCTGCGCTACTTCCTCGAAGGTGCCCTCGCGCCCGACCAGCGGATGACCGCCGCCGGGGATCTGCCCGCCCTTGCCGGAGGTGGCCGAGCGCTTGCCGCCGATCTTGCCCGGCGCCACGCAGTTGACCGTGATTCCCTGGGGCGCGTACTCCACCGCCAGCGCCTTGGTCAGCCCGACGAGGCCAGCCTTGGCCGTGCTGACATGCGCCCGGCCGGACGCCCCCGTATGCGCGGTCATGCCGCCTATATTGATGATCGTGCCGCCGCCGGCCGCGATCATGTGCGGGATGGCGGCGCGGGCACAGAGGAAGGCGCCGTCGAGCACCACCGCCATCACCGCGCGCCAATCGGCCAGGGTCATCTCCGTCACGACGGCGTCCTTCCGGATGCCGGCGTTGTTGATCAGGATGTCGAGCCGGCCGAATTCCTTGACCGTCTGCGCCACCATCGCCGCGACTTGCGCCTCGTCGGTGACGTCGGCGAGGATCGCCGTGCTGCGCACGCCCTTTTTCGCCACCTCGGCGGCGGCGTCCCTGGCCTCGTCGAGGGAGCTGCGCGCGTTGATGACGATCGACGCGCCCTCGTCGGCGAGCGCCAGGGCGGTGGCCCGCCCGATCCGGCGCACGCCGCCGGTCACCAGGGCAACCTTGCCCGCCAACAACCCTGCCATGGAACCGGTACCCTTACGCTGGTGACTAACGCACGACCTTGATGCCAGCGCCGGTCAGGATTCCGCGCATGAGGTTGGCATACTCGTCGAAGAACTTGCCGGTCGCTTCGCTCTTGAGGAACGCGTCCTCGAACTGGTTGTCGTTGAGGTATTTCTGCCAGGTCGGCGATTTGACGACCTTCTCGAAGAGCTGCTCGTAGAACGCGATGACCTCGCGCGGCGTGTCGGGCGGCGCCACGAAGCCGCGCGCCTGCGGCACGTTGGGCACGTTGAATCCGGCCTCGCGCAGCGTCGGCACGTCGGGGAAGGTCGACAGCCGCCGGTCGGAGATCTGGGCCAGGGCCCGCATCTGGCCGCCGCGGATCAGCTCGCCGGCCTCGCTCGGCTCGATGATCATCATGTCGACATGGCCGCCGAGCAACGCCGCGATACGCTCCGAGCCGGTGGGAAAGGAGATGAAGCTCCAGCGCGCGCCGGTGTTCGACATCAGCACGTGCCGGACGATGGCGTCGCGCGCCAGGGGCGAGCCGCCGGACTGCTTGATCGTGCCGGGGTTCTTCTTCGCCGCGTCGACGATGTCCATCATCGACTTGTAGGGCGAGTCCGCCTTGACCGCGAAGACCGCCGGCTCGATGACCAGGCGCACGACCGGGGTCATATCCTTGACCGTCGCCTTCGCCGACTCCTGGACCAGCGGGTTGGCGATCCAGGCGCTGGTGAACAGGCCGATGGTGTTCGGATCGCCCTTCTTCTCGACGATATAGCTCGCCGCCGTGGCGCCGCCGCCGCCGATCTTGTGGTTGATCTGGATGCGTACGGGCGAGAGCTTCTCCTGCTCGATCGCCGAAATGAACGCCCGGCCGAAGGCGTCCGGGCCCGCGCCGGGGCCGGAATGGACGACGAGGTCGATCGGCCGCGTGGGCGTGTACTGGGCGTCGGCCGTGCCGGCGCCCGACAGCAGGCTCAGCGCTGCGGCGCCGATCAGGACATTACGACGGTTCATCAGGGTCTCCTCCCGCAAGCGATCGTCTCGAAACGTTCAGCCGTTCTCGGCGATGCCCTTGATCCGCCAGCGGTTGAAGCGGCCGATCAGGGGCATCATCAGGACTAGCATGGCGCAGGCGAGCAGGCCAGCCGCGATCGGCCGCGAGACGAGGATGCCGAGTTCGCCGCCGGACATCTGCAGCGACTGGCGCAGCGCCCGCTCCATGCCGTCGCCGAGTACGAAGCCGAGGATGAGCGGCGCGCCGGGAAAGCCGAGCCGCGCCATCACGTAGCCGAGCAGGCCGAACCCGGCGAGCAGCCCGACATGGAACAGGCTCTGAGCGACACCGAACACGCCGACCACCGAGATGCCGAGGATGGCGGGGAACAGGATATAGGACGGCACGCGCAGGGCCTGGGCGAAGAGCGGCACCAGCGGCAGGTTGAGCAGCAGCAGCATGACGTTGCCGATATACATGCTCGCCACCAGCCCCCAGAACACGTTGGGCGAATCCTGCATCAGCATCGGTCCGGGCTTGAGCCCCCACAGCACGAGGGCCGAGAGCAGGATCGCGGTCGTGCCGCCGCCGGGCAGGCCGAGGGTGAGCATCGGCACAAGCGCGCCGCTGGTGTCGGCGTTGTTGGCCGCCTCGGGCGCGGCGAGGCCCTCGGGCGCGCCGTGGCCGAAGCGCTCCGGGTGACGCGAGAACAGTTTCTCGAAGGCGTAGGCGATGAACGACGAGATCGACGCGCCGGCCCCCGGCAGCACGCCGATCAGGAAGCCGGTGATCGAGCCGTTGACGAAGGCGAAGCGGCACGCCTTGAGCTCCGCCCAGCTCGGCAGGAGATTGCGCAGGCCGCGCGGCACCGCCAGCATCTGCGTGTGCTGCCGGCTCTGCAGGCTGCCGAGCACCTCGGCCACCGCGAAGACGCCGATGGCGACGATCATGAAATCGATGCCGTTGAGCAGCGACGTCTGGCCGAAGGTGAAGCGCTCCTGGGCGCTGAACAGGTCGATGCCGATGCTGGTGAACCACAGCCCGACCAGCATGGCGAGGCCCGCCTTGAGCGGCGACTGGCCGGCGAACAGCACGACGAGCGCGAGACCCAGCGCCATCAGCGCGAAATATTCGGGCGAGCTGAAGGACAGCGCGAACCGGGCGATCGGCGGCGCGACCAGCGACAGCAGCACCACGCCGACCGTGCCGGCGACGAACGACGCGATGGCGGCGATGCCCAGCGCCGCGCCCGCCCGTCCCTGTCGTGCCATCTGGTAGCCGTCGAGGCAGCTCACCACCGACGAGGCCTCGCCGGGGATATTGAGCAGGATCGACGTCGTCGAGCCGCCGTACTTGGCGCCGTAGTAGATGCCGGCGAGCATGATGATGCCGCCGGTGGGATCCATGCTGAAGGTGACCGGCATCAGCATGGCGATGGTCGCCGCCGGCCCGAGGCCGGGCATGATCCCCACCAGCGTGCCGAGCACGCAGCCGGTGAAGCACCACAGCAGGTTCATCGGCTGGAGAGCGATGCCGAAGCCGTAGCCGAGGCCGGCGAGCGTTTCCATGTCAGAAGCCCAGCAGGCCGGTCGGCAGGGGAACGTTGAGCAGGAGCGGGAAGAGCAGGTAGAAGCCGCCGCTCAGGCCCACCGCCGTCAGCAGCGCGGTCTTCACCGGCTGGTGGAACATCACCGTGACGAGGAAGAAGGTCAGCAGGGCGAAGCTCAGGACGAAGCCGAGGGGCTGCATCAGGGCCACCGAGGCACCGAACGCGGCCCAGGTGCCCAGCGCGCGACCGACGCCCGGCCAGTCGACGGCGCCGCTCTCCTCGGTTCGCAGCCGCAGGACCCGGCCGACGGCCAGCCACAGCGACAACGCGGTGATCGCCACGCCGTACCACATGGGAAAGAAGCCCGGGCCCGGGCCGTCGAACCCGGCATACTCCCATTTCCAAGCTTCGCGGAGGATGAAGACGCCGAGGGCCGCGAGCAGCGCGCCGGCAATCACATCGCTGTCGCGCAGGACGCGCTGGAACAAGACCGCTCTCCCCCCGGATGGCCGAACGCCGCTGGCGCCAGGTCCGTGGCGCCATAAGAGCAGGGACCCTGCGCAAGGTCACGCGCGAAGATGGCGCCCGGTCCGGGCCGGATCAGGCTCTAGCCTCGCGGGCGGACGTGCACTAGCTTACGCGCCAGAACACGAGGGAGTCCCCATGCGCCTGACACTCTGCGCCATCCTTGGCGCGCTTCTCGCCCTGCCGGCCCCCGTGGCCGCCCAGGACAAGGTCACCTTCGGCACCGACTGGAAAGCCCAGGCCGAGCATGGTGGCTTCTACCAGGCGGTCGCCGCCGGCATCTATCGCAAGCACGGGCTCGACGTGACGCTGCGGCCCGGCGGGCCCCAGGTCAACCACGCCCAGCTGCTGGCCGCCGGCCGGCTCGATTTCAACATGACCTCGGACTCGTTCGGGTCGTACAACTTCACCCGCGAGAACGTGCCGATGCTGGCCGTCGCGGCCCTGTTCCAGAAGGATCCGAAGGTCCTGATCTCCCATCCCGGCGTGGGCAATGACTCGCTCCAGGCGCTCAAGGGCAAGCCGGTGATGATCGGTTCCGACAGCCGGGCCGGCTTCTGGCTCTTCCTCAAGTCGAAGTTCGGCTACACCGACGACCAGATCCGTCCCTACAACTTCAACGTCGTTCCCTTCCTGGCCGACAAGAACGCCAGCCAGCAGGGCTACCTGTCGAGCGAGCCGCTGACCATCGAGAAGGCCGGCGTGAAGCCGGTCGTCCATCTCATCGCCGATTACGGCTATTCGAGCTACGCGGCCATCGTCCAGACCTCGCAGAAGCTGGTCACCGAGAAGCCGGACCTCGTGCAGCGCTTCGTCAACGCCTCGATCGAGGGCTGGTACAGCTACATGTACGGCGATCCCGCACCCGGCAATGCCCTCATCAAGAAGGACAACCCGGAGATGACCGACGAGCTGATCGCCTTCGGGCGCACGAGCATGAAGGCGCGCGGCATCGTCGACAGCGGCGATTCGCTCAACCTCGGCATCGGCGCCATGACCGAGGCCCGCTGGAAGGACTTCTTCGACGTCATGTCGGCGCAAGGCCTCTACCCCGCCACCATGGACTGGAAGAAGGGCTACACCAGCCAGTTCGTGAACAAGAAGTTCGCGCTGGAGATGCGGAAGTAAGGCGTTTGTTTCTCTCTGTCACCCTCGGGCTCGACCCGAGGGTCCATCGTGCCGTTTGTACGCTGCACAACCTGATGTATGGATGCCCGGGTCAAGCCCGGGCATGACATGAATAGTGACGGCTCCTCTCCTCACCCTCTCCTCCGTCAGCAAGACCTTCGCTAGCGGCGTTTCGGCGCTGTCGGGCATCGACCTGCGGGTGAATGCCGGTGAGTTCGTGGCCATCCTCGGCGCTTCGGGCTGCGGCAAGAGCACGCTGCTGCGGCTGATCGCCGATCTGTCCGAACCCACGAGCGGTACCGTGCAATGGTCGGGCGCAGCGCACGGCGCCACGGGGCGTCTGGGCTTCGTCTTCCAGGATGCGACGCTGATGCCCTGGGCCAGTGCCGCCGACAACGTCTACCTCCCCTTGCGCCTCGCCGGCCTGGGCCGCGCCGAGGCCGCCCCGCGCATCGCCGAAGCGCTGGCCGCGGTCGAGCTGGGCGACTTCGCCGAGGCCTTTCCGCGCGAGCTCTCCGGCGGCATGCGCATGCGCGTGTCCATCGCCCGGGCCCTGGTCACCCAGCCGGACGTGCTGCTGCTCGACGAGCCGTTCGCGGCGCTGGACGAACCGACGCGCTTCAAGCTCAACGAGGACCTGCTGCGGCTGTGGCGCACGCGCAACCTCACCGTGATCTTCGTCACCCACAGCGTCTTCGAATCGGTGTTCCTGTCGCAGCGCGTGATCGTCATGAGCCGTCGGCCGGGCCGCGTGCATGCCGACCTGCCGATCGACCTGCCCTATCCGCGCGACGCCACCTTGCGCATGTCGGCCGGGTTCGGCGCTGCCTGCCACAGGGTCTCCGAAGTGCTGACCCGGGCCACGGGAGCCGAAGCGGCATGAGCCGGCGCGAGGAACCGCTGGGCCGCGTCTCGCGCCTGCTTGCCCCCTCGGTTTTCGGCCTGCTGTTTCTCGTCGCCTGGGAAGTGCTGGCCCGGGTGAACCAGATACCGGTTTACATCCTGCCGGGACCGCTGCTGATCGCCGAGACGCTGTGGACCGACGGGCCGAGCCTGCTGGGCTCGCTCTGGGTCACCTTGCAGATCGCCTTCGCCGCCCTGATCGCGGCGGTGATCCTGGGGCTGGGCCTGGCCATCGCCATGTCGCGCTCGCGCTGGATCGAGGCCAGCCTGCTGCCCTATGCGGTCATCCTGCAGGTGACGCCGGTGGTCGCCATCGCGCCGCTGATCATCATCTGGGCCGACGACGTCTTCCTGTCGCTCCTGATCTGCGCCTGGATCGTCGCGTTCTTTCCGATCGTCTCCAACACGACACTGGGCCTGAACAGCACCGATCGCGGCCTCGACGACCTGTTCCGGCTCTACAAGGCGACGCCGGGGCAGACCCTGCGTTACCTGCAGCTGCCGACGGCGCTCCCTTATTTCATGGCCGGCCTGCGGATCAGCGGCGGGCTGGCGCTGATCGGCGCGGTGGTGGCGGAGTTCGTCGCCGGAACCGGCGGCAGCGAGACCGGGCTGGCCTTCCGTATCCTCGAGGCCGGCTACCGGCTGCAGATCCCGCGCATGTTCGCGGCCCTCGTCCTGCTGTCGCTGGCCGGTATCGCCATCTACGCCGTCCTCGACCGGCTGTCGCACCTCATCCTGCGGCGCTGGCACGAAAGTGCGCTGCCGAAGGACCGCTGATGCAGGTCTCGGTCGTCATCGCCGGCGGCGGGCCGGCCGGTCTGATGCTGGCGATCGAACTGGGCCGGCGCGGCATCTCCTGCCTGCTGGTGGAAGAGGACGTCGAGCCGCCGACCTTCCCCAAGGCCAACCTCACCAACGCCCGGACGATGGAGCACTACCGGCGGCTGGGTTTCGCCAAGGAGGTCCGCGCCCTCGGCCTGCCGGCCGACTATCCGCAGGACGTCGCATATTTCACCCGCTACGCGACGCACGAGCTGGCCCGCATGCGCATTCCCTCGGCGAACGAGGCGGCGCGCCTGGCGCCCGAGGCGCGCGGCGGCTGGCGCACGCCGGAGCTGCCGCACCGCATCCAGCAGACCTGGATCGAGCCGCTGCTGCGCGCCAAGGTCGGCGAGCTGCGTTCGGTCACGGCGCGCTATGGCTGGCGGATGACGGGATTCAAGCAGACCCGGCAGCGCGTCACCTGCGAGATCGAAGAGGTTTCTTCCGGCCGCCGCGAGGGCGTGGCCGCCGCCTATCTCGCGGGTTGCGAGGGCGCGCGCAGCCCGGTCCGCCAGGCGCTGGGCATCCGCTACGCCGGCGACGGCGGCGCGGTCCGTGATTTCTTCGGCGGCAAGATGATGACCGTGCATATCCAGGCGCCGCTCCTCTACGAGCGCATCAACGGCGGCCCGGCCTGGCAGTATTGGGCGATCAACCGCGACCGCCGGGCCCTGCTCATCGCGCTCGACGGGCGCGGGAGCTTCGCCCTGCTCGTGCAGCTACCCGAAGGCACGCAGGCCAGCGAGGCGCTGGCCCGCGAATCGCTGCGCCTGGCAATGGGCGCCGAGGTGCCGGTCGAGCGCCTGGAGATCGGCGAATGGACGGCCGGCTACGCCCTGGTCGCCCAGCGCTTCGTCGAGGGGCGCGTCGTGCTGGTCGGCGACGCGGCGCATCTGTTCACGCCCACCGGTGGACTGGGTTACAACACCGCGGTCGACGATGCCGCCAATCTCGGCTGGAAGCTGGCGGCGTTGATCCAGGGCTGGGGCGGACCGGAACTGCTCGCCAGCTACGAGGGTGAGCGCAAGCCGGTGGCCGAGCGCAACACCGACTACGCCCGCGCCATGGCGGACAGCGTCGGCAAGATCCCCATGCCCGAGACGCTGGAAGCCGCGACGGCGGAAGGCGAGCAGGCACGGCGCGAGATCGGCGCACGGCTGCAGGCCCACGTCGCCAACGAGTTCAACACGGCCGGGCTGCAGCTCGGCATCGTCTACGCGGGCTCGCGGATCGTCGCCGAGGCGGATGGGCCGCTGCCCGAGCAGAGCCCGACGCACTACATGCCGTCGACCGTACCGGGCGCACGCGCCCCGCATATCGTGCTGGGTGACGGAACGCCGATCTGCGACCGCTTCGGCTTCGAGTTCACCCTGCTGCGGCTCGGCGGGGCAACCGGCAGCACCGATGCCCTGCGCCGCGCCGCCGCGGAGCGCGGCCTACCGCTGTCCGTAGTCGATATTGCCGAGCCCGAGGCGCGCGCGCTCTACGAACGCGACTTCGTCCTGGTGCGTCCCGACCAGCACGTGGCCTGGCGTGCCAACGCTTTGCCCGCCGATCCGGACGCGCTGCTCGGCCGGGTGACCGGCTGGCGAAGCTAGTTGGCCGCCAATCGTCCATCCCAGCCGCCGCCCAGCGCCCGGTAGACGCCGACCAGCGCGCTGTAGCGCGCCGCATCGGCCTGGGCCATGGCGTCGGCCGCCTGGAACACCGCCCGCTGGGCTTCGAGCAGGTTGAGGAAATCGGTGGTGCCGACGCGGAAGCGCACATCGGCCAGGCGATAGGCCTCGCGGGCCTGCTCGTAGGCGGCGCGGTTGAAGGTGAACTGCTGGCCGTTCTGGTCGACGGCGCTGAGCGCGTTCTCGGTATCCTGGAAGGCGGCCAGAATCGCCTGGCCGTAGGTCTCGATCAGCTCGTCGAAGCGGGCGCGGTTGAGCTCCTCCGTACCCTCCAGCCGGCCGCCCTGGAAGATCGGCGCCGCCAGCGCGGCCGTCAGCGTATAGAACATGCTGCCGGGGCCGAGAAGCCCTGAGAGCGCGCCGCTCACCGTGCCGCCTTCGGAGGTCAGCGACAGGCTGGGAAAGCGCGCCGCGCGCGCCGCGCCGATATCGAAATTCGCCGCCCGCAGGTCCGATTCCGCCTTGCGCAGGTCGGGACGGCGCTCGAGCAGGCCGGACGGCAGGCCGGCGACGACCGGCGGCAGGCGCATGTCGGCCAGCGTGCGCGTCTCGATCCCGAAGCCCTCCGGCGGGCGACCGAGCAGGACGGCCAATGCGTTCACCGACTGACGCTCGGAAAGATAAAGCGCCGGCAGGGCGGCCCGTGCCGTGGCCACGGCGCTGCGCTGCTGCGCCACTTCGAGGGCGGAGGTGGTGCCCGCCCCCTGGCGCTGCTCCAGCAGCTCGAGGATGCTTTCGGAGTTGGCCAGCTGCTCCTCGGCCAGGCGCCGGCGCTCGCGCAAGGCCAGGACCTGGAAATAGGTCGTGGCGACTTCGGAGACGAGAGTCAGGGCCACGGTCTGGCGGTCGTAGAGGCTAGATTCGACGCGCGTCTCGGCGGCCGAGGCGGTGGCTGAGTTCTCGCCGAAGAGATCGACCTGGTAGGAGGCGGTGAGCGTGCCCTGATAGGTCGTGGTGCCGGTGCCGCCGCGCGAGTTGGTGGTGCCGCTGGGATTGCGCGGGGCGCGCTTGGCACGGCTCGCGGTGCCGCCGGCGCTGAGCGCCGGGTAGAGATCGGCGCCGGCGACCTTCGCCTGCGCCTCGGCCTGGCGGATACGCGCCACGGCCGCGCGCAGGTTGCGGTTGCTCTCGACCGCCTGGGCGATCAGCGTATCGAGCTCGCGGCTGCCGAAGCCGCGCCACCAGTCGCGGTCCGGCCAGACATCGGGAGCGGCCGCGGCCGGCGCCGCCTCGAAGCGCGGAGGTGCAGGCATCTCCGGCCTTTGGTAGTCGGGCGTCATGGAACAGGCGCCCAGCAGCGCCACCACCACCGCGGCCGTTATCGGACGGAGAGCGCGCATGTGCGTTGGCCTATTCCGCCCCCAGCGCCACGACGGGATCGAGATTGGCCGCCTTGCGCGCCGGGAGGTAGCCGAAGACCAGGCCGGTGAGAAAGGCGCAGGCGAAGGCCAGGGCCACCGGCCAGACCTCGTAGACGATGGCCCGGCCGAACCAGGCGAAGGTCCAGGCCGTGCCCAGGCCGATGGCCACGCCAATCAGCCCGCCCAGCGCGCAGACCACCAGCGCCTCGGTGTTGAACTGCAGCAGGATGTTGATCTTGCGCGCACCCGTCGCCATGCGGATGCCGATCTCGCGCGTCCGCTCGGTGACGCTGACCAGCATGATGTTCATCACGCCGATGCCGCCGACCAGTAGCGCAATGGCGGCGATCGAGCCGAGCAGGATGGTCAGCGTGTTCTGGGTCTCGGCCGCGGTGTCGAGGATCGAGGCCATGTTGCGGATCTGGAAATCCTCGGCGCGGTGGCGCTCGATCAGCAGGCGCTTGATCGCGTCCTGCGTGGCGTCGATCTGGGTGACGTCCTCGACCTGCACCGTGATCGTGCGCACGTAGTTCTGGCCGAACAGGCGCAGGCGGCCTGTGGTCAGCGGCGTGAAGACGATATCGTCCTGGTCGGCGCCCCACGGTGTCGCACCCTTCGGCGCCATGGTGCCGACGACCTGGAACGGGATGTTGTTGAGCAGCACGTATTTGCCGATGGGATCGATACCCGGCAGGACGTTGTTGGCCACCGTCTGGCCGAGCACCACGACCGGCGCATAGGAGCGCACGTCTGTATCGGAAAAGAAGGTGCCGGACGCCACCGGCCAGTCGCGCACCTGTGGGAATCCGCCGGTGGTCGAGTTGGCCGAGCTCACATAGTCGCGCCCGCCGAAGCGCACCGTGACGTTGGTCTGGTGCTCCGGCACGGCATCGCCGACATTCGGGAGGACGGCGAGGGCGTCGGCATCGGCGGCGACGAGGGTGGCGATAGCGCCGGTCACGCGCACGCCGGGCGCGCCCGGCCGGATGAGCAGCAGGTTGGTGCCCATGGCCGAGATGCGGTCGAGAACCTGCTGCTTGGCGCCGTTGCCGATGGCCAGCATGGCGACCACCGAAGCGACGCCGATGATGATGCCGAGCAGGGTGAGGATGGTGCGGAAGAGATTGACCCGCAGCGCCCGGAAGGCCGTGCGCCAGGCCTCGGCGATGTCGGGCAGGCGGACGAAGCCCAGGCGCCGCTGGGCCATGTTGCGCGTCGCCGGCGCTTCCGGCGTCGTCGCGGGCGCGACCGGGCCTGAATCGGCGACGACCACACCGTCCTTCATCTCGATCACCCGCTTGGCACGCCGGGCCACGTTGGCGTCGTGGGTAATGAGGATGACGGTGCGGCCCTGCTCGTTGAGCGATTCCAGCAGGCGCAGCACTTCCTCGCCGCTCTTGCTGTCGAGCGCCCCGGTCGGCTCATCGGCCAGGATCACAGCCCCGCCGTTGATCAGGGCGCGGGCGATCGATACGCGCTGCTGCTGGCCGCCCGAGAGCTGGTGAGGCCGGTGGTCGAGCCGGTCGCCCAGGCCGAGCGAGGTGAGAATGCGCTCGGCCTTCGCCTGGCGCTCCCCCCGCTTCAGCCCGGCATAGGCGGCCGGGATCTCCACGTTCTCGGTCGCCGTCGCCGTGGCCAGCAGGTTGTACTGCTGGAAGATGAAGCCGAAGGCCTCGCGGCGCAGCAGCGCCTGGCGGTCGGCGTCGAGCATGCCGACTTCCTGACCGGCGAAGCGGTAGCTGCCGCCGGTCGGCCGGTCGAGGCAGCCGAGGAGGTTCATCAGCGTCGACTTGCCGGAGCCCGAGGCGCCCATGATGGCGACGAACTCCCCGGGATAGATGGAAAGCGACACGCCGCGCAGCGCCTCGACCGCGACAGTGCCGCGGTTGAACTCCTTGGTGATGTTGCTGAGCTCGATGATCGGCTCGGCGTCAAGCGGCGGGCCCCGTTCCGGGTCGCGCAGCGAGGCCGGCTCGCGGATGGCATATTCGTTCATGAAATTGGGCTCAGAGCCGCGGCGTGCGCTGCGGCGGGCGCGGGCCACGCGAGGCGGCCTGCGGCTCGATGACCACTTCCTCGCCGACCTTCACGCCGGAGCGGATCTCGGCGGCCAGCCGGTTGGTGACGCCAACGGTCACCGGTCGCTCCACCGGCTTGCCGTCCTCGATGACACGCACGACATGGCGTACCTCGCCGCGGCGGCCGCCGGGACGACGCGCCTCGCCGCCACGCTCGCCCGCCGGCCGCAGCGCGGCCATCGGCACCACCGGCACCTGCTTGGCCTCGCCGATCAGGAAGAAGGTCTGGGCGCTCATCTGCGGCAGCAGGTCGTGGTCGGGATTGGGCACGTCGAACAACGCGTTGTAGAGCACGACGTTGTTGACGATCTCGGGGGTGGGCATGACCTGGCGCAGCATGCCGTACCAGCGGCGGTCGCTGCGGCCCAGCGTGCTGAAATAGGCGGTCATGCCGAGCTTCAGCTTGGGCACGTCGGCCTCGGAGACCTGGGTCCACACCGTCATAGTGTCGAGATCGGCGATGCGCAGGATGATCGGCGCCGACTGGTTGGCGTTGAGCGTCTGGCCCTGGCGCGCGGTGAGCGAGACGACCGTCCCGTCCATGGTCGCGTAGATCTTGGTGTAACGCAGGTTGGCCTGGTCGCCGTTCAAGGTCGACTGGGTCTGCTTGACCTGCGCCTCGAGCGCCTGGATCTGCGCCGTCGCCTGCTGCACGGCGGCCTCGGCGATGTCGTGGGCGTCCTGGCTGGTGGCCCGCGCCTCGAGCAGCGTCTTCTGGCGCTTGAGCTGCTGCTCCATCAGCCGGCGGTGCGCCGCGCGCTCGTTTATCTGGGCGCGCAGGTTGAGGAGCTGCGCCTCGCCGGCGCTGACCTTCGCCTGATAGACGGCGGGATCGATCTCGGCCAGTAGCTGCCCTTCCTTGACCTTGTCGCCGACCGCGACATGGATCTTCTGCAGCTGGCCGGAAACCTGGGTGCCGACATCGACGTATTCGAGCGGCTGCAGGTTGCCCAGCGCCGAGACGGTGTCCTCGATGTCCTCGATCGCCACGACGTGGGTGGGCAGCGGGGTGCGCGTATCGGCGCGCGCCGACCAGAACTGCCAGCCGGCGACGCCGAGAAGGGCGGCCACGGGGACGAAGAAGTAGGCCAGTTTGCGCATGCGGCTCATCAGGGGGCTGCGGGGACTTGGGGACGGTTACAAGATTACACGAGAATCAGGCGGTTTCCCTGCGCCGCCACCGCTGGGAAAAGCCCCCAAATACCGCTTCTATCGTACTGTTTTTAAAGTTATTTTTCGGGCCAATGAGCACCCAAGCTAACCGCCCGGCCGGCGATCCCCCCAGTGGCGACTCGGTCAGCGAGGCCGACCGTCGCAAGATCCTCTCCGGCCTGCTGCTCATTATCTTCCTGGGCGCGCTGGGCCAGCTGGTGGTCGCCCCGGTCCTGCCGACCCTGGGCGCCGAGCTCGGCGACGTCGAGACCCTGCCGTGGATCGTCACCGCCTATCTTCTGTCGGCGGCCGTCTCGACGCCGATCTTCGGCAAGCTCAGCGACATCCACGGCCGCCGGCGCATCCTGCTGGTGGCGATAGGCGTCTTCCTGGCCGGCTCGGTGCTCTGCGCCGTGGCCCCGACCATGGTGCTGCTGGCCGTGGCGCGCGGCATCCAGGGCCTGGGCGGCGGCGCCTTCATCGCGCTCTGCCAGGCGGCCATCGCCGACATCATCCCGCCGCGCGAGCGCGGCCGCTACCAGGGGCACATCGTCTCGGCCTTCGCCGCCTCGACCATCGGCGGCCCGATCGTCGGCGGCCTGCTCGCCGAGTACGCCCACTGGTCTCTGATCTTCTGGCTCAACCTGCCGCTCGGCCTGCTTGCCATGGTGATGATGGACCGCGCCATGCGCCACCTGCCGGTGCGGGTGGTGGAGCGGCGGCTCGACGTCATCGGCGCGACACTGCTGATCGCCGCCATCGTGGCTGTGCTGGTGGCGCTGAGCTGGGGCGGCGTGCGCTATCCCTGGCTGTCGGCGCCGATCCTCGGTCTCGGCACCGCCGCTCTAGTCGGCCTCGCCGCCTATGTCGCCTACGCGCGGCGCACGCCCGATCCGTTCCTGCCCTTGAGCGTGCTGCACGACCGGGTCGTCGCCCCGGCCTGCGTCTCGAGCTTCTTCGCCATGGTGGCGCTGGTCGGCCTGTCGGCCTATATGCCGATGTACTTCGAGCTCATTCTTGGTTTTTCCACCAGCCGCGCCAGTCTGGCGCAGACGGCACTCGCCGTCGGCACGACGATCGGCGGCATGCTGATGGGCACTCTGGTCGCGCGGCTGCCGCGGCCCAAGTATCTGGCCATGCCGTTACAGGCCGTGGCCATCGCGGCATTGCTCGCGCTGACCTTCGCCATAGATCGTCTGCCGCTGGTGGTCATTCTTCTCCTCATGGTGATCATCGGCATCGCCTTCGGCACGATGTTCCCGCTGACCACGGTCTCGACCCAGAACGCGGTCGACCGCAGCCATCTCGGCGTGGTCATGGCCACCTTGAACCTGCTGCGTAACATCGGCGGCGCCATCGGCTCGGCGGTCTACGGCGCTATCCTGCTCGGCAGTGCCGGCGGTGCCCGCGTGGCGACCCTCGCCGAGTTGTCGCCGACGGCACTCGCCCAGTCCTACACGATCCTCTTTGCCGGCGTCGCCCTCACCGTCGCCCTGGCCATGGCGACCCTGGCGCCGATGGAGCATCGACCTCTCCGCTGACTATGGGCGCTGAGGCGCTGGCCGGTGCGTTGATCTTCCGTATACGGTAGACTGCGCCAAACGCCGACCCGGGAGGATCCGATGACCCTGCGCCGCTTCGCTGTCAGCCTGGCCGTTCTCATCGGCCTTGCCGGAACCGCGCCCCTCACTCAAGCATGGGCCGCCGACTACCCGACCCGCGCGGTGAAGATCATCTGCCCCTTCCCGGCCGGCGGCACGGCGGACATCCTGGCCCGCTTGGTGGCGCAGCAACTGCAAGAGGCCTGGACGCATCCCGTCGTGGTCGAGAACCGCGCCGGGGCGGCGGGCAATATCGGCGCCGAGATGGTCGCCAAGGCCGAGCCCGACGGCTACACGCTGCTCGTCTCGCCGCCGCCGCCGCTGGCGGTGAACATGAGTCTCTACAAGACCATGCCCTTCGACGCGCGCACCGCGTTCTCCTACATCGGAATCGTGGCGCAGAGCCCCAGCGTCTTCGCCGTCAGCCCGAAGACGCCCTACAAGTCGGTTTCCGAGTTCGTCGCCTTCGCCAAGGCCAATCCCGGCAAGGTCAATTACGCCACGCAGGGCAACGGCACGACCTCGCACCTGACCGCGGCAATGCTCGCCACCCAGCGCGACCTGCAGATGACCCACATCCCCTATCGCGGCTCGGCGCCGGCGCTCACCGACCTGCTCGCCGGCCAGGTCGACATCATGTTCGACAATCTCGGCTCCTCGCTCGGCCACATCAAGGCCGGATCCTTGCGCGCCCTGGCCGTCGCCGGCACCAGCCGCGCCGAGGGCCTGCCCGAGGTGCCGACCATGATCGAAGCGGGCTTCCCCAACTTCGTCTCGGTCGCCTGGTTCGGCGTCGTCGCCCCGGCGCGCACACCCAACGACGTCGTCGCGCTGATCAGCGGCCACCTGCAGCGCTCCTTGCGCAAGCCCGAGATCCGCGAGCGCCTGGCCGGGATCGGCGTCGAGCCGGTCGGCGGCACGCCGCAGGAGATGACCAAGTTCGTGCAGGAGGAGATGGCGCGCTGGGCGGCGGTCATCCAGTCGGCCAACGTGAAGGTGGATTAAAATTAGGGCCTCCCCCTTCGAGACGCCTCACGCGAACCTCACCCTGAGGTGCGAGCGCAGCGAGCCTCGAAGGGCGGGGTTCGCGGCCCGCGTGAGGCTCCTCAGGGTGAGGTCTAGCTAGGAGACAGTAATGAGTCAGACCGTCGCCAATGATCTGCCCGGCATCCACTGGCCGGCCGGACTCAACCGCGTCCCCTACCAGGTTTACAGCGACGAAGCGCTGGCCAGGCGCGAGCAGAGCGTGCTGTTCGAAGGGCCGGTGTGGAGCTTCCTCTGCCTCGAGGCCGAGGTGCCGAACGTCAACGACGTGGCCACCACCTTCGTCGGTGAGGCGCCGGTGATCGTTGCCCGCGACCCCGACGGCAACCTCAACGCCTTCGAGAACCGCTGCGCGCATCGCGGCGCGCTGCTCTGCCTCAAGTCGCACGACAACACGCGGCGCATCTCCTGCGTCTATCACAACTGGGTCTACGACCTGAAAGGCAACCTGACCTCGGTCACCTTCCAGAAGGGCATCCACGGCAAGGGCGGCATGCCCGCGGATTTCGACCGCCAGCAGCACGGCCTGCGCCGGCTGCTTGTGGCCAACGTCAACGGCCTGCTCTTCGGCACCTTCTCGACCAACGCGCCGCCGATCGAGGAATACCTGGGGCCGGAGATCCTCAAGCGCATCAAGCGCGTCATGCACAAGCCGGTGAAGGTGCTGGGCTATATCGACCAGGGGCTGCCGAGCAACTGGAAGCTCTACATGGAGAACGTCAAGGACCCCTACCACGCCAGCCTGCTGCACACCTTCTTCACCACCTTCAAGCTCAACCGCCTGTCGCAGCCCGGCGGCATCGTGGTCAGCGAATCCGGCGCGCACCATGTCAGCTACTCGATGCTCGAGGGCCGGGATAAGGCGAGCGAGTACGAGAAGACGGAGCTGCGCGCCAAGAAGGAGGACTACCGCCTCGCCGACCCGACCATCCTCGACGGGGTGGACGAGATCGGTGACGGCATCTCTCTCCAGATCCTCGCCGTCTTTCCCAACTTCATCCTGCAGCAGATCCAGAACGCGCTGGCCGTGCGCAAGGTCCTGCCCAAGGGTGTGGCCAAGAGCGACCTGATCTGGACCCATTTCGGCTATGTCGACGACGACGCGAAGATGACAGAGACCCGGCTCAAGCAGTCGAACCTCGTCGGCCCGGCCGGCTACATCTCGATGGAGGATGGTGCCGTCGGCGGTTTCATCCAGCGCACCGTCGCCGGCGCCGGTGACTCGAAGGAGATCATCGAGATGGGCGGTCGCGGCGTCGAGGCCGGCCTGCACGACACGCGCGCCACCGAGATGCCGATCCGCGGCTTCTGGCAGGAATACCGCGCGCGCATGGGGATCTGATACGTGGATCACCAGCTTCAGCTCGAAATCGAGAATCTCTACGCCCGCTACGTCCACTGCATCGACGAGGACCGGCTGGAGGACTGGCCGGGCTTCTTCGCCGAGGACGGCCGTTACCAGATCACGACCGCCGAGAACCACGAGCGGTCCTTGCCCATCGGCATCTTCTTCGCCAGCTCGCGCGGCATGCTGCAGGACCGCGTCTCGGCCCTGCGCGAGGCCAACATCTACGAGCCGCAGCGCTACCGCCACAGTGTCAGCGCGATCCTGGTCACCGGCAGCGACGGCGGCATGGTGCAGGCCCGCGCCAATTTCCAGGTCATCCGGGTGATGCGCGACGGCACCATGGACCTGTTTGCGACC
The DNA here is from genome assembly GCA_022843945.1 of Rhodospirillaceae bacterium. GTDB lineage: Bacteria > Pseudomonadota > Alphaproteobacteria > CACIAM-22H2 > CACIAM-22H2 > VGEI01. The sequence goes on along the minus strand of JALHMR010000029.1, from coordinate 21,428 downwards.
GGTCGTTACCTCGACAAGATCACCAGCCGGGGGACGGCGATGAAATTCGCCGAGCGCCTGGTCATCCTCGACAACAAGCGCATCGATACGCTGCTGGCGATTCCGATCTGACGGCAGTTACACTCCCGGGATGAGCAACTCATCCACGCCCAAGCTCCGGGTTCAATCCTTCAGCATCTCCCTCGACGGCTACGGCGCCGGGCCGGACCAGAGCCTCGCCACGCCGCTCGGCGTCGGCGGCGAAGAACTGCACCCCTGGCTTGTCGGCACCCGCATGTTCCAGAAGCTGTACGGGAAGGAGGGCGGCACGACCGGCGCGGACGACGACTTCGCAGTGCGCGGCTTCGCCAACATCGGCGCCTGGATCATGGGCCGCAACATGTTCGGGCCGGTGCGCGGGAAATGGCCCGACGACAGCTGGAAGGGCTGGTGGGGCGACAATCCGCCGTATCACTGCCCGGTCTTCGTGCTCACCCATCATGCCCGCGCGCCGATCACGATGGCCGGCGGCACGGTTTTCCATTTCGTCACCGACGGAATCGAGGCAGCCCTCGAGCGGGCCCGCGACGCGGCCGGCGCCAAGGATGTGCGCGTGGGCGGCGGCGGCGCCACTATCCGGCAATACCTGCGTGCCGGCCTGATCGACGAGATGCATATCGCCATCGCCCCGGTCCTGCTCGGCTCCGGCGAGCCCCTGTTCGCCGGGCTCGACCTGACGAGGCTCGGCTACCGCTGCAGCGAGCACGTGCCGACGGCCGCCGCCACGCATGTCGTGCTGACCAGGAGCCGGTAATTCGGGATTGAGCCAGATCAAGGCGGCCCCGGCCGGCGGCGCCTAGAGTTCGTGCATCTTTCCGGAGGTGCATCATGACCCTGCTGCGAGCCACCGCCCTTGCCGCGCTGCTTTTCACCACTCCCGCCCTCGCCCAGGGCCAGGACCATCGGCATGCGACCCCGCAGCCCCAGGCCTCGCCCCCGGGCCGGATGATGATGACCCCCGACATGATGCAGGGGGGCATGATGCAGGGCGGCATGATGCAGGGGCGCGGCATGGGCGAGCGCCGGGGCGCCGAGGGGCCGATGAGCTTGCGCGGCCTCGATCGCGTCGAGGGCCGTCTCGCCTTCCTCAAGGCCGAGCTCAAGATCACCGACGCCCAGCTCCCGGCCTGGAACGCCTTCGCCGAGGCCGTGCGCGGCAACGCCACGACGATGCATGTCGAGCAGCGGGCGATGCACGGCCAGGTCGGCACCGGCGTCTCCCTGCCCGACCGCGTGCTGGCCCAGGCCAACGCCTTCACCGCCCATGCCGAGGAGATGATGCGCTTCAAGGCCGTGCTCGACCCGCTCTATGCCAGCCTGAGCGCCGAGCAGAAGAAGACCGCCGACGAGATCGTCTTCAGTCCGATGGGCGTGCCGATCGGCATGATGTAACCTCCGGCGCCCCTACGGCGCCCCGGCTGTCCTGACCCCAGCGCCGGGTTTCGGCACTGGAGCGCGCATGCCCACCGACAATTCGGCCCAAAGCCAGTCCCCGGCGTATCAGCTCGCCGCCCTCGACAGCGAGTTCCTGCTGGGCGACAGCATGCGCGGTGTGCGCTTCCTCCTGGAATACGCCAAGGCCGAGGAACGGCTGCGCGCCTGGGGCGTGCGCTCGACGATCGTGGTCTTCGGCAGCGCCCGCGCCCGGTCCGACGGGCCGCCGCGTCTGCGCGCCTGGTATCAGGCGGCATACGATTTCGGCCGCATCGCCTCCGAGCGCGGCGGCGCACTGAGCCCGCTCGGCGGCCAGCGCGACAACGTCATCGCCACCGGCGGCGGTCCGGGCATCATGGAGGCCGCCAACCGCGGCGCCGCCGAGGCCGGCGCGCCGTCGGTCGGCTTCAACATCCGCCTGCCGCTCGAGCAGGAGCCGAACATCTACTCGACGCCCGACCTGACGTTCCGCTTCCACTATTTCGCGATGCGCAAGATGCACCTGGCGATGCGCGCCAATGCGCTGGTCGTCTTTCCCGGCGGCTTCGGTACGCTCGACGAGCTGTTCGAGATCCTGACCCTGCGCCAGACGGAGAAGGCGCCGCCGCTGCCCATCGTGCTCTTCGACCGGCGCTACTGGACCCGGGTGGTGAACTTCGAGGCCCTGATCGACGAGGGCGTGATCGAGCGGCGCGACCTCGAGCTGTTCGACTTCGCCGACGACGCCGAGACGGCGTGGACCACGCTCGTGCGTCGCGGCCTGGTCGCCCACACGCCGCCGGGCGAGCGGCCCGACGGCAGCCAGCGATAGGCCGGGCCGACACCAGGCATCACCGGCTCAGGCGTGCCGGCCGGCCGCGTGGCCGGACGACCACGCCCACTGGAAATTGAAGCCGCCGAGATGGCCGGTGACGTCGACGACCTCGCCGATGAAGTAGAGACCGGGCACGCCGCGCGCCTCCATGGTCTTTGACGAGAGCGCCCCGGTATCGACGCCGCCGAGCGTGACCTCGGCGGTGCGATAGCCCTCGGTGCCCTGGGGCACGACGCGCCATTCCTTCACCCGCGAGGCGACGGCCCACAGCCGTGCGTCGGACTGGTCGGCCATGCGCCCGCTCACATCCGCCAGCCCCGCGATGGTCTCGGCCAGGCGGCGCGGCACGAGCCGGGCCAGCACCGTCAGCACCTCCTGCTTCGCGTGATCACGCCGCGCCGCCTTCAGCAGGTCGCGCACATCCACGCCCGGCGCCAGATCGATGACGATCGCCTCACCTTCCTTCCAGTAGGACGAGATCTGCAGGATCGCCGGCCCGCTCAACCCGCGATGGGTGAAGAGCAGCGCCTCGGTGAAGCGGGTCTTGCCGCAGCTCACCTCGGCCTCGGCCGATACGCCGGCGAGATCCTTGAGCCGACCGATGAACCCCGGATCGAAGGTCAGCGGCACGAGACCCGGCCGCGGCTCGACGACGTTGAGGCCGAACTGCCGGGCGATGTCGTAGCCCAGGCCGGTGGCGCCGATCTTGGGGATCGACAGTCCGCCGGTGGCCACGACCAGCGAGCGGCAGCGATACTCGCCGCGATCGGTCGCCACGGTGAAGCCGTCCGGCCCGTGCGCGACGGCGGTGATCCGCGTGCTGCCCTGGACCACGGCGCCGGCAGCGGCGCATTCCGCCAGCAGCAGGTCGACGATCTGTGTCGCTGATCCGTCGCAGAAAAGCTGGCCGAGGGTCTTCTCGTGCCAGGCGATGCCGTGCTTCTCGACCAGGGCCACGAAGTCCTGCGGCGTGTAGCCGCGCAGCGCCGATTTGCAGAAATGCTCGTTGGCCGAGAGGAAATTCGCCGGCGTGGTGTGGATATTGGTGAAGTTGCAGCGCCCGCCGCCGGAGATGCGGATCTTCTCGCCGAGGCGCGTCGCGTGGTCGAGGACCAGCACGGAACGTCCCCGCTGGCCGGCCGTGGCCGCGGCCATCAGGCCGGCGCCGCCGGCGCCCAGGATGATCACGTCGTAGGAGGTCACAAGGGGTCCCGTCGGCGGCACGGCGCCGCAGCCTGTTTCTAAAACGTATTTCGGCCAGGTTCACGCACACTCGTCTCTCCGGCGCAAGTCGGGGTCCACACTCTGGATGCCGGCCTTCGCCGGCATCGCAGGCGGGAGCCAGAAGGTGCCCCTCGGGTAATTTTGCGATCCACGGCAGTCCGCTGGCGGCAATTCTTGTCGCGTGGCCCCCATTCCCCGGCGCTTTATTGCGCCCCTAAATATCTGTTTTCACCCGCATTGTTTGCTGCGCCGCACTGCACTACCTTGGGGGCAACGAATTCGCGCATTCGGGCCTTTGGGAGGAGCGATGGCGCTGGCCGCAGTCAGTCTTGACGACAAATACGCCCTCGATGCGGGCCGGGTCTTTTTGACCGGCACGCAGGCGCTGGTGCGCCTGCCGATGATGCAGCGCCGGCGCGACGAGGCGGCGGGGCTGAACACCGCCGGCTTCATCTCCGGCTATCGCGGCTCGCCGCTCGGCGGCTACGACATGGCGCTGTGGCGCGCCTCGAAGTTCCTCAAGCGCCACCACATCCATTTCCAGCCCGGCCTCAACGAGGATCTCGCCGCCACCGGCGTGTGGGGCAGCCAGCAAGTCAACCTCTTCCCCGGCGCCAAATACGACGGCGTCTTCTCCATCTGGTACGGCAAGGGCCCGGGCGTCTTCCGCTCGATGGACCCGATCACCCACGGCAACCTGGCCGGCACCTCGCGCCACGGCGGCGTGCTGGTCATGCTGGGCGACGACCACGCCTCGAAGTCCTCCACCCTGCCGCACCAGTCCGACCACCACATGATGGCGGCCATGCTGCCGGTGCTCAACCCGGCCGGCGTGCAGGAGGTCCTCGATTACGGCCTGCTCGGCTGGGCGATGAGCCGCTATTCCGGCTGCTGGGTGTCGATGAAGTGCATCGCCGATACCATGGACGCCGCGGCTTCCGTCTATGTCGATCCGCAGCGCCAGGGCATCGTCATCCCCAACGACTTCGAGATGCCGGAGGGCGGGCTGCATATCCGCTGGCCCGACGACTGGAACGTCCAGGAATACCGGCTGCACCGCTTCAAGGCCTACGCCGCGCTCGCTTTCGCCCGGGCCAACAAGCTCGACAAGATCGTCCTCGACAGCCCGAAGCCCCGCTTCGGCATCATCACCACCGGCAAGGCCTATCACGACACGCGCGAGGCGCTGGAGTATCTCGGCATCGACGACAAGCTCGCCGCCGAGATCGGCATCCGCGTCTACAAGGTCGGCATGTCCTGGCCGCTGGAGCGCGAGGGCGCGCGCCACTTCGCCGAGGGCCTCGAGGAAGTCATCGTCATCGAGGAAAAGCGCGCGATCATCGAGAACCAGCTCAAGGAGCAGCTCTACAACTGGCGCGCCGACGTGCGGCCGCGCCTGATCGGCAAGTTCGACGAGCACGGCGAATGGATCCTGCCCTCGGCCGCCGAGCTGCAGCCGGCGCAGATCGCCCGCGTGCTGGCCCACCGCCTCAAGCCCTTCTTCAGCACGCCGCATATCGAGGAGCGCCTCGCCTTCCTCGACGCCAAGGAGAAGCAGCTCAAGGCGCCGCACGTCACGGTCAAGCGCACGCCCTATTTCTGCTCCGGCTGCCCGCACAACACCTCGACGCGGGTTCCCGAGGGCAGCCGGGCCGCAGCCGGCATCGGCTGCCACTACATGGCCGTGTGGATGGACCGCAACACCCAGACCTTTACCCATATGGGTGCGGAGGGCGCGCAGTGGATCGGCCAGGCGCCGTTCACCGAGACGCCGCACATCTTCCAGAACCTGGGCGACGGCACCTACACGCATTCCGGATCGATGGCCATCCGCGCCGCCATCGCCTCGGGCGTCAACATCACCTACAAGATCCTCTACAACGACGCCGTGGCCATGACCGGCGGCCAGCCGGCCGAAGGCGGCCTGACCGTGCCGCAGATCGCCCGCCAGGTGGCGGCCGAGGGTGTGACGCGCATCGCCGTGGTCTCCGACGATCCCGACAAGTACCCGGCCGATGCCGGCTTCCCCGCCGCCACGACCTTCAACCACCGCGACGATCTCGACCAGGTGCAGCGCGAGCTCCGGGAACTCAAGGGCGTCACCGTTCTTCTGTACGACCAGACCTGCGCCGCCGAGAAGCGCCGCCGGCGCAAGCGCGGCACCTTCCCCGATCCGGCCAAGCGCGTGTTCATCAACGAGGCGGTGTGCGAGGGCTGCGGCGATTGCGGCATCCAGTCGAACTGCCTGTCGGTGGTGCCGGTCGAGACCGAGTTCGGCCGCAAGCGGGCCATCGACCAGTCGTCCTGCAACAAGGACTATTCCTGCGTGAAGGGCTTCTGCCCGTCCTTCGTGACGGTGCTGGGCGGCCAGCCGCGCAAACCGAAACCGGTGATCGCCAAGGCATCGCCCACCGCCGTGGCACCCGATCCGGCCGCCGGCCTGCCGATGCCGAAGCTGCCGACCCTGGGCGAGCCCTACAACATCCTGGTCACCGGAATAGGCGGAACCGGCGTGGTGACCATCGGCGCCATCGTCGGCATGGCCGCGCACCTGGAGAACAAGGGCTGCTCGATCCTCGACATGACCGGCCTGTCGCAGAAGGGCGGCGCGGTGTTCTCGCATATCCGCATCGGCAACACGCCGGAGGACCTGCATTCGGTGCGCGTCGCCGAGGGCGAGGCGCATCTGCTGCTGGGCTGCGACCTGGTGGTTGCGGCGGGCGACGAGTCCGTGTCCAAGCTCAAGCCCGGCCATGTGAAGGCCGTGGTCAACACCCACGAGCTGGTCACCGGCGAGTTCACGCGCAAGCCGGATTTCCACCTGCCGATCGCCGAGCTCAAGCGCTCGCTGGAGAACGCCGTCGGTGCGGGCGCGCTCGACTTCGTCGACGCCACCAACCTGGCGACCTCCCTGCTCGGAGACTCGATCGCCACCAACCTGTTCCTGCTCGGCTTCGCCTGGCAGCGCGGCCTGGTCCCGGTCTCGGCCGAGGCGCTGGAGAAGGCCATCGCCCTCAACGAGGTCTCGGTCGCGATGAACACCGCCGCCTTCCGCTGGGGCCGCCTCGCCGCACACGACCGCGCCGCCGTCGAGAAGGCCGTCGCGGGCAGCAAGCCCAAGGACAGCACGGTCACCGCGCTGCCGGCCCGGGCCCGCACGCTGGAGGAGATCGTCGCCCGGCGCGTCGAGTTCCTGACGAAATACCAGGACGCCGCCTACGCAAGGCGCTACGCCGACCGGGTGCGCGCCGTGGCCGGCATCGAAGCCTCGCGCACGCCCGGCCAGAGCGGCCTCACCGAGGCGGTGGCGCGCTATCTCTTCAAGCTGATGGCCTACAAGGACGAGTACGAGGTGGCGCGGCTCTACGCCGACCCGTCCTTCATGCAGGCGGTGCGCCAGCAGTTCGAAGGCGACTTCAGGCTCGAGTTCAACCTCGCCCCGCCGCGCATCGCCGAGCGCGACCCGGTCACCGGCCACCTGAAGAAGCAGACCTTCGGTTCGTGGATGCTGCCGGCCTTCCGGCTGCTGGCGAAATTCAAGTTCCTGCGCGGCACGGCTTTAGACATCTTCGGCAAGACCGAGGAGCGGCGCATGGAGCGCCGGCTGATCACCGAGTACGAGACCCTGCTCGACGTGCTGATGGCCGGGCTCAACGCCGCCAACCACCCGCTGGCGGTCGAGCTCGCCTCGCTGCCCGAGCAGATCCGCGGCTACGGCCATATCAAGGAGGCCAACGTCGCCAGGGCCAAGACCCGCGAGGCGGAGCTGATGGCCTGCTGGCGCAACCCGGCCCCGGCGAGCCAAGCGGCGGAATAACGACACCTACGCTGACCGTCACCCCGGCGAAAGCGCTCGGAGCGCCTCTCGCGCAATGTAGGAACATTGCGCTGCCGGCACTATCGCGACGGCTTAGGAAAGCCGCGCCAGGTCGATCTGGCCGTAGCGGATGCCGCGGATGCTGTCACCCGAGCCTTCGTAGAAGGCAAAGGAGACCAGCGTGCCGCCCGGCACGGCCGCCACCGTCGGGCTCGAGGACCAGACGCTCGCCGCCACGTAGTCGGACGGCCAGGGGATGGGCGTCCTTGCGCCGGAGGCAAGATCGAGGCGCAGGAGCTGCGGCCCGTTGATGGTGGAGGCGAGCACGAGCGCCGTGCCGCCCTGCGCGTCGACATCGAAGTCATAGCTGCCGTCGGCGTCGAACAGCCGCAGCGGCGAGCCGCTGGGCTGGCCGCCCGCGATCCGGTGGAAGGATAACGTGCCGGGGAATTCCAGCGCCGGCGAGGGCGGCCCGAGTCCCTCGACGAAGGTGAGCAGCGCCAGTCTCCCGGCCAGCAGGGTCTCGGTGCTCGACGGGGGTGTGGGATCAACGGATATGACGACGCCGCTCTGCGCCTCGAGCAGCATGGTGAAGGGAGCGCTGTCGGGCGTGATCGGCGGCTCCGCCGGGCTTTCGCCGACCACGGCGAGGTAGCCGCCGGCGATCGCCACCGATACGAAACGGCCCGGCGGGGCATTGCCGCGAACGAAGCGCGGGAGGCAGTAGTTGTTGAAGTCCTGGTAGACCGTTTCGATCTCCTGGACGCCGCCCTCGATGACGCCGATATCGAGAGCGTTGATCCCGCCGCCGAAATCCTCGATCGCCAGGGCCATCCTGCCGTCGTCGCGCCGGGCGATATCGAACTGAACCTCCACCGGAAGCAGGCGCGGCGCGCTGGCGACGCTCGGCAGCGTGGCCTGCAGGCCCGAGCCGGACACCTCCACGGCGGACAGCGTCATCTGATGCGCATGGAAACCCGGCGTGCCGCCGTCCGGGTCTATGGGATCGGCGGCGCCGCGATAGAGAACCACGCCGCTTGCCGAAGCGGCGAGACGCAGCGGCCCTCCCCGGTCCCGGGGAAGCAGGCGCCAGTCGCTGAACGGTGGTTGGGGCATCGAATCCTCCGGGGAGGCTGACAAACGGCGCGCTAGACCACCAGCTGACCCGTCACCTGGTTGGTCAGCGAGATGATGTTGGGCTGCGACGGGGCCGCCGCCGTGGTGGAATAGCCGCAGTTCGGGTCGGTGCGAATCAGCGGAACGGAATAGAGCCCCCCGATCGAGGCATAGAACCAGGTCCGCTTGTCGGCGTAGAAGCCGCCGTAGGACGGATCATAGATCCGGCCATGGGCGGCGGGAGCCGGATCGAGGACGACCGCGTGATCGCCGAACACGGGCGGCGGATTCGGGCTGTTCTGGCCGACCAGGCCGGCGCGTTCGCCGGGGATGGCGGCGCCGCTCATCACGGGCGCGCCGTGATGCGTGTAGGCCGTGCCGCTCTGGGCCGGCGGCGTGAAGAACTGCCAGTTGCGCACCAGGAATCCTTCCGCGCTGACCACCCGCGTGCGGTCGACGACCGCCGAGCAGACCTGGAGCTCCCTGCCGTGGAGGGCGCCCATCGCCACGAACATCTCCGACCAGGCGCCGCAGCGCGCGCTGCTGTTCTGCCCGGCAAACACCACCCACATGTCGAACGAGGAAGGCTGGAAGGGATTCCAATAGGCGAGCGGCGGATTCGGGTGGAGCTTGCGGACGAATTCGTTGTTCGCCCCGGTCCGGGCATCGAGGCGGGTGAAGGGTCCGTAGATGCCGGCGACCACCTCGTCGGGGTTGCCGATGCCGTCCGCGGCCCGGCAGGAAATGGCCAGCAGCGTGTAGAACCCGACCGTGGGGCGGGTGACCGTGCGCCAGCGCCGTTGGCCGCGATCGTAGAATCCACCTGTCACGTATTCCGCTCGCCGGTCGGCGAGCGTCACGTAGAAGATATGCGAGGTCATGCCGAAACAGACCCAGCCCGCGCCGGCGACATTCGCCTCCCACAGGATATCGAAAGGATCGCCGCAGACGACCTCGCGCGGCAGCCGCGTGGAATTGAGGCGGGGAAGAACGATCTCGCGATCGGTGGCCCTGACGCGCGAAGCGGGCCACGCGGTCCAGGCGATATGGCCCTGCCGGTTGCGGGGGCGGGGGAAGAAGGCCGTCGCCCGGATATCGACCTGCTGGTCGGCGCGAGGCGGGGTCGCCACGCTGATCGCCGCGCGGGCGATGGTCACCGGGTCGTTCCCCGCATACCATTGCGGCGACTGCGCATTGCGGTCGGCGCCGCGGCCTCTCTGCCATTCCCGGTCGAAAGGCTGCTGGACGTGACCGGGGTCGTCGCGGACGACGGGGCGCCCGCCGTCGAAGACGATGCGCTCCATCCGCAGCCCGAGCGTGTTGTCCTGGGGCCGCGCGCTGCACACGCGCAGCGTCCGCGTCATCGCCGCCGCCGTGCCGATGCGCGCCTGGACGTCGTAAGCGCCCCGGCCGTCGAGGGCGATGGTGCGGACGTTGCCCGCGGCGGTGGCGATGCCCGCGTTCTGCCAGGCGAGATGCCGCCAGGCTTCGGCCGAATTGGGCGTGGTCGTCGCGGTGATGGTGATCACGGCGCCGTGGCTACCCATGGCGTTCAGCGGATAGGCGCGGAAGGTGTCGTGGCCCTCGTCCACGAGACAGCGTCCGGAAAGGGCGACGCCGTTCAGGATCGGCACGCGCCGGATCCTCACCGACGATTCGCGCAGGACGGTATCGCCCGACATGATTTGGAAGGTGTATGTCCGGGCGGCGTCGGGGGCATCGACGGTGCTCAGCGGCAGGGTGAAGTCGAGCCTGTCCTGCGCCACGACCTGCGCCGGATGGCCGTGCACCCAGCGCGTGCGGACCAGCATTCGGCTGGCGCTGATCGCGGCTGCAATCGTGCACTGGCCGGCGGCGTTGTATTCGAGCTCCCAGATGTGGTCGGGCCGCTCGCGGGGATTCCCGCCGGTGATCGTGATCCCGGTGATGACGGGCGGGATGACAAGCGGGATGCTGACACGCTGGCGGTGACGATCGCTCATGTTACTTCTCCGGGATCGACGACGACCTCCACGTCGATCGGAATGTCGGGATTCGTGACCTGGTCGCGCGAAATCAGGTAGCGCTCGCCCGCACTATCGGGATCGAGGCGGCCGCTGCCGCGCCATTTGAGATAGGCGTAGGCCTCCGGCGCGGCCGGCGCCGTCTCCGCGGTGATCACCACCGGCGCGCCATCCGTGCTGTAGTCGGCGACCCAGTCCCTGATCTCCTCGTTCCAGACGGCGTTGGCGACCTTGATGCCCAGCAGCTTCGGCTCGATGACGAAGCGTGCCGTGAGCGTGGTCTCGCCGAGCGTCGCCGACACCGTCAGCGGCTCGCCGCGCCGGGTGATCCGGCCGAACGGCACGATACGCAGCGCCGGGATGCGCGAGGCGTCTTCCTCGCCGCCCCGCCATTCGATGGGCGCCGCTTCGGACGGCGGATCGATGACGGCGCGGATCGTCGCCCGCCCTTCCCTGTCGTGGATCGCGAGGTAGGGCTTGCCCTCGATCGAGGGCGGCTCGACGCCGTCGACCAGCAGGCGCAGCAGTCTGGGCGTGGTCACCGGCGGCGGTGGTGGCGGGTCGATGCCGCCGCCCGGCAGCGCCGCCAGCGCGACTTGATCGATATCGGCCGGCTGGCGGCTACGGGCGGTGATCTGCTTCACCAGCGTCGGGTAGACGACATCCAGCGGCGGCGGCGGCAGGCCGCGATAGACATTGCGCACGATAAACGCCGCCCAGCCATCCTGCGGCGGCAGGATGGGGCCCATCCTGCCCGCCGCGACGGCGGTGCGCGTGGCCGCGGTCTCGACGAACACGCCGTCGACCACGCTCGTGGCGCTGATATTGGCATTGATGGCCGCGGCAAGCGCCTCGAGACCGGTGACCGTTCCGGAGAGATAGAGAACGGTGAACTGGGTGTAGTTCCGATCCTGGAGGACGACCTCCTGCGGGGCGGCCAGGCCGTAGGTCGACAGGACCTGCGGGTCGCCGAGATCGATCCCGGTCCGGGCCTTGAACAGCTTGAAGGCGGCCGGCGTGACGGATTCGCCATCCGGGACCTTGCCGCGCACGAGGACCCACTGGCCGGCATGGCCCGGAATCCGCGCCGCGACCCTCTGTCCGCCGGCCCAGCTCTGGACCAGCTGGGTCTGCGCGAGCAGCACCGTTGCGTCGCTTTCGCTGCGCGCGTAGGGGACGACCAGGAACGCGGCCGGCATGACTCACCCCGGTTGGAGGGCCATCAGGTAGACGCGCGAACCGGCCGCCGTGTGAACGAAAACGACGCGCGGTCGGGCTGCCGGCCTCCCCGCCGCCCTGGATGCCTCTTTGATCTGGGTCAAGGACGATAGCCGGCATCTCCCGTCATCCTTGCCATCAACGCCATCAACCAGGATGGTTGCCATGCAGGTACGCGACACCGCAGAGACGTTTGGCCTGCCCAGCCGGCTGCTGCATTGGCTCGCCGCATTGACGATTGCGCTGGCCTGGACAGTCGGCACCGTGATGGGCGACCTGCCGCGCGGCCCGTCACGGGCGGCCGGTACCGATCTGCATTTCGCACTGGGAACGCTGGTGCTGACCCTGACGGCCCTGCGGCTGCTGTGGCGCCTGACCAATCCGCTGCCGGCCCCTCCCCCCGGCACGCCGGCATGGCAGGATTGGGCCGCGCGTCTCGGGCATCTCGGCCTCTACCTCCTGATGGTCGCCGTGCCGCTCTCGGGCGTATTCGCGGCCTGGCTCGGCGGCAAGAGCATCAACCTGTTCTGGGTGACAGCGCTGGCATCACCATGGGCGCGCGACCGGGCCTGGGAGAAGGCCGCGGAGGAGGCGCACGAGGTTCTCGCGAACCTTCTGCTGTTCCTTGTTGTGGCGCACGTGGTCGCGGCGCTGTGGCACCACTTCGTCCACCACGACGGACTGCTGCACCGGATGCTGCCACGGCGCTGACCAGCCCAATTGTCACCCCGGCCAAGCGGCGAAGCCGCGCGAGCCGGGGTCCATTCGGCGCGGGCAATACCCGGCGCCTTGTTCCGCCGGCCCGATGGATCCCGGATCGCGCTCGCTGGCGCTCGCTTGTCCGGGATGACGGCTGTCTCTATCCTCCTCAGCCAATAAACCTGTCTGGGGAGCTTCCCGTGATCGTCCGTATCCTGGCCGCCGCGACGGCGCTGTTTCTCGTTTCGCCCGCCCAGGCGCAGACCTGGCCCACCAAGCCCGTGCGCTTCGTCGTGCCCTTCGCCCCGGGCGGCACCACCGACATCCTCGCCCGCCTGGTCGGCCAGAAGCTGTCGGAGCTCTACGGCCAGCAATTCACCATCGACAACCGCGGCGGGGCCGGCGGCAATATCGGCGCCGAGATCGTCGCCAAGGCGGCGCCCGACGGCTACACCATCATGATGGGCACGCCGGGCACCCAGGCGATCAACCAGTACGTCTATCGCTCCATGCCCTACGACACAGTGAAGGATTTTGCGCCGGTCTCACTGGTGGCGCTGGTGGCCAACGTGCTGGCGGTCAATCCGCAGGTACCGGCCAAGGACCTCAAGGAACTGGTGGCGCTGGCCAAGGCCAAGCCCCGCACGCTCAACTTTGCGACACCGGGCAACGGCACCACCGGCCATCTCTCGACCGAGCTCCTCAAGACTATGGCCGGCATCAGCATGACCCACGTGCCCTATCGCGGCTCGGGCCCGGCGCTGCAGGATCTGCTCGCCGGCCAGGTGCAGATGACCATCGACAACATCCCCTCGGCCCTGCCGCATATCCAGGCCGGGACGTTGCGCGCGCTCGCCGTCACCAGCTCGAAGCGCTGGTTCGCCCTGCCCAACGTGCCGACCATGGCCGAGGCCGGCGTGCCCGGCTACGAGGCGACCTCGTGGTTCGTGGTCGTGGCCCCGGCGAAGACGCCGGCCGAGATCGTCGCCAAGCTGTCGGCCGATATCGACGCCCAGCTCAAGACCGAGGACATGCGGCGGCGCTTCCGCGAGGTCGGCGCCGAGCCGGTCGGCGGCACGCCCACCGCGCTGGCCGCCTTCCTGACCACCGAGCAGACCAAGTGGAAAGAGGTGGTCGCGGCGGCGAAGATCAGCTTGGACTGACCAAAGCACTGTCACCCCCGCGAAAGCGGGGGTCCAGACTTCCGAAAATACAGTGCGCGAAGCGCGCAGTATGTGCTGGATCCCGGATCGGCGCTCGCCCTTGAAGGGCTCGCTGGTCCGGGATGACGCCTAGCGAGGCGCCGGCCTTAAATCCATCGGCACCTTGCGGTAGGGCAGCAGCGACAGGTCTAGCGCCGCCGGGCCCGGCGCATCCGTATCGACGATCAGCGCGGCGCGGCCCTGGAAGGCGGCGCGGAAGTGGTTCTTCACTTTCACGCATAAGAGACGGGTCTGCTCGATATCCACGCCGTGCAGGGCGAAGAATTCCGGGTCGTTGGGCGGGTGCGAGTTCTCGGTGACGATCACCTGGATGCCCTCGACATCCAGCACCACGGTGCGGCCGAGATCGACGGCCAGTCCCGTCTCCATCGGCCCGCTATTGACGAACTTGCCGTCGGTGAAGCGCATGACGATGCCGCGCGTCTTCACCGGCGCGCCGTACTCGGGCATCACCTGCCCGCCGAGCTCCAGGTCGAGCATGGCGCCGATCCCGGCCTCGCGCGCCCGGGCCACCAGCGGCTTGTCGCAGAAAAACGCAAAGACCGTCGGCACCGCCGGCCGCGCCTGAAGCAGCGCGCGGAACAGCGCCGGCGTATCGGCGATGCCGCCGGAATAGGGGTTGTCGGCCGGATCGCTGACACAGACCAGGCCCGGCGGCCCGGCCAGCGCCTGGACGATGCCTTCCGCCGGTGTCGGCAGCCGCACCTCGAACGCCGCGCGCCTGGCATACATCGCCTCGGCCAGCGCCTGGGCCGCCGCTCGCGCCGCCGCCGGATCGTTGTCGGCGAAGGCCATCGCCGTGGCCCCGGCATCGGGCGTGTCGCCGTAGGGAAAGCCGCCGAAGGCGCCGCAGTCGAGCACCGATCCGGTCTCCAGCGAGCGCGCCATCGCCTCGATCTCCTGCATCGGGCCCGGCTTCTCTCCAGGACTGGCTGCCGTACGCATGTTGAAGCTCTTGAGCATCGCCGGCACCTTGACCACGGCGCCCACCGGCTTCAGCCGGCCCTCGGCGGTGGTCGCCAGCCGGTCAAGCACCCGGTTCGCCGTCTCGCGCATGTCGGTATGCGGGTAGGTGCGATAGACCGAGGCGAAGGTCATGAAGCGCGCCGCCTCGGCCGCCAGGTTGCCATGCAGGTCGAAGGAGACGCCCAAAGGCACCTCGTCGCCGATGATGCCGCGCACCGCCGCGATCAGGCCGAGCTCCGGCCGCACCCGCCGCGTGGTGACGCAGGCGCCGTGCAGCGACAGGTAGACCGCGTCCCAGCGCCGCGCCGCGATGCCGGCGATGACCTCGTCATAAAACTCGGTGAACAGATCATCGTCCATCGGCCCGGCCGGCGAGGCCGAGGCGCAGCGCAGCACGGTGACCTGCCAGTCCGGCCGCGCTTGCAGGAAGTCGTGCAGCGCCGCGAGTTCGGTATTGGCGCCGCGCGCCGCTTCCAGCGCCTGCGGGCCCGACAGCCACTCGCGCCGCACGAAGGCCGCGCGATCGGCTATCACCGGCGAGAAGGAATTGGCCTCGTACCAGAGGCGGGCGACGGCGAGCTGGCGGGTCATGCTCTCAGGCGGCGGGGCATCGTGGCCGGCAGTGTAACGCAGGCGCGGCCCGTACGGCGATCCGGGTGTGGGTGGGCCCGCGGATTTCAGCGATGCTTTCCAACGGCTTCGTCGGTACTCGCCGGGAAAGACCCGCCGCCCCTCTAGACAAAATGGATTGGATGCCCCATCTCCTTCGCATGACGCCCGCCCGGCCCGCGCACCGCCCCGTCCATACGCCCGAAAGCCTGGTCCGGCGCCTCAAGGCGCTGGCGAAGAAGGCCGGGCGGGACGACATCTCGGAGCGGGAGTTCATCAAGGCGACCGGCATCACGTCGTATCGAATCCGCAGGATCATGGGCGACTACAACGCCATGCGCCGGGCGGCGAGCTTGAAGCCGGCCAGCAATTCAAGGCTGAGCGACGACGACCTGTTCCGGCGGCTGCGCGATGCCTGCATGAAGGCCAGCGCCATCCCGCCCGCCCTGCATCTCGAGCGCTTTGGCGCCTGCAACAAGACAACCTATTACGCACGCTGGCGGAACTGGCGCGGCACGCTGACGGCGTTCAAGGAGTGGATCGAGAAGAACGAGCCGGACTTCCCCTATGTGCCGCTGCTCTCGGAGAAACCCGGCGTGCCGCTGCACACGGCCAAGACGCCGGGTGCGCGCTACGGCGAGCCGCTCCATCCCGGCCCGCTGCTGCACGCGCCGACCAACGAGATGGGCGTGGTGGCGCTGTTCGCCGGGCTGGCGACGGGGCTGGGCTTCGTCATCGAGCGCGTGGGCACCGGCTTTCCCGATTGCGAGGCCAAGCAGCGCTGCGCCGGCGGCTGGCGGCGGGTGCGCATCGAGTTCGAGTACCAGAGCCGCAACTTCGAGCGCCACCGCCACGACCCGGCCGGGTGCGACTTGATCGTGTGCTGGGAGGATAACTGGCCGGATGCGCCGGTGGAGGTACTGGCGCTCAAGGGCGAGGTGCAGCGCACCAAGTCGCCGACCGATTGATGCTTACTGGCGCTTCCGCCTGCCCGGCGGCCAGACGATCAAGGTCATCACCACCGAAACCGGCACGCCGACCGGAATCTACCTGCTGCCGGAGCGCGCGGTGATTTTGGCGGGTAGGCCTTGACCCGACCGCCATCAGGAAGGCGGTTGGCCGAACTACGATGTAAAAAATCTTAGTGCTGAATCAGTGTTTTCACTGCTCACCCCCACCGACCCCCGCCTTTCCACAGCGGTGCTCTACGGTTGAGAGTAGTTTAGGATTCAAGTGTTTAAGCTGAGATCGCTTTGCGATTCAGGCCTTTGTGCACATGACGTGCAATTTGACAGAGCGTCCGAAGTTCCTAGAATGATTTCGCGACTTCCGCTGAGTCGGCATCACGACTTAATGCGGGAGTCTGCCTGTGTTCGACCTCCTGACCATCCTCAAAGCGTTCGGCGACTGGCTGGCCTCAAGGCTGGACCGGATGCTGTCGTGTCCCCACATTCTCTACGAGCGTTCCGAGTTGCGGGAGTCATTCGAGCCTCTTACAGGCAAAGCAACCAAGATTCAGATCACCACTCGATGGAGCACGGGCGCAAGCGGCGATAGAACCTGACCAGGAGCAGAAACGGTGCTCTTTTCTCAGCTTGAAATGCTGGCAAGACACGCGGCTGATTGATGTTTAATTTCTTTGGTCATCCTACAACGGCATGAGGAGCGCATGGCCTACCTATCGGAGTTTCACGATCAGTGGGACGCCGAACTACGCGATGTAGTTGGCCGAATAGCAATTGCGTATGGCCAACTCGAGCATGTGGTGAAACTGGCGTACAAGCGAATAACGGGCAAGACGCTCGCAGAAGCTATGGATTTTGCTGATCAGCTCAGAAGCAACGCTCACCTAGCCGCAGAAGTGAAAGAAGTGTTCGCTCGACGCGCTATGCGTCAGGACCGGGAATCTGAACTGGACGACATAGTAAAGACCATTCTGGAAATAAGCCGTATCCGCAACTTTCTAATTCACGGCTACTGGCACCGTAAGCAGGACACGGGGGAGTTGCGAATCACCAAAGATAATAAGAGGTTCGATATCACGGAAACCTCGAGCCAAGACTTAAACCAGTTATACGCGCAGATCATTCGCGTGAGGAACGCTTTAAACATCTTCACGCGCAGGCCGATTTCACGCACGGAATTGTCTGACCCCATTTGATGACTTTTGAAGCTCAAGATGTAAACGCGCTTACTTATCAGCGCGGCATGTTTGATGTGGTCGTTGCGAGCTTGGACTCCCTGCAATAGCTCTTGCCTTTTCCTCTCTCCCAAAAGTTGGGTCTCGTGACGTCATAATCTGAGTAGGTTATGTTCACCTCCTCCGTCCTGGGATGGGGCGGGCTGCGTTCATATCGGGGTGAACGATGCGTGGAGTATTCGCGGCCATCGCGCTTCTGGTTTTAGCCGCCTGTGCACCGACCGTCCCGGTCACGACTTTTGACGGCGAATACACGGGGACCGCTAAATGGGTGCAGTGCCCGTCGGCGGGTCATCTCAATATGCTTGTTGAGAACGGCAACGTGCGGATGATCGCCAATCGGGCAACCCGTTTGACATTCGCGGGTCCAGTAAATGCCGACGGAACGGTATCACTGCACGGCACCAACAACACGGGCTATTCAGGCATGATGCTGATCGGCCGCTTTTCTGGCGACCAGTTTGACGGACGAAGCTCTGGGCTCCGTTGCGACTTCGTAGTATCGATGGTGAAAAGACCTAGTTGACGTGAGCACTTGGTCAACGGGATATCCCTAAGCGCCCTTTGTGCTCGGAATGCTTGACCCCCGCTTTCGCGGGGGTGACATCGCAATCGTGGTGACACGCGCGCACTACGCTCGCGTGCGCTCACCCAGTCCCGCCTGGCGCGCCAGGACGATGGCCTGGGCCCGGTGCCTGGCGCCGAGCTTGGCGAAGATGCGGGTCAGGTGATTCTTGACCGTCTTGGGGCTCAGGCCGATCCGCGTCGCTATATCCGGGTTGCTCAGGCCCTGGGCGATGTGCTCCAGCAGTTCGCGCTCGCGCTGCGTCAGCTCGGCGAAGCCCGGCGCGGACGGGAACGCCCGCGGCAGGAAGCCGCGCAGCTCGCTCAGCCAGGTCCGCCAGGCCGGCTCGTTCTCGAGCAGGAAGTGATTGCGGCTCTCCAGGCTGACGAAGCGCGCATTCGGGATGAGGCCGGCGAGGTGCCTGCCTTCCTCGAAGGGAATCAGGTTGTCGCGGGTCGAGTGCAGGACCAGGGTCGGGCAGGCGACCCGCGCCGCCAGCTCCGAGACCTCGACCTGGAAGCGCAGGCGGATATCCGCGATGGCGTTCTCCGCCGTCGAGGCCAGGCGCACGATGTCGTTGAAGGAGCGATGCTGCTCCGGCGTGCCGTCGGGAATGGTCCGGGTGGCGAAGAACTGGCGCCCCGCCGCGTTGTCCTCCGTCCAGCCCAGCCGGATGAGGTTGAGCGTCAGCTCGGCTTCCTCCTCCTGGCGCTCGCCGCCGCCGCGCCGCAGCCGGCCGCGGGCGAAGCCCCCCTGCAGCACGAGATGCGACACGCGCTCCGGGTTTCGCGCCGTATAGGCGATGGCGGTCGGCGCGCCGCGCGAGATGCCGAGCAGCGAGAAGCGCTTGAGACCGAGAGTTTCGATCACCGCTTCGAGGTCGGTGACCCAGTCCTCGAAGGTGAGCGGCGGAATGGTGCGGTCCGAGAGGCCGCAGCCCCTGCCGTCGTAACAGATCAACTGATAGTCGCGGGTCAGCGCCGTGAACCAGTGCCGCCACAGCGGGCTTTCCCAGTCGGCGTCGAGATGGCTCAGGCGGTTGGCGACCCGGATGAGCGGCGGCCCCTGGCCGCTGACCGCGTAGGCGATGCGGATGTTGTCCCGGGTCACGGCAAAGCGGACGTGCTGGCGCGACGGCGCCCGGGGCGACGGCGCCTGATCGTGACGCGGATCGTGCTGTGCGGCCGGCAACGGCATCCTTCCCGACCCTCGAGGACAGTCCTGCGATAGTACAATGGAACCCGGTTTTCGGGGGGCGCCGGGTTTCTTCCTGCCTTCCCAAGGCCTTGGGGTGCGCATCGAGTTCGAGTTCCAGAGCCGCAACTTCGAGCGGTGGAGGTGTCGGAGTTGAAGGGGGAGATTGGGAGGCTGACTTTAGGAGGTCGTCACCCCGGCGCAAGCCGGGGTCCAGGCCATCCGAACAATAAGGCCGCGCAAAGCGCGACCGTTGTGCTGGATCCCGGATCGGCGCTCGCTACGCTCGCTGGTCCGGGATGACAGCGCAGGGCGGAGCGACGCGCCCGCCGTCGAAGGCTCCCAGAAGAAGCGGATCACGCGGGCCTCACTCGATCACCTCGTCCGCGGTGGCCTGCAAGGCCGTCGGCACGTCGAGGCCCATGGCCCGCGCCGTCTTGAGATTGATGACGATCTCGAATTTGTCGGGGCTTTGCACGGGAAGCCCGGCCGGCTTCTCGCCTTTGAGAATGCGGTCCACATAGGACGCCGACTGCCTGAAAATGCCCGGCAGGTCCGGGCCATAGGTTATCAAGCCGCCGACTTCAGCGAATTTCCGATGCACCGAGGCGGCCGGCAGCCGATGTTGCTGCGCCAACCGTGCGCTGCGCTCGTTATGCACGAAATTGAACGGGTCCGGTGGAAAGACCAGGCTTCCACCCGGCTCCCGCGCAAACTCCGCGATCGAAGTTTCCAGCTCGGCCGCGCTGCGGACGGGCATCCCGACCAGCCGCGCCGACCGGGAGACCGAGGCGGCTTCGTCGGACCGCAGATAGGCCGTCCAGTAAGGCGTCGTGTTCGGATTGTGGACCAGCGCAACCCGGTTCGTGACCGGCGCCATGGCCCTGAGCATGTCCACCCACTTCCCGATCAGCGAGAAGTCCATGAAGATGAATCCGGTGATGTTGCCACCGGGTCGCGCGAAGCTATCGACGTATCCCAGGCCGATGGGGTCCATGACCGGGGCAAAGACGATCGGGATGGTGCGCGTTGCCTCGCTGAGCGCGGCGACCACCGGTGTGCCGTTGGCGATGATCACGCGGGGCGCGCGGTCCACGAGCTCGGCGGCGTAAGCCTTGATCCGCGCATTATCGCCGCCCCCGAAGCGATATTCGATCCTGACGTTTTGCCCGTCTATCCAGCCGAGCTTCTGCAGACCGTCCCGGAAAGCCGCCACGCGCGCCTCGATCTCGGCATCGCCCTCGGCCGGCCCCATCAACAGGCCGACACGGGGCAGGTCCGGCTGTGCGCGCGCGGCAAACGGCACACACACCGCACCGCCCATCAGCGTAACGAATCTGCGGCGCTTCATGTCCATCTCCCCCGGCTGCGAGCCGGAGCATCGTAGCGGTCGGACCTGCGCGGCGGAAGGGCCGCCGGCGTCCGCTCAGAAGGGAGACGCGCCCGCCGTCGGATGCTGCAGGAAGAAGCGGATCATCTCGCGGCTGGCGTCGGGGCCGCGCGGCTCGGTGTAGGAGCCTGCGTCGCTGCCGCCGGACCAGGCGTGGCCGGCGCCGTGCAGGACCCACTGCTCCAGCCGCGCGCGGCCGCTCTCGTCCGCCTGGACCGTGCGGGTGTAGGCGATCCCGCCGGGTGCCGCGCCCCGGCTGATCGTGGTCCGCAGAGCAGCGGCACCCTTCGACTGGGCGATGACCTGATCGCCGTTGACCGGGTTGACGGTCGTGTCGCGGTCGCCATGGAAGACGATGGTTGGGACGCCGGGAGCCCGCGAGCCCGCCGCGGCCGGCGCGCCGCCCTGCCGCATCGCCTGGAAAGCGGACGGCATGTCGCGGGCCGCGCCGCAGGCCAGGCCGGAATGCACGCCGATGGCCGCATAGAGGTCGGGATAGGTGGCGCCCATCACCGCCGCCGCGGCGCCCCCGGCTGACAGGCCGGCGATGTAGACGCGCCCGGGCTCGACCGCGTGATCGCGCATGATCTGGCAGGTGATGCCGGCGACCAGCGAGGGCTCGCCCCGGTCACGCTGCTGCTCGCCGGTGTTGAACCAGTTCCAGCATTTCGATGGGTTGGCCGCTTGCGCCTGCGCCGGCCAGGCGACGAGGAAATTCCGCTCCTCCGCCAGCTCGTTCATCCGCGTGCCGGCGGCGAAATCGTCGGGCGACTGGGTGCAGCCATGCAGCATGACGACCAGCGGCACCGCCTGTCCGCGACGATAGGTGGTGGGCACGTAGAGCTTGTAGCCGCGCGTGCCGGCCTGGTTGGCGAAGACGTGCTCGCCGAACCGCGCGCCGTCCGGCAGCGGCGCCG
>JALHMR010000028.1 GCA_022843945.1 Rhodospirillaceae bacterium | reverse complement strand
CGGAGCCAGCGCGTCGCTCTCGATCGCGCCGCGCGGCACTGCCGCGACCACTTCGGTCCCCGGCGTGCCGGTGCCCTGCAGCATGGCCATCTTGAGCTGCCGGCTTTCGTCGGGCAGGACCTGGACGCGCACCATGGAGGTGCCCTTGCCTTCGAAGCCCAGGAGCTGCGCGGAGCGGCGCGAAACGTCGAGGATGCGGCCGCGGGCGAAGGGTCCGCGGTCGTTGACCCGCAGCACCAGCGAGCGCCCGTTCTCCAGGTTGGTGACGCGCACGAGGCTCGGCATGGGCAGCGTCTGATGGGCGGCCGTCAGCGCATTCATGTCGTAGAGTTCGCCGTTGGCCGTCAGCCGGCCGTGGAAGTTCACGCCCTGGGTCTCGCCGCCGTAGAAGGACGCAACACCGGTCTCGTTGTAGGCGTAGTCCTCGGCCGGGTAATACCAGGCGCCATTGATCTGGTAAGGGTCCCCGATCTTGTAAATACCCTGCTGCTTCGGGGTCTCGCGGGTGACCTGCTTGGCGGCGCTGACGGCAAACGTCGTCTCCATGCAGCCGCCCAGCAGCGACGCGCCAAGGAGCGCCGTGAGCGCCGTAGTCGACCGGAGGAGCTTCTGCATATAGGGGTATTCCCGCCCGCCGCAGCTAAATATTGTAGGTTAACCGTCGCCGATGCGATCGGCAAGATAGCCGACGGCCGTCGCGAAAAA
The DNA here is from genome assembly GCA_022843945.1 of Rhodospirillaceae bacterium. GTDB lineage: Bacteria > Pseudomonadota > Alphaproteobacteria > CACIAM-22H2 > CACIAM-22H2 > VGEI01. The sequence continues at coordinate 59,623 of JALHMR010000028.1, read as the reverse complement.
CAGCGAGCGGTTCCAGTGCAATAGGGCCTTGTAGTTGGCGTAGACTAGGAAGCTGGGTCCCTCCCCGCCGCCCGGCTGGACGATCCAGCCCGAGACATCACGCTGCGGCAGGGCCGAGCCATCGGTCTTGCGCACGCCGAGGGCCTGCCACTCCGCCAGCGGCCGGGCAGGCTTCTGCAGCCGGCGGTCGTCGACCAGCGCCGTATCGAAGCCGGCGGGCAGCCGCACCGGGCGGCCCCAGGTCTCGTTGGCGCGCCAGCCGACCCGGCTCAGGTAGTTGGCGATCGAGGCGAAGACGTCCGGCCGGCTGTTCCAGATATCGGCCCGGCCGTCGCCGTCGAAATCCATGGCATAGGCGAGATAGCTCGAGGGCATGAACTGGCTCTGGCCCATCGCCCCGGCCCACGAACCCTTCATGTCGCGCGCCGCGATGCCGGTGCGCTCGATGATGCGCAGGGCGTTGAACAGCTCCTCGCGGAAAAAGGCGCTGCGCCGGCCGTCATGGGCGAGCGTGGCCAGGGCCTGGATGATCGGGAAGCCGCCGGTGATCCGGCCGAAATCGGTCTCGATGGCCCACAGCGCTACGATGAAACGCGGCTGCACGTTGAAGCGCCGCGAGACGCTCTCGAGGATCTCGCGGTGCTCGACGATCCGCTGGCGGGCGGTTTCGGCGCGGGCGTCGTTGACCACCCGGGTGACGTACTGATCGAAGGTCAGCGTGGTTTCCGGCTGGCGGCGATCGAGCTCAAGCACCCGCGGGATCGGGCTGAGATTGCTCAGGGCGTCGTCGATCGTGCGCTGCGACAGGCCCTTCTGCCGGGCCTCGACGCGCAGGGCGGCGAGCCAGGAGTCGAAATCGACGGTGTTGGCCAGCGCCCGAAACGGCAGCAGCCCAAACAAGCCCAGCGCTGCGACCGGCAGCTTGGCTACAAAATCCCTACGCTTCATGAACGCCCCGCGGCGACTCGCCCTGCGACAGCCGACCCTTTGTTTGCCACAGCCTTGGCCCTTAGGCGAGGGACTTTAAGGACCGGGGAACAGTTCCGGCGTGCGGCCGAGGTAATTATACACCGCGAGCCCGATGTACTCGCGAATGGCTTCGCTGAGGATGTTGAGATTGGCGCCCAGGCCGAAGGTCGGCGAAAAAGCATCGTTCTCGCCGGTCACGTAGTCGATGGGAAAGGCGAGGACGTTGCTCCACCCGGCCTTGCGGAACGTGCCCATGGCGCGCGGCATGTGCCGCGCCGAGGTGATCAGGATCCACAGCTCCTCGGGCTGCGGCTTGATCAGCTCGAAGCTGAAATTGGCGTTCTCCCAGGTGTTACGCGAGCGATCCTCGAAGATGATGCGCGTCGTGTCGAGGCCGAGCCGGGCGAAGATGCGGCGCACCACGTCGGCCTCGGTGTCGCGCTCGTTGATCAGCTCGATCGAGCCGCCGGTGAAGACGTGGCGGGCCATCGGGTAGCGCCGCGCCAGCTCGAGGAAGGCGTCGAGCCGCGGGCTGCCGGCGGCGGCCAGCGAGCGCGGCAGGCCGCGCTTGCCGATGACGTAGTCGTCGACCACCCCGCCCAGCACGATGATGCCGTCGACCCGGGGCGGCAGGCTGACCAGCGGCGGGAAGCGGTCCTCGATCGGTTTCAGCGCCCAGTGACCGACCGGCAGGATGGCGCTCGCCAGGATCAGCAGCGTCGTCAGGGTGATGACCAGGCGGCCGAGGCGCGGCCAGGGGGTCCAAAGCAGCACGCAGCCGAGCAGCAGCAGCGACAGCAGGAGGCTCGCCGGCTCGGCGACGAGCCAGAAAAGCTTGGAGAGGACGAGGTAGAGATCCATGGCCGGCACCGTGTCTTAGCCGGCCGTCAGTCCCGGTTCAACCCGGGCGGAAGTCGGGGCGGCTCATCCGTCCATCAACATCGCGGTTCTGATGGCGTCCGTGATCTTGACGCCCTTGCGCAGGATCGTGTCGATCGCCCGGCCCTGCACCAGGTCGATCCCCTGCTTATGGGCATAGAGCAGGCCGCCCATGGTGCCGCAGCGGGCCATGATGAACTTGCAGCGCCCCTTATGGGCCGCCGCCACGCGATCGAGATAGGCCCGCTCGAGATCGGCGTCGAGCGTCAGCATGTCGTTGGTCCAGAAGACCTTGGCATAGTCGCAACCGAGGGATTCGAAATCGAGCTGGGTGACCCAGAACTCGTTGAGGCCGTCGATGCAGATCCGGTATTCGCGCTTGATGGCGAAATCCAGCAGCTCCTGATAGAGCGGCCGGTTCTCGATCAGGTCGACCTTGTTGATCTCCAGCACGACCTTGCCGCGATAGGCGGCGGGCAGCCGCTCATCGAACTTCGCGAACGAGGTCGAGAGCGCCGTCGACAGGTTGATATTGATGCCGATGGATTCGTTGCCGATGAAGTCCAGCCCGTGGTTGAGGCTGCGCAGCAGGCTCTGGTCGAGGCTCGCGGTGAAGTAGTTGAACAGCCAGCGGTTCGCCGACAGGTCGAAGTCCGGCGAGAGGCGGTCCTGGAGCCCTTTGATCGAGATGTAGAGCTCGAAATACTCTTTGTTCTGGTCGCTCTCGTCCCGGATGTTGATCACCGGCTGATTGAAGATGAACGGCGACAGATCGAACATGGTCAGCGCCTTGTCGATCTTCGCCAGCTCTTCGAGAGTCACGGCCGGCTTCGCCTCGACACTCGCCGCCACCACCTGTTCGTCCCGGCCGATCCCTTCGAGGAAGCGGATGACGTGGATGAAGTTGAGCGACAGTTCGAGGATCGAGAAGAGCGAGTTCTCCCTGTAGGGATTGGGGCCGACCATCCGCGTCTTGGCGAAGAGCAGCGCCTGGATCTTCTTGCAGACCTCCTCCACGGAGCCGAACTTCAGGCCCTTGTAGAGCATGATGATGTCGCCGTTGGAGATGTTGAAGATCTGCAGGTACGCCGACTGGTCAGCAACCTCCTTGAGAACACGGGTGATCAGGGTCGTATCGGTGAACTCGGTGTTCTCGAGCATGCCGAGATGCAGATGCACGAGACGAAGCCCCTGCAGCTCCTTCTTCGCGGACTGAAGGAGCCCCATCAGCTTGGAGTCGTCATATTCCTTGTCCGACATCGCGCCGCCCGCGCGGCTACCGGGCATGACGCGGACGTGGTCGCGCGGCGGGCGAGATTGCGGCTGGCGGCTCATCGCGACGTCTGCTCCGTACCCTTTTGGCGCTATCCCCTGCCCCGGACTGGCCGATGGATCGCATATCCGTCGAATTCCAGATTGTGCCTTAAGAACGCTAAATCACAGGGGCGTGCAACTGCAATCTCTGACGACGCTAACGGCCCGCGTGGATAAGGCGTTTTTCACTGCTTGGACAATACCATAGTTGCGCCTAACGAATTACTGATTCATGAAGAAACCATGCTGCCTCAAGGATTTAGTTGGCAGATCCCGAAGCCCGATTCGCAGGGTTCAGAGCCGGGTGCGGAGGTCCCATAACTCGGGAAACAGCCGGACCTCGAGAAGCGAGCGCAAGTACGGCACGCCGGCGGTTCCACCGGTGCCGCGCCGGCCCCCGATGACCCGCTCGACCGTGGTGACGTGCCGGAAGCGCCACTGGCGAAAATAGTCCTCAAGATCGACCAGTTCCTCGGCCAGCTCGTAGAGTTCCCAATGGTGATCGGGGTCCCGGTAAACGGCGATCCAGGCCGCTTCCACCGCCGAATCGGCCGGGCGCGGGCCCGACCAGTCCCGCTCGGTCAGGGCCGCATCCAGGGTGAAGCCGCGCCGGGAAAGCAGCCGGATCGCCTCGTCATACAGGCTGGGGAGCGCCAGTTCGGCAGCCAGCTCGCGGTGCAGATCCTCGCGGTGGCGGTGGGGAGCCAGCATCGCCGGGTTGCGGTTGCCGAGCAGGAACTCGATCAGCCGGTACTGCTGGGACTGGAAGCCCGAGGCCTTGCCCAGCACTCCGCGAAAGGCGAGGTATTCGCTCTGGGTGTCAGCGTCGACAGCACGTCCCAGGCCTGGATCAGCTGCGCCATGATGCGGCTCACCCGGGCCAGCATCTTGAAGGCCGCCGACAGGTCGTCGGCGGCGATGCGGCGGCGGGCCTCGCGCAGCTCGTGCAGGACCAGCTTCAGCCACAGCTCGGTGGTCTGGTGCTGGATGATGAACAGCATCTCGTTGTGGTTGTCGGAGCGCGGGTTCTGCGCCCCCAGCAGCCGGTCCAGCGACAGGTAGTCGCCGTAGCTCATGTCGCCGGCGAGATCGGTGTGCGCGCCTTCCGGCGTCTTCGGCGTCTCGGCCATCACGGTCTCCTCAGGTCCCAATTCAGGTTACTGGGGCCCGGTGCTTGAATTCCGGGCGGTCCCAGGCCCTGGTCGCCACCACGTCGATCAGCGCGGCGGCCGCATCCCAGGCATCGACATAGCGGACATAGAGCGGGGCGAAACCGAAGCGCAGGATGTCCGGCGCCCGGAAATCGCCGACCACGCCGCGGGCGATCAGCGCCTGCATGACCGGATAGCCGTCGTGATGACGGAAGGAGACCTGGCTGCCGCGCTGCCGGGCATCGCGTGGGCTGGCCAGGGTCAGACCGGACCGCTCCCCGCCGGCCCATTCGACCATCCGGATGAACAGGTCGCCCAAGGCCATCGACTTGGCGCGGATGAGCGTCATATCGGCAGCCAGCACGGTATCGAGCCCCGCCTCCAGGGCGGCAAGCGCCAGGATCGGCGGCGTGCCGGTCAGAGCCCGGGCGATGCCGGCAGCCGGCCGGTACTCCGGCTCGAAGGCGAAGGGCGCCGCATGGCCGAGCCAGCCGGAGAGCGGGTTGCTGAAACGGGCCTGGTGGCGCCGCGCCACGAAGATGAAGGCCGGGGCGCCCGGTCCGCCGTTCAGATATTTATAGCCGCAGCCCACCGCGAAATCGGCCTCGGCACCGTTGAGGTCGACGGGCAACGCGCCGGCACTATGCGCGAGGTCCCAGACCATCAGCGCGCCGGCTTCGTGGGCCGCCCGCGTGACCGCGGCCAGGTCATGCAGCGCGCCGCTGCGGTAGTTCACCTGGGTCAGGAGAACCGCTGCGGTATCGCGATCGACAGCGGCGGCGATGTCGGCGGCAGGAACAGTACGCAGCTCATGGCGGTGGCCGAGGGCCCTGATCAGACCTTGGACGATGTAGAGATCGGTCGGGAAGTTGCCGACTTCGGAGAGGATAACTTTGCGCTCCGGATTGATCTCAAGAGCGGCATACAGAGCCTTGAAAAGGTTTATAGATGTGGATTCTGTTACGGCTACTTCGCCGGGCTGGGCGCCGATCAGCCGGGCGATCTTGTCGCCAAGTTTCAGGGGCAGATCGATCCAGCCGTGGCGGTTCCAGCTGCCGATCAGATCCTGCCCCCATTCGCCGGCCGCCACGGTCGTCAGGCGCTCCGGCACCGTCTTGGGCAGCGCCCCCAGCGAATTGCCGTCGAGATAGATAACGTCCGTCGGCAGGGCGAAGGCCTCACGCTGCCCAGCTAGCGGATCGACCCGGTCCAGTTCCAGGCACTCTTCGCGGCTCGGGACGGCGGCAGCCATACAGAAGCTTCGCCTACGACTGGATCACCGGCAAGCGCGCCCCTATTCTCCCGGCCATGAGCCCGATGACCGCCCCAAGCGACGACTTCGCTGCCGCGGTTGCCCACCATCAGGGCAACCGCTTGGCGGAGGCCGAGCCCCTGTACCGGCGCGTGCTCGCGACCTTGCCGACCCATGCGGACGCCTTACGCCTGCTGGGCGTCCTGCGATACCAGCAAGGCGACGCGCCGGAAGCCGAGCTTCTGCTTCACCGGGCGCTGGCTGCCGCTCCGCTTCTCGCCAAGGCCCACGACAACCTCGCCTATGTGCTGCACGGCCTGGGCCGCAACGATGAGGCCTTGCCGGCCTTGCGCCGCGCCGTCGAACTGGCGCCGGATAACGACACGCTGTGGCTCAATCTCGGCAACCTGCTGGTCGCGATGAACCGCCATGCCGAAGCGATCGAGAACTTCGGCCGCGCCCTCGCCGTCAATCCCCGCAACGCCACCGCCCATCAGATGCTGGGAGCGGAGCGCCTGATGGGGGGCGAAGCGCGCGCCGCCCTGGAGCATTTCGACGCCTGCGTGGCCCTGGGCATGAACAATGCCGGCGTGCAGGCCCATCGCGCCATTGCCCTGACCGAGCTCGGGGACAAGGCGGCGGTGCAGGCCCTGGTCGATCTCGACCGGCTGGTGCAGCCGGCGACGATCGGCGATGCCCACGGTTTTCCATCGCTGCAGGAATTCAATGCCGCCCTTGCCGAACACGTGGCAAGGAACGTGACCCTGCACGAGGAGAAGACCACCGTGCACGGGCTCGATACCGACGAGCTGCTCGAAGCCGATGAGCCCTGCGTCGTGGCCCTCAAGCGCTTCATCTATGCTCAGGTGGAGGCTCGGCTGGCTGGGCTGCCAGCGGGCCCGCATCCCTTCAGGCTGACGGCACCAAAGAGCTGGGGCACCGAATCCTGGGGTGTGAAGATGTGGCGCCAGGGTCACCAAGTGACGCATATCCACCGCAAGGCTTGGCTCAGCGGCGTCTACTACGTGCAGCTGCCGGAGGTTGTCCACGAGCGCCAGGAAGGCCACGAAGGCTGGATCGAGTTCGGGCGCGGGCCCGAGGAGCTTTACGCCTCGGCGAAGCCCGAGGTCCGGCTCGTGCGGCCGGTGGAAGGCCTGCTGCTCACCTTCCCGTCGTATGTCTGGCACCGCACGATCCCGTTCGACGGGACGCGCGAGCGCATCAGCATCGCCTTCGACGTGATCGCGGCCGCCTAGTCAGGCGCGGAACTCGCTCAGGCTGACCTTGCCGCCGTCGAAGACACGGCGGGCGAATTCGATGAAGGCCCGGCGGCGGTTCGCCGGCCAGCCGCCGAAGGCCGCGTTGCGGTCGAACTTCTCCTCGATTTCCTGCCGGCTCAGCGGCTCGTGCGCGCCGCCGCGGATATGCGGCTGGCGCTCCTCGATCACCTTCCCGCCTTTCAGGGTCACCCGCACGTGGCCGGTGAATCCCTTGGGATAGGGATTGTTCGGGTCGATGACATAGGTGACCTTGCCGGCCAGGGCCTTGAGCCTGGGATCGGCGGCGGCTTCCTCGGTGAAGGATTCGAGGCCCGCCTTGCCGGTATAGAAGCCGAGCGCCAGGCAGAACGGGATGCTGAACTTGCCGGCATAGGCGTTGGCGACGTTCTGCTTGGCCGCCAGAGGTTCCCACAGGCGATGGACGATGCCTTCGGCCGTCTCGCAGACGATTGAGTCGATCTCCTCGGGCTTCACGCCCTTCTTCGCGAGGCGGATGGCGCAGTCGAGATACGGATGGATCATCGTGCCGCAAGCGTAAGGCTTGAAAGCCACCGTCTCGGTGACCCAGCGCTTGCCCAGGTCGCCGAGAAGCTGGTCGTAATCGCCCTTGGGCGAATGCGCGAAACCGTGGAACAGGCCATGCGGTCCCTCGAACACGGTGCGCGGGCCGGAGAACGAGTTGGCGCCGAAGGCCGTGGCGCGCAGACCGATCTGCGCCGCCCAGCCGGCATGCAGGCGCTTGGTCCAGGTGCCGTCGGTCAGGTACTCGATGATGCCGCCGGCCATGCTGCCGGCGATACCGAGGGAATCAACCGTCTGCTGCTGCGACAGGCCGCGCGCCACGGCCACGGCCACGGTGGCGCCCATGGCGCCGAACACGCTGGTCGGATGGAAGCCGGCCTTGTGCACGGCCTTGGGGATGACCATCGACAGGCGGCAGCAGACCTCGACGCCGACCGCGATGGCCAGCAGTGCCGCCTTGCCATCGAGCCCGTAACGCTCGGCGGCGGCGAGCACCGCCGGCACGATGACCGCGCCGGCATGGATCGGACCGCCCTCGAACGTGTCGTCGAAATCCTCGCCGTGCGCGGCGAGGCCGTTGATCACCGCCGCACCCGCTGCATCGAAGCCGCGCGCATGGCCCAGCGCGGTGCACGACCCCTCCCCGTCCCAGCCCGCCGCCACGGCCTTCACGTAGTCGGTTTCGCGCGCGGCGACGCACAGGCCGGCGACGTCGATCAGCAGCGCCTCGACGACGGTGCGCACGTTGGCGGGCAGTGCGTCGGTGGAAAGCGTGGACAGGCGCTGGACCAGCGCTTCGGCGATCACTTTCTCGGTCAAGGCGTAACTCCTGTTTCGGCTTTCTTATTGCGACGTTCGCGCATCAGCGAATAGGTGACGAGGGCCGCCGCGCAGAGCAGCAGGCCGAGGGACACGGGATCCTCGAGGAAGACCATGAGCTCGCCGTTGGAGAGCTGCAGCGAGCGGCGGAAATTCGATTCGACCATGTAGCCGAGCACGACGCCCAGCACCATGGGCAGGAACGGGATCTCGGCCCAGCGCATGAAATAGCCGACCACGCCGGCGAGCAGCACGAGGCCGACATCCACGAGGCTCTGGTCGATGGAGAACACGCCCGAGACGACCAGCGCGAAGATGAAGGCCAGCAGATAGGGCTTGGGCCGATTCACCAGCCAGATGCAGGGCGTGAGGATCACCAGGCCGATGAGGAACATGGCGATGTTGGCGACGAACAGTCCGGCGTAGAGGCCGTAGGCGACGTCCGGGTTGCGCTCGAAGAGCAGCGGCCCTGGCGACAGGCCGTGGATCAGCAGCCCGCCAAGCAGGATGGCGGCCGAGTTGGAGCCGGGGATGCCGAGGCTGAGCAGCGGAATCAGCGCCGTGGCGGTGACCACGTTGTTGGCCGATTCAGGGGCGGCCACACCTTCCGGCGAGCCGTGGCCGAACTCCTCGGGATATTTCGACCAGCGCTTTGATTCGTTGTAGGCCAGGAAGGCGGCGATGGTCCCGCCCCCACCCGGCGTCAGGCCCTCGATCGTGCCGACCACGCCGCCGATCGCCTGCGGCAGGGCGAGGCGCTTCCACAGCTTGAGATCGGGGAAGCGCAGGCGCGTATCGCGTGCATCAGCCTTGTCCCAGGGCGGCTCGCGCACCTGGATCAGGATCTCGCTGACCGCGAACAGCCCGACCATGATCAGGATCGGCCGGATGCCGCCGAGCAGGTCCGGGCTGCCGAAGGTGAAGCGTGGCACGCCCGAGACGGGATCGGTGCCGATGGTCGCGACCATGAAGCCGAGCACGCCGGCGATCCAGCCCTTGACCACCGAGCCGCCCGACAGTCCGGCGACCACGCTGCAGCCCAGCACGCCCAGGGCGAAATAGGCCGGCGGCGTGAACAGCAGCGCGACGCGCGCCAGCCATTCGGTCATCAGCACCAGCATCATCAGGCCGAACAACCCACCAACGAAGCCGGCCGACAGCGAGATGCCGAGCGCCAGGCCGGCCTGGCCGCGTTTGTTCATCTCGTAGCCGTCGATGGTCGTGGCCGCCGATGCGTTGGTGCCCGGCGTGCGGATCAGGATGGCCGGGATCGAGCCGCCGTATTCGGCGCCGACATAGACCGAGCCGAGGAGCACGACCGAGGTCACCGGATCAAGCCCGTAGGTGAACGGCAGCAGCAGCGCCATGGCGATCGACGGCGAGATGCCCGGCAGGGCGCCGCCGAAGATGCCCCAGATGACGCCGCCGAAGGCCGCTGGGATGGCCCAGGTGGTGGTCAGCGCCTTCCAGGCGATGGCGATCTCGTCCATCTCAGAACAACGTCCCGGCCGGCATGGGAATGTTGAACAGCCGAGTGAAGGTGAACCACAGCAGCACGCCGCCGACGGCGCTGATGGCCACCGGCCGCCAGCCCGGGCGCGTGCCGGCGTAGAGCGCCACGGCGAGGATGAACAGGACGATGGTCGGCAGGTAGCCGAGCCAGCCGACCAGCACGAGATAGGCGACGCCGAGCCCGAGCATGCCGGCGCTGCGCAGGTGCTTGAGCCACCCCTCCTCCGGGGCCTGGTATGCCGAGGCGCGGCGGCGCAGGGCGCCGATGATCACCAGCAGCGAAAGTCCGCCGAGCATGACAGCCAGGACCTTGGGCAGGCCGTCCGCTCCGGTCGGATCGGCAAGCAGGCTGCGCGGCAGCTCGTCGGCCAGAAAATAGTAGGCTGCGGCTAAAGCCAGGCCGGCGACGCCGCAGCCGAGATCCTTGATCAAGCGGACGCGGCCTTACTTGATGACACCAAGCTCGCGCAGCGATTTCGTCGTGTCGGCGGCGAAGGCGGTGGTCAGCTCGCGGGAGTCCTTCTGGCCCTTGAAGACCGGCACCAGGTTCTCGCCCTCGTAGTATTTCTTGTAGGCCGGGTTGGCGAGGATCCGGGGCATCGCCGTCTCCCAGGCCGCGACCACGTTGGCCGGCAGGTTCTTCGGCCCGGCCAGGCCGCGGAACTTGGTGACCACGAGGTTGATGCCCTGCTCCTTGGCCGTCGGCAGGTTGGGATGCTGGCTGATGCGCGTCTCGGTGAGCACGCCCAGCAGCTTCACCTTGTCGGTCTGCAGCTGGGTCGAGATCTCCTGCAACTCGCCGACGCCGATATCGAGCGTGCCGTTGAGGATGTTGATGATCATGTCGCCGCCGCCGTCATGCGGCACGACGGCCGCGCGCGCCCCGGTCATGCGGTTGAGCGTTTCGAGCGCGATGCGCTCCAGCGAGCCGGGGCTGGCCGCGCCCCACTTGCCCTTGCCGGGGTTCTGCTTGGCGAAGTTCACCGCGTCGCTCAGCGAGCGGTACGGCGACTGGGTGCGGGTGTAGATCACTTCCGGGTCGTAGAAGACGGTGACGATCGGATCGAGCGCGTCATAACCGAATTCCGGCTTGCTGAGCAGCGTGGTCTGGATGTAGGTCGGCGTGGTGGCGTAGAAGATCGAGCCGTCGGCCGGGCCCTTGGCGACGCGCGCCACGGCGCCGGCACCGCCGCCGCCACGCACGTTCTCGACCACGAAGTTCACGCCCATCTCGGGCCCGAGATACTTGATCATCTCGCGCAGGAAGACGTCCGAGCCGCTGCCCGGGCTCGAATGCGTCACCATGGTGACGGTGGCGTGCGGATATTTGGGCTGGGCATCGGCCGGCAGCGCGGCAAGCGAGAGCAGCGTGGCGAGGCCGATGATCGTGGTCTTGGTCTGGCTGAACATGGCGTTTCCTCCCTCTAATGATCTGGCGCGGCGCCCGCAGGCCTTCGGCCGTGTCAGGCGTCGCGCTTGCCGAAAACTTCCAATACGCGTCCCTTGGCGTTCATCACGTGACGATAGTGAGCCTCGTAGGCGCGCAGCTCGTCGCGCGCGGCGATCGCCTCGACCATCTCGGCATGCTCGGCATTCGAGACGCGCAGATGCTCCGGACGGTCGATGTTCTTGGCGCGGAAGCGGTGCAGCTCCTTGATCAGGCCCATGTAGGTGGTGATCAGCCGGCTGTTGCGCGTGGCGAACAGGATCTGGTCGTGGAGCTGCAGGTTGAGCGCGTAGTAGCCGGCGCCGTCCTTGCGGCTGATGCACTCATCCATGTGCTCGACGAAGCTGCGCAGGCGGTGGATCTCGCCGTCCTGCACGCGGGCGGCGGCGAGACGGCCGGCATGGGCGAACACCCCGGCCCGCACCTCGTAGGTGGCGATCGCCTCGGCGAGGCTGATCTGACGGACGAAGACGCCGCGATTGGGCACGAATTCGAGAAGCCCGGCTTCCACCAGGGCCCGGAAGGCTTCGCGTACCGGCCCGCGGCTGACCTTGAAACGCTCGGCCAGGAAATTCTCGTTGAGCCGCTCGCCGGTCGGCAGCTCGCCGCGCAGGATGAGCTTCTCGATCTCGGTCCGCAGCACCATGGGCAACGAGCGCGCGGCCAGGGGCAACGGCGCAGGGGCGGCGCGGGGCTGAAGCTCGGACATCAGGGGACCTTAAAAGGCGCCCCTAAACTGTCAACAATAAACAAGCCGGCTTAATGCCAACCCTTTAAAATGACAGCACTGGGGAGCCGCTCCAGCCTCAGCGCCCACTGATTGTCGACAATCAGGGCGACCGATCAGGTCAAGCCCCGTTACAGCAGGAACTGCAGGCAGACGAAAAGATGGTCGGGGGTCTGGCGATCGCGGCCGGCCGGGGCAATCAGTCGCTGCCAGGAAAAGACCCGTCCCTCGGCCATGATCTGCGAGCGTTCGGTGAAGACCGGCGTGCGGCCTTCGACGACACGGCGATACTCCGTGGCGGCTTCGCGCGCCAGCTCCACGGGCGTCACCTGGGACATCAGGTAGCCCGTGTATTCCCGCTTCACCCGCTCCGCCGTGCCCGTGGCGAAGACCTTGAAGCGGAAATCGTCGTCCAGGACCTCGAGCAGGTGCAATTCACCGAGCCACGGCTTGAGGTCGTCGAAGGAGAAGTCGGCGCGGGCCGGCAGGATGCCGGTGCCGCGCTTCCGCTCCCAGAGGTCCAGGAACTGGCGCAGCCGCGGCGGTAGCTTGTCAGGGTCGATCATTCAGATGAAATCGTATTCCATGCACACGAAAAGATGGTCGACCGCCTCGCCCTGGCCCAGCGGCAAAATCAGCCGGCGCCAGGAATACATGCGCCCATCCATCTCGCGCCGGCTGCGGTCGGCATAGATCGGCATTCTGCCTTCCACACTCTGCCGGTAATCCCTCGCTGCGTCTTCCGCCATCCAGCGCGGCTCAAACTCCGAAAGCAGGCGCCCGGTCGCCTCCTGCCCCATACGGGCGGCGCTCTTGCCGGCGAACACCTTGAAGCGGAAGTCATCGGGCAGGACTTCGATGAGATGCAGCTCACCGAGCCACGGGACAAGCTCCTCGAAGGGGAAGTCCTGGCGCGCCGGGAAAGCACGGCTTCCGCGCTTGCGCTCCCACAGGGCGTGGAAATCGCGCAGCCGAGACGGCAGGGACGAAAGCTCCAGCATGTCGGGACAAAAATACCATGGAATTCACCGCCCGCGGCGTTGACCGGGCCCCGGGGGAACGCCTAATACCCTCTGTATGCGGACAGGTGGCCGAGCGGTTTAAGGCACCGGTCTTGAAAACCGGCAGGGGTGCAAGCTCCTCGTGGGTTCGAATCCCACCCTGTCCGCCATTTTTCCCCTCTTGCCTAGGAGGCGTATGAATAAGAGGCCATGACGCTACCTCCCGTATCCCCTTTGTTGAACTCGTTATTCAACATTGCCCGAGCAAGATACAGGGCAGAAAACGAAGCTTGGGTGCAGCTATCTCACCGTCTCTCCGGACGGTTCAATCTGCCCATCGCTGCATCGAGCATACAGCGTGAAGGCGATCTCGACATATTGCTGAGGAGCCTTGAAGATGAATTCGACTTGAAAAAAGAAACGTCTGGAATGGAGTTTTCCCACCACTATCAGATGATGTTTTCCGAAGCGTGGGTTGTTGGTTGCTACGAAATCCTTCGCGCGTTCCGAGAACGGGATCAGAAAGCCACTAAAGCCGGCAAGCGGACTTCAGGTGTATCTGAGTTGGCCGAATTCAAATCAAACTTCACCGACTTCGAACGCTTACGAATGCCCATAGCGAAATTTGAGATCGCAAAGGACAAGGCGTTGACGCAGCCTTTGCCGATGTACCGGGTCGGTGAGGACGCGACCCAACCAACTGAGTACTATGATCCGAAAGACCCCGGACGATTCCATATCATGCCCACCGGAGTGTCGGCGCGTGGCTCGGCAATGTGGCTTGTTCTAGACCCCGGAGATCTGACGCAATACTGGGTGGAACGCCGCGATCTTGCGGATCGTCTGCTATCGTTGCTCAAATTAGTAAGAGGGGCTGGTGAACTGGAGGCCGAGCAAAACGCCGCCAAGCAGGCATTTCCTTCGTAGCTATCGAAACTCCGCGGATTGGCGTGACGGATGGAAATGCCCCGCGATGCTGTCGCGGGGCATTTCGCTTTCAGACGCCCTTCTCTTCACGCAAGCGCCGCCTTGACCCGGTCCGGCGTGAACGGGGCGCGGCGGATACGCACACCGGTCGCCTCGAAGATGGCATTGGCGACCGCGCCGGCCATCGGCCGGGTGGACGGCTCCCCTGCCCCGCGCGGGTTCATCGCCGGCCGGTTGATCAACACGCATTCCACCGATTCCGGCGCCTCGGTCATGTCGAGGATGGGATAGGACAGCCAGTCATTGCTGGTGACGCTCTTGTTGTCGAAGGTCACCTCTTCCCACAGCGCGCGACTGACCGCCTGCACGACGTTGCCCTCGATGCACAGGCGCAAGGCTGCCGGGTTGACGATGATGCCGCAGTCATGGCCGACGACGAAGCGCCGCGCCCAGACCGCGCCGGTGCGGCGGTTGACCTCGACGTCGCAGACCACGGCGACGACCGTGCCGTTGCGCGTCGAGTAGGCGAAGCCACGCCCGGCCAGCGTGTCGCCACTGGCGGTGCGCCTTGTGCCCGCCGGCCCTGCCTTCCAAGCGGCTTTCTCCGCCGTCGCCTTGATCACCTCGATGTCGCGCGGGTCCTTGACGTGACGCAGGCGGAACTCCACCGGATCGGCGCCGACGGCGGTCGCGATCTCGTCGATGAACGACTCGCTGGCGAAATGGATCTGCGGACCCACGGGATCGCGCAGATGCCCGGTGCGCAGGGGCGAGGCCTTGGTCAGCAGCGGGGCGATCGTCTCCCAGCCCGTGCGCTTGGTAGCGAAGGCGTAGGATTCCGCCGGCACGCCGAAGCCGTGCTGGGTGGCGTTGGGAAAGCCCACCAGCATCCCGGCCAGCGTGTCGCTGGGATTGCTCTCGTTGGTCGCCATGTCGATGCGGCTGAAGCCCTTGCTCATGAACTCGTAAGCCACGACGTTGCCCTGCGCGTCGATGGCGGCGCGGCCGCGATGAACCGAAGCCGGGCCCTTGGGATCCCAGCCATGGCCTTCATGGCGTGCACCCTGGACACGCACCGGCCTGCCGACCGCCTGCGACATCACCGCGGCGTCATGCGCCGCGTCGCCGGAATCGTTCCGGCCGTACGAACCCGGCCCCATGATCCAGATCGCGCGGACCTTGTCGGCGGGCAGGTCGAGGATCTTGGCCACGCCCTGGCCGACGAAATGCGGCTTCTGCGAGCCGGTCCACACCGTCGCCTCGCCCGGCCGCGCATCGACCACGGCGCAGGCGGGCCCCATGCAGGCATGCGACTGGAACGGCCATTCGTATTCGGCCTCGACGATGCGCGCGCCGCCGGCGAAGGCCGCGTCGACGTCGCCGACATTCGCCTCGACCGTGTGCCGGGCGACCGGCGCCTTGCGGATGTGGTCGTAGATCGACGGCTGATCCGGAAAGATCGAGGGCGCGTTCGACCAGGTGATCTTGAGCTTCTCGGCCGCCTGGATCGCGTCCCATTCCTTCTCGGCGACGACGCCGATGAAGTCGCCCTTGCGCACCACACGCGCCCCTTTGAACTCGCGGATGCTCGACTCATCGACCGATACCGGTACGGCGCCGGCGGTTTCCGGCCGGATGACGCGGCCGTGCAGCATCCCCGGCACCGAGATGTCGGTGACGAAGTCGTCGGTGCCGTAGACCTTGCCCGCGACATCGTTGCGCGGGATCGACTGGCCGACCACCTTGTACTGATCCGGTGATTTCGGCTTGGCCTTGCCGGTGACGTTCAGCGGGTTGCCCCACTGGTTGTTCCATTCCAGCTTGTGCTGGAAGTACTTGCCGCCGATCAGCTCGGCATAGGTGACACGCTTGCCGCCGCCGGTGATCACGCCATCGGCGACCTGGCACTGCTCGGCCGGCACGCCGAGGCGCTGCGCCGCCTGTTCGAGGAGCAATCGTCTCGCTTCAGCCGACGCGTTGCGCAGGGCATTGGCGCCAGTCTGGATGCCGGTGCTGCCGCTCGCACCGCCCTGGTTGCAGGTCAGGCCGCTATCGCCCATCACCACGGTAACGCGGCCATAGGGCACGTCGAGCTCGTCGGCCACGATCTGGCCGATGGCGACATCCACGCCCTGCCCCATATCCATCTTGCCGAAGAAGGCCGTGACATTTCCGTCGGCGCCGACCGCGACCCAGGAATCGAGCTCGGTCGGGTGTAGCGGCGGCTTGCCCGCCGGCACGGCGGAGCCGGCGAGCTGGGCCAGCGCCTCGACGGGGGCAGCGGTGGTGACGATGAGGGCGCCGGTGCTCTGCAGGAGCTGGCGGCGCGACAGCGACAGATTGATGGCGTTCATGGCGCGCCCCCTTAACCGATCGCCGCCGCGCGCTTCACGGCGCGCAGGATGGCGAGATGCGTGCCGCAGCGGCACTTGAGGCCGGACAGGGCTTCACGGATCTGCCCGTCGGTCGGCTTCGGCGTCTTCTTGAGGAAGGCGGCGGCGGTCATGATCCAGCCGTTGACGCAGTAGCCGCATTGCGGGACCTGCTCGTCGACATAGGCCTTCTGGACCGGGTGCGGTTTCTCGGGCGTGCCGAGGCCGGCGAGCGTGGTGATCTGCACGCCATCGGCCGCGGAAACCGGCGTCACGCAGGAGCGGACCGGCTCGCCGTCGATATGGACCGTGCAGGCGCCACACTGGGCGAGCCCGCAGCCGAAATGCGGGTTGCTGAGGCCGAGATCGTTACGCAGGGCATAGAGCAGCGGCATGTCCGGGTCGGCGTCGATGGTTTGGACGCGACCGTTCACGCTCAGGGAAATCCGCTGAGTCATCGGCATTTTCCTCCCATGGCCGGGCCGTTTTCGGCTCCTCGGTGGAGAAATTATGCGCCCCGCGCCGCGTGGGGGTCAAACCGGGCGCGGTACTTCAGGGTTCCGTGGAACCCAAACGGGGTATCCCCGGTTGAAACCGTATGAGCCTCCTCCGAGATGCTGCAGTAGACGTGCGCGCCTGCATTGAGGCGTGCCAGCGGTGCCAGAGCATGTGCAGTACCACGCTAGTGCATTGCCTGGACAAAGGCGGAAAACATGCTGGCTCCGACCATATCCGCCTTCTCATCGACTGCGCCGAAATCTGCGCCACCTCGGCTGGCTTCATGCTCCGCGATTCGCCGCTCCATCACTGGACCTGCGGCGCCTGCGCGGCAGTCTGCGAAGCTTGCGCGCGTGACTGCGAGGCGATGGCCGACGACGACGAGATGCGGCGCTGCGCCGCGGTCTGTCACGAGTGTGCGGAGCTTTGCCGCACCATGGCCGGCTAGGGAGACGTCACCATGAAGCGACTAGCCTTGATCGCCCTATTCGCCGCTCTGCCCCTGCTCGGCACGCCTGCGGCCTTTGCCCAGTCGCCGGTGCAGCAGCCCGCCAATCCGCTGATCGCCCGCAATGTTCCCACCGAACGCGTGCCGAGCCTCGAGCAGCAGCGGCGGGAGCGGCTCAAAGACGAGCATGACCGCCGGCTGCGCGAGTACCTCGAAACCGTGGCGCGGATGGCCTAGGCGCTGCAGCGCTATTCGCCTTTCCACTGCGGCGGGCGCTTGTTGAGAAACGCCTCCATCCCCTCGCGGAAATCCTTGCTCATGTAGCACAGCAGGATGAGGTCCTCGCCCTCTTCGCGGCTGAGGCGCTTCTGCAGCCGGCGCACGGCTTCCTTGGTGGCGCGCAAGGTCAGCGGCGCATTGCCTGCCACGGTCTTCGCCAGCTCCTCGGCCCGCGCCACCAGGGCGGCGTGGTCTTCCACCACCTCGTGGATCAAGCCGGCGGCCTGGGCTTCGGGCGCCTCGAGCAGCCGCGCGGTGAAGATGATTTCCTTGGTGCGCGCTGGACCGATCAGCGCGACGAGCCGTGAAATATTCGACATCGACAGGCAGTTGCCCAGCGTGCGCGCCACGGGGAAGCCGAAACGAGACGGCTTGGTCGCCACGCGGATGTCGCAGCAGGCCGCGATTCCGGCGCCACCCCCGGTGCAGGCCCCCGAGATCGCCGCGATCGTCGGGATCGGGCACTTCTCGAGAGTGCCGAGCACGCGGTCGATGCGTGCCTCGTACTCCAGCGCGTCCTTCGGTTCCTTGAAGGCGCGGAACTGTGAGATGTCGGTGCCCGAGGCGAAGGCCTTCTCGCCTGCGCCGGTGAGCAGCAGGACCTTCACGCCTTTGGTCGGCGCTTCCTCGCAGATGGCGGCGAGGCGCTCGTACATGGCAAAGGTCAGGGCGTTGCGCGCCTGCGGACGGTTGAAGGTGATACGGCCGATACCGTCGCGGACTTCATAGATCAATTCGTCAGTGCTCAAGGAATCCTCC
This sequence comes from Rhodospirillaceae bacterium, assembly GCA_022843945.1. Taxonomy (GTDB): domain Bacteria; phylum Pseudomonadota; class Alphaproteobacteria; order CACIAM-22H2; family CACIAM-22H2; genus VGEI01. Next base: position 41,467 of record JALHMR010000028.1, on the reverse strand, counting down.
CGGAAAAGCAGATGCACTATGGCACGCAGATGGCCTCGCGCAAGCGCGCGCTTTCCGCATGGCTCCCGTGACTGATCGAGAGAGGCGTTAGGCCGAGGCTGCGGCCGCTACCGGGGGGCCGTCCCCGAGCGCCCGCTGAATCGCGGCGGCCAGGTCATCCTGCCGGTAGGGCTTCTTGAGCAGCTGCATGCCGTCAAGATCGGCTGTGTTGCCGATGTCGGCATAGCCGGTCACCAGGATGACCGGCAGCCGCGGCCGCAGCTGCCGGACGTTTCTCGCCAGATCCAGTCCCGACATGCCGGGCATGGCGAAGTCGGCGAACAGGATGTCGATATTCGGCATGTCCTTCAGGATGTCGAGCGCCCCCTTGCCGCTCGATGCGGGGATCGCGCGATAGCCCAGGGTCTCGACATGGGCGACCGATATCTCCCGGACTTCCTCCTGATCGTCCACCACCAGCACCGTGGCTGAGCCCGTGGCCGTCGCGGCCCGCGGTCGCTCGACCGCCGCCAGGCGCGGCTTGCCGTCGGTGCGTGGCAGGTAGACCTCGACGCGTGTCCCCTTGTCCGGCGCCGTCCTCAGGCGCACGCCGCCGCCGAGCTGCTGCGCCGTACCGAGAACCTGGCTCAGGCCCAGCCCGGAGCCCTTGCCCGGCTCCTTGGTCGAGAAGAACGGCTCGAAGGCGCGCGCCGCAACGGCTGGCGGCATGCCGGTGCCGGTATCGGTCACGGCAATCAGCACGTAGTCGCGCGGCGCCAGGTCCGCCGGCCGGGTCGTGTCGTCGCCGGGCACGTTCGCCGTTTCGATGGTCAGGGTGCCACCCGACGGCATGGCGTCGCGGGCGTTGATCGCGAGGTTGAGGATGACGGAATCGATCTGCGCGGGATCGACCAGCGCCATCCACAAATCGTTGGCCAGGCGCGTGCGCACCTCGATCGTGCCGCCCAGCGCCCGGCGCAGGATGTCGACCGGCTCGGCCGCCAGCAGCCGGTTGAGATCGGTGGCTTCCGGAACCAGGCGCTGTTTGCGCGCATAGGCCAGCAGCTGTTCGGTCAGCTTGGCGCCGCGCTGGCCGGCCCGGCGGGCGTTCTGCACCAGCCGCCGCAGCCGGTCATCGCTCAGCCGCGCCTCGACCAGGTCGAGATTGCCCAACACCGCCATCAGCACGTTGTTGAAGTCGTGGGCGATGCCGCCGGTGAGATGGCCGAGGCTCTCGAGCTTCTGCATCTCATGGACCTGGGCCAGCGCCATCTCGCGCTCGCGTGTCCGTTCCTCGACGCGCTGCTCGAGGTCGGCATTGGCCTGGGCCAGGCCCGCATTGGCCTTGGCCAGCTCCGCCGTTCGTTCGCTGACGCGGCGCTCGAGCTCAGCATTCAGGCGCTCGAGCTGGCGCGTCTTGCGGTAGAGATCGACGAACACCCGGACCTTGGCGCGCAATACCTCCGGCACCACGGGCACCGGAATGTAGTCGACCGCGCCGTGCTCATAGCCCTTCACCCGGTCGATGTCGGTGAGAGCGATGGCCGAGACGAAGATGATCGCCGTGGTCTGGAAGCGCGGATGGTTGCGGATCATGGATGCCAGCTCGAAGCCGTCGAGCTCCGGCATGCTGACATCGACGAGCGCTACCGCGACATCGTCGTGCTTCAGCAGATGCTCGAGCGCCTCCTTGGCCGAGCTCGCCTTGAGAAGATTCTCGCCCAGCTCGGTGAGAATCGCCTCGTAGCTCAGCAGCTTGCCGACCTGGTCATCGACCAGCAGGATGTTGACGCTGTTGCTCTCTGCCTTCATCGCTTGCGGCAGCCCTTCATGGCGACTATCCCCCTGTCCATTAGCGGTGCAACCACATGCGCAGCGCCGACAGGAGCTGCTCGGTATTCACCGGCTTCGCCAGATAGTCCGAGGCGCCGGCTTCCAGGCATTTCTCGCGGTCGCCCTTCATCGCCTTGGCGGTCAGGGCGACGATCGGCAGCCGGCGGAACTTCGGATTCTTGCGCATCCTCTGGATGGTCTCATAGCCGTCCATCTCGGGCATCATGATATCGGTGAGGACGATCGCGACGTCGTCCGTCGCCTCCAGCACGTCGATGCCTTCGCGTCCGGTCGTCGCGGTCAGCACCTTCATGCCGCGGCGCTCCAGGACGCTGCTGAGAGCGAAGATGTTGCGGGCGTCATCGTCGATCAGCAGCACGGTCCGGCCGAAGAGATCCTCGTCGGAGCTGTGCAGCCGCTCGAGCATGCGCTGCTTCTCGGAGGGCAGCTGCTCGACCACGCGGTGGAGGAAGAGTGCCGTCTCGTCGAGCAGGCGCTCCGGCGATTCCACGCCCTTGACCACGACGCTGCGCGCCATGGTGTGGAGCTGGGCGTCCTCCTCGGGTGATAGCTGGCGGCCGGTGAAGACCACCACCGGGACCTCCGACAGCTTGTCGTCAGCGCGGATCTGCTCGAGGAACTCGAAGCCCGACATGTCCGGCAGCTTGAGGTCGAGCACAATGCAGTCGAAGACCTCCTCGCGGAGCATGCGCAGCGCCTCGGCCCCGGTCTCCACGGGCAGGATATCGATGTCGTCATGGCCGAGGAGCTCCGAGATGCTGAGCCGCTCGGCGGCGTTGTCCTCGACGACCAGCAGCCGCTTGCGGCGCGGCAGCGAGAAGTCCTTGATCTTCGAGAGCGCGGCTTCGAGGCCCTCCTTGGTCGCCGGTTTGGTGATGAACGAGAAGGCGCCGCGCTGCAGGGCGTGCTGGCGGTCCTCGTCCATGGTCACCACCTGCACCGGGATGTGGCGGGTGGTCGGGTTCTGCTTGAGCTGGCTCAGCACGGTCCAGCCGAGCATGTCGGGCAGGAAGACGTCGAGCGAGACGGCGCTCGGCTGGAATTCGCGCGCCAGGTTGAGCGCATCGGCGCCGCGCATCGCCACCAGGACCTTGAGACCCTGGTCGCGGGCGAGATCGGCCATGATGCGCGCGTAGTGCGGATCGTCCTCGACGATCAGCAGCACCTCGTCGCCCGGTTCGATCACGTCGCGATCGTCGGGGACCTGCACCGAGGGCAGCTCGGCGAGGCGGACTGCCGCCGTCGCCGCGGCGATGTGCGCCGGCCCGCCGGCCGGAGCCGTGGCGCGCTGCGGCGTCGCGGGACCGACGTAGTTGAGCGGCAGGTAGAGCGTGAAGGTGCTGCCGACGCCCGGCGCGCTGCTCAGCTGGATTTCGCCGCCCAGCAGGTTGGACAGTTCGCGGCTGATGGCGAGGCCGAGACCGGTGCCGCCGTATTTGCGGCTGGTCGAGGCATCGGCCTGCTGGAAGGCCTCGAAGATGATCCTCTGCTTCTCGGGCGAGATGCCGATACCCGTGTCGCTGACCGCGAAGGCCACGACGACCGGTGCGTGCCCCAGGGTCGGGTGGTCGGACGACCAGCCTTCTTTGACGTGCTGCACCGTGAATCGCACCCCGCCCTGCTCGGTGAACTTGAAGGCGTTGGACAGCAGGTTCTTGAGGATCTGCCGCAGGCGCTTCGAGTCCGTGATCATGCTGCGACCGAGGCCCGGATCGACCCGGGTCTCGAAGTTGAGGTGCTTGCGCTCGGCCTCGAGGCGGAACGGGCCGACCACGACCTCCTGCAGGTTGTTGAAGTAGATCTCCTCGGCCTCGACCGAGACCGTGCCGGATTCGATCTTCGACAGGTCGAGAATGTCGGAGATCAGGTTGAGCAGATCGGTACCGGCGCCGTGGATGGTCTTCGAGAACTCGACCTGCTTGGGCGTCAGGTTGCCTTCCGGGTTCTCGGAGAGCTGCTGGCCCAGCACCAGGATCGAGTTGAGCGGCGTGCGCAGCTCGTGCGACATGTTGGCCAGGAACTCGGACTTGTACTTCGAGGTGTTGGCCAGCTCCTTCGCCTTCTCTTCCAGGGCGAAACGGGCCTGCTCGATTTCCTCGTTCTTGCGTTCGACTTCGACGTTACGTTCGGCGAGCTGCTGGGCCTTCTGCTCGAGCTGCTCGTTGGTCTGCTGCAGCTCGCGCTGGCGGGTCTGCAGCTCGATGGCGAGCTGCTGCGACTGCTTGAGCAGGCCTTCGGTCTGCATCGTCGCCTCGATCGAGTTGAGCACGATACCGATGCCGGCCGTGAGCTGCTCGAGCAGCGAGATCTGCAGGTTGGTGAACTGGCCGACCGAGGCGAGCTCCATCACCGCCTTGACCTGGCCTTCGAAGAGCACGGGCAGGACGATGATGTTCTTGGGCACCGCCTTGAACAGGCCCGAGCCGATCGGCACCACGTTCTCCGGGATATCGGTGATCAGCATGCGGCGCGCATCGGCGGCGCACTGGCCGAGCAGCCCCTCGCCGATCGAGACGCGGTCGAGATGACCGCCCATGCCCTGGTCGGCATAGGCGAAGAGCAGCTTGAGGCTCGGTGTTCCCTCGGTGTCCATCAGGTAGATGACGCCGTTCTGGGCGCTGACCAGCGGCGCCAGCTCGGAGAGCAGCATCTTGCCGACGGTGCCGAGGTCGCGCTGGCCCTGGAGCATGTTGGTGATACGCGCCAGGTTGGTCTTCAGCCAGTCCTGCTCGGTGTTGCGCTCCGTCGTCAGACGGAGATTGTCGATCATGGTGTTGATGTTGTCTTTGAGCTCGGCGACTTCGCCGCGCGCTTCGACCTGGATCGAGCGCGTCAGGTCGCCCTTGGTGACGGCGGTCGCCACCTCGGCGATGGCGCGCACCTGCGTGGTCAGGTTGGCGGCCAGTAGGTTCACGTTACCGGTCAGGTCCTTCCAGGTGCCGGCGGCGCCGGGCACGTTGGCCTGGCCGCCGAGGCGGCCTTCGACGCCGACCTCGCGGGCCACGGTGGTCACCTGGTCGGCGAAGGTTGCCAGCGTGTAGGTCATGTTGTTGATGGTTTCGGCGAGCGCCGCGACCTCGCCCTTCGACTTCACGGTGAGGCTCTGCGTCAGGTCTCCCATGGCGACGGCGGTGACGACCTTGACGATGCCGCGCACCTGCTCGGTGAGGTTGGCGGCCATGACGTTCACGGTATCGGTGAGATCCTTCCAGGTGCCGGCGACGCCGGGCACCACGGCCTGGCCGCCGAGCTTGCCTTCGGTACCGACCTCGCGGGCGACGCGCGTCACCTCGCCGGCGAAGGCGTTGAGCTGGTCCACCATGGTGTTGATGGTGTCCTTGAGCTCGAGAATTTCGCCCTTCACGTCCACCGTGATCTTACGAGAAAGATCGCCGCGCGCCACGGCGGTGGTCACCTCGGCGATGTTGCGGACCTGGGTGGTCAGGTTGGCGGCCAGCAGGTTGACGTTGTCGGTGAGATCCTTCCAGGTACCGGCCACGCCGGGCACCACCGCCTGGCCGCCGAGGCGGCCTTCGGTGCCGACCTCGCGGGCCACGCGCGTCACTTCGGCGGCGAAGGAGCGCAGCTGCTCGACCATGGTGTTCATGGTCTCCTTGAGCTGCAGGATTTCGCCGCGCACGTCGACGGTGATCTTCTTCGACAAGTCGCCCGAGGCGATGGCGGTCGCCACCTCGGCGATGTTGCGCACCTGGCCCGTCAGATTCGAGGCCATGAAGTTGACGTTGTCGGTCAGGTCCTTCCACGTACCGGCGACGCCCGGCACGACCGCCTGGCCGCCGAGGCGGCCTTCGGTGCCGACTTCGCGCGCCACGCGCGTCACCTCGCCGGCGAAGCCGTTGAGCTGGTCCACCATGGTGTTGATGGTGTTCTTGAGCTCGAGGATTTCGCCCTTCACGTCCACGGTAATCTTACGAGAAAGATCGCCGCGGGCCACGGCGGTGGTCACCTCGGCGATGTTGCGAACCTGCGCCGTGAGGTTCGAGGCCATGAAGTTGACCGAGTCCGTCAGGTCCTTCCAGGTGCCGGCGACGCCGGGCACGTTGGCCTGGCCGCCCAGTCGCCCTTCGGTGCCAACCTCGCGGGCGACACGCGTCACCTCGCCGGCGAAGCGGTTGAGCTGATCCACCATGGTGTTCAGCGTTTCCTTCAGCTGAAGGATCTCGCCGCGCACGTCCACCGTAATCTTACGAGAAAGATCGCCGTTGGCCACGGCGGTGGCCACTTCGGCGATGTTACGCACCTGGCCGGTCAGGTTGCCGGCCATCGAGTTCACGGAGTCCGTCAGGTCCTTCCAGGTGCCGGCGACGCCGGGCACCTGCGCCTGGCCGCCCAGCCGGCCTTCGGTGCCGACCTCGCGGGCGACGCGCGTCACCTCGCCGGCGAAGGCGTTGAGCTGGTCCACCATCGTGTTGATGGTTTCCTTGAGCTGCAGGATTTCACCGGAGACGTTGACGGTGATCTTCTTCGACAAGTCGCCCTGGGCGACGGCGGTGGTCACCTCGGCGATGTTTCGCACCTGGCCGGTCAGGTTCGAGGCCATCGAATTGACCGAGTCCGTGAGATCCTTCCACGTGCCGGCGACGCCCTTCACCTGCGCCTGGCCGCCGAGCTTGCCTTCGGTGCCGACCTCGCGGGCGACGCGCGTCACCTCGCCGGCGAAAGCGTTCAACTGGTCCACCATCGTGTTGATGGTGTCCTTGAGCTGCAGGATTTCACCGGAGACGTTGACGGTGATCTTCTTCGACAAATCGCCCGAGGCGATGGCGGTCGACACTTCGGCGATGTTACGCACCTGCGCCGTGAGGTTCGAGGCCATCGAGTTGACGGAGTCCGTGAGATCCTTCCAGGTGCCGGCGACGCCGGGCACCAGCGCCTGGCCGCCGAGGCGGCCGTCGGTGCCGACCTCGCGGGCCACGCGCGTCACTTCCGAGGCGAAGGCGTTGAGCTGATCCACCATCGTGTTGATGGTGTTCTTGAGCTCGAGAATTTCGCCCTTCACGTCCACCGTAATCTTACGGGAAAGATCGCCGCGCGCCACGGCGGTGGTCACCTCGGCGATGTTGCGAACCTGGGAGGTCAGGTTCGAGGCCATGAAATTGACCGAGTCGGTGAGATCCTTCCACGTGCCGGCGACGCCGGGCACGTTGGCCTGGCCGCCCAGCCGGCCTTCGGTGCCGACCTCGCGGGCTACGCGCGTCACTTCCGAGGCGAAGCCGTTGAGCTGGTCCACCATGGTGTTGATGGTGTCTTTCAGCTCCAGAATTTCGCCGCGCACGTCCACCGTAATCTTACGGGAAAGATCGCCACGCGCCACGGCGGTGGTCACCTGGGCGATGTTGCGCACCTGGTCGGTCAGGTTGCCGCACATCGCGTTAACGGAGTCCGTCAGGTCCTTCCAGGTGCCGGCGACGCCGGGCACGATGGCCTGACCGCCGAGCTTGCCTTCGGTGCCGACCTCGCGGGCCACGCGCGTCACTTCCGAGGCGAAGCCGCGGAGCTGATCCACCATCGTGTTGATGGCTTCCTTGAGCTGCAGGATTTCGCCGCGCACGTCGACGGTGATCTTCTTCGACAAGTCGCCGTTGGCCACGGCGATGGTCACGTCGGCGATGTTTCGCACCTGGGCGGTGAGGTTCGAGGCCATCGAGTTCACGGACTCGGTCAGGTCCTTCCACACGCCGGTCACTTCGCGCACCTGCGCCTGGCCGCCGAGCTTGCCGTCGGTGCCGACCTCGCGCGCCACGCGCGTCACCTCGGAGGTGAAGACGTTGAGCTGCTTGATCATGGTGTTGACGATATCGGCCAGGCGGCGGAACTCGCCTTGCAGCGGCCGCCCGTCGACTTCGAGCGGCACGGTCTGCAGCAGGTCGCCGCGCGCCACGGCGGCGATGGCCCGGGTGACAGCGGTGGTCGGCCAGAGCAGATCGTCGATCAGGGTGTTGACCGAGGTCTCCATGTCGCCCCAGGAGCCGGCCGTGAGGCCGAGCTTGACGCGTTTGCGCGTCTTGCCTTCGCGACCGACGATCTGGCCGACCTGCTCGAGCTGCTTGGCCATGCGCTCGTTGGCGGCGATGATTTCGTTGAAGGCGTCGGCCGCCTTGCCGGCCAAGCCGGTGTAGTCACGCGGCATGCGGACGGTGAAATCGCCGATGCGCACCGACTGCAGGGTTTCGACGAAGGTCTCGAGGTCGAAGTCTTCGTGGCTGCGCCGATGCGCGCCGTTGCCGTTTCCCTTCTCGGCGACCAGGCGTTCCGTCTCGGGCGTGCTGCCCGTGCTGACGTCAAGCTGGGTGGCTGCATCAGTGGCGTTCGGCATGACTGTCTCCCCGAGCCGGATCTACGGCGCTGCGGACGAACGGAACGGCGACCGCCGCGGCAGAGCGTGCCGCTGGGTCGCTATTGGTTTTGGGACAGCCTGACCCGGTTCTAACACCCGAGTAGGCGGAAATGAAAGCCTCGAAGCAAGCTTTGCCGGGGCGTGGCATCGAACAGATCGGGCTCCGCGCCACGTTGGCACCGCGTGCGCAAGACGGACCGTCAAGGCGCGGCTGGCGACTTGTCCGGCTCTCTCCATGACGCCGGCCACGCGCCTGTCCAGCGACGCAACCATTTGTGCTACCCCTCATTGTTCGATCGCGAACGGACGCCATTGGCGCCCCTCCGGGCGACCGGCCCAGCCAAAAGCGTGCAATCGTATCAACGCTTTGGCAACCCCCCTAACGAGGGATTCCCCTAGGACCCCATGGGAAAAACATCTAGGCGGTATTGGGGGAGTATTAGTTACCGGCGCTCGTCAGCGCGAGGGCTGCGCCAGTTCTTTTTAACGATGGCGATGATGATCAGGGTGAAGGCCGCCAGCCGCAGCAGGTAGATCCAGCCGACCTCTTCCCGAGGGACATCCAAGATCACCACGAGCGCGGTATTCGTCGCCAGCAAGAGGAATGCCGCAGCGAAGGCGGCAAACAAGTCGTCTCCCGTGCGCCGCCAAAAGCGAGCGAAGAACAGGCTGGCCACGATATAGCCCATGCAGACGAGGCCCGAGATGAAGGGCAGCGAGGCTGGAATGTCGGGCGTCATCAATCAGCCTCCCAGATGAAGCCCCACAGCAAGACCGAAATCGCCGCCAGCGAAGAGAGATAGCGCAATGGCAGGAAGTCGATCGTGGGGAACAGGACCAGGTCGAACACCACGAAGAGATTGTTCAAGGCGAGGAAGACGAAGCAGAGTGCGCTCCAGAACAGCAGGCGCGTGCCGGTTCGCCACCAGCCTCGCAGCAGCAGGGCCATGCAGATCACGCTCGTGATCAGGCACAGGAAAAAGACAAGGGTCGGAAAGCTCATCGCTCAATCCTTCCGGAAGCGGAACGCGTCCGCAAAGTTCTTGATCTTGGCGGCATCGGCGGCGTAGATCTCGCGCGAGACTGCCAGTGGCCGTGTCACGTAGGCTGCCGCCAAATCTCCCACCAGCCTGTCGAGGTAATGCGATGCCGGTGCGTATTTGACCGCCCCGCTTTCGTCCTCGGCGATCAGGCCCGCGACCCGAAAGGCGGCGAGCGCCTCGCGCACGATGAGCTCCGAGGCTCGCAGCTCTCGGGTCAGGGCCTCGACGGTGCACGGCGGATCCTCTGCGTGCGTGCGCAGGAACAACAGAAGTTCCAGCGCCCACACCGACTTGATGGCGAAGCCAAGAAAGCCTTTAACATCGTCGGAGAACATCGGTGCATCTCCGCATAGTGCCATGCCACAATCAACTCAGGCATTTCCTGAGTGAACGAAGCGTGATTCTGTTCGGTGACGTCTCTGCAATCGTCTGCACCTGCCGCGCGTGCACCTCAGAGTGTGCGGGAAATATCGCAAATTTTGGGTAAGCGGAAATTTACGTTTCGTTATCTATCGTTTCCTAGGTTGACCCTTGAGGAAGAGCATCAGGCGTCCGAACGCGCCTTTCTTCGGGGTTTTCACATGCGTAAGTCGATCACCGTTCTGTTTGCCTCCGCGCTCGGCGCGGTCGGCGCCGTGCTCTGCACCGCCATCGGCTTCGTGGTCTGGGATGCCGCCGCCGATCTGCGCCAGAGCCTTGCGGCAGAGCAGCTCGTGGCCGGCGACCGCACGCTCTACGAGAATCTGCAGACCATCCGCAAGCGGCGCATCCAGCCCCAGGTGCTTCTCGGCAACGAAGACAGCGTCAAGGCCAAGATCGAAAGCCTTTATTCGGGCATCCAGGCCGACGTCACCGAAACGGTCGGCGCCATCCGCGCCGCCGGAATGCCCAATAGCGCCGAGCGTATCCGCGACCTCGAGGCGAAATGGAGCGCCATCGCCCCGACCTATCGCACGGTTCTCGCCGAGGCCGACAAGCCGCGCGCCGAGCGCAACCCGGCAGCCAACACACGTCCCTGGTACAACGCGGTGAGCGGGGTGCTCGATTCAATGAGCGTCACCTCGCTGATGATGGCCAACGAGGCGCGCATGAGCAGCCCGCAGATCGCGGAGCTGATCGGCGTGCGCCAGCTGAGCTGGCATATCCGGGACTACACGGGCCGCGAATGTTCGCAGACCCGCAGCAACGTGCCGACCGGCAAGACATTCACGGCCGACGGGATCAGGCTGCTGAACAGCAACCGCGGCGCCACCGATCTGGCCTGGATGAACCTTGGCGAGACCCTGGCCCGCCCGGGCGCCCTGCCCGCCATGCGCGAGGCCTATTCAAGCGCCCAGGCCGCGGCCAAAGCGTCGCGGACGTATGCCGACGGTCTCTATGCCAAGCTCGGCGGCGAGCCGCTGATGTCGGATCCGGCCTGGAGCGCCAAGTGCAACGAGGTCTTTGAGCCGATCCTGGCGATCGGCACGATCGCCCTGGACCACGCCGGCGAGGTCGTCCGCGCGCATGTCGCCGAGGCGCGCTCCCGCCTGATCGTCGCCGGCCTGCTTCTCTGCGCGGCAATCCTGCTCGCCGGATGGACGGGCCTGGTGCTGGTGCGCCGCTTCGCCCGGCCGCTGCGTGGCCTGACCGGCGCCGTCGGCGAGCTGACCAACGGGAACTATGCGACGGCGGTGCCGGCAACCGGCTACGACGATGAGCTTGGCCGCATGGCGGCGGCGCTCGAGAAGCTGCGGATCAGCGCCCAGCGCAGCGCGGAGCTCGAAGCCGCCGCGCACCAGGAGAGCGAGGCGAAGGAGCAGCGCCGCGCCACGGTCGACGGCCGTATCGCCGAATTCAACGTGACGCTGGACGGGCTGATCGCCGACAACCTGCGCCTGGCGGAAAAGATGGAGGCGACATCCCATCAGCTGGCCCAGTCGGCGTCGGCCACGACCGAGCGCTGCGCCGTCGTCTCGTCCGCCTCGGACGCGGCCGCCGGCAGCGTTCAGACGGTGGCCGCGGCGGCCGAGGAGTTGACCGCCTCCATTCGCGACATCAATGGCCAGGTCGGCCATGCCACGACGATTGCCGGCCGCGCCGTCAGCGAGGCGACCTCGACCGGCGATACGGTGCAGAGCCTGTCGGCGGCTGCCGACAAGATCGGCGCGGTCGTCGACCTGATCAACCAGATCGCGGCCCAGACCAATCTTCTCGCTCTCAATGCCACGATCGAGGCCGCGCGGGCCGGCGATGCTGGCAAGGGGTTTGCCGTCGTCGCCTCCGAGGTCAAGACCCTGGCCGGCCAGACCGCCAAGGCGACGGAAGAGATCGCCGAGCAGGTGGCGTCGATCCAGAGCGCCAGCCGCGGCTCGGTCAGCGCCATCGCCAGCATTCGCGCCACGATCGACGAGATCCACAAGAGCGCCACCAACATCGCCGGCGCCATCGAGCAGCAGACGGCCTCCACCGGCGAGATCGCGCGCAACGTCCAGGCCGCCGCCCAGGCGACCTCGGAGACATCGACCAATATCGGGTCGGTGAATTCGGCCGCCGATGGCACGGCGCGCGCGTCATCGGATGTCCGGGCCGTGGCTGGCGAGATCAAGGAGCGCGCCGAGGCGCTCCGCACGGCGGTCTCGGCCTTCTTTGCCGACCTGAAGGCGGCCTAGGGCAGGAAGCCGCCGACCTGCCGGCGCCAGAGCGCCGCGTAGGGACCGTTGCGCTCGAGCAGCGCCGCGTGCGGCCCCTCCTCCACGATGCGGCCAGCTTCCAGGTAAAGGATGCGGTCCATGCCGGTGATCGTCGACAGCCGGTGGGCGATGGCGATCACCGTGCGGCCTTCGATGAGGCGCCACAGGGCCTGCTGTATCAGGTGCTCGGTTTCTGAATCGAGTGACGAGGTGGCTTCGTCGAGCACCAGGATCGGCGCGTTCTTGAGAAAGGCGCGTGCGATGGCGACGCGCTGACGCTCGCCGCCGGACAACCGGATCCCCTGCTCGCCGACGATCGTGCCGTAGCCCTCGGCACGCCGCATGATGAACTCGTGGCAGTGAGCCTGCTTGGCGGCCTCGACGACCTCGGCGTCGGTCGCTTCCGGCCTCGCGTAGCGGATATTGTCGCCGATCGGCCGGTGGAACAGTCCGGCCTGCTGCGGCACCTCGCCGATGCAGTGGTTGAGGGAGTCCAGGGTCACCGAGGCGACTTCCTGCCCGTCGATCAGGATCTGTCCCGCATCGAGCGGAAACTGCCGACGCAGCAGCTTGATCAACGTGCTCTTGCCTGCGCCCGACGGACCGACGAGGGCCACTTTCTCGCCGCCGGTAATGCGCAGGTTGAGCCCCTCGAAGACCGGCGTGCCGTCGGCATGGGCGAAATGCACGGCGCGGAAATCGATTGCCCCTTCTCTGACGACCAGGGGACGCGCCGCGGGCCGGTCGACGATCTCGTGCGGGCGGCTGACCAGCTCGATCGAATCAGCGATCGCGCCATAGTGCTCGAAGAATTCGAGGAAGCGGTTCGACAGCGACCAGACCTGGGTGGCGATCAGCGTCGACAGCGACACCACCATGACGAAATCGCCGGGCGTCATGGCGCCACCGATGACCTCCGTCACGGCCACGGCGATCAGCAGGATCTGGAAGGCCAGCGTCGCGCCATGCTGGAACAGATGCGCGATGGCCAGGAAGCGGCGGATGCGGCGCGACGCGTCCGCCTCCCGGCGCAGGAAGATGGCGATGAAGTCGCGCTCGAAGGCCGCGCGGGCAAAGGCACGCACCAGCTCGGCATTGCTGATGGCGTCGATCAGCCGGCCGGTCGAGGTCGAGACCTCCGCCGACATGGCGCGCGACAGGACCAGGGTGCGGCGTGCCAGGCGCGCGGAGAAAGCCATGTAGGCCGCGCTCCACAGCAGAATGACAAGGGCGAAGACCGGGTTCGCTACGATCAACAGGCCAACGCCCAGCGCCAGGATGGTCAGGATGCGCACCGCGTCGTGCAGCACGATATTCATGACGCCGAGCGTGCTCTGGCCGGCCTGCTTGATCTTCTGGCCGAGCGTGCCGGCGAAGTTCTCCTGGAAATAGCGCGGCGAGTGCTCGAGCAGGTACGAGAACAGATAGGCCTGGATCATGTAGCGCAACGGTGGCGAGAAGCGGATATCGGCGAGCTGGTAGACCCGGTTGAAGATCGACGAGGCGATCCACATGCCGCCGAGCATGACCAGCCAGAACACCACCGCCCCCGTCCACACACCGCTGCCGGCAACGCGCTGCAGCTCGTCGACGAGGCCCCGCAGGGCCGGTGCTTCGAGGCCCATGGTCGCCATCGACAGGGCGGCGGCGAAGACCAGCACCAGGGCCTGGCGCGCAAAGCGCGTCCGGATGAACAGCCAGACGAAGGCCCAGGGCTGCTTGGGGATCGGTCGGTCGGCGAAGCTCCGGTAATAGATCGCTTCGTCGCGAGCCGGCGCGACGTCGGAGGTGCCGGAAGGCTCTGTCAGGGCGACCATGAGATCGGTGTTTTGCTGAGCGAGACGGGCGCGTTTGATCATAACGCCTGGTGGCTAGCCTTGCTGGGTTGCTGATAGATATTCAAAAGTATTATTTAAAAAGAATAGCTTAAGGGATATTTCGCAGAACCGCTTGACGAAAGAACAAATCATGAACATTCTCTGCCCTCCAACAGCTCAGGAGGCAGTCATGGATGCGTTTCTTTCTCGGGTCGGCGAAGGGGTGGGGTTGGCTGCGGTGATGACGTCGATCCTGCTCTGGGCGACCCTGGGCGAAGCCTGGTTGCGCTGAGGATCGCTGCAATGGATTTCGCTATCGCTCCCGGGAGCGGCTGCGGCCTGTCTGGCTGGGAGGTGTTGTGCCTGCACCAGCAGCGCGGTGCCGAGGTCGTGGTTCGCCTGGCGAGCTTCGGCTACCGCGAGCATGCCGAGGCCTTCCTCAACGATCTGCTGGGCACGACGCCGGGCCTGGAAGCGGCCGAGGCCTGAAACATGTTTGAGCGCCGCGAAGCAATGGCCACAGGGGCGGCGGATGCTGCTCAGGCCGTTGCTTTGTCGGCGCTCGTTTTCCTGCTGGAGGACAGCGAGCGCACCTCGCGCTTCCTTTCCGTGACCGGCCTGGAGGGAGCTGAGCTGGCGCAGCGCATCCAGGACCCGGCTTTTCTGGGCGGTGTCCTCGACTTCATCCTCGCGGATGAGACGCTGCTGGTCGCGGTGGCCGGGGCGGCGGGCGTGCGGCCCGATCGGGTCGCCGGCCTGCGCCGATGCCTGCCCGGCGATCTGCCGGGGGATTGAGACTCGCCCGCGGCCCGAGTCGCGAGGCGACGAATCGCACGCGGATGCAGGAAAATCCTTTATTCGCGTTGCATCCCTGCCCCGAATCGGCGCACACCAGTTGAGCCATGGCGGCTTTGAATCACATTCCGCCCCCTGGCGTCACCGCTCAACCGGGAGAATTCCATGAGCAAAGCAACACTCGTCGACGTCGTACGCGAGCACACCGAGTGCACCGTCAACTCCGCCAAGGAGGCCGTCGACGCGATTTTCGAAACCATCGCCAAGACGCTGAAGAAGGAAGGCGCGATGCCGATCGTCGGCTTCGGCACGTTCAAGGTCTCCAAGCGGGCTGCCCGCATGGGCCGCAACCCGCAGACGGGCGCGACGATCAAGATCTCCGCCAGCAAGACCGTCCGCTTCAAGGCCTCGAAGCAGCTCAAGGGCGGCCTCTGAGCGGCACGCCTCGGCCGAAGCCCGCCCGCAAGGCCGGACCTCAGCCGGGAGTTTGATTCGGACCTGCCGGAACGCTGTCTACCGGTCGGCCCCGGAAGGTAACGAATATGGCATCCACCCCGGCCGCCTCGCGGCGGTCAGGGTGGATTTCTTTTTTCAGCGCCCGATTTCAGCGCCAGATTCTCAATGAACGACCGTTTGTGCGCGTTAGCGCACAAACTGATCGACGTAGCGCTCGCCCAGCCCGGCGGCGATGTAGTGCTTGCGGCACATGTCGATCTTGCTGAACACGTCCTCGAAGCCGGTGTGGTTGCCCTGCTCGTCGACGTAGTACATGCAGCCTGAGATGTTGAAGAAGGTGATCATCTCCGGGACGTCGGGATCGACAACCAGCGTGTGGGTCTCGCCCGGCGGCTCGAACACGTAAGACCCTTCCGTCGCCACCCAGTCATGCTCGAGGTAGCGCCACGAGCCCTTGATGACATAGCCGTGCACGGGCGCCGGATGACGGTGGCGGCTGAGCACGCCGGCCCGGCGCACGCGCAGGAGGTTGCACCACTGGCCGTTCACGGTGTTGAGCATCAGCGGCCGGAACCAGACATTCGGGGCCTGGGGAACCCAGACCCGCTCGTCCTCGGGGACGGCCTGGTTCACCACGATCTCGGGCGGTGACAGCGGATGGGCGGGGGCTTGGATGGTCATGGGGGTGGGCTCCTTGCTTGCCCCTGTTATGCCATAGCCGCGCGGCGCTGGCGCCAACGGCGCAAGGCGACCAGCGTCCAGATCGCCTCGACCACGCCGAACGGCCAGGCGCCCTGCAGGAAGCCATAGGCCGAGGCGAGCGCGCAGGAACCCGCGAAGGCCAGCACGAAGAGCGGGTCGCGATCCTCGAGCGCGTAGAACACCAGCATCGCGGTCACCGCAGCCAGCCCGAACAGCGTCAAACCATCCACGAAAGCCTCCTCGCCTTGCTGCCTTCCGATAGCGCTGCTACCGTTAGCCCATGGGGTTTCTCGGCGTCGATCCGTGGCGCTGGCAGTATTTCGCGCACCAGCCGGTTCCGGCCTCGTTGGTCATTCCGATCGACGACGCGACGGCCTGGGACCTCTATCCTCGCCACCGCTGGCTCTACAACAAGCTCGAGATCTGCGCCACGCAAGATCTGCCGGGCGGGCCGCACGGCACCGAACCCTCCGCCTACCCGGTCTTCTCCAAGCCGATCATCAACCTGCGCGGCATGGGCATCGGCGGCCACGTCATCCGCTCGGCGCGCGGCTACCGGGCCTCGCTGACGCCTGGTCATATGTGGATGAAGCTGTTCAGCGGCCCGCATCTCAGCACCGACGTGGCACTGGTCCGCGGCAAGCCCCGCTGGTGGCGTCACACCACCGGCAAGCCCGGCCCGCACGGTACCTTCGATTACTGGACCGTGCACGCCGCCCCGCGCCCGGCCCTGGAGCGTTATCTCGCGGCCTGGATCGGCCGCACCCTGGCCGGCTTCACCGGCCTGATCAACCTCGAGACCATCGGCGGGCGGATCATCGAATGCCACCTGCGCATGGCCGAACAGTGGCTCGATCTCAACGGCGAGGGCTGGCTCGAGGCGGTGGTGCGGCTCTATCGCGACGGGGTCTGGCGCTTCGCCGACCGGGACCGGCGCATCGGCTACAGCGTGGTCTTGTTCGGCGATCACGGCAGCCACTGGCACATCGATCCGGAGGCGGTCGAGCAATTGCGCCGCCGGCCCGGCGTGTCCTCGATCCAGATCACCTTCGACCCGGCCAAGCCGCCGGCCGAGCACGCCATGCCGCCCGGCGGCTTTCGCCTGGCCATCGTCAACTGCCGCAGCCTGAAGACCGGCCGCGCCGTGCGCGAGGAACTGCGCCGGCTGTTTCGCTCAGTGGATGTCGTCGGCCTCGCCCATCGCCCGCTTGAGCACCTCGACGGTGAAGCCCGGCTGCTTGGCGGCGCTGAGGATCACGGCCTCCTTGCGCGCGATCAGCGCCGCGGCCTCGATCACCTTTGAGGCGCTGCCGGCCGGGATGATCACCGCGCCGTGACGGTCGGCGTGGATCAGGTCGCCCGAGCTGACCACCATGCCGGCGACGCTCACCGTGCCGCCGAAATCGACCAGGTGCACCCAGGCATGCGAGGGGGCGATCGAGCCGGCGAGCACGAAGAAGCCGTCGGCCATCATGTCGATGTCGCGCACGCAGCCGTCGGTCACCGTGCCGACGCAGCCCAGGGACTTGTGGACGTTGGTCTGCACCTCGCCCCAGAAGGCGCCGAAGCCGCGATCGTCGCCGTCGATGTCCTGCATGATGGAGATCGAGGGCCGTGGCCCGCCCTTCTCGATGTACTCGAAATAGGCCAGGCGCTGGGCCTTCGCCTTGTCCTTGGCCAGCGGGCTCGGCTCCTTGGAGCGGATGGTCGCGGTGCGGGCATAGGCCAGCACCGGCTTCATCTGCGGAAAGCAGGCGACCAGCGGCCGCACGGTGAAGCCCTTGGCCCGGCGCTCGGGCGCGGTCAGCTCGAGGGCGTTGCAGATGGTCGGCGTATCGAGGGCCAGAAGCCCGTTGCGCTCGGCGTCGCTCAGCGTGTCGGTCATGGACGAAGGCGTCTCCCTTGGTGAATGCAGTCTTATAGCGCACAGGTCCGGAAACCGGCGAATACGTCGCGCCGGTCGGGTGTGAAGAAATTGCGATAGCCCGGCCGGGCGATACGCGCCGAGCTGGCGAAGCAGCCGCCGCGCAGCACCTTGCGCGTGCCGAACCAGGGCTGCGAGTAGTCCTCGTAGGGGTCGGCGCTGAACCCGGCGAAGGGCAGGAAGTCGGACGCCGTCCACTCCCAGACATTGCCGATCATCTGCCGGCAGCCGAAGGCGCTGTCGCCCGCCGAGCAGGCGGCCACGTCGAGCGGCGCGTCGTAGGTGAAATCCGTGTTGGCGCGGAAGCGCGCCGGCGGCTGGTCGCCCCACGGCCAGGCCCGCTTGCCCAGCGCCAGCCGGCCGCCCTCGCCCGGCTCGCCCAGGGCGGCTGCCTCCCATTCCGCTTCCGTGGGCAGCCGGCGCTTGGCCCAGCGGCACCAGGCCTCGGCCTCCCAGTAGTTGACGAACATCACCGGCGCGTCGGGCAGCAGGGCCTCGACCATGTCATAGCGCCGGCAGGCATACTGCCCGCCTTCCTCGACCCAGTAGACCGGGCGCTGCGCCCCGGTCGCCTCGCGCCAGGCCCAGCCACCCGCGCTCCACAGCTCCTGCCGCGCGTAGCCGTCATCGGCGACGAACTCGGCGAAGTCGAGATTGGTCACCGGCGCCAGGGCGATGCGAAAGGGTGCCAGTTCAACCGGATGCGCCCATTTCTCGTTGTCGAAGATGAAGCCCTCGCTGGTTGTCGATCCCAGCCACCACCTGCCGCCCGGCACCTCGGCATCGCCCGGGAAGCTGCCGGCCCCTTCTGGCGCCAGGTCGCCGAGCTCGGGCGGCGCATAGGACAGGGTCTGGCGCGTGTAGGTCAGGGCCTCGACATGCATGTCCTCGTGGCGGATGCAGAGGTCGTAGAAGTAGCGCACGTCGTCCGACAGGTTGCTCCGGCTCAGCCGCTCGAGCTGGCGGCTCATGACCTCGCCGAGATAGGCCGCCGTGCCCTCGCGGTCCGGCAGCTTCAGCGTCCAGCGCGTGGCGTGCGGCACGGCGCTCGAATCCCACAGCGCATCGCCGTCGGCGCGCAAGGGCGCCTCGCCGCGCGCCTGGCGCAGGGTCCAGCGCTCATGGAACCAGCCGATATGGCCGATCTCCCAGAGGATGGGATTGACGATCTCGAGTTTGCGCCCCATCAACTGGTCCGGCGCGAGGTCGTCGACCAACCGGTTCAACCGCCGGCGGACTTCACGCAGCTGCGCGGCCAGGGTTTCGGCGCTGGCGCCGCTGGTGGGGCGTAAAACGGGGCCGTCCATGAAGATCATTCTTATCACGCCCGCGGGCCCGAGTTCACGGACCGGCAACCGGGTCGCGGCCCAGCGCTGGGCCGGTATTCTTGCGAGGCTCGGCCACGAGGTCGAGGTCGCCACCGAGTACGACGGCGCCTCGGCCGACCTGATGGTCGCCATCCATGCCTGGCGCAGCGCCGCGGCGATCGAGCGCTTCAAGAGCCGCTATCTCGGCCAGCGCCCGGTGATCATCCAGCTCAGCGGCACGGATATCTACGACTACATCGACAGCGATCCCCAGCCGACCCGGCGCTCGCTGGAACTGGCCGACCGGCTGGTGGCGATCAACAGCCTGGCCTGGAAGAAAGTACCGAAGGCCCAGCGCGGCAAGCTGCGGCTGATCTATCAGTCCGCGGCCAGGCCGGCGAAGCCGTGGCAGCCGGACCCGCGCGCGGTGATCATCTCGGTCATTGGCCATCTGCGCGACGTGAAGGACCCGCTGCGCGCCGCCGAGGCCGCCCGCGCCCTGCCCGCCGCCTCGCGCATCCGCATCGAGCAGATCGGCCGCGCCTACACGCCTGATTGGGCCGAGCGCGCCAAGGCCGAGATGGCGAACAATCCGCGCTATCAATGGCGCGACGACGTGCCGCGGGCCGGCGTCGAGGCCCTCCTGCGCCGCAGCCACGCCATGGTGATTTCCTCGCTTAGCGAAGGTGGCGCCAACGTCGTCTCCGAGGCCGCCGTCGCCGGCGTGCCGATCCTCGCCTCGCGGATGGATGGCAATGTCGGCCTGCTGGGCGCCGACTATCCCGGCTACTTCCCCGTCGGCAACACGGCCGCCCTCGCCCGGCTGATGCGCCGGGTCGAAACGGATCCGAAATTCGTCACTCGCCTGCGTCGGGCGTTGGCCAAAGAGGCCAAGCTCTTCGAGCCGGCGCGCGAGAAAGAGGCGTGGAAAAAATTGCTGGTCGAAGTCAGGCCACAACGCGGATCGGCTCGGCCGCGTCGCCCGAAGGCAAAACGCGGCCGATGATCGCCGCCGCGATGTAGCCGAGGCGGCGCAGCTCGGCCACGCACTCGGCCGCCGCCGCCTCGGGCACGCCGGCCAGCAGACCGCCGGCCGTCTGCGGATCGAAGAGCAGCGCGTAACGCGGATCGTCCTTCAGCGCCTCGCCGTCGCGGATGGCCCGGCGCAGGCGCAGGTTCTGCGGCTGCAGCGAGCTGAAGATGCCGGCGCGCACCGTGTCGACGGCGCCGGCCAGCAGCGGCAAGGCCCCCAGCCGGATCTCCGCCTCGACGCCGGACGGCTTGGTCATCTCCACCAGATGCCCGAGCAACCCGAACCCGGTGACGTCAGTGCAGGCCGTGGCGCCGAAACGCCGCAGACAGGTCGCCGCCTCGCGCGCCGTCACCTGCATCGAGGCCAGAGCCTCATCGATCCAGATGCCGCGCGCCTGCCGGCGCATGGCGGCCGCGAACAGCGTGCCGGTGCCGAGCGGCTTGGTCAGGATCAGCGCCTGGCCGGGCATCAGCCCGCCTTTGCGCAGTGCCTCGTTCTCGGCGATCGCGCCGGTCACCGCGAAGCCCAGCGCCAGCTCCGCGCCCTCGCTGGTGTGGCCGCCGACCAGCGCCGCGCCCGCCTCATTGAGCACCGTCAAGGCGCCGGACATCATCTGGAACAGGTCGTCCTCGACCTTGCTCTCGATACCGTAGGGCACGGTGGCGATGGCCAGCGCGGTCTGCGGCTCGCCGCCCATGGCGTAGACGTCGCCGAGGCTGTGATTGGCGGCGATGCGGCCGAAGACATACGGGTCGTCGATGAAGGCGCGGAAGTAGTCGACCGTGTGGATCAACGCCTTGCCTGGGACCGGCCGGACGATGGCCGCGTCGTCGGGCGCGTTCAGGCCGATGACCACGTCGTCGCGCTGGATCACCGCGAGACGGCTCATCACCCGCGACAGCACCGTGCTGCCGACCTTGGCGCCGCAGCCGCCGCAACGCATGGCGATGGTCGACAGCTCCTGCAGCGCCGCCGCGTCGGCCACGCCGGCAGAGGGCACGGCCGCCACCGGCGCCGTGCGCATCACCGGCAGGTCCGAGTACTTGTCCATGAAGCGCCGGTCGATCCAGTCCTTGAGCGTCCACAGCCAGCCGGCCTCGGCCGCCCAGCCGCCGCGCGAAGCGACCGCATATTTGTCGCCGGTCGAGATCAGCGACAGGAACTTGCTCTGCGGCGTGAATGGACGCGGCGCCTGGCCGGCGAGCGCGCGGCGGAGATTGTCAGTGAGCGGCGGGCCCTGGCGCACGGCGAAGACGCCGGCCTTGGGCCGCGGATGCGTCTCGACCGCCGCCACATCGCCGGCGGCGAACACGGCCGGGTCGCTGACCGTCTGCAGCGTGTCGTGCACCTTCACGAAGCCACCGTCGTCGCAATCGAAGCCGGACTCCCGGATCCACTGGGCCGCTCCGGCCTGGGTCACCCACAGGATCTCGTCGAGCGCGATGCGCTTGCTGGCGATCACCGTCCCCGCCTCCACCGAACGCACCGGCGACTTGGTATGAACCTCGACGCCGCGCTCGGCCAGTACGCGGGCGAAGATCCGGCCGACCTTCTGGTTATGCGTCGGCAGCAGCTCGTGCGCCGTGACCAGCACGAAGGTCAGCCGGTCCGGGTCCTGCCCCGCTTGGCGCAGCAGCGCGCGCAGGCGGTGATGGATGGCCAGTGTGAGCTCGACCCCGCCCGCTCCACCCCCGATCACCCCGATGCGCAAGGGACGGTTGTCGGCGGTGACGCGCGCCACGATCTCCGCCCAGCGCTCGGCAAAGCCGTCGATCGGTTTCACCGGTGTCGTATGCTCGGCGCTGCCGGGCACGTCGTGCTGGCGCGGGCGCGAGCCGATATCGAGCGACAGCACGTCGTACGGCACCGGCGGCCTGCCGGCGCACAGGACGTGCCGCTTGGCGCGATCGATGCCGATCGCCTCGTCGTGGTAGAGCCGCGCCCCGGCGAAGGCGGCGAGCGGCCCGAGATCGATATGGCATTCCGCGAAGCGGTAGTGGCCGGCGATGAAGCCCGGCAACATGCCAGAATACGGCGTCTCGATGTCACGGGCGATCAGGGTGAGGCGCACGCCGGGCATCGGCTTCATGCCGAAACTGCGCAGCACCGCGACATGGGCATGGCCGCCGCCGACCAGCACCAGGTCCTTGACGATCGCCACGCCCCCCGGCGTCATTCAGGTCGCGCGCAGCAAATGAAGGCTGAAGAGGTTGTCGTCGTCGAGCCACACGGCTTCGGGCGTGAAGCCGGCGCGGCGCGCCAGGGTGCGGAAGCCCTCGACCGTGAACTTGTAGGAGTTCTCGGTGTGCAGGCTCTCGCCCTCGCCGAAGCTGAACGTCTTGCCGGCGACGCTGACGCGCTGGGTCCGGCGGCTGACCAGGTGCATCTCGATGCGCCCCGGGACGGGATCGTAGAAGGCGTAGTGGTCGAACGCCGCCAGGTCGAAATTGCCGTCGAGCTCGCGATTGATACGGGTCAGCAGGTTCAGGTTGAAGCGAGCCGTCACTCCAGCGCTGTCGTTGTAGGCCGCGTGCAGGCGGTTGGGGTCCTTGCGCAGGTCGGCCCCGATGAGCAGAAGTCCGCCATCGCTCAGGCGCCGGGCCGCCTGCTGCAGGAAGGCCAGCGCCTCCGCGGGCCCGAAATTGCCGATGGTCGAGCCCAGGAACAGCGCGGCCCGGGTACGCGCCGGACGGCGGCGCGGCGGCGGTAGGGTGAACGGACGCGAGTAGTCGGCGATGATTCCCGTCACCTCGATGTCAGGATAGGACGCGGCAAGGTCCGACGCCGCGGCGGCCAACTGCTCGGCCGAGATATCGACCGGCGTGTAGGCCACCGGGTCCTGCAACGCATCGAGCAGCGGGCGCACTTTCTCGGTGGCGCCGCTGCCGTACTCGATCAGGTGCGCCTCGGGTCCGATCCGCGCGGCGATGTCGGCGGCGTTCGTCTTGAGGATCGCCGTCTCGGCCCGCGTCGGGTAGTACTCCGGCAGCCGGCAGATCTCCTCGAACAACCGGGCGCCCGGCTCGTCGTAGAAATACATCGGGGGAATGGATTTGGGCGTGCGCGACAGCCCGTGCAGCACGGCGTCGCGGAACGACACGGTTTCCGGAGCCAGATCGACAAGGCGGGCGACGTTCTCGGACATGCGTTCCCTCTGCTGTGACTTTGCCATAAGCACCCCGTGACCCGCGACCTCAATTCCTCGTGATGCTATCGTCGGTATCTTTCGCGGACCCCAGTCTCTTTTCTGAACTGACTATCTTGTACGGACCTTCAATGCGCCTGGATGATCTCCCTACTCCCTCGCTGATCCTCGACCGCTCGCGCCTTGCCAGGAACGTCGCCCGGCTGCAGGGCCGGGCCCGCGAGCTGGGTGTGGTCCTGCGGCCCCATATGAAGACCGCGAAATCGGCGCGGGTGGCGGAACTGGCCACCGGCGGCAAGGGACCCATCACGGTATCCACCCTCGCCGAGGCAACGTATTTCGCAAAGCACGGGTTCCACGACATCACCTACGCCGTGCCGATTGTCCCGGCGAAACTCGAAAATGTCGCGCGCCTGGTCGCCGGCGGTACCGATCTCAAGCTGATCACCGACAACGAGGGTGTGGCCCGCACCGTCGAGGCGCGGGGCCTTGAGCTTGGTGTCACCTTCCGCATCCTGATCAAGATCGATACCGGTCTTGGTCGCGCGGGTATCGCGCCCGGGTCGGCCGATCTCCTACCTATCGCCGCCGCGCTCAACGGCAAGGGGGCGGCCCTCGCCGGCGTGCTGACTCACGCGGGCCACTCCTACAACGCCCACAGCATCGAAGAGATCAAGGCCATCGCCGAGGCCGAGCGCGCCGGCGCCGTCAAGGCCGCGCAGCGCCTGCGCGACGCGGGCTATCCTTGCGAGATCGTCAGCGTCGGCTCGACACCGACCGCGATCCACGCAGACCGCCTCGACGGCGTCACCGAGATGCGGCCCGGCAACTTCGTCTTCTTCGACCTCTTCCAGCTCGGTATCGAGTCCTGCGCCGTGGAGGACATCGCCGTCTCGGTCCTCGCCTCGGTCGACGGCCATCACCGCGAGCGCAACCACCTGCTGATCGATGCCGGTGGCCTGGCGCTGTCCAAGGACACCGGCGCCAACAAGAACCAGCCGGGCACCGGCTACGGCCTGGTCTGCCTGCCCGGCGGCAAGGTGCCCCTGCCCGGCCTCGCCGTGCTCGACGTGCACCAGGAGCACGGCCTGATCGGCCACGCCAAGGCGCTCGACGCCATCAACAAGCTGCCCTTCGACCGCTTTCCCATCGGCAGCCGCCTGCGCGTGCTGCCCAACCACGTCTGCATGACCGCAGCGATGTACGACCGCTACTACGTCACCGACGGCGGCAGCGAGATCGTCGACGAATGGGACCGCGTGAACGGGTGGTAGCTAAAAAGAAAATGTCACCCCGGCCAAGCGAAGCGCGAGCCGGGGTCCATTGTGCCGCTCGAACCATGGATGCCGCATCAAGTGCGGCATGACAGAAAGATTATTCTGCTTCGACATCCTTCGGATTGCTGATCAACGCTCGCGTGCGCGCGTCCGCGAGCAGCGCCTCATAGAGCGGCTTGTCGGCGTCGTGCTTGCCCCCGCGAATATCCGCGGTTCTCACGGCGGGAACCGGCGATAGCGACGCGGACAGCTCGCGCGCCGCGATCGCCATGGCGCTGGCCACCATCAATCCGGTGACCCGCTTATCCGGCGGCAGGAACGGCAGCAACTCAGCCACTAGCGTCGCGCGCGCGATCTCGATCAGTTCCTTGGCGTCGGGCCTGTCCGTCATGGCGCCGTCATCCGCAGCAATTGGTATTCGAGCTCGGCCACCCGCCTTCCGGTGAGCGCCAGGTCGAGCGATGGTTCGGCGCCCGAAACATGCCGCTCGCCCTGCTGGATGGCGATGGTTCCCCAGCGCGCATGGGCCATGGTCTCCCAGTAATGCACCTGTTGGGGATCAACGCGCTGGCCTGATTCCGTTTCGTAACCAGCGATGAAGTCCGCGCGGGCACCGATGCCACCCGCCTCCCGCTGGTTCATGCCGAAGCGCCAGCAGCGCGAGCAGAACCAGCCTATGTCCTCGTGGCGGTCGCCCCAGCCGGCGAATTCCCAGTCGAGGATGCCGGTCAGACCGTTCTCGTCGACCATGTAGTTGCCGGTGCGATAGTCGCGATGGCTAAGCACCAGATCGGCACACTTCTGCGCATGGCGCTCCAGCCAGCGCAGCCCCCACTCCAGTGCCGGGCGCGGCGCACGATAGGTATCGAGCCAGCCGCGATACCCGGCAATCGCGTCGAGAGCTGGGGTCTGCTTGGGCAGCTCCAGGAACGCAAGGTCGTCACGCGGCGGGCGGATGGTGTGGATCTTCGCCAGCTCGCGGCCCAGGCGCGCGGCCAGCGCCACCCGGTCACCCTTCCACCGGTCGTCGCGGACCAGCAGATGCCCGGCGGCCGTGCCGGCGACCCGCTTCATCACGTAGAACGGCCGGCCGATGATCGCCTTGTCGGTGCACAGCGCCAGCGGCTCCGGCACGGTGACGCCCGCTTCATGCGCCGCCTTGAGCAACGCGAACTCCTGGGCGCGGCTGTGGCTGACCGCCACGCCGGACGGCGCATCGGTGCGCAGCACCAGCTTCTGCGCCCCGGCCTGCGGACCGCCGGAGACGTCGGCGTCCAGCGCGTAGTTCTCCTGGATCGCCCCGCCGCCGAGCTTGTCCATGCGGCGCACGGAGACCGACCGCGCGCCGAGTGCCGCGATCAGGTAGCGGGCGATTGAGGCTTCGCTGCCCGGCCCGACGCCCGGCCTGTCCGGGCGCCCTATTTCCAACCCCAGAACTCCGTGCCCTCGGCGAGCAGCGAGCGCGCCAGCACCATCTTGTGGACCTCGGAGGCACCGTCGACCAGGCGCGCCTGGCGGGCGTAGCGGTACATCCATTCGAGCGGCGTGTCGCGCGAATAGCCGCGTGCGCCAAGAAGCTGCATGGAGGTATCGATCGACTTGTGCAGCACGTCGGCGACGGCCACCTTGGCCATCGAGACTTCCTTGCGGGCGAAATCGCCCTGGTCGAGCTTCCAGGCGGCGCGCATGGTCAGCAGCCGGCCGATCTCGATCTCCATCGCCGCCGAGCCGAGCAGCCACTGAACGCCCTCGTGGTCGGCCAGCTTCATGCCGAAGCTCTCGCGCTCCTTCACGTAGGCGAAACATTCCTCCAGCGCCCGCTTGGCCATGCCCAGCCAGCGCATGCAGTGGGTGAGGCGCGCCGGACCGAGACGGATCTGCGTCGCCTTGAGCCCGTCGCCGACCTTCATCAGCAGGTTTTCGTCGGTGATCTCCAGCCCGTCGAATTCGAGCTCGCAATGCCCGCCATGCTCCTCCGGCCCCATGATCGGGATACGGCGGGTGACCTTCCAGCCCTTCTGGTCGGCGTCGAACAGGAAAGCGCTCAGGCCCTTGCGCGTGTCGTTCGAGGTGCGGGCGATCAGGATGAAATGCTGCGCCTCGCCCGCGCCGGTGATGAACCACTTGCGGCCCTTGACCACCCATTTCTTGCCGCGCCTGGTCGCCTTGGTCAGCATCGCCGAGGGATCGGAGCCAGAGCCCGGCATCGGCTCGGTCATCACGAAGGAGGAGCGCACCTTGCCGTCGATGATCGGCTGCAGCCAGCGGGTCTTCTGCTTCGCCGTGCCGACCTTGTTGAGCAGCTGCATGTTGCCGTCGTCGGGCGGCGCGCAGTTGATCGCGGCGGGTCCGAACAGCGAACGCGCGGCCTCCTCGTAGCAGGCCGCCATGCCGACGTGGTCGAGGCCGAGGCCGCCGCGCTCCCGGGGCATCTGCGGCGCCCACAGGCCCTCAGCCTTCGCCTTCTGGCGCAGGACCTCCAGCCGGTCGAGACGGATGTTCTCGCCGTCGCCCCAGTTGGTGGGATCGCGCTCGGCCGGCAGCAGCTCCTCGGCGACGAAGTCCCGGATGCGGCGGCGGAGCTTCTCGACCGCCGGGGAGAGTGTGAAGTCCATTCAGGTGCCCGGCGGTTGCCAGAACGGGGCCGGCTTCAGGATCTCGTTCTCCTGATGCATGAACAAACCCATCGACCCGAGGCGGGCGACATAGGCCTTCCAGTTCGGATCCTCCGCCATTTTGGCGCGCCGCTCGGCCCGGTCGCCGATATCCTTATAGGCCCAGAGATGAACGATCTGGTGCTGCGGCCCGATATCCGAGACGTAGTAGCCGATGCAGCGGCCGAGATGGCGGATCTGGGTCTCCATCGCCTCGTTTGCGTAGATCTGCGCCCACTCACCGAAGGCGCCGGGCGCCAGGGTATAGGTGCGCTTGTCCACGATGCCGACCGGGATCTTCTCGACGGTCGTCATCTTCGGCCAGAACGGCGTGTCCCTCATGATCTTGTTTTCCTGGGCGACGAAAAACGATCCCGAGGCGGTACGATAACCAAGCCAGGCCGCGTCTTCCTCCATCTTGGCGCGCGCCGTGGCGCGCTCGACGATGTCCTTGTACTGCCAGAGATGAACGACGCGGTTCTGCACACCGGTCTCGACCTGGTAGTAGCCGAGGCATTTCGGCAGGTAGCGCAGCTGGATTGGCCAGCCGTTATTGCCATAGGCCTTGAGATAGGCGGGCATCACGCCGGGCTTCAGGGTGTAGGTGCGGATATCGACAATCATGGATTTCTGCCTTTCACAGGAAGCCCCAGGTCAAAGAAAGCCCAGGCCGTGGCCGCCATCGACCACGATAATGCTGCCAGTCATATAGCGGCCGGCATCGGAGGCGAGCAACAGCAACGCGCCGTCGAGGTCCGCCGGCTCGCCGAAGCGCCGCATGGGCAGGCGCTTGAGCAGTGCCTGGCCCGTCTCGCCGGTGAGGAACTCGCGGTTGAGATCGGTCTCGATATAGCCGGGGGCCAAGGCATTGACCCGGATCTTGTGGCGTGCCAGCTCGATCGCCATGGTCTGGGTCAGGCTGACCAGCGCCGATTTCGCGGCGCCGTAGGCCGACAGGTGGCTGGCGACGCGCAGGCCGAGGATCGAGGCGATGTTGATGATCGTTCCGCCCTTGCCGTGCTTGACCATCAGGCCGGCGGTGGCACGGGCCACGCGCCAGGCGCCGTCGAGATTGGTGTCGAGGACCTGGCGCCACTCCTCCTCGCCCTGCTCGAGGAACGAGCGCGTGGCGGCGATGCCGGCGTTGTTGACCAGGATGTTGATCGCCCCGAGCTCGGTCTCCACGGTCTGCAGCCCCGCCGCCACTGATTCAGGGCTGGTCACGTCCATGCTCACCGGCAGGGCGCGGCCGTCGAACGAGGCGATCTCGGCATCGAGCGCCTTGAGCAGCTCGATGCGGCGCGCCGCGAGCGCGACCTTGGCGCCGGCTTTCGCCAAAGTGAGAGCAAAGTGCCGGCCGAGGCCGGACGACGCCCCGGTGACGACGGCGACGCAGCCCTTGAGACCGAACGCTTCGCTCACGCATCCTCCCGGTTCTGCAGCAGGTTCTTCGCCCGCTCGCGTAGCACGAACTTCTGGATCTTGCCGGTCGAGGTCTTGGGCAGCGGGCCGAAGACCACCGTGCGCGGCACCTTGAAGCGCGCCAGATTATCACGGCACCAGTCCATGATGTCGGTATCGCTGACGGCGGCGGCATTGGGCTTGAGGGTGACGAAGGCACAAGGGGTCTCGCCCCATTTCGCGTCGGGCCGCGCCACCACCGCGGCTTCCATGACCTGCGGATGCTTGTAGAGCGCCTCCTCGACCTCGAGCGAGGAGATGTTCTCGCCGCCGGAGATGATGATGTCCTTGGAGCGGTCCTTGACCTCGATATAGCCGTCGGGGTGCTTCACCGCGAGATCGCCGGTGTGGAACCAGCCGCCGCGGAAGGCGGCCTCCGTGGCCTTGGGGTTCTTGAGATAGCCCTTCATCACCGTGTTGCCGCGCAGCACGATCTCGCCCAAGGTCGTGCCGTCGCTGGGTACGGGCTCGAGTGTGTGCGGGTCGGCGACGGTGCAGTCCTCGAGTGTCGCGTAGCGCACGCCCTGGCGGGCCATCAGCGCGGCGCGCGCCGGGAGATCGAGGCCGTCCCACTCGTCCTGCCAGGCACAGATCGTCGCCGGGCCGTAGCACTCGGTCAGGCCGTAGGCATGCACGACCCGGAAGCCCATCTTCTCCATCGCCACGATGACCGGCGAGGGCGGCGCGGCACCTCCGGTCATCACCTCGACGGTGTGGCTGAAACGCTGCTTCACCGCCTCGGGCGCGTGGATCAGCGTGGTCAGCACGATGGGCGCGCCGCACATCTGCGTGACCCTGTGCTGGTTGATCGCCGGGAAGATCAGCGCCGGATCGACCTTGCGCAGGCAGACATGCGTGCCGCCCGCCGCGGTCACCGCCCAGGTGTAGGTCCAGCCGTTGCAGTGGAACATCGGCAGGGTCCAGAGATAGACCGAGCGCGGGCCCAGGCCGAAGGCCAGCGCGTTGCCCAGCGCGTTCAGGTAGGCGCCGCGGTGGTGATAGACGACACCCTTGGGATCGCCGGTCGTACCCGAGGTGTAGAGCAGGCAGATCGCCTGCCACTCGTCGGTCAGCGCGGGAAACGTGTCGTCGATGCTGCCCTCGGCGAGCAGCGCCTCGTAGTCCGTCTCGCCGAGCAGCGTTCCGCCGACATGCAGCGGATCGTCGATGTCGATGACGATGGGTTTCCTTTTCATCAGCGTCAGCGCCGCCGCGATGGTCTGCGAATATTCGCGGTCGGCGATCAGGATCTTCGCTTCGCCATGCTCCAGACACACGGCGATGGTGCGCGCATCGAGCCGGTAGTTGAGCGCGTTGAGTACGCCGCCGCAGAGCGGCACGCCGTAATGCGCTTCGAGCAACGCGGGGACGTTGGGCGCCATCACCGCGACCGTGTCGCCTCGCTTGATGCCGCGCCGCTTGAGCGCCGAGGCCAGCTTGCGGCAACGCGCGTGGAACTGCGCGTAGGTGAAGCGGCGCTCGCCGTGGATGACGGCGATTTTCCGGGGGTAGGTGGCCGCCGAGCGGGCCAGGAAGGACAGCGGGGTGAGCGGCACGTGGTTGGCCGGCCCCTGCCCCAGATCCGCCTCGAACATGACAGCCCCTGTTCGGCTTTCTCGGCGGGATTCCCGGGGCTTTCCTCTGGGGGCCTTTCGGCGGGATTTGGGTCGGGCCATTCTTCGGCTTTCTCGGCGGTTTCCTCGGCGGCACTTTCGCCGGCCCTCTAGGCGGCGGTCAACGGGCAGCGTAAACTAGGGCCATGATCATCGATATCGTCTCCGACGCCATCTGCCCCTGGTGCTATATCGGCAAGCGCCGCCTGGAAAAGGCGCTGCTTCTCGCCCCGCAGGACGATCTCAAGATCGGCTGGCGACCGTTCCAGCTCAATCCCGAGATGCCGCGCGAAGGCATGGATCGCAAGGATTACCTGCGCGCCAAGTTCGGCGATGCGAGCGGCGGCAAGCGCTACGATGCGATCATCGAAACCGGCAAGGCCGAGGGCATCGATTTCCAGTTCGACAGGATCAAGCGCACGCCCAACACGATCCTGGCGCACCGGCTGATCCGCTTCGCCGCGCGAAACGACAGGCAGGACGCGCTCGTCGAGGCGCTGTTCGTCGCCTATTTCACCGACGGCAAGGACATCGGCGATCCCGAGATTCTGGCGAGCGTCGCAGCGAGCGTGGGCGTCGATGCGGCCCAGTATCTGGCGGGCAGCGAGGACGACGAGACCATCCGCCAGGAGGATGCCTTCGCGCGCCAGATCGGCATCCAGGGCGTGCCCTGCTTCATCATCGACCGGCAATACGCCGTCTCGGGCGCGCAGCCGGCCGAAGCCTTCCTCGAGATCTTCGAGCTGGCCAAGAAGGGCGAGGACGCCGTCTCGCCCGAGCTGATCTGACGCCCCTCGACCCAAGACCATGAGCCTGTCGCAGCGGCTCCGCGGCTTCGACAGCCGCCTCGCCGAGATCCAGAGCCATACCTTCTACGCGCCGGCGCTGGGGCCGCAATCGGTGATCGCCGATCTCGGCGCCTCGACGGCCGGCTTCTCGCAGGAGATCGCGGCGCGCTTCGGCTCGCGCTGCTTCGCCGCCGAGCCGTTGCCCGACAATTTCAGGCGCATCACGGCGCATCCGCGCATCACCGCGTTTCCGGTGGCGCTCTCCGGGACCGACGGGCGCATCGCGCTCGGCGTGCGCAATACGTTTCATACCTCGGCCAGCTTCGGCAGCTATGACAGCCTGCCGGAGCGCGACCGCATCGAGGTCGACAGCGTGACGCTCGAAGGCTTCCAGCGCCTGGCCGGCGTGCCCCGCTTCGACCTGGTGAAACTCGACATCGAAGGCGCCGAATTCCCGCTGTTCAACGCGGTCAAGGACGAGACGCTGACTTCCATCGGCCAGATCACGGTCGAGTTCCACGACTTCCTCGACCCGGCGCTCTCACCCGGCGTGCAGGACATCATCCGGCGGCTCGAAGGCCTGGGCTTCACCGCGCTACGCTTCACCCGCCATCATCACGGCGACATGCTGTTCCTCAACCGCCGCCACATCGACGTCGGTGCGGCCGAGGTGCTGTGGTTCCGCCACGCGGTGAAGACCCTGCGCGGCGTCGGCCGCCTGATCGAGCGCTTCGCCTAGGCCGCGAGCTTCACCAGGTCGCCGAGCAGCTTGTTGATGCCCGCCAGCCGCTCCTTGGCGTTGCCCCAGCTGGTCACGTAGACCAGTTTGTTGTCGGGCCGCACCTTCATCTCGCCCGCCCGCGCCGTGATATAGGCCACCAGCTTCTGTGGATTGGCGAAGCGGTTGTCGCGGAAGCTGACCACCGCACCCTTCGGGCCGGCATCGACCTTGTCGATCCCGGCGCGCCGGCAGAGGCGCTTGATGGCGATGATGTCGAGCAGGTTCTGGACCTCGGCTGGCAGCGGCCCGAAGCGGTCGATGAGCTCGGCCGCGAAAGCCTCGATCTCGGTGCTGTCGACCAGCGCCACGATGCGGCGATAGAGGCCGAGCCGTACGCCCAGATCCTGGACATAGGATTCCGGGATCAGCACCGGCGTGCCGATGGCGATCTGCGGCGTCCATTCCTCGGCCGGCGGCTCGGCCGCGCCCGCCTCGCGCGTCGCCTTCACCGCCTCCTCCAGCATGTGCTGGTAGAGCTCGATGCCAACCTCGCGGATATGGCCGGACTGCTCCTCGCCCAGCAGGTTGCCCGCGCCGCGGATGTCGAGGTCGTGCGAGGCGAGCTGGAAACCGGCACCCAGGCTGTCGAGCGTCTGCATGACCTCGAGGCGCTTCTGCGCGGTCTTGGTCAGCAGCCGGTCCGGTGGGACCGTGAGGTAGGCATAGGCGCGCACCTTGGCCCGGCCGACACGGCCGCGCAGCTGGTAGAGCTGCGCTAGGCCGAACATGTCGGCGCGGTGCAGGATCATGGTGTTGGCGGTCGGGATATCGAGGCCGGATTCGATGATGTTGGTCGAGAGCAGGACGTCGTAGCTGCGCTCGACGAAGGCGGTCATCACGTTCTCGATCTCGGTCGGCGCCAGCTGGCCGTGGGCCACCGCCACCTTGCATTCCGGCACCAGCCTGGCGAGGCGCTCGCGCAGCATGCCGATATCCTCTATGCGCGGGCACACATAGAAGGTCTGGCCGCCGCGGAAGCGCTCGCGCAGGATCGCCTCGCGCACCACCACGGGGTCGTAGGGCAGCACGAAGGTGCGGATGGCCAGGCGATCCACCGGCGGGCTGGCGATGATGCTCATGTCGCGTACACCGGCCAGCGCCATCTGC
Source organism: Rhodospirillaceae bacterium (assembly GCA_022843945.1). Lineage (GTDB taxonomy): Bacteria > Pseudomonadota > Alphaproteobacteria > CACIAM-22H2 > CACIAM-22H2 > VGEI01. The sequence continues at coordinate 8,701 of JALHMR010000028.1, read as the reverse complement.
AGGGTGCGCGGGATCGGCGTGGCGGTCAGGGTCAGCACGTGGACATTGGCCTTGAGCTGCTTCAGCCGCTCCTTCTGGCCGACGCCGAAATGCTGCTCCTCGTCGACGATCATCAGGCCGAGATTCTTGAACTGCATCGACTTGGCGAGCAGCGCGGTGGTCCCCACGATGATGTCGACCTTGCCCTGGGCGAGATCGTCACGGACCGTGTCGGCATCCTTGGCAGTGACCAGGCGCGAGAGCTGCTCGATGCGCAGCGGCAGCCCGTCGAAACGGCTCCTGAAGGTCTGGAAGTGCTGGCGCGCCAGCAGGGTCGTCGGCACCACCACCGCCACCTGGAAGCCGGCCATGGCGGCGACGAAGGCGGCGCGCAGCGCCACTTCCGTCTTGCCGAAGCCGACATCGCCGCAGACCAGCCGGTCCATCGACTTGCCGCCCGCGAGGTCGGTGATGGCCTCGTCGATGGCCCGCGCCTGGTCCTCGGTCTCGGGATAGGGAAAACGGGCGCAGAACTCGTCGTAGACGCCCTGCGGCGCCACCATGATCTCGCCCTGCTTGAGCTGGCGCTCGGCGGCGATGGTCATCAGCTGGGCGGCGATCTCGCTGATCCGCTTCTTGGCGCGTGCTTTACGCACCTGCCACTGGATGCCGCCAAGCTTGTCGAGCTGCGCGCCCGTCTCCTCGGAGCCGTAGCGCGACAACACGTCGATGTTCTCTACGGGCACGAACAGCTTGTCGCCGTCGGCGTAGATCAGCCGCAGGCAGTCATGCGGCGCCCCGCCCACCTCGATGCGCGACAGCCCCTCGTAGCGGCCGATGCCGTGATCGACATGGACCACGAGATCGCCCTCGCCGAGCGCCGAGGCTTCGACCAGGAAATTCTCGGCCCGGCGCTTGCGCTTGGCCGCGCGGACCAGGCGGTCACCGAGGATGTCCTGCTCGGTGATGACGGCGAGATCGCCGGCGGTGAAGCCCCGCTCCAGGCCGAGCACGGCGAGCGCCACGACCTTGGGCGCCAGGCCTTGCGCCGCCGCCCAGCTTTCGACGGCGAAGGTCTCGCCGATGGCGTGGTCGCGCAGCAGATGCGCCAGGCGGTCGCGCGAGCCGTTGCTGTAGGCGGCGATGACCACCCGCCGCCCGGCGGCGATTTCGCGGACCATATGGGTGCTGACGGCCTCGAACAGGTTGCCACCCGGCTGGGCGCGGATCGGCGCGAATTCCGGCCCCACCCGTCCGCCGGCGTCGAGGACATCGCGGTCGGCCTCGGCCGGGGCGAAGGGCGACAAGGCGGCGACGGCGCGCTGGCCCAGCCGCTTCGCCCATTCGTCGCGCTCCAGGTAGAGGCGCTCCGGCGGCAGCGGGTTGTAAGCCGGGCCTTCGGCGCCGCGCTTGCCCTGCGCCGCGTCCTTGCGCGCCTCGAAGAATTCCTTGATCTGGTCGAAGCGTGCCGCCACCGCCTCGGCAGCCTGATGGTCGAGGGTGACGGCCGCGCCGGGCACATAGTCGAACAGCGTCTCCAGGGTCTCGTGGAACAGCGGCAGCCAGTGCTCGAGACCGGCGTAGCGCTGGCCGGCGCTCACCGCCTCGTAGAGCGCATCGTCCTTCACCGCGCCGAACAGCTCGCGATAGCCCGTGCGGAAGCGGGCGATCGAGGCCTCGTCGAGCAGCACCTCGCTGACCGGCTTAAGGACAAACTCGTCAAAACGCCCGGCGCTGATCTGGCTCATCGGATCGAAGGCGCGGATGGCATCGAGCGTGTCGCCGAACAGGTCGAGGCGCAGCGGCTCGGTCGTGCCCGGCGGGAAGAGATCGACGATGCCGCCGCGCACCGCGTACTCGCCCGGCTCGCGCACCGTATCGGCCCGGCGATAGCCGTTGCGGGTGACGAACTCGGTCAGTCGCTCGACCGACAGGCGGTCGCCGACCCGGGCGGCGAAGCTCGCCCCGGCGAACACGGCCCGCGCCGGCAGCCGCTGCAGCACGGCGTTCACCGTGGTGAGAACCACGGGCGCCTGGCCGGCGACGCCCGAGGCCAGCTGGCTCAGCGCCTCGATGCGCCGGCTGACCACTTCGCCGTGGGGCGAGACCCGGTCATAGGGCAGGCAGTCCCAGGCGGGAACGGTCAGGACGGCCAGGCCGGGCTCGAAGAAGGCCAGCGCCTCGGCCACCGTGGCCATACGCGCGTCATCGCGGGCCACATGCAGCACCGGCGTACCCGAACGGGCCGCCGCTGCGATGACCCTGGCGTCGTAGCCGGAAGGGGCGCCGGCGACGCTCAGCCGCGCCGGGGCGTCTTTAAGTTTTTCTATTAATTCCAATTTACTAACGTTCGTTTCTAAAGTTCTGCAAAAGTCTCATGACGTCGTGCTCGTGGCGCTCGGGAACCGCCTGCCGCCGGGTCGCCCAGTCGAAGATATCGGGGTCCGGCTCCTCCAGCAGCCGCTCGTAGCGGTCCAGCTGTTCGGCCGAGAAATCCGGGACATGACGCTGGGCAAACGGCCCGAGCAACAGGTCGGTTTCCTTCATCCCGGTATAGAGGCTGCGATGAATAAGCCGGCGGCGGCGGGCCACATCGCTGTCATGAGGCTCGGACATTTGGGCGAATCTAGGTTGATCGGCTAAAGCTATAGACCGCTCCCCGGCGGCTGTCAGCCGCCTGTTCCGGAACCCGATGCGCCCGCAAATCCTGTTCAAGCTGTTCGCGCCGGTCACCAAGCTCTCCGGAATCGGCCCCCGCCTCGGCAAGCTCTTTGACCGGGTGCTGGGGATCGATGCCGAGAGTGGCGGCGCGGCCAAGCTGGTTGATCTGCTGTGGCACTGGCCGACCGGCATCATCGACCGCCGTTTCGCCCCCAAGATCGCCGCGGCGCCGGAAGGCCAGATCGCCACGATCACGGTGGAGGTGGAGGCGCACATGGCGCCGCACAACCCCCGCCAGCCCTACCGCATCCGCTGCTGTGACGAGACGGGCTCGATGTTCCTCGTGTTCTTCCACGCCAAGGCCGACTACCTGGAAAAGCTGCTGCCGGTCGGCGAAACCCGGGTGGTCAGCGGGCGTATCGAGCGCTTCCGCGACCAGGTCCAGATGACCCATCCGGACCATGTCGCCCGGCCGGAGGAATTCGCCAGCCTCGCGGCCATCGAGCCGGTCTATGGCATGACCGCCGGGCTGACGCCGAAAGTCATGACCAAGGCAGTGCGCGGCGCGCTCGAACAGGCGCCGGAGCTGCCGGAATGGCTCGATCCGGCCCTGCTCCAGCGCGAGACCTGGCTGCCCTGGCGCGAAGCGCTGCGTACCCTGCATGCACCGGCCGGCAACGAGGACCTGCTCCCCACCACCCCGTCCCGCCGCCGCCTGGCCTACGACGAGCTGCTGGCCAACCAGCTCGCTCTGTCCCTCGTGCGTGCCCACCAGCGCCGCCTCCCGGGCCGCCGCATCGCCGGCAAGGGCGGGCTGCGGGCCAAGGCCAAAGCCGCCCTGCCCTTCGAGTTCACCGCCTCGCAGAGCGCCGCGATGCGCGAGATCGAATCCGACATGGGCTCGGAGAGCCGCATGCTGCGCCTGCTGCAGGGCGACGTGGGCAGCGGCAAGACGGTCGTGGCCCTGATGGCCATGCTCACCGCGGTCGAGGCCGGCATGCAGGCGGTGATGATGGCGCCCACGGAAATCCTGGCCCGCCAGCATCTCAAGACCATCGCTCCCCTGGCCGAGGCGGCGGGGCTGCGCGTGGCCCTGCTCACCGGCCGCGAGAAGGGCCGCACGCGCGACGAGATCCTGGCCGGGCTTGCCGACGGCAGCGTGCACATTGTCGTCGGCACGCATGCGCTGTTCCAGGATGACGTCGAGTTCCGCGATCTGGGCTTCGCGGTGATCGACGAGCAGCATCGCTTTGGCGTGCATCAGCGCCTCGGCCTGGCGGCCAAGGGGAACGAGGGCCGCATCGACGTGCTGGTGATGACCGCGACACCGATCCCGCGCACGCTGATGCTCTGCGCCTATGGCGACATGGATGTCTCGCGCCTGACCGAGAAGCCGGCGGGCCGCCAGCCGATCGACACGCGGACTGTACCGTTGGCCCGGGTCGACGAGGTGATTGCCGGAGTTCATCGACAGATCGAGCTTGGCGCGCCCAGAGCATACTGGGTGTGTCCAATGGTCGAGGAGACGAATGAGCTCGACTTTACAGCCGCAACAAACCGCCACAACGACCTAGCAAAGCGTTTCGGGGCCAAACGTGTAGGGCTGATCCATAGTCGTCTTAAAGGCGCGGAGAAAGACTCCGTCATGGCGCGGTTCAGCTCAGGCGAAATCCAGATTCTCGTTTCGACAACTGTGATTGAAGTCGGTGTCGACGTGCCGGAAGCGACAATTATGGTGATCGAGCATGCGGAGCGCTTTGGTCTCGCTCAGATTCACCAACTTCGTGGACGAATAGGCCGAAGCAATAGAAACTCGCATTGCATTCTCGTCTATGGCGAACCGCTAAGCGAAAACGCCCGCAAGAGGCTCACAATCCTGCGCGAAACCGAGGACGGATTCCGAATCGCCGAGGAAGACCTGCGGCTGCGCGGCGCCGGCGAGGTTCTGGGCACGCGGCAGAGCGGCATGCCGGAATTCCGCTTGGCCGACTTGGCGGCGCATGGCGACCTGCTGCAGGTGGCCCGCGACGACGCCCGGCTGTTCCTCGAGCGCGATCCCGAGCTGGCCAGCGAGCGCGGCAAGAATCTGCGCGTGCTGCTCTACCTGTTCGAGCGCGACGCGGCGATTAGGTTGATTAGGTCTGGATAAGGCAATAACTCCAGTGGTTTAATAGAAAATACCCCCATCGCCGCTGCGCATACGCCATTTTGGCGTATTGCGTCAATTAGTGGGGCTGTGCTACTCTTTTCTCCACAACTGCTGCGATTCGGACTCGACTCCGCACTTGCGATGAGTCAGACTGTCAGAATGCAGCTGGTTGCTATTTCGTCTTCTCAGCACAGCGGAGATTGGCAGGAGGTCGCACTCAAGGCGGCTCTCCAGGAGCTATCCCAGCTGCGCGGTGTGCGGGGCATTGCCCCCGAGGCCGTCGGCCAATGGCGTACGCGCTGCGCCGATCTTGAAGGCGTCATCGCCGGTTTGATTGCGCTGTTACCAGCCGCTCTCCAACAGGGATACAAGGCTCAGGCTACCCCGCTCCTTCCGGCTGCGCCGCCGAAAGGCAGCCCTGTCCACAACAACGTCGTGAATCTCTTCGCCCGTAGCGAACGGCGCGAATGGACGGCACCAGAGGTTCACACTGCTTTAGCTGAGCGAGGCTTACAGGCCGACCCGAAGTCGGTTCTGAATGTCCTCGGTTACTTACACTCGGCTGGCAAGATCAGGCGCGTGGCGCGCGGTCGATATCTGGTCGACGGCGCCCTCCTGGTATCGGCCCACGACTTCCCTAACACCGACTTTGGACACCGAAACGAGAGTGAAGACTGACGGATAGATGGCCGTCATTACGACGGCATTGGGACAGCAAGAAAGAGACGTTCTTGAGCGTGCTTTTGAGCACTGACGAATATCTCAACCAGACGAAGCGCTGCGTCGTACGACGCGACCTTCGCCAACACCTCGATTCCGGCGGCAGGCTGCTTGGGGTCGAACTCGTAGACGAAAAAGCCCGCGTCGTCCCCCAGGGCTTCCAACTCATGTGCCTCGAACGTCTGACGGGACAGAGGCGAGATGCAAAGTTCTCGGCCATCGGCCAGAGGAGTGGATAAGCATATGTCTTTCATGGAGACCCCCGAGATTAAGTGGCGCGTTCGGAATTCTCCGCAAATGTCGGCGAATCAACTCGCCGACTACATGACGAGTTCCGAACGACGCCGAGAAACGATTGTTCGTGACGCCAAATACCAATCGGTTGTTGTCGTCTCGTACTACCGGGCTGCCGACGTCGCGATTTCCAGGTTCCTGTCGGACCCGATCCGCAACTGGCGCGTGATTCATCAGGCGATGGCCGATCTTCAGAAGAAGGCGGAAGCGCCCGACGTGAAGCCGGGGACGCGGGAACGCCTTCTGAACAACATGGAGGCGCTGGCCGCCTTCGAGCGGAACTACAACTCGCTCGGGCTTACTGGTCTGAGGCTGACTCCGATCCATGGAGCCCAGCCCAAGACGCCCCTCGAAGGCGTCAAGCTGAGCATCGCGCTCGACTTCATCGTGGCCGGGCCGCTCAATGAGGCGTTGGTCGGTGGCTTGCTCTTCGAACTGTCCAAAGGACAATCCCCGAAAACCGCCCCGGCCAAGGCCCGACTTGCGGCCTTCGCGCAACACGCGGCGACGCTCGTGCACATGCACGTTAGTCAACATTTGAACAGCTTCGGCGCGCCGTCGTTGAAGCTGTGTCTGTGGGTCGATGTGCAACGAGGCGTCACCCAGTCGGCGCCGCGCGACTACCGTGGCCTCATGGACAACATGGCAGCAGCGTGTCGAGTGATCGCCCGCTCTTGGGACGACGCCGATCCGCCTCCGGGCTTCGACCCGAGGCACGCTAGGTTCGTGCCGTAGTCTCATAGCTGCGGCGCAGTTCGGTGCGTACGCACGATACGCGATTCGACCACTCTCACACAACGTCCGATCTGGGCTGCGGCTAGCCCGGCTCCAGCGGTGGCGTGCGCGGCAGCGGCGTGGCGATGCCGCCGGAGACGACCAGCTTCAGCGCCTCTTCCGTCGTCAGGTCGACGCGGTAGATATCGGCCACCGGCACCAGCACCAGGAACCCGGATGCGGCGTTGGGCGTGCCGGGCAGAAACACGTTGACCAGGCCGCCGGGGATGATGTCCTGCGTCGTACCCGGGGTGCGGCCGGTGATGAAGCCGACGCGCCACAGGCCTTTGCGCGGAAACTCCACCAGCACCACCTCGCGAAAGGGCGAGGCGCGCTCGTGGAACACCGTCTCGAAGATCTGCTTCACCCAGGCATAGATCGAGCGCACCACCGGCATGCGCCGCAGGATGCTTTCGCTGATGCGCAGGAACAGGCGGCCGAAGATGCCGGCCGTCACCCAGCCGATCAGGGTCAGCAGCGCCACGGCGATGATCAGGCCGAGGCCGGGGATATTCACCGGCAGGTAGATGTTCGGGTTGTAGTCCCAGGGGATGATCCGCGCGACCTGGGCATCAATGAAATTGATCAGCAGCCAGGCGATGTAGAGGGTGAGCGAGATCGGCGCGGTGATCAGGATGCCGGCGAAAAAATAGGCGCGCAGCCTGGCCATCAGGCTCATGTGGATGATGGGCTCCGGCTCGGGCGGAGTCAGGCTCTCGGTCACAGGAAGGCCTCCAGCCCGGCCAGCGTCTCGGCTGGCTTCTCTTCCGCGATGAAATGGCCGCAGTCGATCGGGCCGCCGCGCACGTCATCCGCCCAGGGTTTCCAGGCGCCGATCACGTCGCGCGCCCGACTGGCGAAGCCGGTTTCGCCCCACAGGGCGAGCACCGGGCAGCCGATCCTGCGACGTCCGAGATCGGCCTCGTCGAGCTGGAAGTCAATGCTGGCACCGGCCCGGTAATCCTCGCAGGCCGCGTGGACCGCTTCAGGTGTGGAGAAGCCGCGAATGTACTCCGCCATGGCCTCCGGCGCGAAGACAAAACCGGGAGCCGCCCAGCGTTTCAGCGTGCTGCGCAGATAGAATTCCCGCTCGTGGTTGATCAGCCGCTCCGGGAGTCCATCGGGCTGGGCCAGGAACAGCCAGTGATAGGCCGCGTTGGCCGAGGCCATGTTCATGCTTGACCACATGGTGTGCGTGGTCACGATATCCAATACGGCCAGCCTGGTGACCACGTCCGGGGCATCGAGCGCCAGGCGATAGGCGACGCGCCCGCCCCGGTCGTGCCCCACCACGGCAAACCGCCGCCAGCCAAGCTCCGCCATCAGCTCGACCATGTCCTGGGCCATGACCCGTTTGGAATAGGTGACGTGATCCGGGTCCGAAGGCGGCTTGCCTGAATCCCCGTACCCTCGCAGGTCCGGCGTCACGACCGAGAAGCGCCGGGCCAGCCCGGGCGCCACGCCATGCCACATGGCGTGGGTCTGTGGATAGCCGTGGAGGAGCAGCACCGGGGGGCCGTTGCCCGCGCGCCGAAAATTGATCTCCACCCCGTTGACCTTCGCCCTATGCTGCGTAAATCCCGGGAACAACCCTTTGCCCTCCGCGAGGCCTCATGCCGCAGGATAGCGTCCTCCACGCGCAGGCGACATACCCCGTTGGCGGGCCGGTACCCGCAGCTCCCTGCCTATTGTCGGTAGCAACGTCCGTGCCGCCGATCATGCTCCACCAGGCCGACGTGGTGGCCCGGGCCACCAGACTGTTCGACGGCCGCGCCTCCGACATCAACCGCCTGCTGCCGGTCTTCGAGAATGCCGGGATCGAGACCCGCTACTCCTGCGTGCCGCTCGACTGGTACGAGCACTCGCATTCCTGGTCGGAGCGCAACCAGCTCTATATCGACCATGCGCTCGTCCTGCTCGTCGAGGCGGCGGAGAACTGCCTGGCGGCGGCCGGCATCAAGCCGGCCGAGGTCGACGCGGTGGTCGTCGTCTCGACCACGGGGATCGCCACGCCCAGCCTGGATGCCAGGCTCGTCGACCGGATGGGTCTGCGCCCGGACGTGGTCCGCCTGCCGATCTTCGGCCTAGGCTGCGCCGGCGGCGTGCTGGGCCTGGCGCGGGCCG
>JALHMR010000027.1 GCA_022843945.1 Rhodospirillaceae bacterium | reverse complement strand
CGGGCCCCTGCCGGAATCGCGCTCCTACGGCCTCACACCGCAGAGCAGGGGTCCAACGGGCTCCGTGCCGCTCGAGCACGTTACCAACGTGCCGGCGGTTCATATACAGGGGTCCATCTGTCAGCCGGCACAATGGAGCCCGGATCGCGGCGACGCAGACGTCGCCTTGTCCGGGGTGACGAATAGGGCTGGTCTCAGCGCGCCGGCTTCGGCTTCTCGATCTCGTCGGCCCATTTCTCGTACTGGCGCGCCATCTTCAGGAGCTGGCGGCGGCGCTCGCTGGTGCGGGCCCGCTCGGCCATTTCCTCGAGCTCGCGCGCCCGCCGGCGATACTGGGTGGATGGTGATTTCGCCGCCAAGACAGTCCTGCCGTAGGCCGTTGTACCGTTCGTTGCTCAGTTAGGTCGCAACCGAACGCGCGAGTAGCACGGCAAGACCGGCGACAGGCTCAGGGAATTCCCGAGTTTGGCCCGTGAAAATACCTAGACGATCCCGTGCTTGCGCAGCTCCGCCTCCAGCCGGCCGGTGAGGAACAGCGCCAGCATGCGGAAGTCGCTGACCAGCGACCACAGCGGATGCGTGAACGTGGCCGGGCGGTTGCGCTCGACCAGCAGATGCGCGAGCCAGGCGAAGCCGTAGCCGGCGACCAGGCCGGCGAGCAGCAGGCGCCAGTCGCCGGTCCAGGCGGCCCCGGCGCACAGCGCCAGGCCGATTCCGGTGCCGGCGAGATGCAAGTGGCGCGTCGCCCGGCGCCGGTGCTCGCCGAGATAGAACGGCCAGAACTGCTCGTAGGTCTCGAAGCGCGGGCTCATTCCCGATTGTCACCCGGAACAACACCACTGTCATCCCGGCCAAGCGAAGCGCGAGCCGGGATCCATGGTTCCAGCGGCGCGATGGATGCCGGATCGCGACACGCGAGGCGCGTGTCTTGTCCGGCATGACACGGCTTTAAGGGCCTAATGCATCCAGCGCCATCTGCCGCACCTCGGCGGGCGAATGCCCGGCCTCGCGCAGCGACTGCAGGGTCGGCGCGTTGGCGCGCTTGGCCAGGCGCTTGCCGTCGGGCCCCAGCACCAGCGGGTGGTGGTGATAGTCGGGCGTCGCCAGGCCGAGCAGCGCCTGCAGCAGCCGGTGGACATGGGTCGAGGCGAAGAGATCGAGCCCGCGGGTCACCAGCGTCACGCCCTGCAGAGCATCGTCCAGGGTGACGGACAGGTGATAGCTGGTCGGCGTGTCCTTGCGGGCGATGACCACGTCGCCGAAGACCTCGGGCGTCGCGGTGACGATCCCGTGTGCGCGATCACGCCACTCCAGCGCGCCGCGGCGGGCGCGCGCCGCCGCCATGTCGAGGCGCAGGGCGTAGGCCGCACCCGACTCGAGGCGCCGTTGCCGCTCGGCGTCGTCGAGAGCACGGCAGGTGCCGGGATAGACGGGGCCATCGGGCCCGTGCGGGGCAGACGTCGCCTGGGCGATCTCGGCCCGGGTGCAGAAGCAGGGATAGACGAGGCCAAGCCCACGCAAGCGCTCGACCGCCGCCGCGTACTCGGCCAGGTGCTCCGACTGCCGGCGCACCGGCGTTTCCCAGGCCAGGCCCAGCCAGGCGAGATCCTCGGCGATGGCCTGCTCGAATTCCGGCCGGCAGCGTGCGGCGTCGATATCCTCGATGCGCAGCAGGAATCTCCCGCCGGCAGCGCGTGCCGCCTCGAAGGCGAAGAGCGCCGAATAGGCGTGGCCGAGATGCAAGAACCCGGTGGGCGAGGGGGCGGTGCGGGTGACGACGGTCATCAGCCGGTGACATTAGCATCCGCCCGCGCTAGGAGTGACGCCGACACAGAGGAGTAGTGATGGCTTCGTTTTTCGATCTCGAGGGCCCGCGTTTCGGACCGGTGGCCGGCGGCAGGCCGCGCCGCCTGGTGCTGCTGCTGCACGGGCTGGGCGCCGACGGCAACGACCTGATTGGCCTCGCCCCCTATTTCGGCCAGGCGCTGCCCGACGCCGAGTTCGTCTCGCCGCACGCGCCCTTCCCCTGCGACATGGCGCCCTACGGCAAGCAGTGGTTCAGCCTGCAGGACCGCGCGCCGGCCACCGTGCTGGCCGGGGTGCAGGCGGCGGCCCCCATCCTCGACGCCTTCATCACCGCCGAGCGCGACCGGCTGGGTCTCGCCGACGCCAACGTGGCGCTGCTCGGCTTCTCGCAGGGCACGATGATGTCGCTCTACGTCGCCCTGCGCCGGCCCGAGCCGCTGGCCGGCGTGGTCGGCTATTCGGGGGCGCTGGTGGCGCCCCAGCTGCTGGCGAGCGAGGCCAGATCCAGGCCGCCGGTGCTGCTGGTCCACGGCACTTCCGACCCGATCGTGCCCTTCCAGGCGATGGACGCGGCGGCCGGCGCCCTCCAGGGTGCCGGCGTGCCGGTCGAGACCCTGGCCCGGCCGGGCCTGCCGCATTCGATCGACGAGGAGGGGATTGCAGCCGGCATCGAGTTCCTGCAGGAGCACCTGACGCCGGCGTGAGGCGCTTCACGCAACCGTCATGATCGACAGGTTGTGTTTTGCGCTGCAACCCACTACAAAAGAAGCGGCATTGTTGGACCACGAGAGGGTTGCTGATTGACCACCTCGATCGAGAACTGTCCGGCCCTGGTGCTGAACGCCGACTTCCGTCCGCTCAGCTATTTTCCGCTGTCCCTATGGTCCTGGCAGGACACCGTCAAGGCGGTGTTCCTCAACCGGGTCAACATCGTATCCGAGTATGACCGGACCATCCGCTCGCCCAATATCGAGATGCGGCTGCCCAGCGTCATCTCGCTCAAGGAATACATCCCGGCGAATCGGCGCCCGGCCTTCACCCGGTTCAATGTCTTCCTGCGCGACAAATTCGCCTGCCAGTACTGCGGCGAGCCGTTCCCGACCCACGAGCTGACCTTCGACCACATCATCCCGCGCTCCAAGGGCGGGCGCACGGTGTGGGGCAACGTGGTCACCGCCTGCGGCAGCTGCAATCTGCTCAAGGGGAATCGGCTGCCGCGCGAGGCGGCGATGTATCCCAAGCACGCGCCGGTGCAGCCCTCGTCGCTGCAGCTGCAGGAGAACGGCCGGGCCTTCCCGCCCAACTTCCTGCACGAGAGCTGGCGCGACTTTCTCTACTGGGACAGCGAGCTCGAGCCGAGCTAGGCGCCGTCAGGCGCCGTCGAAGCGTCAATCGTCGCGTTGGTCTGGCTGGGGATGGGGGGCCATCAGGCAGACCGCGTCCTCGGCCTCCTGGAGCGCATGCCAGAGCTCAACCGGGTTGAGGGCCGACAGGGCCTCCCGCCAGTTGCTGGCAGCGGATGTTTCGCTGGTGTCGAGTTCGTGAGCGTGCCGCATGAGCGTAACCTCGTCCTCGGATCTGGGGACGAGTCTACGCCCTAGCCGGTTACCAAACGCTTACTGAGGGATGCTTACTCCCACTCCTCGCGCTCGTAGCCCGGGCTGTCGTCGGTGTCCGAGCCGTCGGCCTCCTCGAAGCGCTCGCGGGCCGAGGCGGCAAGGTCCAGGATATCGTCCCGCCCGACGCCATCGCGGTCCATGACCGCCTGGACCACCGGGTCGTCGAGAACATCGTCAAGCTCCGGCTCGAAGCCGTAGTCCGGCTTGCGTGGCTTGGCCATGGCGGTTCTCCCCGTCGTCTCGTGTGCGCGATTGATAGTACCTAATTCAGTACCTCCCGAGGGTGGCAAGAAAGTGGCAGGGACGTGATTTTTTCAGTCACGGCGCATTTTCGCGGTATGCGACTCGAATGCGCCGCATGCTGCAAATGCGAACGGCCGCGCCTGAGTTACAGGCGCGGCCGTTGCAATCATTTGCGCAATCGTCTGCTGCGCTTGCTTAGTCGACACTCAGCTTGAGATCGCCCACGCCGTCGACGTGCCCGTGTAGGCGATCGCCCTTCTTCACCGGGCCGACACCGGCCGGCGTGCCCGACATGATCAGGTCGCCCGGCTGCAGGGTGAAGTAGTCCGACAGGTAGGAGATCATCTCCGGCACCTTCCAGATCATCTGGTTGAGGTCGCCCTCCTGCGTGGTCTTGTCATTGACCTTGAGCCACACGGCGCCCTTGGCGGGGTGGCCGATACGCTCGGCCGGCACCAGCGCCGTGCAGGGGGCCGAATCCTCGAACGCCTTGCCGATCTCCCACGGCCGGCCGAGCTTCTTGGCCTCGCCCTGCAGGTCGCGCCGCGTCATGTCGAGGCCCACGCCGTAGCCGAAGACGTGGTCCAGCGCTTTATCGAGCGGGATGTTCTTGCCGCCCTTCTTGAGCGCCACCACCAGCTCGATCTCGTGATGCACGTCGGTGCTCTTGGGCGGGTAGGGGAAGTCCTGGCCCGGCTGCACCACCTGGTCCGGCATCTTGAGGAAGAAGAACGGCGGCTCGCGGTCCGGGTCGTGGCCCATCTCGATGGCGTGCGCGGCGTAGTTGCGCCCGATGCAGTAGATGCGGTGGACCGGGAACAGCTTGTCGCTGCCCTGCACCGGCAGGGTGGTGACCGCCGGCGGAGCGATCACGTAGTTGGCGGGCGAAATCACGTTCATCGTCGTTCCTCTCGTTACGAATTGTCGGAGATTCAAAGCCGGTTTTATCGAAGCGGGGCCGTTCAGCGCGAAGCGGCGTAGTATTCGACGCGTTTCTCCATGTAGCCGAACACGCCGTCAATCAGAAAAGCGAGGGCGAAGAGCACCAGCAGCAGCGCCCAGAGATGCTCCATCAGGAAGTTCGACTGGTAGATCTCGAAGAGATAGCCGAAGCCGACGACCGAGACGATGAGCTGGCCGATGATCACGCCCTTGATGGCGCGCACCATGCCCAGCCGGATGCCGGCCAGAATCTCGGGTAGCGCCGCCCAGACATAGACCTTGCTGAAGGCCTGCCAGTAGCTGGCGCCGTAGGACTGCGCCATCTCGACCAGCGAGTTGGAGATGCTGCGCGTGCCGGCGCGGGCATCGAGGATGATGATCCACAGCGCGAAGAGCACCACGGTCAGGATGATGGTCGTCTCGCCGAAGCCGAACAGCGCCATGATGATCGGCACCAGGGCAGTGAGAGGCGCCGAGACGAAGACGTTGACCCAGGGCAGTAGCAGCCGGTCGGCGATCTCCGAGCGGCCCATGAGCACGCCGATGGGCACGCCGGCCAGGATGGCGATTCCGGTGCCGGCGGCAAACGAGCGTGCGGTCAGCGCCAGCGCGTCGATGAAGGTCTCGGTCGGCACGATCTCGGCCAGGCGCATGACCACGTTGGACAGCGGCGGGATCAGGCTGACGAGATCGAGCTGGCCGACGATCTCCCAGAGCACGGCCCAGACGATGAGCGAGGCCGACATCGGGATCTTGCGTCCGAAGACTTCCATGGGCGTCAGTCCCGACCCCTCAATCCAAATACTGCTTGAGCGCCTGCCAGATCATCTCCACCGCGTCGAGATAGGCGGGGTGACGGCGGATCTGGTCGGGCGTGATGCCACGCGGCATGTCGGGCTCGATGATGCGCATGACCCGGCTCGGCCGGCGCGACAGCAGGATGATGCGGTTGGAGACGTAGACCGCCTCCTCGATGCTGTGCGTGACAAAGATAAAGGTCTTCTGCTCGTTCTTGATCAGCTCGAGCATGTCCTCCTGGAACTTGCGTCGCGTCTGCTCGTCGACGGCCGAGAAAGGCTCGTCCATCAGCACGACCTCGGCCTTGACCGCCAGGGCCCGGGCCAGGCCGACGCGCTGGCGCATGCCGCCCGAAAGCGCGTGCGGGTAATGCTTCTCGAAGCCCTTGAGGCCGACCTGGCCGATATAGTGCTCGGCGATCGATTCGCGCTCGGCAACCGGCACGCCGCGCAGCTCGAGGCCGAAGGCAACGTTACGCAGCACGGTGGCCCAGGGCAGCAGCGCGAAATCCTGGAAGACGAAAGCGCGCTCGGGGCCGGGCCCCTCGACGCGCATGCCGTCGACCATGACCTCGCCCGAGGTCGCCGGCAGCAGTCCGGCAATGATCTTGAGCAGGGTGGTCTTGCCGCAACCCGAAGGCCCGAGCAGCGTGGTCAGCTGGCCCTTGGGAAAATCGAGCGAGATCTCGTTGAGCGCCTCGACGCCGCCGGGATAGACCTTGGAGACCGAGCGCACCGAGACCATGGTGCCGAGGCTGCGCTGGAAACCGGGGGCATGAACAACTGTAGCCGTCATTGGGCGCGCTTCTCCGGCCGGAACAGGGTGATTTCGATACGCTCCAGCGCCTCCATGAAGAGAACGGAGAGCAGGATGACGACGGCAATTGCCGCGAACATCTTGGGATATTCGGCGATCGACTGGTGATAGGTGATGAGATCGCCGATGCCGGTGGGGCTGATCAGCAGCTCGGCCAGGATGACGCCGATGAAGCCGGAGGCCAGGCCCAGGCGCAGGCCGGCGAAGATCACCGGGCTGGCGGCCGGCAGGATGATCTTGCCGATCACCTGCTCGCGCGAGCCGAGGAAGGATTCGCCCATCTCGACCAGCGAAACCGGCGCGTGGCGGATGGCCTTGAAGGAGTTCAGCACGATGGCCGGGACGGCCATGATGCACACGACCGTCACCTTGGTGGCGAGACCCACGCCGTAGGCCAGCACGAGCAGCGGGATCAGCGCTGCCAGCGGGGCGGCCTGCATGACGATGAAGACCGGCACGCCGACCCATTCGGCCCGGCGGTCGAGGCCCATGTAGATGCCGGCGGCGACGCCGGCGATAGCCGACATGGTGATGCCGATGACCAGCGGCACGATGGTGATCATCAGGGCAGCGCTCAGCGAGCCGTCGGCGGCCATCTCCCAGCCCGCGGCGAAGGTCTCGCTGAACGACGGGAAGGAGGCGCTGATCGGCCGGCGTCCGGCGTATTCCCAGGCGCCGAGCACGGTGATGACCGAGAGGATGCGAAAGGTGATCGTATGGGTCATCACGCGGCGCAGCGGATTGGTGCGCGCCGCTGAAGCCCTCGACGAGGTGGGAACGGAGATCATCAGTCGATTTCGAATTCCAACTGTCATCCCGGACAAGCGGCATTCTTATGCCGCGCGATCCGGGATCCATCTATCTAGTGACACCATGGACCCCGGCTTTCGCCGGGGTGACATGAGTATTAGGTGAGGCGGCGGAGCCGAAACTCCGCCGCCATCCCTTTCAGATCAGCTGCCGAGCTTGGCCCGCGCCTTGTTGAGCGGGGCCAGGTTCCAGAAGTCCTCGACCTTGAGGCTCTCCGCCGGGCCGGTCATCTGGCCGGCCTCGGTGTAGAACTCGAAATCGGCCTTGATGGCGTTGAGATCGCCACCGGCCTTGCTGAACACGCCGGCTTCGACACCCTGCTGGTGGAACTTGGTGACGTCGGCCAGCACTTCCTTCGGCAGGTCCTTGAGCAGGTTGAGACGCGCGCGCTCCTGCTCGATGATCGCCGGGTTCTTGTTCATCTCCATCCACAGCTTGGTGAACTCCTCGACCAGCAGGTCGAGCTTGGCGCCGTTCTTCTCGGCCCAGTCCTGGCGCACGAAGAGGATTTCGTCGCTCGCCGGGTTGTCGACACCCGGCAGCACCGCGAAGCGGTCGCCGCCGCGCTGGAACAGCAGGTTCTTGTTGGCGAGGTCGACGATGGTCGCCTTGATCTGGCCGTTGACCATGGCCACGACGCGGTTCTCGGAGCCGGCGATGTAGTTGCGCTGGCCGAACTGGATGCCGTTGCGCTTGGCCAGGATGTTGCCGATCGCTTCCGTGCCGCTACCGCGGGCATGGAAGGTGAAGGGCTGGCCGTTGAGGTCCTTCCAGGTCTTGTAGGTCGCCTTGTCGACGACGGGGAAGAACACCAGACGCGTCAGCTGGAAGACGCCACGCAAGGGGGCCTTGGTCTTCTGCATCACGGCATAGGGCGTGGCCGCGGCGACATCGGCCTGGCCGTTGATCGTCGCCTGGATGGCCAGGTCCTCCTTGGAGAAGGAGGTCAGCTTGTAGTCGAAGCCGCGCGCCTTGGCGCGCTCGAGCCCGACGACGAAGGCGAGGGTGTCGACCGACACCGTGTCACCGAGGGCGACCTGGATCTGTTGGGCCGATGATGGTGCGGCGAAGGCGATCGCCCCCAGCACCGATACCGCGGCGGCAAGCCGGCACGCGGAAAGGGACATGCTCATGCGCTCCTCCGATCAAAATCCTATTTGGCGGTCTCCAGCCCGCCCCTTCCTTAACCCGGAAAGGCCAGCCTGCCGCTCTCCCTAAGCTAGGACGGCCAGCCGGCCGGCGAAAGAGACCCGTTTCAGCTTTTCTTGGATATTTCTCCGCGGCGGGCCGCGGTAACGGTCAATCCGGGCGGTCCGGAGCGACAATCCGGGCGCGGACGCTGTCGCGGTAGGCGCGCGGGCTGTGGTTGAACCACTGGCGGAAGCGGCGCGAGAAATAGGCCTCGTCGCGGAATCCCGCCAGGTAGGCGATCTCGCCGATGCGCTGGTCGGTGGTGGCGAGCAATTCCTTGGCGCGCTCGAAGCGCCGCTCGGTGACCAGGGCCGTGAAGGTCTTGCCGGTTTCCTTCTTCAGGAGATGGGCGAGATAGTTCGGCGACAGGAACGCCGCCGCCGCGGCGTCGCTCAGCGCGATGTCGCGATGCAGGTTCTCGCGCACGTAGCGGATGACGCGCTGCAGGGAGTCGCGCCGGCTGGTGCGGTTGGCCTGCAGGCCGAAGAGCCGCGTGAGATCGGCCTCGTGGCAGCGGCAGGTCAGGCCGATGAGCTGCAGCAGGTAGCCGCGCAGCAGCTCGAGCGAGCCGAAGCCCCGCACGCGATGCTCGATCGTCATCTTGGCGATCAGCTCCTCGATGGTGCGCAGCTCGTCGTCAGCGAAGACGAAATCGAGATATTCCTGGTAGATGAAGGGGGCGAGCTCCGGCGCGCGGTTGATCGGCACGTCCTCGAGATCGAGCGGGTCGACGTCGAGATCGGGGCGCAGGAAGGCCTGGGTGGCGTTGATCAGCACGAAGCGCGAGCCCGGCGGATGGGGCACGTAGTGCACGCGGTAGGGCAGGACGAAGCTGACCGTGCCGCGGCGGAACGGCCGCACCGCGCCGCCGATATACTGCTCGGTGTCGCCGGCGAGGCAGATCTGCACCTGGAAATATTCGTGACGATGCGGCTCGGTGATCGGCGGCCGACCGGTCTCGTCGCGGATGAAGAAGTCGACGGTATCGGACCGCTCGTTCATCCCGTAGGTGCGGATGGCGGCGGTCACCGGCATGTCCATGGCTGTGCTCTCCTGTGCCGATTTGACCATAGCCGTCCCACCATAGTCGACCGGAAACGGACAGCGCGAATGCGCGGGACAGGGGCTGGACGCTGGGGGTAGCCTAGAGAAGCGTAGCCGGATTTTCCGGGCAAGGCGCGTTAGACTGGATGAGGAAATCGGGGATAACGCATGACAGTCTCGGGTCGACCGAAGTCGCGTGCCATGAACGCACCGGCATACCTGATGTTTGGGTATATCCTCGTCGCTTCTGCGTATGCCGTGTTCCTGGTCATCGGCCTTCAGCAAGACTGGCCGATCATCCATATGATTTTTTCAGCTGATGATGAGTTGGTCGCTTGGATTTCTCGATTCTTGCCGATCATCGGGCGATACAAGACGTTCATGGAGGGGCATGGCTATCCGGGCAATGTGCCGCTCATGGAGAATATCTACGCGATTTGCTGGCTGGCCTTCATCCTGCTGCTGGCAATCAACGTGCCGCGGCTGAGAACCTGGGTGGCCCGCAATCGAGAAGTGCTCGATACGTTTTCTGCTGAGGACAGGCGGAAGACGGCGGTGTTTGGCTGGATCATGCTTTTCACAGCATTTGGCGTGCTACACAGCGTCTACTACGGGTTTATAGATTTCGAGTCCTCAACTACGTACCGAGAGCGTATTCACGTTAACGCATGGTACGCGTTGAAGCCCGCCATATTGCTGGGTGTCATGTATGGCTGCCTGATGATAGCGGTGGTTTTTCTGGCAGCAACGCGGCAGCGCGCGGCACAGCAGCCGTAAAATCTCAGACCCGGCTGGACAGCCAGATGGCGAGGCGCGAGGCGCCTTTGATGGCGGTGGTCAGCACCTCGTAGCCGGGAGTCGAGGCGGCGCCATGCGCCAGGCCCTCGTCGCGATGGGCGATCTCGTCCTGGCGGAACTCCTCGATCACCGCCTTGAGCGCCGGCTCGTCGTTGCCCAGTGCTACGGCCTGCGAGGCGTAGTGCTCGTCGATCACCTCTTCGACGGCGACCGTGCAGGCCATGGCCGCGCGCTCGCCCAGCAACGCCGTGGCCGCACCCAGGGCGAAACCGGCGGCGTGCCACAGCGGCGAGAGCACGGTCGGGCGGACGCGGTGCTCCGGCAGCAGGCGGTCGAAGGTGTCGAGGTGCTTGCGCTCCTGCTCGGCCATGCGGCGGATGGTCGCCGCGGCGGGCGTATTGCCCAGCACCGCCAGCTGGCCTTCGTAGATGCGCACGGCACCGTGCTCGCCGGCATGGTCGACGCGCAGGATCCGTTCGACGAGCTCCTTGCGGCTGGGATCGCCGGGGAGCGAGGAGGCGCGGTCTTCCGTCATGGGTTGGCTTCAGGCGAAGGTTCTGCGCCGGCGTGGCGATCCGAGGCTGCTGCCCAGGGCCAGCAGGCCGAGGAGCAGCGAAACCAGGAAATTGTAACCCGCCATCGACACGCCGAACAGCGACCAGGCGACTTCGTCGCAGCGCACGACCGGCTGGGCCAGGAGACGGGCGCGCAGCTCCTCGATGCTCGACGATCCGCCGACGGCCGAGCCGCATTCGGCCGTGCCCGCCCACCAGTGCTGCTCGACGCCGACATGGAAGGCGGCGATCCCGGCGCCGGCCAGCAGCGCCAAGCCCGCCGCGGCCAGGAATAGGGAGGTGGCGCGCGGCACGGCCAGCGCCGCCGCGGCCAGCCCGATGGCGGCGGCGTGGGCATAGCGCTGCCAGTGGCAGAGCACGCAAGGGGCGTAGCCGCCCAGATACTGGAAGGCCAGCGCGCCGCCGAGCAGCGCCAGGCTGGCGAGCAGGATGATCAGGGCGGCGGACCGTGAATCAGGCATGGGCGGATTATAACGCTTTTCCATCCCGTCACCCCGCGCTTGACGCGGGGTCCATGGTGCCTCTGAGTGGTGCGATCTCTACGACGATATTTCTCGCGGATGAATGGACCCCGGCTCGCGCCCAGGCGCCGTAGCGACGGCTGCTTCTTTTGGCTGTCAGGCGAGTAGCCGGCGGACCAGGAACAGGCCGGCATAGAGCGCGGCGAGGGAGATGGCGACCGAGCCGATGATGTAGGCCGCCGCGTGGACTAGCGCTCCGCGGCTGATCATCGCCACGACCTCGAGCGAGAAGGCGGAAAAGGTCGTGTAGCCGCCGCAGATGCCCACGACGAGAAAGATGCGCACGGCCGGATCGGCGTGCCAGCGCAGGGCGAAGGTCTCGACCAGCACGCCGATGAGGAAGGAGCCGGTGACGTTGACGAACAGCGTGCCCCAGGGGAACGCGCTGCCGAAGAGGACACCGGCGTAGAAGCCCGCGACATAGCGGGCCACCGAGCCGAGCGCGCCGCCCAGGGCGGCGGCCAGAATGGTTGCGGGCGTCACGACTCGTCCTCCGGGATCAGCTACGGAACGAGCCTAGCGATAAAACAGCCGCTCCAGTAGAGCGGCGAGTCAGATCAGGTAGCGGACGACGACGAAGCCGCCGACCAGGCAGACGACGAAGACCGTGGTGACGAGCGTCAGGCGCCGCTCGACGAAATCGCGGATCGGCGGGCCGAAGCGCTTGAGCAGGGCGGCGACGAGGAAGAAGCGGGCGCCGCGCGTGGCGATCGAGGCCGCGATGAAGATCCAGAAATCGAAGGCCGCGGCGCCGCTGGCGATGGTCACCAGCTTGTAGGGGATGGGGGTCAGGCCTTTGATCAGGATGATCCACAGCCCGTACTCGTTGTAGGCGTCGCGGAAGGCCGCGAACTTCTCC
Organism: Rhodospirillaceae bacterium; assembly: GCA_022843945.1. Classification (GTDB taxonomy): domain Bacteria; phylum Pseudomonadota; class Alphaproteobacteria; order CACIAM-22H2; family CACIAM-22H2; genus VGEI01. The sequence continues at coordinate 48,573 of JALHMR010000027.1, read as the reverse complement.
TGGTAGCCGTAGAAGGCGATCACCGCCTGGCCGATAGTCTCGAACAGGTAGTAGCCGATGGCGTAGCCGGCGATGCCGCCGAGCACCGAGGTGGCCGTGGCGACGAAGGCGATGCGCCAGGCCTGGTCCGGGCGCGCCAGGACCATGGGGATGATCATGGCGTCCGGCGGGATCGGGAAGAACGAGCTCTCGGTGAACGAGACGACGCCCAGCGCGGGCAGCGCCTTGGGCCCTGCGGCGAGGCGCATCGTCCAGTCGTACATGCGTCGGATCACGGGAGAAGGCGCTCGCGGAATGGCAGGAGCGCGGGATGTAGCAAAGGGTGGCGGGTGGTGCAACCACGCCGACGCCGAAGGGCGCGCCTCTACCTCCGTTGCATCAGCCGCCGGCGATGATGCGCCCCGGCGGCAGGCGCACGGTGGCCGTCGTGCCTTTGCCCGGCTCGCTGGCCAGGGCGATGGTGCCGCCGTGCAACTCGACGAGGTTGCGGCAGATGCTGAGGCCCAGACCGCTGCCGCCGTATTTGCGGCTCAGGCCGATATGGCCCTGGCGGAACGGCTCGAACAGGCAGGGGATGATGATCGGGTCGATGCCGATGCCGGTATCGACGACGCGCAGGTCCAGCCCCAGCCGGTGCGGTTCGACATGGACCGAGATGCCGCCGCGCTCGGTGAACTTGACGGCATTGGACAGGAGGTTGAGCACGATCTGCTTGATGGCGCGCTGGTCGGCGCGCAGCCGCAGGTCGCGCGGTCCCGGCTCGAGGCTGAGCTTCAAGCCCTTGCGCTGGGCATCGGTGGTGACCACGGCCAGGCATTCGGACAGGGTCGGACCGACCGCGACCTCGCTTTCCTCGAGCGAGTACTGGCCGGCCTCGATGCGCGACAGGTCGAGCAGGTCGTTGATCAGGTCGAGCAGCATGACGCCGCTCGAGCGGATGTAGTCGGCGTAGCTGTGATACTGCTCCGGCAGCGGACCCAGTGTCTGGGTCGAGAGCATCTCGGAGAAGCCGATGATGGCGTTGAGCGGGGTGCGCAGCTCGTGGCTCATATTGGCCAGGAACTCCGATTTGACGCGCGAGGCCTTCAGGGCGGCGTCGCGGGCCTCGCCCAGCTGCTCGGCCAGCTTGCGCGCATCCTCGAGCGCGGTCTTCTGCGCCTGGATGAGGACCAGGAAGTCGGACACCGAATCGTGGACCGGGAAGTCCGAAGCGGTGAGACGGAGCCGCGGCAGGGCCGTGAGATCGGTGATCCACGGCGTGCCGATGAAGGCCAGCTGGGCGCCGGCCTTGAGCGGGATCATCTCGCCCTTGAGAATCAGGTCGGGCGCCGCCCGCGCGGCGAGCAGGAAGATCGTCCGGGTATGCGCCGCTAGTGTATCGAAGTCGAGGGCAAGCGCAGGGCGACGAACCGTGAAGTGATCCGAAAAGGCAGCCGGCGGTGCGAGCGCCGGGAGTACACGCTGTAGGACCGCGCCCGCGCTGCGGATCGCCAGCTGGCGGTCGAGAACCAGGTGGAACGGGAACAGACGGCCGAGCGCTTCGGCATCAAGGCCCAGGCCCGCCGCCGGCCCGGCCGGCCGAGAGATAGGTTCATCATGCGACGGCACGCGCGCCTTCGCCATAGAGCACGATGAACTCGTCATGATCGTGGCCGTTATCCCGCCCGCGATCCAGGCTGATGGAGACGGGTGTGTTGAAGCGCTTGCCCAGGCCCTTGATCATGCCCATGGCCACGGGCGCCAGACCCGGGCGCTTGGAGTAGTAGTGGAGCCGGAGGCTCTTGTCGGTGACCTCGCTGACCTTGAACGAGGGCGGCTCGAGCTCGGGGAAGGTCAGCTGCACGCGGGTGTGCATGTTGTCGAGATTGCGCAGGAAGTCGACCAGGTTGTTGCCGGCGAAATCGAGCAGGTGGCCGAACCCGGCTTCGGCCGAATAGACCGTCCAGTATTCGCCGAAGGCTTCGAGGATCGCGGCCGGCGGCGCGCCCAGCACCTCGCTCGCGGCGCCGACCAGCTTGTAGGTCACCTCGTCCGGATACTTCGCCATGCTGACGAAGTTCGGATCGGTGACGCCGGCTTTCCTGGCGATCTCGGTCCACTTGTCTTCCCCGAATTTCGAGACGACAAGGTCGTGAACCGCCTTGTTGATGAGCCCGTACATGAAGGTCTCCCTGGCTGGGACGAGGGGCGGCAGGGCGCGCCGGAGACGCGAAAACCGCCCGCCGGATATGCGGCGCACGCTAGGGAAAATTGATTAAGGAACTCTCAAGCGGCGCCCCTCCTTGGCGGGGGCGATTGACCGCTGCCGTGGGCCGGCTTTATATGCGCCTCGCGCGCCCTTCGGGAGCGGGCCCCTGTGGCGGAACGGTAGACGCGGCAGACTCAAAATCTGTTGCCCGCAAGGGCGTGCTGGTTCAAGTCCGGCCAGGGGCACCATAAAACAATGAATTAGGCGGCAGCAGCCCGACGCCCGCGCAAGCCGGCCATGAATCCGGAACAGACGGTCGACAGGCTGCTCTGCGGAGCCCGAGTGGACAGCCGCCCGGCCGCTCACGACAGACGCGCGGCGGACGGGGATGCGCCGGTCATGAGGCTCGTCAGCCCCCTTTGACACAGGTCAAGGCGGGCCTTCCCTCCACTCGCTAAACAGAAGCAGCGGTCGAGGCTGCCCCCGCCGGGGCCAGGGGCTTTGGCGGCCTCGATGGAGGAATCGTATGAATATCATCAGATCCTTCAGATCCCTGAGGCTGTTGGTGGCTGTGGCAGCGGTTGCAACATGCCTTGCCGCCGCGAGCTCCGGCGCTCGCTCGCAAGCGCTACCAGCCCTCTGGGAGATCGAACAGGCGGGCGAGGTTTATGCGGCTCTGCGCACGAATACCGCCGTGGCAAGCAGGCCTTCTTTCGTCGACGACGAAAATCTGTTGGACCCTGGCGAGTTCGGCTGCGTCATTGGCGGCGCGATCGGGGCCGTCGTGCTCTTCGCCGATCCAAGTATCTTAAGCCTGTTTGTGGATGGCATCGTGACGGCCGGGTGGCCAGCCGCTCTCTATGCCGGGTGGGGCGGGCTGATATTGGCTTCCGTCTGCACCGTAGGGCAGGTGATGAGCCCGTTGGTTGCCTACGTTTATCACCGCTACATATCGCCGCCGGAAACCTTCACCGCGCGGAACACTCGATCGTAACCGCTCTGGTCGCCGCCGCCGGCCGACGGCGATCGTGGTGCCGGAACATCCGCGCCAGCGGATAAAGGATCAGCAGCAGCCAGGGCAGGGCGCTCACGAGATGAACGTCGTCTCGTGCGTAAAGGGCATAGGCGCCGATCGCGATGAACGTCACGAGAGCCACGTTCAGGAACCATCGGGCCGCTCGCCTCCAGTCGATCGCCCGATCATCCATCGTCCTTGCGCCCGACCAAGGTCTGTATTACGCGACGCGAAACGTCTATGTCGCCTTGAGGGGAGGATCCATTTCCCGGTGAATGTCGGCGGCGCTCACGGCGATGCCGCGCTCCGAGAGATCGGTGACGATCTTCACTCATCCCCGGCCCAGCGAGGGAGCGTCGGCGCGCGTTTGTAGTCGACATGGGCGACCCAGGCCAGCGCCGCGGCGAAGGAGATGAACCCGCCAATCACGCAGCCCACGAAAAGCATCTCCAGAAAACTCATTGTTGCCTCCCATCGGTTTGTAAGGTGACGGCTCTGTGCGGAACGTGGATTAGCCGGCGGCCGCCGCGGATTTCGGCCCCGCGGCGTCCTCCAGTGAGTCGAAGGAAATGCCGGTGACAGGCTCGACCCAGACCAGGTGGTCGTGGACCTTCTTCACGCCCTTGACGCTTTCGGCAGCTACCCGCATGGCCCGCCGCTGACGCTCGTCCAGGATCACGCCCCAGAGATGGACAACGCCGTCGCGGACGATGACGTTCAGCGAGGCCCGCGGCGTCCAGGGCAGGGCCGCGATCTGGGCAAGAACGGCGGCGCGGAGGGTCGCGTCTTCCGCCGCGGGCGCCTTGGGCTCGATGGCAGAGGCCACGAGGCTCTGCAGGAGATTGCTGCGGGTCACCACGCCGACGACGCGGTTCTTCTGGAGGACCGGTATGCGCTTGACGCGATGCCGTTCCATCAGGTCCACGATCTCCCGCGCCTCGGTCTCGGGCGTCACGGTGATGACCTTGGTGGTCATCACGTCGGCGACCGTCCGGCCGTGCGTGTGAACGTATTCGTCCGCCAGACGGCCCGGCCCGAGCAGGAACTCCAGCCATTCCGGACGCCGGCGCTCGGTACCGGTCTCGGCGCGCCGCAGGAAGTCGCCTTCACTCACAATCCCGACGAGCTGGCCGGATGCGTCGACGACCGGCAGCCCGCTGATGTGATTGAGCAGCATGATTCGGATCGCCGTGGTGATCGGCGCGTCCGGCAGTACGGACAGGACGCGGCTGGACATGATGTCGGCGGCCTTCATGGGAGCCTCCCTTGAGAAACTCCGGCCATCATGGCGGCGGCATACCCAGGGCGGCATTGATCTAGCGCAAACCGCCGGGCCCCGGGCTGCAGCTGCGTCCTGGCCCCCTTGACCCAGATCAATGAGCCGCTGGCCGGCGTGGCTATGGTGGAGAAGCTCTCAAGCCATCCAGCAAATGAAAGGCCAGATCATGAGCTTTCGCCGGATTGCGGACATGGTCCACGACAAGCATCCAGTGACATTGCCCGAGACGGCCACCGTCCAGGCCGCCTGCCAGAAGATGCGCGATCGTCGCGTCGGCGCTGTGCTGGTTACCGACAAGCGGCACCGCCTGGTCGGCATCTTCACCGGCCGCGACGCGGTCGGCCGGATGCTGGCGGCCGGTCGGGACGGGGCTACCACGCCGCTTCTGGAGGTGATGACGCGGGCGCCCTGTACGCTTCCGCCGGCGACGACCTCGGTCGAGGCCCTTCGCCTCATGCAGGATTGCGGCTTCCGGCATGTCCCGGTGGTCGGGGATAACGGCCAGATCTTGAGCGTGATCTCGCGGGGGGATTTCGGAGGCCTCGAACAGGCCCGGCTCGACGAAGAGACGGGGCTTCTCGAGCGCATCCGCTAACCATTACCCGCGGCCAACGCACGGAACTTGAAAAGAAGCGCGGGGATTTTTCGGCGCGATCGGTTCCCTAAATCGATTGAGGCACTGGAAGTTATAGTTGTGACCCGTTTACGCATCGCCACGTTCAATGTCGAAAGCCTCGGCGAAAATTCCAACGCTATCGCGCCTCTCGCGGCTCGCATTGCCGTGCTCCGGCCGCAGTTCTCGCGACTGGACGCCGACATTCTCTGCCTCCAGGAGGTTGACGCGGAGGATCTGCCCGGGAAGGGTGGCCGGGCCCTGCTGGCCCTCGACGAACTTCTGGCGGGCACGCAATACGCCGCCTACTTCCGTGCCGTATCTCGGAGCACGCATGGCGACTATCCGGCTGACCGGCACAATCTTGTCGTACTGAGCCGGTTCCCGATCCAGCAGGTCGAGCAGATCCATCACGATATCGTCCATCCCTTCAACTACCGGCCGATCACCGCCGTGCCGCGGCCCGGCGAGTCGATAGAGGCCCGCTTCGACAGGCCGCTTCTCTATTGCGTCGTGGCGCTGTCGGGCGGGCAGACGCTTCATCTGGTGAACCTGCATCTGAAGGCGCCGCTCGCCGCCGCGATCCCGGGACAGAAGCGATCGGCGCTCGTCTGGAACTCGACCCACGGTTGGGCGGAGGGGTTCTTCGTTGCCGCCATGAAACGGGCTGGGCAGGCCCTTGAGGCCCGTCTGCTCGTGGACCGGATCCTGAGCCGCGAACCAGACGCCATGATCGCGGTTTGTGGTGACTTCAATGCCGATAACTGGGAAGTTCCGGTGCGGCTCATGCTCGGGGCGGTCGAGGAGACGAACAACAGGGCGTTGGAATCGCGATCTCTCATGGCCCTGGATCTGCAGGTGCCCAAGCCGAGGCGCTATTCGGTGATTCACGCCGGCCGACCGGTAATGCTCGACCATATCCTGGCGTCCCGTGCCTTGGCGGCGCGGCTGAGCGAGACCGAACTGCACAACGAGCGCCTGTCCGACGAAGTCTTCAGCCATCCGGAGGCCCGACGTCCCGCCGAGTCCTTTCACGCGCCGCTATGCGCCGGATTTGATCTCGAGCCGTCTGTAGAGGAAGCTGCTGGATGAGTGAATGACGATCGCCCCATGAGTGAACCCGCAGGCGCCCCTCCGGCGGTCGATGCCTTGCTGCCTGCGGCCATGGCGGAGCGGGCCGAGCACACCGGCGCTGAAAAAACCCGTCTGGACGCCTGGCGGCTCCTGACCCTGGCCATCCTGGCCGGGGCGTTCATCGCCTTCGGCGCGATGTTTGCGACGATTGCCGGCGTGGGCGCATCCGGCATGCTGCCGTACGGTCTCTCGCGCATCATCGCCGGGATCGTGTTCTCGCTGGGCCTGATTCTGGTGATCGTGGGCGGGGCGGAGCTCTTCACCGGCAATAACCTGATGGTCATGGCCTGGGCCGGCGGCAAGGTGTCGACGCGTGAGGTGTTGCGCGCCTGGATCCTGGTTTACGTCGGCAACTTCATCGGCGCCGGCGCCACCGCGGTCTTCGTCTTCCTGTCGGGGCATTACGGCGACGGTGCCGGGGGAATCGGCGCGGCAGCGCTGGCCACGGCACAGGCCAAGGCCGATCTGTCCTTCGTCTCGGCCCTGATGCGCGGGGTGCTGGCGAATGTGCTGGTCTGCCTCGCGGTCTGGCTGTGTTACAGCGCGCGTACCACGACGGACAAGGTCCTGGCCATCGTGCCGCCGATCGCGGCCTTGGTCGCCGCCGGGTTCGAGCATTCGGTCGCCAACATGTACCTGCTGCCGTTTGCGCTGCTCATCAAGAGCTGCGCCCCGGCGGCGTTCTGGGCGGCCGCCGGCCTGACAGCCGCAGGGTATGACGGCCTGACCTGGAGCGTGCTGGTCACAAACCTAGTGCCTGTCACGCTGGGCAACATGATCGGCGGGACCGTGCTGGTCGGGGTCGTCTACTGGTTCGTCTATTTGCGCAAGTCCTAGGCGCGCTCTATTTCCTGTAGAGCCGGCTGCATCATTCCGCCTGAGCCCATCATCATCTCGTGCCTCGACAGCGATGTCAGTCCGAGTCGGCCTCAACCGCGGCGACCGCCGGATCGAAATGCCGGTGGATCAGCCAGAAATCGAGGAAGACGGCGAGGGCAAACAGGACCAGGCCAAAAATCTGGATGCCGTCGTCGACCGCCCGCGAGGCGAGCAGCAGACCGAGGAAACCCGCAGCCGTCATGCCGGCCATGGTGAAGATGGTGCTGGGATTCATGGGACTCTCCGTAAGTCTTGAGGCGAATGCTTCGGGGGGTTGGACTGAGGGTCGTCGTCGAACAGGATGCGGCTGGCGGCGCCGTCGAGATCATCGAACTGGCCGCTGCTCATCGCCCAGAGGAAGGCGGCCAGTCCAACGGCACCGAGGCATACGGCGACCGGGATGAGATAGATGAGGCTGTCCATGGTCAGGGCCTCCGGCGCCCGAGGCGCAGGGCGTTGGCGATCACCAGCAGCGAGGATGACGACATCGCAGCGGCGGCGATCAGGGGAGTCACGTACCCGGCCATCGCCAGCGGCACGGCCAGCAGGTTGTAGGCGATGGCGAGCGCGATGTTCTGGCGGACCAGTGTGTCGGCGCGGCGAGCGACCACCAGAAGCTCCAGTAGCGGGGCCAGCCTGTCGCCTTGAAAGACCGCATCGGCCGCCGTCTGGCTGACATCGGCGGCAGTTGCCGGCGACAGGGATGCGTCGGCCGTCGCCAGAGCGGGCGCGTCATTGAGCCCGTCGCCGACCATGAGCACGCGCCGCCCGGCGGTACGCAAGCCCGCGAGATGCTGTTCTTTGCTCGCCGGAGAGCAGCCGGCGCGCCAATCCGTGATGTTCAGGCGATGTGCCACATCGCCCACCGCGGCCCTTCGATCCCCCGACAGGATCTGCACCGCCATTCCTCGCCGCCGCAGGGCTTCGACGACCTGTGCCGCATCCGGACGCAGCGTATCGGCAAAGCTGAAACGGACCGGCGACCGGTGTGGCACGGCCAACCAGATTTCGGGCGCGGGGTCCGGGGCGTCGCTGGTCGCGCCGCAGAAGACACGGCTGCCCAGTCGGATTTCACCCTCCGGCCCAATCGCGGAAAGGCCTATCCCGGGGTGCTCCCGCACATCGGTGGCGGGCGGCACATCGACTGCTGCGCGGACCAGAGCCCGGGCCAGAGGATGCCGGCTGGCCTGGGCCAGTGAGGCGGCAAGCCGCAGATCCTCGATCGACCGCGCCGGGTCGGGGAGCAGCCTGAGCTGGCCGGTGGTCAGGGTGCCGGTCTTGTCGAAAACCACCGTATCGATGGCGACCAGACGCTCGAGCGCCGTCGCCGACTTGAGCAGGATGCCCTGGCGCAGCAGCCGTCCGCTGGCAACCACCTGGACCACGGGCACCGCCAAAGCGAGCGCGCAGGGGCAGGTGATGATCAGGACGGCAATGGCGTTCAGCAGGGCCGGCTGCCAGCCGGCACCGGTGAACGCGAACCAGCCCAGAAACGTCGCGGCGGCCAGCAGGTGAACCACCGGCGCGTAGGCGCGCGCCACGCGATCGGCCAGCACCACGAAGCGCCCGCGACGCTGCTCCGCCGCTTCCATGAGGCGTACGATCTCGGCCAGGAGAGTGCCGTTGCCAGCCGCCGTGACGGTCAAGCGCAGCGCTGCCGTCAGGTTGATCGCGCCGGCGAAAACCGGAGCGCCCGGCGTCACGGCCTGCGGCACGGCTTCCCCCGTGACCAGGCTGCTATCGATATCGGACTGCCCGTCGCTGACGCGGCCGTCGATGGCGATGCGCTGGCCGGCCGCAACAAGTACCGTGTCGCCGATGCAGACAGACGATGCCGGTAACGCGCAAACACGGCCATCGGGTCGAACAACGCTAACCGGTGCCGCGCCCAGCGACAGGAGATGGGCCGCCGCAGAGCGCGCCCGGCCGCGTGCCCTTGTGTCGAGATAGCGGCCGACCAGCAGGAAGAACAGAAGGGTGACCGCGGAGTCGAAGAAGGCGTGCTGTCCGGAGAACGCCGTCTCGGCCAGGCTCATCGCCGTGGCGAGGAGGACACCGATGGAGATGGGAACGTCCATATTGGTGCGCCGCAGCCGCAGGGCGGCGAGGGCCGAGCGGAAGAAGGGCTGGCCGGCATAGGCGATGGCCGGCAGGGCGATCAACGCCGAGACCCAATGCAGGAAGTCGCGGGTCGCGGCGCCCATGCCCTCCACATGGCCGGCCCAGACGGCGACCGACAGCAGCATGACGTTGCCGGCGGCGAAGCCGGCAACGGCCAGGGCGCGCAGCAGGGTTCGCTCGTCGGCGTCGGCCTGGTCTTCCTGCCGCTGCGGATCGAAGGGGAACAGGCCGAAACCAAGCGCGGCGAGGCGCCCGGCATGACGGCCGGCGTCGCTCGCGGGGCCCAGCCAGGAGAGGGTGAGCCGCCGTGTGCTGAAGTTCATGCGCGCCGCCACCACACCAGGATCCTGGGCGAGGACAGATTCGATCAGCCAGACGCAGGCCCCGCAGGTGGCGCCGTCAACCAGTAGATGGAGAGTCGAGCGGCCGCGCTCGTCGGTCTGCGCATAGGCACCGAAATCGGGCGCGGGCGACCCATCAGGACGCAGGGGGCGTATGGGCGCGCCCGCGAGCCGGCGGCGATAGAACTGCCCGAGACCAAGCCCGTTGATCAGGCCATGAGCAGCCTCGCAGCCTGCGCAGCAAAACCCCTGCTGGCTGGCCGCAAGAGGACTGCCGCAATGGCCGCAGCGGGCCACAGGGGCGGCCGGCGCGAACCCTGACAGGGCGGGAATAGCCGTCATCGAATGACCTGGCGGTGCGTCGCCGAGGCGCTGTCGGCGCCGCGCTCGGCGGTGAGACGGGTCTGCCACTGGCCTGCACGCAGCCGCTCCACGAGCGCGGCGTAGCGCCCGGGCTCCTGTTCGGTGAGCAGGATCGCGCCATGCTCTTCTTTCTCAACAGGCCGCCCGACGGTGGCCCGCAGATCGAGGCCGCTCAGCGGCCGGCCCGCCGCGTCGGTCGCCTTGACGATGATGCGGGTCGTCTCGTCGACCGTCTCCAGGGCGATATCGAAGCGCCAGCCGAGCGTCTCCTGGCGGGCGGCCGCTTCGAGAAGGCGGTTGTACTGGATGCCGCGCTCGTACGGCCGCTCGACAACCAGCCCGCTCCAGGTTCCCAGGGCGAAGTAGACGAGCACTCCATTCACCGCGATGACAACGGCCATGCCGGCGACGAAAAGCCAGGGAATGAGACGGGTGGGCATGTCGATTACCGTTTCGGCGCGAGAAAGACGGAGCGGTGGTCGGCTGTGGAGCCGCTGACCAGATCCGTCAGATGGAAGCTCAACGGGGTCGATTCGGCGCCGAGGGCGCCGCGCGGTGCGGATACGTAGAGGCGGAAGGTGGCGACGGTGTCCGGCCGGGCTTCGAGCATCACCGTCTCACCGATCGGCGTAACGCCATCGGCGCCGACCACGCTGACGGTGGCGCCGGGGATGCCACCGATGTCGAGCCCATAGCGGTGCGCTTCGCGCGTCTTGTTGAGGATCTTGAACGTATAGCCGTTGCGGATCGAGCCGTCGGACAAGGTGACGAACACGGGGGAACGGTCGCGCAGGACGCTGACCTCCACCGTCGTCCGCAGGGCGAAGGCGGCGAGCAGAATGCTGCCAACGGCCGCGAGCATCGCGGCATAAACCAGGACGCGGGGCCGCAGAAACCGGCTGGCCAACGTCGACGTCCGGGGTTGCGCCGCCGTGCCGCCGAGAAGCGTGTCAAAGGCAATCAGGCCACGCGGCCGCCCGACTTTGTCCATGACACCGTTGCAGGCATCGACGCACAGGGCGCAGTTGATGCATTCCATCTGCTGGCCGTCACGGATGTCGATGCCCGTGGGGCAGACCATGACGCACTGGCGGCAGTCGACGCAGTCGCCGCGACCCAGCCAGCCATCCCCGGCTTTGTGCTTGCCGCGGGGCTCGCCGCGCCAGGCGCGGTAGGTGACGGTCAGCGTCTGCTCGTCGAACATCGCCGCCTGGAAGCGGGGCCAGGGGCACATGTAGGTGCAGACCTGCTCGCGGGCCCAACCCGCCAGGACGTAGGTGGTCAGCGTGAAAAGGCCGACGAAGAAATAGAGCTCCGCCGATGCGGCGCCCGTCAGCAGGGCGCGGGTCGCCGTCGGCGCGTCCACGTAATACATGACCCAGGCGCCGCCGGTAGCTGCGGCGATGATCAGCCACGCGGCGTGCTTGGCGCCCTTGCCGGCCAGCCTGGCCCAGGACCAGGGCTGCTGATCGAGCCTGATGCGCGCGTTGCGATCGCCCTCGAGCTGGCGCTCGACCCACAGGAACAGATCGGTCCATACGGTCTGGGGGCAGGCGTAGCCGCACCACAGGCGGCCGAACAGGCTGGAGACAAGAAACAGCGCGAGGGCGCCGAAGATCATCAGCCCGGCGAGAAAATAGATCTCCTGCGGCCAGATCTCGACGCCGAAGAAGTAGCCGCGAGCCCCCGGCAGATCCAGCAGGATGGCCTGGTCGGGCGCGTTCGGTCCGCGGTCCCAGCGCAGCCAGGGCACGGTGTAGTAGAGCCCGAGGCAGAGCGCGAGCACGCCCCATTTCAGGCGCCGGTAGAGGCCCCCGATTTTCTTGGGATAGACCTTGATCCGCCCGGCATAGAGCGGCCGATCGGCGCGCTGCTCGCGGACGGAGGCGGCGGTATCGGTTGCCGCGGTCGCGGTGGGGAGGGCACCGTCAGGCACGGGCACACCTAGCGGCCGCCGCCCAGGGAGTGGACGTAGACCGTGAGCATCTTGATGGTCGCCTCGTCGAGCCGGTCGGTCCAGGCCGGCATGACGCCGTTGCGCGACACGGCGATCGTCTGCACCACGGACGGCTTGTCGCCGCCGTAGAGCCAGATCTTGTCAGCGAGATTGGGCGCGCCGAGCTCGGCGTTGCCTTCGCCCTTGTCCCCGTGACAGGCAGCGCAGTTCTCGGCGTATAGCGGCGCGGCGCGCGAGGCGGCGGCCTTATCGGTCCCGGTCGCCGACAGAGAAAGAACGTACTCGGCGACATCGCTGATCTGCGCAGCCGCCAGCATGCCGTCGAGACCGAAGCGCGGCATCAGAGATAGGCGGGAATCGGGGTGGGCGCTGCGGATGCCGGTGCGGATGGTCGCGTGGATGGCCTCGAGATCGCCGCCCCACAGCCAGTCGTCGTCGGCCAGGCTGGGGAAGCCCTTGGTGCCGGCGCCACCCGAGCCATGACAGGCCGCGCAGTTGTCGGCGAAGGCGCTGCGGCCGCCGGCGATGGCGAAACCAAGAAGCTGGGGATCGGAACGAATCTGCTCCAGGGAGGCGGCGCGAATGCGGGTGACATAGGGCGCGCGCTGCTCGGCCTGCTCGCGCAGGTCGCGCACGATGTCGGTGCGGGCCGAGTAACCCAGCACGCCTGGCACGTGCGAGGAAAGCGAAGGCCACGACGGATAAAACACGTAATAGCCGATCGACCAGATGATCGTGGCGTAAAAGACGTACAGCCACCACTTGGGCAGCGGCGTATCGAGTTCCTTCACGCCGTCCCAGTCGTGGCCGGTCGTCTGCTTGCCTGTGATGGCGTCTTTTTCGATTTTGGTCGGCATGGGAGCCTCAGCGGGTTTCCGTGTCGCGCAGCGGGATGGTGGCGTGCTCTTCGAGGCGGCGGCGCCGCGAAGGCCAAAGCGCCCAGGCGACGATCCCGGTGAAGACCAGGAAGAACCAGACGACCCAGAGGCTCTTCAGCAAGGGATAGAATTCAATCAGGTCCATGGCGGCCTACTGCTTCAACTGTTCGGGGCGGATGTCGGTGAACTTGACCAGCGTGCCCAGCATCTGGAGATAGGCGACGAGCGCGTCCATCTCGGTGATGCGGGCCGGGTTGCCGTCGAAATCGGCGGCCACGGTTTTTGGATAGCGCTTCACCAGCGCGTCGCTGTCGCCGTCGGCGCTGGCCTGCGCCTCGAGGTCGGCCCTGGCGGCTTCGATCATGGCGTCGCTGTAGGGCACGCCGACCGTACGGCTCGCCCGCAGATGGGCGGCGATGTCGTCGTAGCGCAGCGGCTTCTGGGCGAGGAAGGCATAGGGCGGCATGACCGTCTCGGGCACGACGGCCTTCGGCTCGACGAGATGAGCGACGTGCCACTCGTTGGAATATTTGCCGCCGACGCGCGCCAGGTCGGGGCCCGTGCGCTTGGAGCCCCACTGGAACGGGTGGTCGTAGAGGCTCTCGGCGGCCAGGCTGAAATGGCCGTAGCGCTCGATCTCGTCCTTGAAGGGCCGGATCTGCTGGCTATGGCAGAGATAGCAGCCTTCACGGACATAGATATTGCGGCCCATCAGCTCGAGCGGCGTGTAGGGGCGGATGCCCTCGACGCGTTCGATCGTGGTCTCGATGGTGAAGAGCGGCACGATCTGCACCAGGCCGCCGATCGAGATCGTGATCAGCGTCAGGATGGCCAGCAGGACGACGTTCTTTTCGATGACGGCGTGACGGAAGGTCATGATGCGTCTCACTCCGCCGGCGTGGCGGCATAGGCGAGACGCGCGGGCTCTTCGCCGCGGATCGTCCGCCAGAAGTTGTAGGCCATGAGCAGCGCGCCGCTCAGGAAGAGCAGGCCGCCGAGCGCGCGGATGACATAGAAGGGATGCATGGCGGCCACGGATTCGACGAACGAGTACTGCAGGAAGCCCAGCTCATCGTAGGCCCGCCACATCAGGCCCTGCATGATTCCCGACACCCACATCGAGGTGATGTAGAGGACGATGCCCATGGTCGAGATCCAGAAATGCCAGCTGGCCAGGCGCGGCGACCAGACGTCCTGTTTCTTCCACAGGAACGGAACGAGGTAGTAGAGCGCGCCGAAGACGATGAAGGCGACCCAGCCCAGCGCGCCGGAGTGGACGTGGCCGATCGTCCAGTCGGTGTAGTGGCTGAGCGAGTTCACGGCCTTGATCGACATGACCGGGCCTTCGAAGGTGCTCATGCCGTAGAAGCCCACGGCGGTGACCGAGAAGCGAAGGCCGGGATTGGTGCGCAGCTTGTCCCAGGCGCCCGAGAGTGTCATCAGGCCGTTGATCATGCCGCCCCACGAGGGCATCCACAGCATGATCGAGAAGGTCATGCCGAGGGTCTGCGCCCAGTCGGGCAAGGCGGTGTAGTGGAGGTGGTGCGGGCCCGCCCAGATGTAGAGGAAGATCAGGGCCCAGAAATGGATGATCGACAGGCGGTAGGAATAGACTGGCCGCTCCGCGGCCTTGGGGATGAAGTAGTACATCATGCCGAGGAAGCCGGCGGTCAGGAAGAAGCCGACGGCGTTGTGGCCGTACCACCACTGGATCATCGCATCCTGCACGCCGGAGGCGGCGCCGTAGCTCTTGGTGCCGAACCAGGACACGGGCACGGCGATGTTGTTGCCGATGTGCAGAACGGCGATGGTCAGGATGAAGGCGAGATAGAACCAGTTGGCGACGTAGATGTGCGGCTCCTCGCGCTTGAGCAGCGTGCCGAGGAAGATGGCCAGATAGGCGACCCAGACGATGGTCAGCCACAGGTCGACATACCATTCCGGCTCGGCGTATTCCTTGCTCTGGGTGATGCCCAGCACGTAGCCGCTGGCGGCGAGGACGATAAAGGCCTGGTAACCCCAGAACACGAACCAGGCGAAGGCATCGCCGCCCCATAGCCGGGCGCGGCAGGTCCGCTGCACCACGTGAAAGGAGGTGCCCAGCAGGGCGTTGCCACCGAAGGCGAAGATCGCCGCCGAGGTATGGACGGGCCGCAGCCGGCCGAAGGTCGTCCATTCCAGTCCAAGGTTGAGGGCGGGAAAGGCCAGTTGCAGGGCGATGTAGACGCCGGCCGCGAAAGCTACGATCCCCCAGAAGACAGTGGCGATCATGAAGGCGCGGATCACGTCGTCGGCGTAGACGGGCGCCCGACGGGCTTCGACGGGTGTGGCGGCGGTATCGAGTGCGGTCATGACTACCCCAATGGCATTGGCGCGCCCTAAGGGGGGCGGCGCGGGGATAGTCGGCGACCGCGCCGCGGCCCGCCTTGATCCAGGTCAACGCGGATCAACGAAGTATTTGCGAGGGTTAACCGATCCTGAATGCCACGAGGCCGCGATGTCCGATCTGATCGCCGTTTTTCCCGAGCCTGGGCCACGCGTCCGGCGCGTGCCCGTCGATCGCCCCTGGCTCTGGCTGGCCCGCGGCTGGGCGGATCTGCTGCGGGCGCCCCGGCTGAGCCTGGCCGTTGGCGCCGTCATCGCAGCGGTCAGCATCGGGTTGAAAATCGGCACGGTGGTGACCGGAGCGATCTATCTCGCTCTGCCACTCACCGCCGGCTTCTTCTTCGTGGCGCCGCTCATCGCGGTCGGGCTTTACGAGATCAGCCGGCGGCTGGGCGCGGGACAAGCGGTGACGGGCTGGGATGTGCTGTTCGCCTGGCGCCGGAACGGCGCACAAATCGCCCTTCTCGGGTTGATCCTGATGCTCGCCCATCTCGTCTGGGTGCGGATCGCAACTCTCCTCTTCGCGCTGTTTTTCGCGGGGGCCAACCCATCCCTGGAGCGCCTCTTCGATGCCGTGGTGTTTTCGCCCGTCAGTGTCTCGTTTCTGTTGACGGGAGCGATCGTCGGCCTGGTCCTTGGCACGGTGATCTTCTCGATCAGCGTCATCTCGATACCGATGCTTGTGGACCGTGATGTCGGCGTGATTACCGCGATGGCCACCAGCGTGATGGCGGTTCGCATCAATCTGCCTGCCATGGCGCTATGGGCGGGCCTGATCGTGCTCTTCACGGTGATCGGGCTGGTAACCTTCTATCTCGGCCTAATCGTCATCCTGCCGCTCCTGGGGCACGCGTCCTGGCATGCCTACAAGGACCTGGTCGATGATGCTTCAGGTCGCGAGGCCTAAGGCGAGGACCAGCAGCACGACCGCATTGGCCGCCAGCAGGGGACGCGTCAGCCGCTGAAGTGTCTGGCGGCGGCGCAAGCCCAGAAGCATCCCGCCCCAGCCGACCATGACGAGCGCCGGCACCGTGCCCAGAGCAAACGCGGCCATAGCAAGGGCTCCCGAGGCGGCATCGCCCGCGGCGGCGGCGGCGGCAAGTGCGCCGTAGAGCAGACCGCAGGGGAGGAAGCCCAAGGCCAGGCCGAGCGCATAGCGATGTGAACCCGACCCCCCGTGGCCCAGCCGCGCGGCGAGGCGGCCCAGCACCGGCGGGACGTCGAGGGTCCGCAGGACGGGTAAGCCGAGTGCCTGGATGGCAAATAGCAGCGCCGCGGCGAGGAGGAAGCCTGCCAGGACCCAGCGCAGACCGGTCACCTCGACGAGCAGGCCGCCGACGCTGCCGGAGGCCGCGCCCAGCGCCGCGTAGGTGGTCGCCCTGCCGAGATGATAGGGAACCAGCGCGGCACCTTGCAGCCGCTGCCAGCGACCGAACCCGGGCCCGGAAAAGCGCTCGAGCTGCCGGTCGACTTGCGTGATGACGAAGGGGCCGCACATTCCGGCGCAGTGGGTCAGGCTGCCCCAGAGGCCGGTCGCGAAGAGCAGCAGGAACAGCGGCAAGGTCTCGAGGGCCGGGCCTCCCGCCAGGGCAGCATCCACGCCATGATTGTGCATGCCTTCATTTAAGGCGAGGGCGACGAGCCCGCCATTGATTCAGGTCAATGCTGCAAAAGGCCCGGCCCCGGAAAATGGCGTCTCGAATTCAGCAATGGAGAGACCCGTGGCACTGCGCAAGATACGGTTGGAGCTGGCTCGCTGTCGCGAATTCCCGGAGGGGAATCCGCGCCACGGTTACGAGTTCGTGGCGGCCCTGGACCGAGAGGGCCAGTTCGATCCGATCGAGTGGAAGGCCAACCGCAGCAAGTGCACGGTGCGCCGTTTCTGGACCGGCCCGGACGAGAACGGCAGGCTCATCCACAGCCACGGGAACCGCTGGGCGTTCTCCTATGTTCCCGACGAAGAAGAGGATGACGAATCGCTCTTCCGTTTCGAGCATCACGTATTCAAGCCCGGTGAATACATCTCCATCAAGGAGCACGACGGCGAGCTGCGGACCTTCCGCGTGGCCAGCGTCGAGTAGCCTCAGAAACCGGTGGCGATTTCGCGCAGCGCTTCAGGCTTGAGCAGGCGCACCTGCTTCTCGTCCAACAGCTCGATGAGCTTCTGCGTGCGAAGCTGCGTGAAGGTGCGGCTGACGGTTTCAATCGTCAGCCCCAGGTAGTCGGCGATGTCGCTGCGGTTCATCGGCAGAGTAACGGGATCAGCCAGCTTTCCGCGCCGGACCGCCCCGTTCGACATCATGAGCAGGAACGACACGACGCGTTCTTTGGCTGATTTTCGGCCGAGAAGCATCATCTGGTCCTGGGCGGCAGCAAGCTCGTGCGAGGCCATTCCCAGCAGCCGTTGCTCGAGCTTCGGAATCTCATCCAGAAGGTTCTCCAGCTTGCGTCGCGGAAACCGGCAAAGTCTGGTCGGGCCCAGCGCCTCGGCGCTGTAAGCGTAGGCTTCCTTGTGGGTCAGGCCGAGAAAATCGCCGGGTAGCAGGAAGCCCGTGATCTGGCGACGCCCATCCGGCAGCAGCTTGTAGATCTTCACCGCGCCGCCAGTCACGTTGTAGACGTGCTCGGCCGGATCGGCCTCGTCGAAAATAGGCTGGTGGGGGGCGATCTCGACCGAAGTCATGATCGAAGCCAGGCGTCGCTGCTCGTCCGGGTTCAGGGGCGCGCAGGCCGCAAAGTCCCGCACCTCGCAGGTGTTGCACGGGCTCACCAACTCGCTGGCGCAGCGCGCCGGCGGCTTGGTCACGCTGAAGCGGGACATGCGTGGCGCCCTCATCCCGTTAGTGGGCATGGGGGCGCTCATCGGTGTCGATCCGCTTGGAGGCGCGGACGCCTTCCAATGAATATCCGGCGGATTCGAATGAGCTTGCGAGCCAGTTCCGGTCGCTATCCGAGGGGTCGAGGTCGTCATTCAGACCGGCGCGAATGGTCCGACAGCCATGCATTTTAGCGAGCTGTTCGGCGGTTTCGAGCACCGCCATCCAGATGGCATCGCGGCCGGGAATGCTGGGGATCACGATGTTCTCCACGCAGAGGGTCCGATTTTCGTAGAGATCGTCACGCACCTCGAACCCGAAGAGGCCGAGGATGTACCCTGCGGTATTCTGGATGGTCATCAGTCCCCGCGGCCAGGCAGCGGACCGTGAGGAGACGAGCGGACGGGCAAAACGCCCCCAACGGTCGAGCGTGATGCCCGCGGAGATGTTGCGGACCAAGGGGTAGGCCCGATCAATCATGTCGCGGTCGAGTAGTCGTGGCGCCAATGGCTCGGACATTGCGGATCCTCCGAGAAGAATCACAGTATGCCGGGGACCGCTCCGGCGAGGGTTGATCTAGATCAAGCCGCCCTCAGAGACGTTTTGAGGCGCGAACGATGCCGCCACCTTCCGGTAGTGCGGCGAGAGCAAAATCGAGGTCGCGGCACAGGGCGATCATCATCGTATTCTCGCCAAGAATATCGCCGAACACCTCTGCGATACCCCGGTCTCGGGCGTAATCGAGCATGCGGCTCAGCATCAGGGTCCCGATGCCCCGACCCTTGAGGTCGCTGCGTACCGTCACGGCGAACTCGGCCCGTTGGTTGTCCGGGTCGGCAGCGATACGGACGACGCCGAGAATTTCCCCCTGCTCCGGCCCGGAGGCTTCGAGGACGAAGGCCATCTCGCGGTCATAGTCGATCTGGGTCAGCCGGGCGAGCTGGCGCCGTGGCATTTCGCGCAGGGGAGCAAAGAAGCGCAGCCGGACATCTTCCGCGCTCAGGCGGTCGAACAGGCGTACGAACGCCTGCTCGTCCTCCGGCCGGACCGGGCGAAGAAGTGCGCTGCCGAGCCCGGGCAGTTGCTCCACTCGCTCGAGTTGCTGGGGATAGGGGCGGATGGCCATCCGCTGCCCGCGCACCACCCCGGCCGGCAGAGATGCCACCCGTATCCGGGCATCCAAGGCGATGACGCCGTCGGCATCCGCCAGGAGAGGATTAATATCGAGCTCCACGATTTCGTCGAGGTCGCTCGCCAGCTGGGACAGTTTAACGAGCGTGAGTGCGATCGCATCGAGGTCGGCGGGCGGCCGGTCGCGATAGCCTCGTAGCTGCCGATAGACCCGCGTGCGTGTAATCATGTCCTTGGCGAGGGCAAGATTGAGCGGCGGCAGTGCCAGGGCCTTGTCATCGATAACCTCGACGGCTGTACCGCCGTGGCCGAACAGCAGAACCGGCCCGAACTGAGAATCCAGGGTCATGCCGAGAATCAGCTCGTGAGCCGATTTCCGGACAACCATTTCCTGAACGACAAACCCGCGGATCTGCGCATCGGGTGCCGCGGACGATACTCGCCGCAGCATCTCTCGCGCGGCCGTAAGCACCTGGCGGTCATTGTCCAGGCCCAGGGCGACACCGCCCACGTCGCTCTTGTGGGTTAGCTGGGGCGAGACGATCTTCAGCGCTACAGCCTTGCCCAAGGCGCGGGCGGCTGCTGCAGCCTCTTCGGGGCTGTTGGCCAATGTTACCTGCGGCGTCCTGATGCCGTAGCAGTCAAGGACCTTGTGCAGATCGAGGGCATCGAGCCAAACGTTGCCGCGCGACGCCGCTTCTTGAACGATCCGCCGTGCCGTCTTCTCATCGAACTCGAACCCGGCGGGGATGGAAGGAGGTGCCTCCATCAAAGTGTTCTGATTGCGCCGGTAGCGAACCAGGTGCATGAAGCCGCGGACTGCCTTCTCAGGCGTGTCGTAGCTTGGAATGCCGGCGGCCGAGAACAGCTGACGCGCCGGCGCCGCGATGGCTGAACCCAGCCAGCTTGTCAGAACACTGCCCTTGTGGCGGGCCGTGATGTCGATCACCGCCCGCGCCGCGTCGATACCTGAGGCAATCGCGGTCGGGCAGTTGAGTACCAGGACAGCGTCGACTTCTGGTGCGGCGACGAGGGTATCCAGCGCCGATGCGTAGCGGTCGGCCTGTGCGTCGCCGATGATGTCGATCGGATTCCCGTGAGACCAGGTGGACGGCAGCTTCGCGTCGAGGCTGGCGATAGTCGCAGGCGAAAGATCCGCCAGGTGGCCGCCCTGGTCGATCAAAGCATCGGTTGCGAGCACACCAACGCCGCCGCCATTGGTCAGGATCGCCAGACGTTCTCCGCGAAAATCGGCTCGTGCTGAAAGCGTCGCCACAGCGTCGAAGACCTCGTCGAGATCGTCCACGCGTAACATGCCGGCCCGGCGAAAGGCTGCGGCGTAAACCGCGTCCACACCGGCCAAGGCTCCCGTATGAGAGGCGGCGGCACGGGCGGCAGCGGCATGGCGGCCAGCCTTGATGGCGATGACCGGCTTGAGTCGCGCCGCAGCACGGGCGGCGGACATGAATTTACGCGAGGCGGTAATGGCCTCGATATATAGAAGGATGGCCGTGGTTTTCGGATCGGTAGCGAGATAGTCCAACATGTCGCCGAAGTCGACATCGGTCATGTCCCCCAGAGAGACGATATGCGAAAAGCCGATGTTCCTGGCCGTGGCCCAGTCGAGGACCGTCGTCGCCATGGCGCCCGACTGGGTGACGAATGCGACGCCGCCCGGTAACGGCTGAAGATGGGCAAAGGATGCGTTCAGGTTTGCCGCGGTCGAGATAATGCCGACGCAGTTCGGCCCGACGATGCGGAGAAGATGGGGGCGGGCTGCGTCAAGGATGGCCTGCTCGAGTGCCCGCCCGGCGGCGCTGCCGAGCTCCT
Source organism: Rhodospirillaceae bacterium (assembly GCA_022843945.1). Classification (GTDB taxonomy): domain Bacteria; phylum Pseudomonadota; class Alphaproteobacteria; order CACIAM-22H2; family CACIAM-22H2; genus VGEI01. The sequence continues at coordinate 27,643 of JALHMR010000027.1, read as the reverse complement.
TGAATCCCGCCGTGATGACCACCGCGCCTTTGACGCCTCTCTTGCCGAGTTCGGCGACCAGGCCAGGCACGGTCGCCGGAGGCGTGCAGATCACCGCCAAGTCGGGAACGACGGGCAGGCTGGCGACGTCCGGATAGGCCAGAATCCCGGCGATGGCCTGGTGCCGGGGATTGACCGGCATGATCGGGCCGGTGAAGCCACTCCTGAGAAGGTTGTCCGCGACCACGCGCCCTACGGAGTTCGGCCGCGACGACGCGCCGATGAGCGCTACCGAACGCGGCCGGAACAGGGCATCGAGGTTGCGGACAGACATGTTGCAAGCCGAAGGGTCGAAGACCGAGGCGTGAGTCTTGCCCTATGCGCCAGGCCCCGTCACGAGCAAACGGAAGCAGGCCTGTCAGCTTGCCATCAAGAGCATGGGGCGAACGACAAGGTTGTCCTTGACCAGCCGGGCGCCCGGAACAGTTTCAGCCATGACCCGGATCGCGTCACGTTCCTCGGAACTGGGCACCAGGCCATACAAGTCGATGACGCCCTTGTGCACCGAAAAATTGACCAGGATGTCGCGGGCAAGGCCTTTACTCCGGATTTCCTTGCGCAGCGCGGCGCCGATAGCGGCATCGCTCGGCCGCCCGGCCTTTCTTGGCGGCCTGGCGAGCGCCGGAAGAAGGTCCCGCCGGCTGACGATGCCCACCAGCTTCTGCCTGTCGATGACCGGGACGCGCTTGATCTCCGAGCGCTCCATGATATCGGCGATGACATCCACCTCGGTATCCGGCGTGACCGAAATGACCGTCCGGGCCATCACGTCCCGAGCATACAGCCCCCGGGTCTTGGCATATTCCCGAGCCCGGGAACGCGGGTCGACGAGAAGATCGAGCCACCAGGAGCGTCGGCGCGTGGTGCCGCTTTCGGCCCGTCGCATGAGATCGGCTTCGCTGACAACACCGATAACCCGACGCCGCTTGTCGACCACGGGAATGCCGCTAATCCGTTTCGTCAACATCAGCTCGGCGATGGCCCGAACCGGTGTGTCGGCGGTGACGGTGCGTACGGCTTTGGTCATGATATCGCGTGCGCGCATGACTATCTCCTTTGAGAACTCGACGCACTATTTCCTAAACGAAGCGACATCCGCGGCATTGATCTGGGTCAAGCGCCCGCTCCCTGCGGGCTTTCAATAGCAGCGGCTGGTGTTGGAGGCGGCCGCTATTGCCGCGGGGCCACGAAGGGATGCCATTGACGGGTGAGGTATCGAGCGAGCTTCAGCATCTCGATCAAAACGAAGGCGGCGCCGATAGCGACTCCGATGACGGCGAAGTTCTCCGCCCGGGGAATGGCGAAGCGGAAAAGCGCGGCCACGACCGGTGCGAACACGGCCGCGCTCAGGATCACCAGTGTAACCCCCAGAACCCACCAGAGCATGACATTGCGGCGACCGACCGACTGGTAGGCGGGCCGATACCAGGATCGGTTGGACAGCACGAGAACGATATTGACACCGACAAGCGTCGTGAAGGCCACGGTTCGCGCTTCTGCGTCCTGCGCACCGCCATGGAGGGCGAAAGCGAAGGCCGCCAGGACGGCAGCCAGGCCGCAGAGCCCCTGCAGCAGGCCGAAGGTCACTTCACGGAAGCCGAAAAGCGGGGCTTCAGGGTCGCGCGGAGGCCGCTCCATGATGTCCGGCTCCTCGGGTTCCGCCTCGAAGACGATGGAGCAGATAGGATCGATGATGAACTCGAGAAACAGGATGTGGACGGGAAAGAAAACGATCGGCCAGCCCACCACGAGCGGAATGATGGCGAGGCCCGCAATCGGAACGTGGACCGCAAAGATATAGGAGAACGCCTTCCGCAGATTGTCGAAGATACGCCGCCCCAGCCGAATGGCCGCGACAATGGATTCGAACGCGTCATCGAGCAGGACCAGGCCGGCCGCCTCGCGGGCGACGTCGGTGCCCCGCCCACCCATGGCAATGCCGATATTCGCAGCCTTGAGAGCCGGAGCGTCGTTGACGCCGTCGCCCGTCATGGCGGCGATCTCGCCCGCCGCCTTCAGGGCGTTGACGATCCGCAGCTTCTGCTCGGGCAATACGCGCGCAAACACCCGCGCCGTGGTCAGGCGGTTCGCCAACTCGCCGTCGCTCATGGCCGCCAGTTCGGGGCCGGTGACCACGCCACCGGCCGAATCGATGCCGGCCTGCGCCGCGATGGCCAGGGCTGTCACCGGATAGTCGCCGGTGATCATGATCACGCTGATTCCGGCGCGGCGGCAATCCGCGACGGCGGCGGGGACCGTACGGCGTACGGGATCTTCGAGACCAACCAGCCCGACAAAGCGCAAGGCGAAGCCCCGCGGACTTTCCGGCAGCGCGCCCTTATGCTCGGCCCGCGCGACGCCAAGAACGCGCAGGCCACGGGCCGCCATGTCCGCGACCTGGGCCAGGACGACGGCCCGCTCGGCATCATGGAGTCCGCATAAGTCGATGATCGCTTCAGGCGCGCCTTTGGCGGCAATGGTCAGCGGTTCATTGTCGTCGTGGCTCCAGGCATAGGCGACCGCCAGCAACTCCTTCGTCAGCCCGTATTCGCGCTCCAGGCGCGCCGTGTTTCGCCAGTGGACGGTCTCGGCGAGTCGATGAAAGGCGCGCTCCATCGGGTCGGCGGGATGCGGATCGCAGGCTGCAGCGCCGAGTTCGACGAGTTCGCGCAGCTCGAGGGGAAGCTCGGGATGCTCTTCCTTCAAAGCGGCTGATCGCGACGGCGTCCACAGATGAGCGATGGACATCCGATTCAATGTCAGCGTACCGGTCTTGTCAGTGCACAGAACAGTGGCTGCGCCGAGCGTCTCGATGGCGGCCGCGCGGCGCGCCAGAACATGGCGGCGTGAGATGCGCCAGGCGCCCAGGGTCAGAAATATCGTGAGAACCACCGGGATTTCCTCCGGTAGCATCGACATCGCGATCGTGATGCCAGCGAGCGCGGCGGCAAGCCAATCATTGGAACGCAGCCCATGGAGGAGAATGACCAGCAGGCTGACCGCAACGGCAAGCAACGCAACGTTTCGCGTCAAGCGGGCCGTGACGCGGCGCAGGCGCGTCTTCTCCGGCTCGAGCCCCGCCAGCGACTTCCCGATGTTGCCGATCTCGGTGTCCGCTCCCGTGCGTGTGACACGCGCCAAGCCGTGTCCGGCGACGATCAGGCTGCCGGAAAATACCCATGGCAGATCATCTCCGCCGGGTCGACCCGTTGCCGGTTCCCCGGTGGCCGCCACCTTGCGCACGGGCACGGACTCGCCCGTCAGCAGGGATTCGTCAGCTGCCAGATTGGCGCAGGAAAGCAGGGTGGCGTCGGCGGCGACGCGGTCACCCTCCGAGAGGACGAGGACATCGTCAGGCACGACGTCGCGCCCGGGGATGCGTTGGCGCTCACCGTCCCGGATCACGAGGGCGCGAGGGCTGGACAGATCGCGCAATGACTCCAGGGTTCGCTCCGTCTTCTGCTCCTGGTAGACGACGAGAGCGACGTTGACGATTCCGAGAGCGAGGAGCATCGCGGCCTCGTGAACATCGCCGATAATGAAGTAAATGCCGCTCGCGGCGAGAAGGAGAAGCAAAAGGGGTTCGCCGAGGGTATCGGCGACGATCCTGTGAAGATCGCGCCGCCTGCCGGTCGGAAGCTCATTGGCACCGTATCGGCGCAAACGGGAGGCGGCCTCCCCGGCGGACAGGCCTTTTGGCTGCAGCCCCTGTTCCGGCGTCGGCTTTAGGTCGCTGTCACGCACAACCGGTCCCTGAAATCAAAAGGGCCTCCGCGCTGGGGGAGGAACGCGCGGAGGCCCGGCTTTACAGCAAGCGCTGCTAGCGCCATCACGGGATGGCAGGGTAACCCTAGGGCCCGGTTCACTTTGCGACATTGATCTGAATCAAGCCAAAAATCCAAGAACTGGGGCACATAGTCGGCATGAGAGTTCATCGTCAGGTGATAGTCCTGTTGCTTGGGCTGGCTTCAGGCTCGGCGGCGGCAGACGACCGCGCAAGCGATCGGGTGACCGGGCTTTCAGTGGCGATACGGCAATGTGCCGGATGTCACGCTGTTTCCGAGGCTCAATCCCGGCCGGCCACGGACGCGGCGCCGGCCTTCATTACTATCGCACGCGATCCGACAATCACCGACGAGAGTCTCCGGGTATTCCTGAAGACGCCGCACCCCCGCATGCCAAGCGTGATCCTGTCTCCTGAGGATGCAGACCATGTCGTCAGCTACGTTCGTAGCCTGCGGCTCAACAACTAGCCACGACAGGGCGCGCGCCCGTCATGGACAAGCGCACGAAGAGTTCTGCCCAGAGTTTTGCGCCAGACCGGACGTCGCCGCGCGTGGTGCATGCCCGGCAGAGCAAGCTGATCGGGCTATGGGCCGCGAGCACGATGGGCTTGGTGGCGCTGGAGGCCGAGTCCTATGCCAGGTCCGTTGTCCGGATAGATATCGAGAAAGTGGAGGCGGACGAAGTTGCGAGGAAAATTGCCAGCGATCTGGCGAACCATGGGGAGGCCGTAAGCGTCGAGGAAGTCCATCAGCAGATGGAGCTGCTCTTGGCTACCAAGCATCACGATTGGGAGGGCTGAGGCCAGCCTCGGAGAAGGGGTGTGTTCTCTGCAACAAGGCCAGTGATGGAAGCGACGTCCGCAGTAAAAATCCGCCTGCAGACGCTTGGCCAGCTTTTCAACTCGCTCGATTCCTCGCCGTTTCACGAAAAGGAGCTCGACAAGGACGCCGAGGACTACATCGTCGGCTCCGTGGATGAGATACCCTTGCCGCAGCCTCTCTCGCTCCTCATAGAGCTGCCCGAAGACCAGCTGGCGCTGGAGGACAGCGGCTCCGTGCAGGATGCGGTCCGAAACCACTTCGCCTACCGGCTGGAGGATGGCCGCAGGCGATTGCGGTTCCAGTTTCGCGAGGGTCGGTTCGCCCTGCTTATCGGTCTCCTTTTTCTTTCCCTCTGCGTCGTGGTGCGAGAGCTGATATTCGCGCCCCCCAGCGGCGCTGCGGCGGAAATGGTCGCGGAAGGATTGCTGATTTTGGGATGGGTGGCGATGTGGCGGCCGCTTCAGATCTTCCTCTACGATTGGTGGCCGGTACGGCATCAGCTGCGGCTGTATGCCAAGCTCGCAAGGATGCCTGTCGTGCTACGCCAGGTTTCCTGATCGCCGCTTTGATGGCCGGTTGATCTGGGTCAAGGTCAACCCGCTTGAGACGCGCTTCTCTGGACCAGGGGCCATCGCCGTCAGCGGGGCCCGCAACTGGAGGGCGACATGGCTTACAAGGATATTCTCGTCTACGCGGATGGCACCAAGGCTGCGACGGCCCGTTTCGATGTGGCGACCTCTCTTGCGGCGAATCACGGGGCTCATCTCACAGCCCTCCATGTGAGGGCGCTCCCTTTCGTGCCGGCGGATTTTGGCGCCGGCGTTCCGCCGATGGTTATCGAGTGGCAGGAACGCGCCGCCGATGAAATGGCTGAGCAGGCAAAGAAGGCCGTCGATGATGCGTCCCGGCGTAGCGGGCGAAGCATCGAGTGGCGGCTGGTCCGAGGAGAGATCGGGCCGGTGGCGCTGCTTCACAGCCGGTATGCTGATCTCGTCGTGGTCAGTCAGGGCGCTAGCGACGTCACGGAAGCTTCGTTGGCCGACGAGCTGCCGGAAGCGCTGGTCATGGGCTCCGGCCGGCCGACCCTCGTTGTTCCGCGCTATGGTCAGTACCCCACCGTGGGCGAGCGTGTCCTGGTCGCCTGGAGCCGCACCCGCGAGGCGACACGCGCCGTGCATGACGCCCTGCCGCTGCTGACCCGGGCAAAGTCGGTCACTGTGATGGAAGTCAATCCGAAGGAAGGCGAAGCCCCCCATATCCCCGGCGTCGACATTGCGACCCACCTGGCGCGTCTCGGTGTCAAGGCGGAAGCCTCGTCCACGGTCGCGGAGGACATCGACGTGGGTGACGCTATCCTGTCCCGCCTCGCGGATCTCGGCGCGGACCTGCTCGTCATGGGCGGCTACGGCCACTCCCGCTTGCGCGAATACACGTTCGGTGGCGTGACGCTACACATCCTGAAGCACATGACCGTGCCGGTCCTCATGTCGCACTGACAAACGGCAGGAAGGGCCCGATCGGAGCGTAGCGCCCTGTCCGGGTGACGCTATAATCCTGCCCCGTGGGGGTAGGCATGTGGTTTCCTGAGACAGCCAGCATCGGGATCCCCTGATGCGAGGCGCAAACGTCTTTATCGTCGATGACGACGAAGCGATCCGTGATTCGCTTCAGGTTCTGCTGGAGGCAAAAGGCTATACCGTTGCGACCTATCCCTCGGCCGAGGCGTTTCTGACCGTGTGCCGGCCGGGCTTGGCGGGTTGCGGGGTGGTTGATGTACGCATGCCCGGCATGGATGGTCTGGCGCTCATCGAGCGGATGAGAGCGCAGAACGTCAGCCTTCCCGTGATCATCGTGACAGGACACGGGGACGTGCCTTTGGCGGTACGAGCCATGAAGGCAGGCGCGACGGATTTCGTCGAAAAGCCTTATGCGACGGATACGATTTTGGAAGCTATTCGCCGGACGCTCGCGGTTGCGAGCGGTGGCCAGTTCAACGATATCGTACCGTCGGAGATCAGTGGGAGAGCGGCGACTCTCACGACGCGCGAGCGAGAGGTGCTCGAGCGACTCGTGGTGGGAAGCCCAAACAAGATCATCGCCCATCAGCTCAGCATCAGTCGGCGCACGGTTGAGATCCATCGGGCCAATCTGATGAAGAAGATGCAGGCGGATAGTCTGTCTCAGCTTGTCCGCATGGCATTGGCGGTCGGAATTGGATCCAAAGCCGATCCGTGACACCCGGGCGGCCGCGAAATTATCTTGCGCGTGGTTACGTAGTATTCCCTAGGTAGATTTCCGAAATATTCTGTCGTTGCCACGCCCCCTATGGTTTCCCGCGCGCCCCAGAGGGTGATGAAGAGGGGAGACCACGATGGCAGCTGCAGCAACAATTTCTCAAGATCCTGCATCAGGCTTTCGCGCGGCGATCGGGAGCAAAGCACGGAGCGCGGTGGCGGCGCGCCCGGCCTATCTCCGGCCTGTCCCGGCGATCTCGGCACGCGACCATGTGGCTACCGAGCTGGAGCGAATCGGGACGGTTGTGACGGCGGTGCGCGGCATGACGGTGATCGAGGAAGACTGTGCGGCCGAATACGTCTTCAAGGTCGTCGCCGGGGCTCTGCGCGCCGTGCGGTTGCTCCCCGATGGCCGGCGTTACGTCACCAAGTTCCTCCTGCCTGGCGACTACTTCGGGTTCTCCGAGGGAGAAAGCTATGGCCAGAGCGTCGAAGTCGTCGGCGATGCGACGTTCATCCGGTATTCGCGCAGCAGTTTCGATGCGCTTCTGGCTCGTGATCCCGCGGCAGGGCGCCGATTCTTCGGCGTCGTCTGCGGCGAACTATGCGCGGCGCAGGAGCGCCTTCTACTGCTCGGTCGCAAGAGCGCCCTGGAGCGCCTGGCAACATTTCTTCTCGGTATGGCTGACCGCAGCATCGCGGCAACACCGGGCGAGAACAACGAAGTCCACCTGCCCATGAACCGCTCTGACATTGCCGACTATCTCGGGCTCACGGTGGAAACGGTGAGCCGGCTGCTCACCCAGCTGCGCCACCACCGCATCATAGATCTGCCGACATCGAACCACGTCGTGTTCCTGAAGCGTGAAGAACTGGAGACGATCAGCTGCGGCGAGCGGTAACCCCGTCAGAGCACCTCACATGTTGAAGCTTCGTCGCATCGGCGTGGATACGTACCGCGAAAACGTTGCCTATCTTTCACGCGATTGCCCGCTGTACCGAGCTGAGAAGTTCCAGGGTCTCGCCAAGATCGAGGTGTCGAAAAACGGCCGCTCGATCCTGGCGGTCCTGAATATCGTCGATGACCTGCAACTGCTGCCCCGCGATGAGCTGGGGCTGTCCGAGCAGGCATTCCATCAGCTCGGCCTCCCGGAGGGCGAGACAGTCACCGTGGCGCAGGCTGCCCCGCCGGCCAGCCGCGACGCCATACGGGCCAAGGTTCTCGGGCGGGTACTTTCCGCCGAGGAGTACGAGGCCATCATCCGCGACATCGCCGCGAATCGGTACTCGAAGATGGAGATCGCGGCCTTTCTGATCGCTTCGGCGAGTTTCCTGACGACCGACGAGGTCCTGAGCCTGACCCGGGCCATGGCCGCGGTCGGAAATCGCCTGACCTGGCCTGATCGCCCGATCGTCGATAAGCACTGCATCGGCGGAATTCCCGGAAATCGAACCTCGATGATCGTTGTGCCGATCGTGGCGGCTCATGGCGTGACGATCCCCAAGACATCGTCGCGGGCGATCACCTCGCCGGCCGGGACGGCCGATACGATGGAAGCCTTGGCCCGCGTCGACGTCGATCCCGACGAGATGCGGGACATCGTGAGCCGGACCAGGGGCTGTATCGTCTGGGGCGGGCGGGCGAATCTCTCCCCGGCAGATGACGTCCTGATTTCAGTGGAGCGCCCTCTCGGTATCGATACCCGCGAGCAGATGGTGGCTTCGATCCTGTCCAAGAAGCTCGCAGCCGGGTCGACCCATCTCATTGTCGATATCCCCGTCGGACCTTCGTCAAAGATCCGCTCTCATCTGGAGGCCGCCCGCCTGCGTAAGCTCTTCGAGTTTGTGGGTGACCAGACCGGCCTTACGCTGGAAGTTCAGATCACGGACGGTCGTCAGCCGGTCGGCTACGGGGTAGGGCCCGTCCTGGAAGCGCGCGACGTGATGCGCGTGCTCGAGAATAGTCCTTCCGCGCCAGCCGATCTAAGACAGCGCGCCCTTTTGCTGGCGGGGCGAATCCTGGAATTCGACCCCCGGCTGCGCGGCGGCAGAGGGCATGAGCGGGCCCGCGAGCTGCTTGATACGGGCGCCGCCGCCCGCGCGATGAGCCGCATCGTCGAGGCGCAAGGGCCAAGTCCGGAATCCTATGCGCTGGGAACGCGGACACGCGACCTGAGCGCCGATAGAGACGGTGTTGTCGAGAGCGTGGATTGCTATCGGATCGCTCGTATCGCCCGCCTGGCGGGCGCGCCCGCCGACAAGGGTGCAGGCATCGATCTGTTCAAGAAAGTGGGAGACCCGGTTCAGAAGGGCGAGCCGCTTTACCGGGTCCATGCAGCGCATCCGACCGATTTCCGGTTCGCGACGGAGATGGCCGCCTCCGACAGCGGCTACCGCGTCGCGGCCGCAGCATGACGGTCGCCATCAAGTTCTGCGGCGCTGCCGGGACGGTGACGGGGGCCTGCTTTCTGGTCACCTATCCGCAAGGTCAAATCCTCTTGGACTGCGGCATGTTCCAGGGGCCGAAGACGGTGCGGGCCCTGAACTATGGCCCGTTCCCGTTTGATCCGTCCAAGCTCCATGCGGTGCTGCTCACGCATGCCCACATCGACCATTCGGGCCTGCTGCCGAAGCTCTGTCGCGACGGGTTTTCCCGGCGAATTCTTGCGACGCCCGAGACCAATGCCCTCCTGGAATGGATGCTGCCGGACTCCGGGGCCATCCAGGAATCTGAGGTCCAGCGGCTAAACCGGCGCAACGCGCGTCGGGGTCTCGCGGCTGTAGAGCCGATCTACACGCGGGATCACGCGGAGGCGGCGCTGCGCCGGCTGACGGCGGTAGAGCGCGATGTATGGATCAAGGCGGCGCCAGGCGTGCGAGCCCGGTTCGTTGATGCGGGTCATATCCTCGGTTCGACCTCGATCGAGCTCGAGATCGCCACAGGCGATCCCAGGCGGCCTGAGCTGCGCGTCTTGTTCTCGGGCGATCTCGGGCCGACCGGCAAAGCCTTCTCTACGGGCCCACAGGCCGGTGTGAATTTCGATTACGTCATCGTGGAAGCGACCTACGGGAATCGCGAGCGGCGACGGGTTACGGAAGCGGGCCGCCGAGCGGCCCTGAGGCGCGAAGTTCTTGCGGCACGAAAGGCAGGCGGGAATCTGATCATCCCTGCCTTCGCCGTCGAACGCACCCAGGAACTGTTGCACGACCTGGTCGCCCTGATGGCGGACGGCTCGGTTCCCAAAACGCCGGTCTTCCTCGATTCACCCCTGGCGGTACGGGCGACGAAGGTGTTCGAACGTTACCGAAATCGCCTCAACGTCCCGATGACCGGCGATAGCCCGTTCCGGGCGCCCAATATCCATTTCGTGGAGACGGTTGAACAAAGCATCGCCCTGAACCGCCTCGCCGGCGGCGCGATCATCATGGCCGGTAGCGGCATGTGTGAAGCCGGCCGCATCCGCTACCACCTGGAAAACAATCTGTGGCGACCGGAGGCGACGGTTCTGCTTGTCGGCTATCAGGCCGAGGGCACGATGGGGGCGCTCCTCAGAGACGGGGTCCGATCAGTCCGTATCCATGGCCAGGAGGTCGCGGTCCGGGCGCATATTCGCGGCTTGGACGTCTACTCGGGTCACGCCGATCGCCGGGAACTGCTGGCCTGGGTCAGGCAACGCCTTCCGATCAGCCGCGGCGTGTTCGTGACCCACGGCGAAGAGGCGGCTCTGACGGGCCTCCGGGAGGGCATCGTCGAACTCGGCCTGCCGTCGGCGCATGTCGTCGTCCCGCGGCTTGATCAGACTTTTCTTCTGCACCCACCGACGATATCGCGGCCGGTCAATGACGCGGTCCCCGGCAGGCTCGATCCCAAGGCTGCCGCACTTGTTGCAGGGCAGGACTGGCATAATGACTACGCGCGCTTCGTTCTCGATCTGCAACATAAGCTGCGGCGCACGGCCGAAGACCGCTCGCGGCAAAAGCTGCTTAAGAAGCTGGCAAAGACGCTTGGCTAGAGGGGAGAGTCCATGAGAGTCGATCCGAGCTTCTTCGTCGTATCCACGAGGCCGAACGCGAGCTCGATCGCTCAATTGCGGAGTTGCGCAAGGACGTCGGTCGTTACCGCCAGGGTAAAGGTTGCCGCGGTCTCCAAACAGCTGCGGGCCGAGCATCGGAAACTTCGTCGTGGTCTGCTGGCTCACATCCGAAGCATCGGGCTTTTGCTATGGCTGACGTCGCCATTCATCTACGCCTTGATCCTTCCCGTGGCTCTCATCGACCTGTTTGCCACGCTGTACCAGTTCATCTGTTTTCCCGCATACGGCATCAACCGAGTGCGGCGGTCCGACTACGTGGTCATCGATCGCCACCGTCTGAGCTACCTCAATGCTCTCGAGAAGCTGAATTGTATTTATTGCAGCTATGCCAATGGCGTCATTGCCTATGCCCGCGAGCTGGCGAGCCGGACCGAGCAGTATTTCTGCCCCATCAAGCATGCCATCGCGGCAGCCGGGACCCATAGCCGGTACTCCCGCTTCGTCGACTACAGTGATGCAGAGGAATACCGCCGGCAGTTCACGCACCTGCGCAAAACGGCGGGGGAGGCGTAAGTCCAGTGACGCGATGGTCGTCGAGCGGCGCCACCTAGTCCAGCGAGCTCGACTATCGCCGCACCATGGACGAGGGGGCAGCCGGGCCAGAGACCTGGCTGCCGTGGCTCCGTCACTTCGATGCGTCGCCGATTGTCGTGCCGAGATTGTCCTTGAACACGGCCGGATTGGCCGGACCGGTCACCTCGAGGAAACCCGCGAGGCCCTTGTTGACCCGTGAGAGCGCGTGATCGACGAGCACGTAGGTGCCCGGGACCTCGAGCTTCAGGTCGGTGATCACGGCGCCGCCGGGCGGGACCGTCACCGTCTGCACGTCATTGACCGTCCGGCTGGTGGCCGATCCCATCGGGTAGACCTTGTCGAAGATCTCCCCGATGACGTGGAAGGACGAGGTGAAGTTCGGGCCACCCACGCCGAAGAACAGGCGGATCGTCTCACCCGTCTTGGCCTTGAGCGCGTTTTCCTTCGACAGAGCCCCGACCGCGCCATTGAACAGGAAGTATTCCGGCCGCTCGTTGACCAGCTTGTCGATGCTCTCCACGGCCTCGCCCTTGGTGCCGATCGCCTCTTCCGTGTAGAGCTCGCCCTGCATGACGTAGAACTCGCGGTCGACCTTGGGCAGGCCTTCGGCGGGCTCAACCAGGATCATCCCGTACATGCCGTTGGCGATGTGCTGGGCGACCATCGGGGTCGCGCAATGGTAGACGTAGAGGCCGGGGTTCAGCGCTTGAACACGAAGCCCTTGGTCTCGCCCGGCATTGCCTCGGTCGCCATGCCGCCGCCACCGGGACCGGTCACGGCGTGAAAGTCGACGTTATGCATCAGCGTGCTCTCGTCGTGGTTCTTCATCGTCACTTCGACGGTATCGCCGACCCGGACGCGGACGAACGGTCCCGGCACCTTGCTGTTGAAGGTCCAGTAATGATAGGTCGTGCCGTCGTCGAGCTGGCCGGTGATCTCCACCGTCTCGAGGCTGACGCGCACGCGCTCCGGGCCGCGCTTTGCGAGTGGGGGCGGCAGATCGGTCGGGCTCCGTACGATGCTTACGGCTCCAGCCGTCGTCGTCGTGGCGCCGGCTGGCGCGCCATGGCCGTGCTTCTCGTTGGCCAGGGCTGTACCGGGGGCCAAACCGAGGGTTGCGAGCAACGCGATCGCGCTCGCCGTGGCTTTCATGTTCTGTGCGAAGGTCCCCATGACCGTTCTCCTTTTCCAGTTCTGCTTTTCTCCCTTCCTGTATAGGCGTGTGCGGCAAAGCGTCCTTGATCCGCATCAACTTCGCCGGAGATACCGCCTACGCACAAATACCTAGTTGGCTCCTCCCCCGGGCGGGGCGATAACAGACCCATGACGGTCCCGCGAAAACCCGACCGCTCGGTGCTGGCCGCCGTGCCGGTGTTCCGCGGCCTCGGCGAGACGGCGCTGGATCAGGCCTTGGAGGTCGCCAAACCACGTTTCGTGGCCAAGAACGGCACGATGTTCGAGCAGGGCGACAGGGCAGACACGTTCTACATCCTGGTCGATGGGCGACTGAAGGTCAGCCAGACCACGCCCTCAGGCCAGCAGGTCGTGATTCGCTATATCGGGCCGGGCGAATTCTTTGGCTGCGTGGCGGTTGCCGGCCAGACGGAATATCCCGGCACGGCCACCGCGGCGGTCGACAGCGTCGCCATCGGCTGGGACGCCGCGGCGTCGAAAGCGCTCATGGAGCGGTTCCCCAAATTCGCCATTAACGCCTTGGGCACGATGGGCGCCCGGGTCCGGGAGGCGCATACGCGAATCCGCGAAATGTCCACCGAGCAGGTCGAGCAGCGTGTTGCCCGGGCGATCCTGCGCTTCGCCCAGCAGGCCGGCAAACGCGTCGAGAATGGGGTGCGCATCGACTTTCCGCTGTCACGCGAGGACATCGCCCAGATGACGGGAACCACGCTGCACACCGTCAGCCGCATCCTCAGCCGCTGGGAGGAGGCGGGGCTGGTGGAAAGCGGCCGCCAGCGCATCACGATCCGTCAGCCGCATGGCCTGGTCACCATCGCCGAGCCGTTTGCCGACTAGCGTTTGCGCTGGCGCAAAGACGCGCCGGCCCTCACCGGCGACACTGCCCGGCATGAAGACACCTTCCACTGCTCGCCCGCGTCCGGACCAGCCGGTGGCTGAAGTGCTTGAAGCCTGGCCTCAGACGATCCGGGTTTTTCTCGATCACAAGATGAGCTGCGTCGGTTGCGCCATGGCGACATTCGATACGATCGGCGAGGCCGTCGCCAACTACGGCGGCACGCTGGACCTGTTCCTGGCGGAGCTGAGCCGCGCAAGCGCCGCCTCGGAGAAAGCCTGACCATGAAGATCTCCTGTCCGATCCACACCCTTGCAGCGCATGTCGCCGGTGGCATCCCTCGCTATCGCGACCGGACGGGACCGGTCTTGCTCTCGGCCGGCTTCCGCCCATTTTTCCTTCTTTCTGCGATTTGGGCCACCTTGGCCGTGCCGCTGTGGCTGGCACTGCTCGGGGGCCATGCGACGCTGCCAACAGCGCTTCCGCCGACCCACTGGCACGGCCATGAAATGATCTTCGGCTTTGGCGCGGCAACGGTCGCCGGGTTTCTGCTCACCGCCATACCGAACTGGACGGGACGGCTGCCGCTGCAGAACGGCCCGCTCGCCGGCCTTGTCGGCCTCTGGCTGGCCGGGCGGATCGCAATGTTGACGTCGGAAACCATCGGAGCCGCTCTCGCTGCGGCGATCGATCTCGTCTTCCCCGCGGTGTTCCTGCTCGTGGTTGCCCGCGAGATCGTCGCCGGCCGCAACTGGCGCAACTTGCCGATGCTTGTCGCGCTCGGCCTGCTGCTGGCCGGCAACACCCTGGTCCATCTCGAGGCGCTGGACTTGGCCGCAACCGCCGCCCTCGGCAACCGCCTCGGCATCGCCACGCTGCTGATGCTGATCAGCCTGGTCGGCGGGCGCGTCATTCCCAGCTTCACCGGCAACTGGCTGGCCCGGGAGCGGCCGGACGTCCCCGCGCCAGCGGTGTTCGACTGTTTTGATGCGGGCGTACTGGCGGCCACGGGCCTGACGCTTGCCGTGTGGGTTGCGGATCCGGATCTGGCGCCGGTGCCCTGGCTGGCACTCGTAGCCGGCCTGGCCGCCCTGATTCGCCTGTCGCGGTGGCGTGGTCGGGCGACGCTGAGCGAACCGCTGCTCTGGATACTCCATCTTGGCTACGCCTGGCTCGGCGTGGGCCTGCTGTTGCTCGGCGTCAGCGCGCTCACCCCGGCCGTGCCGGCAACGAGTGCCTCGCATGCCCTGACCAGCGGCGCCATCGCCACCATGATCCTGGCCGTCATGACGCGCGCGTCGCTTGGGCATACAGGGCGGCCGCTCAAGGCCGGCCGGGTCACCGTGACGATCTACGGACTGATCACGCTTGCGGCTGTCGTCCGGGTTCTGGCACCGCTCTGCGGCGACGCCTATCCCTTGGCTTTGTCGCTTTCCGGCGCCGCATGGGCCGGAGCCTTCGGCGCCTTCGCCCTGGCCTATGGCCGGGTCCTGACCCGGGCGAGCCCGAGCAACGCGCGAGCGATCTGATGCCGCCTGCAACAGATTTTGAGGTGTTTCGAGCGCTTGGCAGACGGTGAAGATCGGCCCGCAGAGGGCCGGTCGCGCTCACAATTTTGTCACTGACAGTTGCCTTTTCGACGGCCGCGAACGGCCTCGGTCGTCACCATATTGAGGGTGCGGCGGCAAGCCTTGCGCGCCATGGGAGCCCGATGGGAGACACCACCAGCCACGAGCCGATGGCGGATAACCGTTCCGACGGGCTGGGCCTGCGCGTCCTGCTGGTTGAGGACGACACGATGCTGTCGATGATGCTCGAGGATGCGCTGTCGATCCTGGGATGCACGGTGATCAAGGCGGCCCGGGTGGCCATTGGCCTGGAGCTGGCGGCGACCATCGACGCCGATATCGCCGTGCTCGACGTCAATATCGCCGGTGAGCATGTCTACCCCGTGGCCCGGGCCCTGCGCCGGCGGCAGATCCCGTTTGTCTTCGTCACCGCCTATGTGCGCGAGGGCATTCCCGAGGAGTTCCACAACGAGCCTCTGCTCCACAAGCCATTCCACCTTGCGGAGCTCGAGGACGTCCTGCGCCACACGGCGCGCCCGGCCAAGACCGGCGCTCTGTAGCCGCGCTGAAGGCTGCCTAGCGTCAGGCCTGCCAGACCGCCGCCAGGACCCCCTGCAGACCCGCATCGTTGGGCGCCTGGACGTGATGGCTGGCGCCGACGTCATAGCCGGGATGGCCGGCGCTGAAGCTGGCCATGGCCTGCACCAGCTGGTCGACCTCGTGGTTGTCGAGGACCCCGCCATCGGCGGTGCGGATCGCCGCCAGCTCGTGATGGGCGGCGGCGAACCAGTCGTCGACCGTCACCGTCTGGCGCGTCCCCATGACGTCGATGCGCAGGTCGTCGCCGCTGCGGCGGAACCACAGCTCGTCGCTGTCGATGCCGGCCATGAATTCCAGCGTGTTGGCTTCGCCGTTGCCTTCCATGCCATTCATGATGGTGGTGCGGCCGTCGCCCAGCTCGACCTGGTAGGTCCCTTCGAATCCGGTGTTGACCAAGTAGTTGGTGCCCCAGCCGGCCTCGATCACGTCGTTGTTGCCGTTGGCGGTGAGCAGGTTGGTGCCGCCGCCGCCGACCAGCCGGTTGTCGTTGCCGTTGACCGTCAGGAAATGCACGCCAGAGACGCCGGCAATCAGGAAGTTCCCGTTGCCGTTGGCGGTCAGGATGTCGTGCTTGCCGCCGCCGATCATCGTGCCGTCATTGCCGTTGAGCGTCAGTTCCTGCAGACCGTAGTCGCCAGCCTGCATGGTAGCGCCGTTGCCGTTGACCGTGAGCACGCCGTGGTCGCCTCCGCCGATCACGGTGCCGTCGTTGCCGTCGAGGGTCAGCGTCTGGGTGCCCCTGTCGCCGGCCACCAGCAGGTTGTTGTTGCCCATGGCGGTGATCGTGTTGGCGCCGTCGCCACCGCCGATCAGGATGCCGTCATTGCCCTCGAGGTAGAGCGACTGCTGGGGCGCGTTGCGGCTGCAGCGGTCGAAATCGTAATTCTGATAGTTCGCGCTCCACTGCATGAGATAGGAGACGCTATAGCTGCCGCAGCCCGAGCTGTAATAGCTGTAGCAGCCGCTCGGCTCGCCCGGCATCTCGATCTCCGGCACCTGGTCGAGCTGACGGTCGACCACCCAGTCAGCCTTCTGGCGATACTGCGCCGCGGTGCGGATCGTGGTCGGGCCGCAGCTGTAGGCCGAGCCGGCGATCTTGTAGACGTCGCAGCCGGCCACCACGAGGACGTTGTTGTTGCCGAAGGCGGTGAGGGTGTTGGCCCCGGCGCCGCCGATCAGTTCGGCATCGTTGCCGTTGACGGTGAGCGAATGCGAGCCGTTGAGGCCGGCCACCAGCAGCGCGTTGTTGCCGTTGGCCAGCAGGGTGCTGCCGCTGCCCTGGGCAATGAGAACGGCATCATTGCCGTCGGCGGTCAGGCTCTGGTTGCGGCCGGTGCCGCCGACCATGAGCGCGTTGTTGCCGGCGGCGTATAGCATCTGCCCGCTGCCGGCGCCGCCGATCAGCGTATTGGCCTCGCCATAGGCATTGAGGATGTCGGCGCCGCTGCCGGCGCGCAGCACGTTGAAGTTGCCGTAGACCTCCAGCGTGTCGGCGTTGGAGTCGTTGGTTGCGGCGCTCAGCGAATTGCCGTCGCCCAGCACGATCAGGGTCTGAGACGCCGAGCCCGACTGGCGGAAGACGCCGCTATCGGCGGTGATCGTGGCGTCGCCCGTGACGACGGTGGTGGGTGTGACCGGCATGACTGCCCCCTCGGAGCCAAAAGGTTGAACCGTGGAGGATCATGCTGGGGGCGCCACCCGCCCGATATGCGTTTGCGCACATTCCCGCGCGAGGCAGGCAAATAGCCTTATACCCGCATCCCAAGCGGGTGCGGCGCTACGCGAGGGTCAGGCTCTAGAGAAGGCCCCGCGCGGCGAGGTTCTTCATCAGGGCGCGGGCGCCAAAGGTCCAGGGCGGCGCCTTGTCGCTGGTCGAGACCCGGTTGATCAGCGCGCCGAGCGTGGGCGTGGCTATGGTCACGATATCGCCCGTTTTGTGGGTGAAGCCCTGTCCCTTGACGTCGCGATCCTCGACCGGCGCGAACATGGTGCCGAGGAACAGCACCAGCCCGTCTGGGTACTGGTGGTTGGGCCCGATGGCGTGGGTGACGATGTCGAGCGGGTCGCGGCTGATCTCGCGCATCGAGCTGCGGCCCGTGAGCGTGTAGCCCTCGGGCCCCTTGATCTGCAGCGCGATCTCGGACTGACGCATGTCGTCCACGGTGTAGCTCTTATCGAAGAGCCGGATGAATGGGCCGATGGCGCAGGACGCGTTGTTGTCCTTGCATTTGCCCAGCAGCAGGGCGCTACGCCCCTCGACGTCGCGCAGGTTGACGTCGTTACCCAGCGTGGCGCCGACCGTCTTGCCCTTGGAGTTCACCGCCAGCACGATCTCGGGTTCCGGGTTGTTCCAGGTCGACATCGGATGGATGCCGATATCCGCGCCCGTGCCGACGGCGGCCATCGACGGGGCCTTGGTGAAGATCTCGGCGTCCGGGCCGATGCCGACCTCGAGATACTGCGACCAGGCGCCGCGCTCGATCAGCATCTGCTTGAGCTTCATCGCCTTCTCGGAGCCCGGCTTGATGGCCTTGAGGTCACCGCCGAGGATCGTGCCGATCTGGGCGCGGATGGCGTCGGCCTTGCTCAGGTCGCCGCGCGCCTGCTCCTCGATCACCCGCTCGAGCAGCGAGCTGACGAAGGTCACGCCGCTGGCCTTGATCGCCTGCAGGTCGCAAGGGGCGAGGAACCAGGGCTGCTTCGGGTCGCGGCCGGCCTCCACGCTGTTGGCGATCAGGGAAGCGGTGTCGCCGATCCGTGTGCCGGTGCCGCGCGCCAGGGCGACCGGATCGTCGGCCTCCAGCAGGTCGCTCATCGTCGGCGCCGCGCGGGTGATGTCCCAGACGCCGTCGCCGCGGATCGCCACCACCGACGGTCCGGCCGGGTTGCCGGGCAGCCAGGCGCGTCCCACCAGCGTGCCTTGGGTGCCGTCGGCGGGCAGGGTCTGGGCGGCGAGCAAGTCCTTCATCGGCGTTTCCTCATGTGTTACGACCGCCGGCATGAACGATAAAGCCAACGGCGCCGGGCGGCGCGGCGATTACCGCCATTTCCTCACCATCCCGACACGCTGGATGGATAACGACGTCTACGGCCACGTCAACAACGTCGTCTACTATTCGTATTTCGACACGGTCATCAACCGCTACCTGATCGAGGCGGGCGGGCTCGATATCCACGCCGCTCCGGTGATCGGCATCGCCGTCGAGACGCTGTGCCGCTTCCGCCGTTCCTTCGCCTTCCCCGAGCCGGTGGAGGCGGGCCTGCGCACCGGTCATCTGGGCAACTCCTCTGTGCGCTACGAGATCGGCCTGTTCGGGGCGGGCGACGACGAGGCCCGGGCCGAAGGGCATTTCGTCCACGTCTTCGTCGAGCGTGCCACGAACAAGCCGGTGCCCATCCCGCCGCCGATCCGCGCGGCGCTGGACAAGCTGAAGCGTTAGGGCGATGCCGTCAAACACTTCCGCGACACCCCGGCTGCTCGACATGCCCATCCTCACGCCGTCGGGCTTCACCCGGCTGGCCTGGGTCGAATGGGGACCGGAGAACGCCGCGCGCACCGTGGTCTGCGTGCACGGCCTGACGCGCAACGCGCGGGATTTCGACGTCCTGGCCCAGGCGCTGGCCGCCGCGGGCTGGCGCGTGGCTGCGGTCGACGTGCCCGGGCGCGGGCGCAGCGAATGGCTGCGCAAGCCGGGCGAGTACAGCTACCCGGTCTACGCTGCCGCACTGGCGGCCTTCCTGGGGCGGCTGGGTGTCGAGCGGGTCGACTGGGTCGGCACCTCGATGGGCGGCCTCGTCGGCATGATGCTGGCGGCCCAGCCCCAGACGCTGATCCACCGGCTGGTGCTCAACGATATCGGTCCCTTCATCCCCAAGGCCGCCGTCGAGCGCATCGCCTCCTATGTCGGCCGTGACAGTCGCTTCGCCAGCGTCGAGGCGGTGGAGGCCTACCTGCGCCAGGTCAACGCGCCCTTCGGCCCGCTCAGCGACGCCGAGTGGCGTCACCTGGCGACGCATAGCGCGGTGCGCGCCGAGGATGGGCAGTATCGCCTGCATTACGATCCGGCGATCGGCCAGGCGTTGCGCGCCGCTCCCATCGAGGACGTGGCGCTCTGGCCGCTGTGGGACGCCATCGACGTCCCGGTCCTGGTGCTGCGCGGCGCGCAGTCGGACCTGCTTGCGTCGGAGACGACGGCTGAGATGGGACGGCGCGGGGCCGCCGCCGCGCGGGGCATGGTAAAGGTTCAGGAGATCGCCGGCGTGGGACACGCTCCGGCCTTGATGGAACCGGGACAGATACGGCACGTTCTGGAGTTTCTGGGGGCGCGATGATCACCGCCAAACCGCCCGAGATCCTGTCGCTGCATGCCGGCGACCTGTCGCTCGATCTGGTGCCGGAGACCGGGGGATCGATCGCCCGCTTCCGCATGGGCGTCATCGACCTGATGCGCTCGTCCTCACCCGCCGACATTGCGGCGCGCAATCCGCGGCAGCTCGCCTCGTTTCCGCTGTTTCCCTATTCCAACCGGGTGGTCAACGGGCGCTTCATCTTCGACAGCCAGATCCATCCGCTGGCGCTCAACTCGGCGCCCCATCCGCATACCCTGCACGGCAATGCCTGGCAGCGCCCGTGGCGCGTCGAGGTCGCGCGGCCGAGCTATGTGCATCTGGTCATCGATCACGACCCGGCCCGCGACGGCGCCGAAGCCTGGCCCTTCGCCTACCGCGCGGCGCAGGTGTTCAGGCTGGAAGCCGGCCTGCTCGAACTCACGCTCACGCTGCGCAACCAGGACCGGCGGCCGATGCCGGCCGGCTTCGGCCTGCATCCCTACTTTCCGCGCACGCCGGACGTCCGCCTGACCGCGCAGACCAGCGGCGTGTGGCGCAACACGCCGGAGATGATGCCGGTCGAGCACACGGCGGTGCCGGCCGAATGGGACTGTTCCAAGGGGTGCTCGATCGCCGACGTCACGGTCGATAACTGCTTCACCGGCTGGGGCGGCAAGGCGCTGATCGAGTGGCCGGCCCGTCACCGCGGCCTGTCGATCGAGGCTTCTCCGGAATTCGGCAATCTCGTGGTCTTCGTGCCGCCCAAGCAGGATTTCTTCTGCGTCGAGCCGGTGACCAACGTCAACGATGGCTTCAACAAGCTGGCGCGCGGCGAGGCCAACACCGGGGTCGTGGTGCTCAAGCCCGGCGAGACCCTGGGCGGCACCGTGCGCTTCCGCGTCGTCAGGCCTTAAGGCGAAGCTCCACCGCGCCGGTGCGGATCACCGGCGCGGGAGGTGAAACCCTTAGTCCAGCTTGGTGCCGGTGCTGGCGACGATGGCGCCCCACTTCTTGATGTCGTCGGCGATGACCTTGGCGAACTCGTCGGTCGTCGTCGGCCAGGGGATCAGTCCCTGCTCCTCGAACTTCTTGCCGAGCTCGCCGCGGAGCAGCGTCGTGACTTCCTTGTTGAGGCGCTCGACGACCGGCCTGGGCGTCGCCGCCGGGGCGAGCAGCCCGTACCAGGTCGAGCTCGAGAAGCCCGGCAGCCCGGCCTCGGCCAGCGTGGGGATGTCGGGCAGCGCCTTGACGCGCTGCGCCGTGGTCACGCCGACCGCGGTGAACTGCCCGTCCTTGATCTGCCCGAGCAGGGTCGGCACCTGGTAGAAGGCCGCCTGCAGCTGGCCCGAGAGCAGGTCGGTGGTCACCGGCGGCGAGCCGCGATAGGGGATGTGCGTCAGGTCGACCTTGGCGAAGGCCTTGAACTGCTCACCCGAGAGATGCATCGAGGTGCCGTTGCCGCTCGAGCCGTAGTTGATCTTGCCGGGATTGGCGCGGGCGAAGGCGAGGAAATCGGCCAGCGACTTCTGCGGCAGGTTCTTGTTGAGCACCAGGACGTTCGGCACGTCGCCCAGGATGGTGATCGGCGCGAAATCCTTCTGCACGTCGAAGGGCAGGGACTTGTAGAGCGAGGCGTTGATGGCATGCGTGCCGGCGGTGCCGAGATAGAGCGTGTAGCCGTCGGCCGGGCCCTTGGCCACGTATTCGCTGCCGACGTTGCCGCCGGCCCCGCTGCGCGGCTCCACCACCACGACCTGGCCCAGTACCTTGCCCAGCGGATCGGCCAGCAGGCGGGCGACGATGTCGGTGCCGGCGCCGGCCGGGAAGCCGTGCACGATCTTGACCGGGCGGTTCGGGTATTCCTGCGCGGCGGCCGGCCCGGCGAGGGCGGCGATGGCGACAAGCGCAGTGGCCAGATGGGCGGTGAAACGGCTCATGGTCGGCTCCCCTTTATCGGTTGGGCCGATTTGAGCGTGAACCGGGGGGAATGTCTATCCCGGCGGTTTCGGACCTGCGGTGGCTTTAGCGCCGGTTCGGCAGCCCGGCCAGGAAATCCGGCAGCGGCCGGCCTTGCGACAGAAGGTACGTCGCCATCGGGCCGACGACCTGTTTGACGGTGGGGCGCGCGGTCATCCGCTCGCGCCAGCGCCGCAGCTTCGGGGTGGCGGGGGTCATCGGCGCGCCCATGCGGGCGCCGAAGATCTGCGCCATGTAGAAGGCGATATCGGCGAAGGAGAAGCTGCCGGCGAGGTAGTCGCGGTCGCCGAGCTCGCGCTCCATGTCGCCGTAATAGGCGGTGGCGATGTCGCGCGCGGTGACGGCCGCCGGGTCCTGCGGCCGGTCCTGCAGCCCCATCAGCCGGATGATCGGCGGGAAATAGACCTCGTCGGATTTATGCTCGAGCAGGCGGGCCCGCGCCCGCGCTGTGATGTCGGTGGGCCACAGGGCCGGCTCCGGCTTGAGGTCTTCCAGGTATTCGAAGATCTGGGTTGAGTCGAAAATCTCCAGCTCGCCGTGGATCAGCGCCGGCACCTGGCGCTTGGGATTGATGCGCAGCACCTCCGGGTGCTTGGGCTCGTAAAGCTCCTTCATGCCGAACGGCACCATGACTGTTTCGACATCGAGGCCTTTTTCCAGGCAGGCGATCTGCGCCTTGGCGCCGAACATGCTGAGCGGGCCCGAGAACAGGCGGATACGGTCCATGGATTACTCCGCGGCTTGCGCCGGGTTGAGACAGGCGGGTGCTGTGAAACGGCCGACGAAGCTCTTTAATGCCGCGGCGCCGGCAGGGGTGAGGGCGTAGATACCGCGCTCGACCTTCTCGAACCAGCCGTAATGATCGTCGCGCAGGATGCTGCCGGCCTTGGGTGCCTCGGCGTCGATCTTCAGGGCCGCCGGGCTCTGCGGCCCGCGCGCGGCCAGCACGCAGGCCATGCGCAGCGCCTCCTGGCGATAGGCGGTGACCAGCTTCACCCGCGTGGTGCTGCCGCCCTTGTTGGGATCGCCGACCCGGCGCGTGAACTCGCCGAGCAGCCTTCCGGCGCGCTTCTTGTTGAGCCGCGGCGTGTAGGGCACGGGATCGAGCACCGGCTCCACCACCTGGCCGCGCGCCGTGGCGGGGTGCACGAGCAGCAGGCCGAGGCCGAGCCGGCGCAGCAGCTTGTGCATACGCTTGTCGAAGACCGGCGAGGCGCCGGCCGGTGAGGGCACCGCGAGATAGACGGTATCGGTCAGGCTGAGGCGCGAAACACCCTGCAGTAGTAGTTCGAGAGTGAGGCCGGTCTTGAGTTCGACGACCAGCGGCGGCTCGTCGCCGCGCCTGGCCACCACGTCGCAGCGCCCGATCTCGCCCTTGACCGTGTAGCCCTGGCCCTCCAGAAAACGCTTCACCGGCGCGTAGAGGCTGGTCTCGACCAGGCGCTCGGCTTTCGCGGGTTTTGCGTTGGCTTTGAGCTTCTTCACGACGACTCCGGTCGGAAGTCTATCGTGATTCGTGGCATGGGAAAAAAGGCTGTAGGCGGTTACTATCGGGAGGGATGTAGCGCGAGCGCTAATATATACTTTTGGTTGCCGACGCCGTGATCATATTCGCCCCGGCGATCGCCTACGGGGGTAAAAATGGAAAATCTCGCGCGGGTTATCTACGAGCAATTCTTCATGCGGGACTTGCTTGGCAAGTTTGCGCCCGGATTGATTTTCCTTCTCAGTCTTCAGCACGCTCTAGCGGTGGATCTCACCTCGCTCGCCGGGCACATGCCGGACCGCGGTTGGCGTGAATTGTTCTCAGCACAAGCGAACCCCTGGCTCTGGATTTTTTGGGTTGCCGCAATTCCGACCTGCATGATCGCGGGCTTGCTGTTGCAGGTCACTGGGGAGTTTCTATGTATCCATAGAGCCGCAGGGCATCCCTGGCCACCTATTGCGCCGCTTCAAAGAGTCGTCAGCTCTTTCATTGAGAACGCCAAGCAATCATTTGACGACCAGCTCCGCTGTCTCGTGCTGCTGCGGAAAGCACAGAGCGAGGATCGGTTGCTGGTTGGCGTGAGCGCCCAATATGAGAGGTTCGTTGCTTTAAAAGAGGGTAGCGGGAACTTCAGCCTTGCGCTGATCGCGGCGACGATATCTCTGTGGTATTTCCCTGCGCCCGGCTGGAGCGAGGCTGCGGTATTCGTGCTGGCAGCGATGGCTTTTGCGCTCTGGTACGTCCATTGCGTTCACGCAGTCCGGCAAGCCACTTACATGATTGCAACACTTCAGGCGGCTGGGGACCTCGACGAAGCAGAAGCGCAACTCATGAAGTCGCGCCTTCCACGTTGGATTGCTGGCGGCATGAAGTCGTCGCAGCCTCTGAGATTGGCGCCCCGCAAGGCGCCCGCCCTTCCCGCGCAAGCCAGGACAGTGCCCACGAAAAGTAAGAGGCCAAGGCTCACCGTTTGAACGTCGGCCCTAGCTGCCGCTGAGCACGCCCGGCTTGCCGGCCTCGACGGTGAAGCTGGCTTTGGTGACGACCGGCGCGCCGCGCTGGGTCACGGAATCGACCGCGCGCACGCGCACGACCATGCGGTCCCTGGTCATCTCGTGGACGTTGTAGCCGCGGCGGCTGTTGAAGTACTTGATGTGCGGATTGCGGGCGAGCTGGTTGCGCCGCGCCTCGTTGATCTCGTAGCCGTCGCCGGTGGTCGAGATGGAGGAGGCGATGAACTCGGTGCCCAGCGTGGTGCTGTTCGGGTTGCGGAAATCGGCCTTGAGATCGGCGGCCCATGAATTGTGAAGATCTCCGGTGAGCACGACCAGGCCTTTGACCCGCGCCTGCTCGACCTGGCGGAAGAGCCGGTTACGCGCCGCCGGATAGCCATCCCACTTGTCCATGGCGATATGCGGCTCGTTGGCGCCGACCGGGGCGACGTCGCGATGCATCACCGGCACCTGCTGGGCGAGCACGTTCCACGTCGCGTCGGACCGGCCAAGACCCTCGAATAGCCAGCGCTCCTGCTCCACGCCCAGGATCTGCGCCTGGGGGTTGGCGACGGCGGCGCAGGCCGGCTTGATGCCGTCGTTGCACGGCTGGTTGTCGCGAAACTGGCGCGTGTCGAGCACGTGGATCTGCGCCAGCCTGCCGTAGCGCAGCCGGCGATAGGCGGTGATGTCGGGCCCACGCGGCAGGGCGGCTTTGCGCACCGGCATATTCTCGTACCAGGCATGGAGCGCCATCTGCTTGCGCAGCGCGAAGTATTCCGGCGGCACGGCGATCGGGTAGGCACTCGAGCCGTCTTCCTGGCTGATGGCGCCGGCCCAGTTATCCTCGACCTCGTGATCGTCGTAGCTCGAGAGGAAGGGATGCGCGGCGTGCGCTGCCTGGAGTTCGGGCTCGAGCTTGTAGAGGGCGTAGCGGTTCCGGTAGTCGACAATGGTGTAGATCTCGTCGCCGATGGTCTCGCGCAGGCGCGGCGTGGCGTCGTTGCGGTTCCGGTATTCGTAGATGTAGTCGCCGTAGTGGAAGACGAAGTCGAGTTCCTCGCGGGCGAGGTGCTGGTAGGCCGTGAAATAGCCGTCCTCGTAGCGCTGGCAGCCGGCATTGGCGAAACGCAGGGCGGCGGGCAGGGCGTCGGGCGCGGGGGCGGTCCTGGTGCGGCCGACCGGGCTGACTTCGGCTCCCGCACGGAACCGGTACCAGTAGGGACGTCCGGGTTCGAGCCCGCCGACTTCGACATGGACGCTGTGGCCGAGCTCCGGCCGCGCCAGCGTCTCCCCACGCCGCGCGACGCTGGCGAAGCGCTCGTCGCGCGCTATTTCCCAGCTCACCGGGACCGCACGGTTGTGGAGGCCGCCGCCGTTGAGCGGATCGGGCGCGATGCGTGTCCACAGCACCACGCCGTCGGGCAGCGGATCGCCGGAGGCGACGCCTAGGCGGAAGGGATAGGCGGCGAAGGCCGGGTTCGCCCAGGCGTGTCGCGCGGCTGCCGGTGTGAGGGCGGCGAGCAGGGCGCTGGCCGAGACACCGCGCAGCAGGCCGCGCCGGGACAGCGACCGAACCTGATCGATGAGCGGGGGTGGGGCGCGCAACGTTGAAAGCCTAGCGTATTTTGCCGATCCAGACGACATGCCGCGCGCCGCGCTTGCCGCGGCTGCGGGCGCCGATCTCCTCCACGACGAAGCCGGCGCGCCGCAGCCGCTGACTGAAATTCTGGTCCGGGGCCGCCGACCACACCGCCAGCAGCCCGCCGGGGCGCAAGCCTGCGCGGGCGGCGGCCAAGCCGCTCGTATTGTAGAGCCCGTCATTGGCCGGGCGGCTCAAGCCGTCGGGGCCGTTGTCGACGTCGAGCAGGATCGCGTCGTAGGTGGGCTTGCTCACTCGGATCAGCTTGCCCACATCGATACAGCGGATTTCCACGCGGGCATCGCTCAGGCTGTCGCCGAAGATCACCGCCATCGGGCCCTTGGCCCAGGCCACGACCTCCGGCACCAGCTCCGCCACCGTGATGCGGGCCTTGGGGCCGAGCTCGGCGAGGGCGGCGCGCAAGGTGAAGCCCATGCCCAGCCCGCCGATCAGGATATGGGCCTTCTGCCGGTCGCCCAACCGCGCGCAAGCCAGCGTGGCGAGCGCCTCCTCGGAGCCGGCACGGCGGCTGTTCATCAGCTCGGCGCGGTCCAGCATGATGGCGAACTCGGCGCCGCGCTGCATCAGGCGCAGCTCGCCCACACCGCCCGGCACCTGCGCCTTGCCGAGGTGGACCCAGGGGATCAGCTGCCGACCTGCAGGGTCGCGACCATCGAGCGCAGCGCCGCCATGATGCTCGGCGCCACCATGCGGCTGGTGCGCGGGTTGGTGGCCGAGGGCCGGTTGCGGCTGACCATGGTCAGGCCGACATCCTCTGAATCGACCTCGACGTTGTGGATGGCGCCCGGAATGGTCGGGTCGGCCCAGACCTCGACCTGCGTGCGCTCGAAGCCGATGCCGCCGAGGCTGAGCGTGATGGCCACGTTGAAATGGCGCGGGAAAGCGGCAGCCGCCTCGCCGGCGGTGCCGCTGAACACCTTCACCGGCTCCGTGGGAGGCGTCGTGAAGTCGAAGCCGCGGGCGCGGATGTAGTCCTCGTGGACCAGCGAGTCCGGGCGCAGCTGGGTGCGCAGCTTGACCGAACGGATATGGCCTTCATTGGCGCCGCGGATGGCGTCGAGGCCGGGCAGGGCGCCGCTGGCGATGCGGATGCGCCCGCCGTGCTGCCGCGCGTAGTCGACCATGTCGGGAAAATCGGGGATGCCGCCGGCGCTGACGATGACCAGCGTCTTGCCGGCCCCGAGCACGACGCGGGCGATCTCCGGCAGGGCGGCGGCCGTGGCGCATTCGCAGATCACGTCGGCGTAGTGCGGCAGCTCGGCGAGCGGCACGACGGCGGGCGGTGTCGCGAGCCGGCTCGCATTGGCGCGCGCCTTTTCAAGGTCCCGCGCGGTGACGGCCATCAGCACGGCCTCGGGCAGGGCGCCAGCATCGAGGCGGCGGGCCACGTCCTGGCCGACCGTGCCGAAGCCGGCGAGAGCGATGCGCGTGCGGCTCATCGGGCGGCGTCCGCCGGGGCGCGCAGCAGGTCGGCGAGCGCGCACACGCTGC
>JALHMR010000026.1 GCA_022843945.1 Rhodospirillaceae bacterium | reverse complement strand
GTCGAAGGCGTGACGGCCATCGGCGCGGCGCTGGCCGGCGGCGGCGCCAGGGCGGAGGACGCTGCTTCGGGTGTCGAACTGCCAGTGCTCGTGGCCTGCGCGGCGGGTTCGGCGGAAGCTGCCGCGGCGGCCTGCGCCGTGGCGCGGTCGGCTTCCTCGCGCGCGCGCTGCTGCTCGCGTACCAGGGCCTCCTGACGGAGACGCGCTTCCTCGCGGGCCTGCGCCTCTTCCCGTACACGGGCTGCTTCAGCTGTCTGGATCGCGTCTTGCTGGCGCTCCCGCTCTATGCGCGCCGCCTCCTGCTGCTGGCGGGCGGCTTCCTGACGGGCCGCTTCCTGTTGCCGGGCGATCTCCTGCTGGCGTGCGGCTTCGCGCGTCTTCGCCTCCTCGGCTCTCGCTGCCGCGATGTCGCGCTGCCTCTGCTCCTCGGCGGCCCTGGCCGCCGCGATGTCACGCTGGCGCTGCTGCTCCGCCGCCTGGCGCTCCTGCTCGGCTTTTGCCGCGGCGAGCTGGGCCTGGCGCTGCTGCTCCGCCGCCTGACGCTCCTGCTCGGCTTTTGCTGCGGCGAGCTGGGCCTGGCGCTGCTGCTCCGCAGCCTGACGCTCCTGCTCGGATTTTGCCGCAGCGAGCTGGGCCTGCCGTTGCTGTTCGGCGCGCTGCTGTTCGGCCGCCTGCTGCTCGCGCTGCTTCGCCTCTTCAGCGGCACGGGACGCTGCCAGCTGCTGCTGACGCTGCTGCTCCTCGCGCTGGCGCGCCTCGCGCTGCTGGGCCTGCTGCTGCGTTTCGCGCTGCTGGGCGTCGCGTGCCCGCTGCTGCTGATCCGCCGCCAACCGCTGCTGGTCGGCGCGCAGCTGCTCCGCGCCCTGGCGTTCCTGCTCGCGCATCCGCGCTTCACGCTGCTGCGCGGTCTCGCGCGCGGCCGCGTCGTCCGCCGGCGGCACCGCCAAGGTCACCGCCGAGCGGTCTGGCGTGCGATAGGGACTATCGACCGGCAGCCGGTCCTGCGCCACGCGCGACGGCGTGAACAGTGACCAGGTCGAAGCCAGGACGGCGAAGCCGATCACCAGCGCGCCGGCCGCCGCCGTGCCGTAGATCCAGTAGGGCCGGCGCTGGGCGGGCGCATCGCCGTAGTCGTCCTCATCCGGCTCGTCACGTTCGGCGAAGGACTGCGCCTTGGGGGCCCGCGCCGGATCGAGCATCGGGCGCCATTCGGCGATGGTCTGCGGCCGGTCCTCCGGGCGGACCACCAGGGCGGCGTCGATCGCCCTGAGGAAGCTGCGGCTGTAGCGACCGCCGCCGATGTCGACCGCCGGCTGCAGCCGGTCCTCGAGCAGGCGCGCTGGCGCATCGAGCGGCTCCCGGCCGGCGATCACGCGGTAGAGGGTCGCGGCCAGGCCGTAGAGATCGGTCCACGGACCTTGCGCCTCGTGGCTGGTATACTGCTCGATCGCCGCATAGCCCGGGGTCAGGCGCAGCGTGCCGGCGCGCAAGTTGAGCGCCAGGGCGGCACGCGCGGTGCCGAAATCGAGCAGCACCGGCACGCCGTCGCGCAGGCGGATGTTGGACGGCTCGACCTTGCCATGCAGGAAGGCGCCGGAGTGAACCGCTTCGAGCCCGTCGACCAGGGCCAGCGCGAAGCGGCGCAGCCGCGCCTCGTCGTCGAAGTCGTGCTTGGTCGCCAGCACGTCCTCGAGCGTCTCGCCCGCCTCGTGCTCGACGGCCATGTAGGCCGTGTTGTGCGCCTCGAACACCTTGTGCACATGCACGATGCTGGGGTGATGGATGCGCTGCAGGCGGCGGGCGTCGCTGAGGAAGCGGTCGCGGCCGCGGCGCACCAGGTCCTCGCGCGGGGCGCTCGTGGCTCGCACGGCCGCCCCTTCGCGCACCGCGAGATCGGCCGGGAAGAATTCCTTGAGCACGACCTTGCGCGCCTGCGCGTCGCTGGCGAGATAGGCGATGCCGAAGGCGTTGGCGCCCAGCACGCTTTCCAGCCGGTACTCGCCGACGGCCATGCCGGCCGGCAAGGCCGACGTGTTGTGGCCGCTCTTGTTGCGTTCAGCCCCCGACGACATGCCAACCTCCGTTTGCGCTAATCCTCTTTCGGGGGCGCGAAGGTCGCGCCCTGCTGCAGCACGGGCTGCGCCGTGTAACGACGGCCATCGCCGACCGGCGGTTCCGCCTTGACGCCCGGCTGACCCTCGGCGCCCAGCGCCACGAGCGCCGTGGCTATGCGCTGGACCACGGCCCGCATCTCCGGGTCATTGCCTTCGAGGATGAAGCCGCAGCCATCGGTGCGGTCCGTGCCCGGAACTTCATACTCAACATCAAAGTGCGTGGTGCCGCGCAGGCGGCGGAAGACGACGAAGGCGGCGCGCTCGTAGCGGGCCGGGTCGTGGACGCGCGCCTCGGTCCGCCCGATGCGCTCGTTGATCTCCTTGTCGCGCGCCGTGTTCTCGCGCAGCCGGTCGGTCAGTGCCTGGCGCTCCTTGATCATCGCCGCCTCGACCGGGGCGAGACGTGTCTGGAAGCTGCGGCGCTCGCGCTCCATGGCGGCGGCGGCGCGCGGCGCGTCGGTCGCCGGCAGGCCGCGGGCCTGCAGCCAGCGCTCGGGGCTGGCGTGATCCTGGTCGAGCCGGCGCTGCTCGTCGGCCAGCTCGGCGAAGCCGTGGTTGCGCATCCAGCGTGGGCGGTCCGCTTGCGCCGCCTCGACACGGCGCTGCTCGCGCTCGATCGCCTCGCGGTCGCGGGCCAGGCGCTGGAGCTCGCCGCGCAGTTCGCCGACCGTGCGCGTGGCATAGCCGGGATTGGCGGCGGCGACACGCACACCCTGGCGGGTGAACTCGCAATGCCCGGCCTCGGGCGGCCGGGCCACGACGCTGGCCTCCGCCGGCAGCGTGCGCAGGTAGTCGACCGCCACTTCGGGTGGTAGCAGGGCGGCCTCCTGCGGGGCGACCTGATAGGGCACGGCCTCGCAGCCGGCGAGCAGAGCCGCCGTCAGGAGGCCCAGCAGCAAGCCCCGTGTCAGAAATCGGACGCGATATGTCGTTATCGATGTCACGCGTTTGCGCCTCATCGAATGCCGACAGCCTAAGGGGGAAGATTGGGTGCGGACGGCCAAGGTCAACCCGCCCAAACGGTGAGAAAGTTGGGACAGACGGGCTGCTAAGGGCTTGACCGGCCACGAAGATGGATTAGGGTCGGCCCGCTCTAACAGCGGAACAGACCCATGGATTTGACCGGCGAAGTACGGCTCGCCGCCGACCGCGAGACGGTGTGGCGCGCCCTCAACGATCCCGAGATCCTCAAGCAGGCCATCCCCGGCTGCGAGAGCGTGGAAAAGCTCTCCGACACCGAGTTCACCGCCAAGGTCGTGCTGAAAATCGGCCCGATGAAGGCGACGTTCTCCGGCAAAGGCACGCTCGGCGACCTAAACCCGCCTAACGGCTATACGATTTCCGGCGAGGGCCAGGGCGGCGTGGCCGGCTTCGGCAAAGGCTCCGCCAAGGTCGAACTGTCGGACGACGCCGGCCAGACCGTGCTGCGCTACACCGCCGCCGCCCAGGTCGGCGGCAAGATCGCCCAACTCGGCGCGCGGCTGATCGACGCCACCGCCAAGAAACTGGCCGACCAGTTCTTCGTCAAGTTCGCCGAGGTGGTGAATGGGAAACCTGCCGGTTGATCGGCGCTGGCCACCGGCGGTCTGGATCCCACTCCTGGTGGCGGCGGTGGCGGTGATCCTGTGGTTCGCGTCCCGCTCTTGACCTTGGCGGAGCGCGGACAGAGACTTGGTTAAGGACGTTTGGGAGGGACTACAAAAATGCCCCAGGTATCGCTGACGGTGAACGGCAAGAAGGCCTCGGCCGAGGTCGAGAGCCGCACCCTGCTGGTTCAACTGCTGCGCGAGAAGCTCGGTCTCACCGGCACGCATGTCGGCTGCGACACCAGCCAGTGCGGCGCCTGCGTCGTGCACGTCAACGGCAAGTCGATCAAGTCGTGTACCATCCTCGCCGTGCAGTGCGAGGGCGCGGAGGTGCTGACCATCGAGGGCGTGGCCAAGCCCGACGGCACCCTGCACCCGATGCAAAATGCCTTCCGCGAGAACCACGGGCTCCAATGTGGTTTTTGCACTCCTGGGATGGTCATGAGTGCCTTGGATCTGGTCAAAAACAATCCGGCGCCGAAGGATCGCGAGATCCGCGAGTGGCTCGAGGGCAATCTCTGCCGCTGCACCGGCTATCACAACATCGTCAAGTCGATCGAGGCCGGCGCCGCCGCAATGCGTAAGTAAAAAGTAACGCGGGCCGGAATCACAGGGAGGTGGGTCATGGCTGAGAACGTCGGCATCGGCGCGTCCGTCTTGCGCAAGGAAGACTTCCGCTTTCTCACCGGTCGCGGCACCTATGTCGACGACATCAACCGCCCGGGCCAGCTCTACGCGCATATCCTGCGCTCCCCCCACCCGCACGCCAACCTCAAGAAGATCGACACGGCCAGGGCCAAGCAGGCGCCGGGTGTCATCGCGGTCTACACCCGCCACGACGTCAACGAGGACAAGCTCGGCGGCATGCCCTGCGGCTGGGGCGTCAAGTTCAAGGACGACACGCCGATGAAGGAGCCGGCGCATCCGATGCTGGCCACCGAGAAGGTGCGCCATGTCGGCGATCCCATCGCCCTGGTCATTGCCGAAACGCGGGCACAGGCCAAGGACGCGGCCGAGCAGATCGCCGTCGACTACGAGATCCTCAAGCCCGTCCCCACCATCAACGACGCGATCAAGCCGGGTGCAGCCGCCCTCCACACGGAAGCGCCCGACAACGTCTGCTACGACTGGCATATTGGTGACAAAAGCGCTGTGGACAGCGCTTTTGGGCGCGCGCACAAAGTCGCGAAACTGGACCTGGTGAACAACCGCCTCGTGCCCAACGCGATGGAGCCGCGCGCGGCGATCGGCGACTTCGATTCAGCCAATGGCGACTACACGCTCTACACCACCAGCCAGAACCCGCACGTCATCCGCCTGCTGATGGGCGCCTTCGTCCTCCACATCCCGGAGTCAAAACTGCGCGTCGTCGCGCCGGATGTCGGCGGCGGCTTCGGCTCGAAGATCTTCCACTACGCCGAGGAGGCGCTGGTCACCTGGGCGGCCGGCAAGGTCAAGCGCCCGGTCAAGTGGACCGCCGATCGCAGCGAGTCCTTCATCTCCGACGCCCACGGCCGCGACCACGTCACCCATGCCGAGATGGCGATGGACAAGGATGGCAAGTTCCTCGCCCTGCGCGTCCAGACCCTGGCCAACATGGGCGCCTATCTCTCTTCTTTCGCGCCGGCCGTGCCCACCTATCTCTACGCCACCCTGCTCGCCGGCTGCTACGCCACGCCTGCGGTCTATGCCGAGGTCAAGGCGGTGTTCACCAACACCGTGCCGGTTGATGCTTACAGGGGGGCCGGAAGACCCGAGGCCTCGTTCCTGCTGGAGCGCCTGGTCGACGTCGCGGCCAAGGAGATGGGCATGGACCGCGTCGACATCCGCCGGCGCAACTTCATCCCCAACTCGGCCTTCCCCTACCAGACGCCGGTCGCCGTGCAGTACGACAGCGGCGATTACTTCGGTACCCTGGACATGGCGCTCAAGGCGTCGAACTGGTCGAGCTTCCGCGACCGCCAGCAGGAGGCGAAGAAGCGCGGCAAGCTGCGCGGCATCGGCATCTCGACCTATATCGAGGCCTGCGGCGTGGCGCCGTCCAACGTCGCCGGTGCCTTGGGCGCCCGGGCCGGCCTCTACGAAGTGGCCAATGTGCGGGTCAACCCCACCGGCTCGGTGACCATCTTCACCGGCACGCACAGCCACGGCCAGGGCCACGAGACCACCTTCGCGCAGCTCGTCGCCGACCGCCTCGGCATCGCCATGGACCAGATCGAGATCAGCCACGGCGACACCGGCAAGATCCCGTTCGGCATGGGCACCTATGGTTCTCGTTCCCTGGCGGTCGGCGGCTCGGCGATCGTCAAGGCGATGGACAAGATCGTCAACAAGGGCAAGAAGATCGCCGCCCACCTGCTGGAGGCCGCCGAGGCCGACATCGAGTTCAAGGACGGCAAGTTCTCGGTCGCCGGCACCGACAAGTCGAAGACCTTCGGCGAAATCGCCCTCACCGCCTACGTGCCGCACAACTACCCGCTCGACGTCCTCGAACCGGGGTTGGATGAAACGGCCTTCTACGATCCCAAGAACTTCACCTTCCCCGCCGGCTGCCACATCTGCGAGGTCGAGATCGATCCCGACACCGGCAACACCACGATCATCACCTTCACCGCGGTGGACGACGTGGGGCGCGTGATCAACCCGATGATCGTCGAGGGCCAGGTGCAGGGCGGCGTCGCCCAGGGTATCGGCCAGGCGCTGCTCGAATCCTGCATCTACGACGGCAACGGCCAGCTGCTCTCCGGCTCGATGAGCGACTACACCATGCCGCGCGCCGACAACCTGCCCAATGTCGATGTCTCGACCCACGTCACCCTGTGCACCCATAATCCGCTGGGCGTGAAAGGTTGTGGGGAGGTCGGCTCGATCGGCTCGCCGCCGGCGATCATCGGCGCCATCGTCGACGCGCTGTCGGAGTACGGCGTGAAGCACATCGAAATGCCGGCCACGCCGCAGCGCGTCTGGCAGACCATCCAGGCCGCCAAGGGCAAGAAGGCGGCGTGATGAACTATCGTGCCTCATACTTCGAGACGCGACCGTGGACGGTCGCTCCTCAGTATGAGGCCCCTTTTTTTGAATATGTCCTCACCCTGAGGTGCGAGCGCAGCGAGCCTCGAAGGGTGAGGTCGACAGTTTAGTCAGGGAGCAAGACCAATGTACGATTTCACCTACGCCCGTGTCTCGTCGGTGGCCGATGCGGCCAAGCAGCTCAAGGGCGACGACGACGCCAAGGCCGTGGCCGGCGGCATGACCCTGATCCCGACCCTGAAGCTGCGCCTGGCCAAGCCCTCGGCGCTGGTCGATCTCGGCGGGGTCAAGGACCTGGCCGGCATCAAGGTCGACGGCAAGACGGTGACCATCGGCGCCATGACCACGCACGGCGCGGTCGCCGCCTCGGCCGAGGTCAAGAAGGCGATCCCGGCGCTGGCGCACCTCGCCGCGCATATCGGCGACCCGGCGGTGCGCAACCGCGGCACGATCGGCGGCTCGGTGGCCAACAACGACCCGGCGGCCGACTACCCGGCCGGCGTGCTGGCCCTGGGCGCCACCATCGTCACCAACGAGCGCCAGATCGCCGCCGATGATTTCTTCAAAGGCATGTTCGAGACGGCGCTCAAGCCCGGCGAGCTGATCACCGCGATCAGCTTCCCCGTCCCTGAGAAGGCCGCCTACATGAAGTTCCCCAACCCGGCGAGCCGCTACGCCATGGTCGGCGTGTTCGTCGCCAAGACCGCCGGCGGCGTGCGTGTGGCGGTGACCGGCGCCGCGCCCAGCGTGTTCCGCCAGAAGGACATGGAAGCCGCGCTGACCAAGAAGTGGGCGCCCGACGCGATCGAGGGCATCAAGCAGAAGCAGGACGGGCTCAACAGCGACATCCACGCCTCGGCCGAATACCGGGCGCATCTCGTGGGCGTGATGGCGAAGAGAGCGGTGCAAGCGGCGGGGTAATAGTAAGCGTCAGGTTTGGCATCGGTGTGTGAAATGGCTAAAATGACCTATGAGTCGCGCCGACCAGACCGTTGCTGAACAATGATCACCAGAATAAGCATTCAGCATTTTCGGAGCATTGAATATCTCAATCTAGAGCTTAGCGACGTAAGTATATTTGTCGGCAGAAATGGTGCTGGCAAAAGCAACATAATCGACGCCATTACTTTTGTACGCGACGCGCTAACAGATGGCCTTGATAAGGCCGTTAGTGATCGACATGGAATTCAAAGTTTACGGCAGTGGTCTCCAACACGGCCATTCAACGTAACGATTACGCTTAGCGTGCGCGTCCCGCCAAATGGTGTGGGATATTACGCTTTCACTCTTGCACCTCTAGGTGACAGTTATGTCATCCGCCGAGAAGAAGGCAACTGGACGGATATGCGTGAGCGCGTCCGGCAGCGGCGAGACCGTGAGCCCGAAGTCCACACAGTCTATATAGACCGATCCTTCACTCGCGATGAAAAGGGCATCGTCATCATCAAAGATAGAGATGACGATGACAAACAGACGCGCGTGCCGGATGCCGACGATCTGTTTCTAAGCTCCCGATACTCATTCGGCTTTGGTCCACTCCTAGCCGCAGCGTCGGGCTTTGAAAGTTATTCAATCTTTCCAAATACGTTGCGGGAACCACAAAAGCAATCGAAGGAGATTCACCTAGAGAAGCACGGATCGAATCTGGCTTCCATTCTCAAACAGATGCGAAAAGAGAAGCGGTCAGAAAACATCACAGAGATCATCTCCTCTATGCAGCAAGTGGTTCCAGACTTAGAAAACATCACCGTTCAAAGTATCGCGGGCTTTCTTACCCCCCAATTTAGAATCGGCTCAAGCGACGATCAGCCCACTCACGTCTTCAATGTTAACCAGATGTCGGATGGAACACTCCGGCTGCTTGGAATTTTGGTCGCGCTCTACCAAGATCCGCGGCCACCTACAATTGCTCTCGAGGAGCCGGAGCTGACGGTTCATCCAGGGATACTGAAAATCATCTCAGATTCAATCACCGAAGTAAGTCAGCGATGCCAAATTTTGGTCACCACTCACAGCCCGTATCTGCTCGACCACTTTAATCCATCAAAAGTATTTTCGGTTGAACTAGCTGACGGCATGACGCAAGTAAAAAATCTTCACAAGTCACAAATCAAAGCTGTGCAAGAAGGGCTTTTCAGTTTGGGCGAATTGATGTCCGTTGAAGGACTGCATGGCTAATGCCCCCTTGTCGAGCACCAGCCCTAATTCTAGAGGGCGAAGGTGACAAGGAGGCTGTCCCGCTTTTAATCAGGCGATTATTGGTGGAGCACGAGATTGCTGATTTTCACGTCCAACCCAATCCAATAATCCGACAAACTATTTCAGGACTCCGGGCGCCAGGGCAGCTGGAAAGATTCTTGACGTACAGCGTCGATCGGGACGGCGATTCGGTATTGGTCCTATTGGATTGTGATGATGACTGCCCAAAGGAAGTTGTCGAAACCTATATCCCTCGTGTTCAAAAAATGTATCGAGGGAAGAACGTAGGTTTTGCATTCTTTCGCAGTGAGTACGAGTCGCTTTTCATCTGCTGTCTAGACATCATTGCAGAACGTTATCCGGACTTCGGCTGGAATCTTGATGGCTGGACACTACGGCAGGATCACGAAGCAATCAGGGGAGCCAAGCAATATTTGTCGCGGCACATGAAAAGTGGCCGAGCTTATAAAGAAGTCCGTGACCAAGCTCGCTTTACGTCTGCTCTAGATTTTGAACGACTCCGCACGCATTCTCGATCATTCCGTCACTTTGAATCTACTTTGCTTTGGCTTCGAGCCGCAGAACAAACTGAGCGAGCGACCTACCCTCTGATTGCACTCTAACGAGCCAGCGCCTTTGACGCAGCTATGCTGCGCAAGAGCCGATGCCATCGACCGGCTTGGCTGAACGATAAAGTTGAAGAAAACGGTCGATCTCCTTTCGGCCCTCGGACGTGTCCGTATCATGTCTCCGGTAGGTTCCCTGGTATACCGGGCGCGCCTGGTTCTCGTATTGCACCCAGTGCAGATCAGTCTCACCGAACAGAGTTTGCCGGTTTACCAGGAGGCCGAACTCAGTTGGCACCATGTTGTAGAACCGCCTCTTGACCTTAAGGTCCCATCCACGGTGGTTGTCCATGAACCACTGCAGGTCCTCTTCGAATTGCTTCGCTCGGTAGGACCATTCTTTCGAGTGGCGCTGGATGGCTTCCGATGTCACATCGGCCATTGCAATCTTCAGCCGCAGAGGATGCTTCTTCTTCCATTTCTCCAGGATGGGAACCTCGAGCCGCGACCAGTAGGCCAGCATAGATCCACCGAAGATCACTAGCTCGGTCTCCTGCTCCTGATCCAGGCTGGCCATAACTAGGGAGATGAACCTGCTCGCTGCCTCCGTGAGTGGCGGGATGTTCAGGTTCACCTCAACTTGGCGCCTGGTCGGCCGTCGGGTGCCACCCTCAAAATACGGCTGCATGAAACCCCTACTCTCCTTATGACCAATGTCGCTTACCTCTAGGATTTTCATGCGCTCGTAGAGCTTAAGCCCCAAGATCTTCACCCGGTCCGTATAGATCCTCTTCAGCGTCCTCAGCGCCAAGAGCTCCAGACGGCGACGCGCCAAGCGCAGACGACCCTTAATTATGCGCTTAGCCAGAAACGCCGCAAAGATTACGGTTACCGCAAGAACGGCGTATCCCGGATATCCATCAAACACTTTGGACAGCCAGTCCCAGCGGGCCGGATCGAACAGATTTTGCACAGCGTTCATGAAGCTCCCCAGATAATACTCGCATAAGTAGCATTGTGTTTTAGGAAATGCTCGTTAATCAGTATTAAGGGCATGCTGTGATGACGCGGCGCGCTGCCGCTAGTCCTGTTGAGCAGCATCGCTCAGCAGGAGCTCCTTCCGCCGAGAAGATTTGTCCTAGGCGCCTCTTGCGCAAGTTCATCTCTAGCATTACATCCAATTCGTTCATTTCATGGAGTCATAGTAATGGTTATGCCCCTTGTATCCGACGAACAGGAAGCCATTGAAAACATCGGGCTATATGCCCGGCTGGTCGAATCCCGGTCCCGGAACAAACCTCTCCGGCCGACCGCGATGATCCCCTACGTCCAGGCGTGGTACGCCACCCCGGACGGTAAAGGGGGCTATCACTACGGACCCAGCAAATTCATCGGCTATGCTGACATCACCGGCGCCCTCTATGAGGAGCACCACGTCGCGCTAGACGGCCGTTTGACCGAGAGTCAGCTGGCTAAATGGGCGGAACCGATCCGCCCCGGGCACCCGCTCTACAAGGAGATCCACCGTGGCCTTGCCCGGTTCTGTGCCCGGCACGGTGGCCACATCAACGGCCGCGCCCGTATTGCTCTGCTCCGCAGCCACGACGATCCCGGACCTCCGGATTCCGACGCGATGGTTGAAGCCGCCCTGCTGCTCCTCGTCTCGCGGCTACCGGCCGTAGCGCGGCGACGCATCC
The DNA here is from genome assembly GCA_022843945.1 of Rhodospirillaceae bacterium. Taxonomy (GTDB): domain Bacteria; phylum Pseudomonadota; class Alphaproteobacteria; order CACIAM-22H2; family CACIAM-22H2; genus VGEI01. The sequence goes on along the minus strand of JALHMR010000026.1, from coordinate 54,168 downwards.
GCCGCCAAATCCCCGCCTGATCGCGCCGGGCGACAGCCGTCGCGGTGCCGCCTGCCCGACAACTCCCGTCACGCGTGAGGAAATCAGGGAAATCAGGGGAAATCAGGGTCAGAGTGAGATTGATGCGGAAGAAATCAGCGGAGTAAGACCTACACAATCTTGACAACTGCGGCAATGCCGCATAACATGATTTCGTGCAGGCGGTTGTCGAAACGCTGGATTATCTCGCCGACGCCCGTGCCGCGGGTCTGGTGGACGCCGAGCGCCAGGCAATCGTCGAGTTCATCGCGGCGCGGCCGACCTCCGGCGACCTGATCCCGGGTACCGGCGGCGCACGCAAGGTCCGGTTCGCGGGCCGCGGCAAAGGCAAGAGCGGCGGGTATCGCGTCATCGCCTATTTCGGCGGCGACGATATCCCGGTGTTCCTGCTGGCGGTATTCGCCAAGGGCGACAAGGTGAATCTGAACCAGGCCGAACGCAATGCTCTGCGCGACGAGCTGGCGGGATTGGCAAAAGACTATCGGGCCGGGCGTCTCCGCCTCGCCCGACGAATCAAGTGAGGGCATCATGACCAAAGCCGGTGAACGTCTGTTGCGCAGCGCGCGGAACGCACGGGCGTGGGCGCGTGGCGAAATCTCGGAGGGGTTCGTCGTCCACGTTCCCGCGCGCGTGAACGTCAAGGCCGTGCGCCGCAAGCTCGGCCTGACGCAACAGGAATTCGCCGCGCGCTTCGGCTTCGGCTACGACGCCCTGCGCGACTGGGAATCCGGCCGCCGGCAGCCCGAGCGCGCCGCGCGCGTGCTGCTCACGGTGATCGCCTACGACCCCGATGTGGTTCGTAAAGCCTTGACCCGCACGAAGGCGGCCTAGGGAAAGCGATGAGCAAGTCAGTGGCGAAAAGCATCCGCCGGGGCCTGGAGCAGGCCGTAGCCTATGCAAGCGGCGACGCGGACAAGGGTCGCTACCGGGTCCATGTCCCGCAGCGCCTCGACGTCCGCGCCATCCGCACCAGGCTCGGCATGACGCAGGAAGAATTCGCCGGGCAGTTCGGCTTCAGCGTCAACACCCTGCGCCACTGGGAGCACGGCAAGCGCCGGCCCGAGGGACCGACCCGCGCCTACCTGCTGGTGATCGACCGCGCGCCGCAGGCGGTGCGCAAAGCACTGCGCGCGGCTTAAGTCCCCGCGACGGCCAGGCAGGCGCGGATATCCTCCGCCTCCAGGTCGGGATGGTCGCGCAGGATGTCCGCCTCGCTCATGCCGCTGGCCAGCCAGCCGAGCACATCATAGACCGTGATCCGCAGGTCGCGGACGCACGGCCAACCGCCGCGCTTGCCGGGCTCGATGGTGATGCGGGGGTGATCGCTCATGACGCCCTACCAAAGACCGCCGCGATGGCCTCATCGCTGGCCAGCTTGCCGTCGCGCGCTTCCTGCAGGCCCCGCCGGACGGCCGCCCGTTCGTCGTCGCTCAGGCGGTAGACGCCCCTGTGCCGCGCCTCGATCTCGAGCCAGCCGGCGGCGCGTTCCATGAGGTTTTCGAGAACCTTGCGCATGGCCGCAGCATAGCATGGCGGGCGCGAACACTCGACGCCGTCCCCACCAAGGACGTGCACTATCGCTGAAAGTGGAGCGGCTAGCGCCCTTCTCCGTCATGCCGGAACAGGCGCCGGGCTCCGCCCGCGCCGATTGATCCGGCATCCATTGTGACGCGGCGCCATGGACCCCGGATCGCGCGGCCTATGAAGGCCGCTTGTCCGGGGTGACAAAGGAATAAGAGCGCACCCGGGACGGTTGCTCTACGGCCTTCTGAAGCTCTTCCGCGCCTTCTCGACCCTGGCCCGGATGAAGCACTCCTCGGCGTGGTCGTTGATCAGCCCCATGGCCTGCATGAAGGCGTAAACGGTGGTCGGGCCGACGAACCGCCAGCCCTGTTTCTTGAGCTCCTTGGACAGCGCCACGGATTCAGCCGAGGTCGAGGCGGTCTGCGGCCTGGCCAGCGCCTTCGGCTCGAAGCGCCAGAGGAAGGCGGCCAGCGAGCCTTCGCGCTCGACCAGCTCGCGCGCCCGCTTGGCGTTGTTGATCACCGCCTCGATCTTGCCGCGATGGCGGATGATGCCGGCATCCTTGAGCAGACGCTGGACGTCGCGCCCGGTGAAGCGGGCGATACGTGCGATGTCGAAATCGTGAAAGGCGGCGCGGAAGTTCTCGCGCTTGGCCAGGATGGTGCGCCAGCTCAGCCCCGACTGGAATCCCTCCAGCGCCAGCTTCTCGAATAGGCGACGGTCGTCGCCGACCGGGAAGCCCCATTCGCTGTCGTGATAGTGCAGGAACTCCGGCGCCGCGCCCGACCAGCGGCAGCGCTTCCGGCCATCGGGGCCGGTGATCGTGGTACTCATGCCGCCAGGAACTTCAGCCGCTCATCACTTCGCCCGGGCGTGAGCTCGAGGATCTCGGCGCTGACCACCTGCTCCGCCACGAAGGGATCGGCCTTCACCCGCTCCTGCAATGCCGGCAGCGAGGTGTTGTGCGCCACGATGCCGCCGCCGAGGTTCGGCTGCAGGCTGCCGGACAGCACGAACACGCCGTCATCGAAGCCGCGCTGGAGCCATTGCTTGTGGCCCTCCATCAACGGCCCGGCCTTTTCCTTGTTGGCGGCGAATTTCAGCAGCACGATGTACATCGCTCTCCCTCTCCCGTTGCTTCAGTTCTTGCGGCGGCGCGGGCGTACCTTCTCGACGCCCTTCAGCCATTCCTCCATCTGCCGGACTTCCTGGCGGATGAAATCCTCGTCGCGCAACGCGTGGGCCAGTGTCGCCACACCCTGGCTGCAGGCGAGAAGATGCAGGGCGAGCGCGTCGGCATCGGCCGCGCGGCCGAGCCGCTCGAACTGCCGGCGCAGCCAGCCCCGGAACAGGGCGAACAGGCGGGTGGCGTCCCCTTGCGCGGCGTGATCGAGCTTCGCCAGCTCGGTGCACAGCGTGCCCACCGGGCAGCCGTAGCGCTGGATGTCGCCCCGGTTCCACATCATCATCTGGATGAAGCTGCGGATGCAGTCGGCCGGCTTCCGGCCGCCACGCTCCCACTGCTCCAGCATCGCTCGCGTCTGCGCCAGGCGCGCCTCGATGACCGCCTCGAGGATCTCGTCCTTGGTCTTGAAGTGATAATAGAAATTGCCGCGCGAGATCTTCACCGCATCCGAGATGTCGGCGAACGAGGTGTGCTCGTAACCCTGGCGGTAGAACAGCCGGTCGGCGGCGTCGACGATCTGCTCGCGGGTGGTGCGTTCGGCCATAGGGGGGCTTGCCTGATTTGGACACCTGTCCTACACAAATTAGGACGACCGTCCAAACGAGTCAAGCAGCGGCAGCGGAGCTGCCGCGAACTGCGCCGGAAGCCAATCCGAAGGATTGGCGTGAGGCGCTCTTCCGGCGGTCACAGACGTCCAGCGCGTAGAACACGCGCGGGAAAAGACTGGTCCGGCGATGACAACAGAAATGGAAGAGCGCTCTCGCGCAACCTCGGAAGGTTGCGCTGCGGCGCGGTCCGCGCGAGCTTCGCTCGCGCTAGGGCTGGTCGCGCAGGGTCGGGTCGAGCGTCTCGGCCGCGGTCTTGAGGGCGCCGCCCGCGTTGACCTGGTCGGTGGCCATCGCCCTCAGCTGCGCTCGCGCGTCCTCCAGCCCGCTCACGGCCGTGTTGATACCGTCACGCGCGCGGTTGACGCCGGTGCGCAACGGGCCGGTGATCGGGTCGTCGATACTCAGCGCCCTGATGCTCGCCCAGGGCTCCCCGTCGTAGCTCGCCAGGGCCTGCAGCTCCTCGATCGCCTTCCGCAGTCCGGCATCGGCGTCGTTGAGAGCGAGGCCGGCGGCCACACCGCCCGCCTCCATCACCTTGCCGCCGTCGCGCACGCCCCGGAGGAAGAGCCTGAGAACGGGAAAGCGCTCCAGCAGCCATTTCACGATGGCCCCCGGCTGGCGCAGGAGGATGGCCACCAGCGCCGCCAGCCCGCCGACAATGAACAGCAATATCCACAGCGTCACCAGAAAGCCCGCGCCGGCCGAACCCACGCCAAGGACCACCGCGCCGCCGCCCAGCCCGGCCAGGCTGGCGGTCACCGAGGCCGGGTTGAGCGCCAGCAGCAGGCCGAAGGCTACGGCGCCCACTACGACAAAGGGCAGCAGCGCCGAGAGCGCGCCGTGCCCGCAATGATGATCGTCGGCCATGGTCTATCCCCACATCCGCAGTGGCGTGGTGAAGCCGGCGACAGTGCGGGCCGGCGCCGCGGTGACGTTGGTGGTGGCGAGCTGCTCGGCATAGGCGCGCTGCCAGACCGTCACCGGCCCGGTCGGCAGGGCGGCGGTGGCGGCGCTGAGCAGTACGTGCATGCCTTCATTGAGCCAGCCGATGAGGTGGAAGTAGCTGCCGAAGGCGGCGACGTTGAGATGGTGGCCGGTCTCGTGCTGCAGCCCGCTTTCCGGGAACGGGCCGGGCGCTGCCCCGGTCAGCGAGGCGGTCCGCACGAAGACGAAGGTGGCGAGATTGTAGGCGAGGCCGCCGATGCCGAGATTGGCGGCCAGCCCGCCGGTCATGACGATGGTGCCGGTGTCGCGCCGCACGGCCAGGCCGGTGACGCGCAGGAAATTCGCCAGCGTCGGCGCGCAGGTCACGAAGAGGCAGGACAGCGGGTGCAGGAGGAGGCTGGCGGCATAGAAGAGAATCCCCAGAACCTCCATGGGCCAGGCGCTCGGCATCAGCCAGACCGACCAGCCGAGCGCCGAGCGCACGTCCGCCTGCACCACGCCGGCGGCGCTGCGGTAGAGCGTGCCGAGCGAGGCGGCCATGACGAAGAGAATGGTCAGCACGGCGACGACGATGCCGAGCCCGGGGTTGAACAGGAAGATACAGGCCACCGGATAGGTGAGGATGGCCAGCATCAGGTTGACGAAACCGTTGATGCCGAGCAGCGTGCCGCGCATGTTGAGCTCGGTGCTCGCCGCGTCGATGGTCACCGGCCCGGTGGCGACCGTCGGCGGCGAGAGCCAGAGCACCAGGTCGGCCACATGATAGAACAGGCCGATCAGCAGGATCTGGATCACGGCATTGGCCAGCAGGCCGAACACCGCCAGCAGGAGCAGCGTCACCAGAGGGACCTGACTCGCCCCGGCGGTCGCCCCGGCCGCGATGCCGCTGGCCGTCAGCGCCACGGTCGCCGCCGCCAGCAGGTCAGCGGCCGCACCGAGCCCGACGAAGAACAGCACCACAGTGAAGACCATGGCGCACAGGCCGAGTGTTGCCGGAAAGGCGCCGGCGATGGCCGCGGGCACGTAGCACAGCGCCAGCACCACGACATAGAGCGGGAAGATCAAGCCGAACGCCGCGGCGGCCGGCGGAACGGCCGTCAGGAACGTGCCGATCAGTAGCAGCAACGCCAGAATGAAGCCGATGATTGCCGCCGGTACAGTAACGAGTGACATAGCGCGCCCCCCTCCTTCGCGCCGATGAGCACGAGGCTGCAGTCAACCACAGCACGAGGGAATCCCCTGTGAGCCAGATCACAAGAGTCATCACTTACTTTCAGATGTAGGGCGGTGGTGAGCGCCTTCCACGTCTTTGGCAGGAAAGGAGCTAAGACGCGCAAAGCGCGCGACGTATTCTCTGGAGTGCCCGCCACTGATCCGAAGAACTCACCTCATGCTGAGGTGCGAGCGTTAGCGAGCCTCGAAGCAGCGCAAACGCTTTGCGTTTCGCTGCATGGCCACCCTTCGAGACGGCCGCTACGCGGCCTCCTCAGGGTGAGGCCGTTTGTTAGGAACGCCTGCTACGGGCGCTTACGCGCCCGTTCGAGCACTTCGGGATTGACGATATTGCTCGGCTTGCCGTTCGCGTAATCCACGATCTGGTCGAAGATGTCGCTGAACTGGGTCTCGTATTCGTCGCGTGTGACGTAGCCGATATGCGGCGTGGCCACCACGTCGGGCATCGTCAGCAGCGGGTGCGCGGGGTCGCGCAGCGGCTCCTCCTCGAACACGTCCACCGCCGCCCTGCCCGGCCGCCCCTGTTTCAGCGCCGCGACCAGCGCGCCCGGCTCGATCAGCGGCGCGCGGCTGGTGTTGACCAGCAACGATGTGGGCTTCATGCGCGCTAGGTCTGATGCGGTGACGATGCCGCGCGTCGCCGGCACCAGGCGCATGTGCAGCGAGAGCACGTCGCACTGTTCGAAGAATGCCTCCTTGCTCGGTGCCACCGCGTAACCGTCCGCCGCCGCCTGCGCCCGCGCCTTCTCCCGCGCCCAGACCAGCACGTCCATACCGAAGGCCCTACCGTAGCCGGCGACCACGGCGCCGATGCGGCCGTAGCCGAAGATGCCCAGCGTCTTGCCGCGCAGCGTGTGTCCCACCCCGATCTGCCAGTTGCCCTTCTGCAAGGAGGCCATCTGCTGCGGGATCTCCCGCATCGCCGCCAGCACCAGGCCCCAGGTCAGCTCGGCGGCAGCGTAGGACGGCGTGCCGGGATGCTGGCTCGACGAGACGATGATGCCGAGCCGCGTGCAGGCCTCGATGTCGATATGCGGGTAGACGCTGCGCTGGCTGATCAGCCGCAGCCTGGGCAGGCGCTCCAGCAGGGCCTCGCGGATCTGCGTGCGCTCGCGGATCAGGACCAGGACCTCGGTCTCGGCCAGGCGCCGGGCCAGGGCGTCAACGTCCTGGACGTGGTCGTTCCACACGGTCACCTCGTGGCCGGCGAGCTTCTGGAAACAGCGCAAGGTGCGCAGCGTGTCGAAATAATCGTCGAGGATGCTGATCTTCATGCGTGGCCCCCTGCCCCTTGCGCCTGCCGGTCCTGGGGGATTTTAAAGCCGGCCGCGCGCGCCGAATACGGCCCTCTGTCATACCGGCGAAGGCCTGTTTCCAGACTCGAGAGATATGGGCGGCCTTGGCCGCTTCGCGCCGAAGGAGCGGGAGCCTGGCGCGCGAGCTACGCTCGCGCTATTTCTGCTTCGACTTGGCTAGACAGGAATCAAGCGGTGCCCCCGTCTCCTTCTCAGCGGCTATGCAGGCCGTTACGGCCGCCAGGCTAGGGATACCAGGTGCACTGCTTGTCAGGCGTCCCTTATCCTCAGCAGGGTCTCGAACGTCGCGGTAAAGCAGGGCGTGCCCCACAATCATGGCGCCGGCAATGGCCATCACGGTGCCGACCCCGCCCTTTGCCGAGAACTTGCCAAACATCGTGTCGATCTGAACCTCGTTGGGGCTCTGTGCCTTGCGTGCCGTGTATGACATCCACGCGCCGATGGTGATAGCCGTAAGACCGAGCAGGATCAGGGGATCTCCTGCCGCCATCTGCAGGAAGGCGATCACCGCGACGTACAACCCGTGCTCCTGCAAGAGATCGAGAAAGTGCCTGCCCATGGCCGCCCTGCTCCAGTTCTCCGAAAAGGCTTGGCCGGACCGCTACCCGGGGCTGTGGAAGGCCCATGTCGCCCGCGCAGTCCGATGACCCATAGGCAAAGCTTGGCGGGACCCAAAGGTTCCCGTCAAAACGTCTATAGACAAATGTAAACTAGACGTTTCGTCTATCACTGCCTATATCCCTCCCCAGCGCCCTCCCGGCGCCTGGAGACCGGCATGGAACCGCTCGACCGCGGCACGGCGATCGCGCGCCTCAAGGAAATCGCCGCCCGCCTGGGCAAGGACACCGTCACCCGCGAGGAGTTCGCCCGCGAGACCGGCCTGTCGCTCAACTATGTCAAACGCGGGATCGGCCGCTATTCGGCCCTGGTGCGCGCCGCCGGCCTGCGCGTCGACAACGGCCAGCGCCGGACCCGCGACGACGATCTGCTGCGGGCCATGCGCGATGCCCTGAAGGCCAGCCGGGGCCACCTCACCGTCGCCCGGTTCGCCCGCGCCAGCCGCTACAACACCGCCACCTATCGCTCGCGCTGGGGCAGCTGGCAGCGAGCGCTGGGCGCCCTGGCGCGCTGGCTGGAGACGAACGAGCCGGACTTTCCCTACCGCGACGCGCTGCGCCGGCGGCTCGAGGCGGGCCGCTTCGCCGCCCGCACGCCGCTCACCCGTATTCCCCGGGATGAACGCGCCTATGGCCGCATCGTCAACCTGCCGGTGATGCAGCACGCGCCGACCAACGAGAACGCGGTGATCTACCTGTTCGGCACCCTGGCGGCCGAGCTGGGCTTCGTGGTCGAGACCATCACGCCGGGCTTTCCCGACTGCATCGCCAAGCGCCGGCTCGACGAGAGCGGCGAGCGCTGGACGCGGCTGCGCATCGAGTTCGAATACGAGAGCCGCAGCTTCAAGGCGCACGGTCACGATCCGGAGGGCTGCGACCTGATCGTCTGCTGGCGGCACAATTGGCCGGAGTGTCCGGTGGAGGTGATGGAGCTGAAGACCATTATCTCCGCACCCTCCCCTCCGTCATGCCGGACTTGATCCGGCATCCATCTCACCAGCGTCACGATGGACCCCGGATCGCGCGGCTGACGCCGCTTGCCCGGAGTGACGACAAAGGGAGCGCTCTCGCGTGACCTCGGAAGGTCACGCTGCCGCGCTGTCGCGACGACCTAAGAAGGTCGCGCTTGTCCGGGGTGACAAGCCCATCAGGACTTACGCTTGGCGCGCTTCTTCGCCTTGGGGCGCGACTTCGCTTTGGCCTTGGGTTTGGCTTTTGCCTTGGCCTTAGTTTTGGGTTTGGCTTTCGCCTTGGCCTTAGTTTTGGGTTTCGCTTTCGCCTTGGCCCTGGCTTTCGGCTTCGCCTTCTTTGCCGGGGCCTTCTTCGCCGCCGCCTGCGGCGGCGCCAGGGTCTCGCTCACCAGGTCGAGCAGTTCCGTGCGGTTGAACGGCTTCTCGATCACCGCCTTGAGGCCGAGGGTGCGGGCCATCTCGGCGTGGTCGGCCGGGCCGTACCACACACCCGACATGGCGATGATCCTCGCCTTGGGCGACAGCGACTGGATGTCGGCGATGGTGGCGAAGCCGTCCTTGAGCGGCATCATCAGGTCGCAGAGGACCAGGGCGGGGGCGAGTGCACCGAACTGCACCAGCCCGTCATCGCCGCCGGAGGCCTCGCGCACCTCGTGCCCGCCGGATTCGAGCATCTTGCGGATGATGCCGCGCTCGTTGTCGTTGTCGTCGATCAGCAGAATCATCGCATCCCCCTGCCCGTCGGTCCGGCGTGGGGCCATGGTCTATGGGGGGCGGCGAAGCGTCAAGGGCAGGAGGCGTCCCACGATGGTAAGCGGGCCGCGCCGGCTCAAGGGCTTAGGCCGGCGTTACACCGGGAATCGAGCGCTTAATCCCTGGCGCGGAACGCACTTAAGGCGGGGCTGATCTGGTGCGTTTACGCACCTCGACCCCCCTCCGGCGGGCGTATACCGCGCGCCATGAGCAACCAAGCCCAACGGTTTCCCGCCGAATCAGCGCATCCCGCCTTCCGGCCGGCGCGCTCCATCCGTCCCGCCGTCACCGCCGCCGAGGCGCGGCAGCGGCATCTCCGGCTCGTGCATGCCGGCGCCTCCGTGTCCGGCGGCCAGCGCTTCGACGATCCGGTGCCCGTGCCGCCCGGTTTCGCCCGGCGCATGAAGACCGTCGGCCTGCTGCTGACCGTCGCCGCCACGCTGCTGCTGCTCGCCGCGGCTGGATAATGCTAAATTACGGCCGTGGGGCACCTCTCCCTCCCGGGAGCACGCCATGGCCTATGTTCTGGTTGCCGACGACGAGCCCTCGCTGCGCACTGCCATTCACCGCACCCTCGAGGATGCCGGGCACGAGGTGGCCGACGCTGAGAATGGCGAGGCCTGCGAGGCCTCCATCGAGAGCCGCCTGCCCGACCTGGTGATCCTCGACATGGTGATGCCCAAGAAAGAAGGCATCGAGGTCATCGCCGACCTGCGCGGCCGGCATCCGCGGCTCAAGATCCTGGCCATCTCCGGCGGCGGGCGCAGCGCCAGCGGCCTGGACTTCCTGACCTTCGCCAAGCGCTTCGGCGCCAACGCCACTCTGGCGAAGCCGTTCGACGCGCCGACCCTGCTGGCCACGGTGCGGCAGCTGCTGGCGGCGTAGCGCGAGCGTTTCGCTCGCGCGACAGCGCAACAGCGCGGCCGCCTTCACGGCCGCGCGAGTGCGCTCCGAAAATCAGGACCGCCTCTCGCTCATCCTGCGGTTTTCGCGCCGCCGAAACCGGCTGCGCTATACTCCTCGCCGATGAACCCGTTTCTTCTCGCCGGCCTGCTCGCCGCCCTGACCGTGGCGCTGGTGCTATTCCTCGACCGGCAATTCCCCGGCGTGCTGAGCCGCGACGACAACCAGATCGAGCTGATCTCCAGGCTCGTCATCCTGGCGGCGCTGGCCGGCAGCCTGACGCTCGGCCTGCGCCGCGAGGGGCTCGGGCCGGTGCTGCGTTCGGCGCTGGCCTGGATCGGCGTCGGCCTGGTGCTGGTCACCGGCTACAGCTTCAGGGACGAGCTCGAACCCGTATGGCGCCGGGTCGCCGGCAACCTCGTGCCGGCCCAGCCGGTGAGCCTGGCGCCCGGCGTGGCGGCGCTGCGCGCCGGCGCCGATGGCCACTTCCACACCGTGGCCGAGGTCGTGGCCGGCAACAACCCGGCGCAGCGCGTGCGCTTCATGGTCGATACCGGGGCCAGCGACGTGGCCCTGACCCGCGACGACGCCAAACGCCTGGGCATCGACGTCGAGCGCCTGCGCTTCGATGTTCCCTACAGCACCGCCAACGGCACCAGCTACGGCGCGCGCGTGCACCTCGACCGGGTGACGATCGGCGACATCGCGGTCGACAACCTCACCGGTCACGTGATGGGCGGGCGCATCGACCAGTCGCTGCTCGGCATGGGCTTCCTGCGCCGCCTCTCGGGCTTCGAGATCCGCGGCAACGAGATGATCTTGCGGCAGTAGGCTTCTACGCCTTTGCCGGCGGAGCGGCGGCCACGCGCTCCGCCGGCAGCCAGACCCTGACCTTGGTCCCCTTGTCGAGCTGGCTGTCGATGGTCAGCGTACCGCCATGCAGCTCGACCAGCGAGCGCGAGAGCGGCAGGCCGAGCCCGGTGCCCTCGTGGTGGCGGGCGAACGGGCTCTCGACCTGGCGGAAGGGCTCGAGCGCCAGCGGGATGCTCTCCGGCCGCATGCCGATGCCCGTGTCCTCGACGCAGATCGCGACACCGCCGTTGCCGGGCCGCGAGATCGTGACGCCGACCTGGCCGCCCTTCAGGGTGAACTTGATCGCGTTGGACAGGAGATTGAGCAGCACCTGCTTAAGGCGCAGCCGGTCGCCGCGCAGGGCGGGCGTCTCCGGCGGCAGGCGTGTCCATAGCCCGATGCGCTTCTCGTCGGCCTTGTCGCGCAGCAGGCGCTGGCACTCGCCAATGATGTCGCGCAGGTCGACCTGCTGGTCGTAGAGCTCGAGCTTGCCGGCGTCGATCTTGGACTGGTCGAGGATGTCGTTGATCAGGCGCAGCAGGTAGCGCCCGGAATTGTGGATGTCGCGCGCATACTCGACGTAGCGCGGGTTGAGCGGCCCGAAGAGGCCGCCCTCCAGCAGCTCCGAGAAGCCGATGATGGCGTTGAGCGGCGTGCGCAGCTCATGGCTCATGCTGGCCAGGAAGTACGACTTGGACTTGTTGGCGCGGTCGGCCTCGGCCAGCGCCTGCACGGCGTTGGCCCGCGCCAGGTCGAGCTTGTCGACCATGGCGCGCAGCATGTCCGCCTGCTGCTCCAGCCCCCGCTCGGCGCGCACCCGGTGGGTCACGTCGCGGCTGGTACCGCGATAGCCGTGAAACTGCTTGCCGGCGTCGAAGATCGGCTTGCCGCTGGTGCTGATGTGGCGGCGTATGCCGTCGACGCTGATGGCGAACTGCACGTCCCGGAAGGGCCGCCGCTCGCGGATCGCCGCGTTCAGGAAGATGCAGGCGGGATCCGTCGTATCGATCGGCTCGCTGGCGATGTCGAAGAGCATCCGGCCCAACCGCGTGCCCGCCGGCTGGCCCAGGGCCGCCTCGAAACCTTCCGAGACGAAGGTCAGGCGCCCCTCGCCATCCGCCTCCCAGAACCAGTCGTTGGAGACGTCGGCCCAATCCGCCAGCCTCGCGCGTTCGCCCTCGGCCAGCGACCAGGCGCGCTTGAGCAGCGACTCCTTCTCCCGGCGCTCGGTGACGTCGGCAAAGGTGGTGACGGAGCCGCCGGCGCGCAGTGGCTGATGGCTGACGGCGAGGGTGCGCTTCGAGCGCGTCATCCACTCATACTGCCGCGCCCCGCAGCCCACAGCCCGGCGCAGGCTTTCACGGATCTTCTTCTCGTTCTCGCCCTCGCCGAACTCGCCGTGATCGGCGAAGTAGCGGAACAGCTTCTCCAGCGGATCGCCGATGAAGATCGTGTCGGGCGGAATATCGAAGATGTCGAGGAACGCACGGTTGAAGGCCAGAAGCCGGACGTCGGGCCCGACGATGGCCATCGCCGTCGGCGCGCTGGCCACCACGGTCGACAGGATCTCGAGCTCCTGGGTCTGACCGGGAACGACCCGCTGGCCCCCCTTTCTGCGGAACGTCTCCGTCATCGCCGTCTTGCCGCCAGTCCCCGCTGCTCGGCAACCTTTTGATGGCTGCCTATAGTGCGCGACATTTACGCTGCCAGCGCGGGGCTTATTCCCCTCCTGGTGCTCTTAACCATAATCTTCGTGAAAACAGCCGCGAGAGAACGCTCTCGGGCGAACCAAGATCGTCTGCGCGGGCTAGATCGGCGACAGCGCGGAACGACTGAGCGGCGCTTCATCCGCGGGCGGCATCGGCGCCGCCGTCATCTCGATGCGACAGTTGACTCCCTCGGGCTTCAGATCGAGCGCCACCTGGGTGCCCGTCAGCCGGGCCTTGAGCAGCGTGGTGCCGAAGCCCGCCCGCCGCGGCGGCACCACCGCGGGGCCGCCCTGCTCCACCCAGTCGATCGCCAGGCGATGCTGCTCGCCGCCATCGCGCACGAACTTCCAGGTAAACGCCACGGTTCCCGTCTCGCCGCGCCAAGCCCCGTGCTTGATGGCATTGGTGGCCAACTCGTGCAGCATCAGGGCGACGGTGGTCGTCTGTTCCGCCGAGAGCAAAGCGCGCGGACCGTGCCGCAGCAGTCGCGAAGGATGAGGCGCAAGCGGCAGCACAACCGCGTCGACCAGCCCCTCGACCGGCGTACCCTGGGCGGTCGGACTTACCAGGTCCTGCGCCGCAGCCAGCGCCTGCAGGCGTTCCGAGACGGCGTGGCGCAGTTCTTCGGCCGAAGCCCCCGACTTGAGGCTCTGGCGGAAGACGGAATCGGTCACGGCAAAGAGGTTCTTCAGGCGATGCTTGAGCTCGTCATTGATCAAGGCCAGTTTTTGCTCCTGCCGGCGAATGCGAGCGACCGCGTGATCGATGATGCGCAGCAAGGCGATGGGCGCGCCGCCGGTGACGAGGAACAGGCCGAAACTGAGCAGGCGCTCGAGAACCGGGGAGGCACCCGCTGCCAGCCACAGCGCGCCAATCACGCCCGAGGCTACGAGGACGAAGAGGCTGGGGACCGTGCCGGCGAAGAAGGCGCTGAGCAGCACGGCCGGAAAGAAGGTGACGAAGGGTAGGCGCCCAGGCAGGACTTGATCGAGAAGCAGTCGTCCCAGGAAGGCAACGCCGAAGAGGGCCAGCGCCACCGCATAGGCGGTGAACGGGGCGCTGGCCGCATCAACGCGCCAGCGGTCCCACTGCTCCCAGAATATGCGGTCTGGATCGTTCATCCGTCTCGGCCTTGAGCCTAGCACGACATATTCGACCGACAAGCGGGGCGACGCCCCTTCGCCCGTGCTCTGCCGCCAGAGACATGTGGCGAAGGAAGCAGGTTCGGAATCGCCCTGCCGCGGTCGCTGGCGCTACTCCTGTTTCTGGGCGGCCAGAACGGCGTGGCCGGTCAGCGATCACGGCAACCACGTTGGGATTTAGGATGGGCACCAGGCCCGTCAAGGTAGGGGAAACCGGTGAGGCGCCGGCGGAAAAAACCTGCGGTTGCCCAATAAGGCCCCGGGCGCGGCGACTAAAAGGGGACCCCCAGCCCGGCGTGGCCACCCTTGACCGCCCGCCTCCGAAGCTCGTGGGAACACCGCGATGACTTGGCCGTTGGTACCCTGAACGTCAGATCAAGCGTAAGCGGGAGGCTCGGATGAGCGTGTTTTATATCATCGGCGTGATAGTCGTGGCCCTCGCCGTGCTCAGCTTCCTCGGGCTGCGCTAGGCGATTGCCATGAGCCCTTTCACCCTGATCGGCATCGTCGTCGTCGTCATATTCGCGCTAGGCTATCTCGGCCTGCGCTGACGCTACAGTCAGCCGGCCGACTCCCTGCCCGCGGGCGGCCGACGAGTTCGCCCGGCGTTTAGGCAGCCTGCTCACCCACCAGGCGTACGGCGAGCGCCACGAGGCCGTTCAGGGTGAACGGCTTCTTGAGCACCGGGTGGTGGCGATAGGCTTCCTGGATGCCTCCTGCGCCATAGCCCGTGAGGAAGGCGAACGGAATGCCCCGCCGAGCCAGAACATCGGCGACCGGATAGACCGGCCGGCCCCCGAGATTGACATCGAGCAGCGCCGCATCGATCGCCTCGTCCGCCGCCGCCCGCAGCGCGTCGTCGAGCTGCGAGGCCGGCCCGACGACGACGCATCCCTCCTCGCTGAGACCGTCCTCGATCAGCATCCAGATCATCGATTCATCTTCGACGACCAGGATGCGCCGGCCGCGCAGCAGACCCATAGCCGGTTGCTCCGGCTGGCCAGCGGCAGATGACGGTGTCTCGAGACTCATGGCGAGCTCCGGTCGATGGAAAACTGAATACGGCAATAGACCCCGGCGGGCAGATTGCCAAGCGTAACCATCCCTCGCCGCTTCGCGACGGCAACGAACACGACGAGCCGATCAGGCGATGACGAATTCTGGGGATCTGAAGAGGTCAAAGGGGCACTCCACTGGCGCGGCACGACCCACGAGCCGGCAAACCACAGCCATACGTCAACCCCACCCTAATATTGCAGTATCCCGCTGCGCCATCAATACGGGACGCTCGACACCCGAAGGAGAGGCGGCCCTTACGAACCCCGCCGGGCCGCCTGGACTTCCGTGTCCAGGGCGCTAAGGAACCGCGAGCGGTCCTGCCTGGTCATGGGCGGCGGCCCGCCCGTGCTCACGCCCAGCTCGCGCAGGTGCCGGCTGACCTCGCGGCCGGCCAGGGCATTGCCGATATTGTTCGGCATCCACGGCTTGCCGATCGGCGACAGGGCGCGCGCCCCCTTCGCCAGGCAGCGCGAGGCCAGGGGAATATCCGCCGTGACGCAGACATCCGCCGCGGTGATGTGCTCGGCGATCCAGTCATCCGCCTTGTCGGCACCTTCCTCGACGATCACCAGGCGGATCCTGGGATTAGGCGACGGGCGGATCGGGCGTGAGCCATTGGCCACGACGAAGACGCCCAGCCCCAGCCGCTCGGCGACGCGATAGACTTCCTCGCGCACCGGGCAGGCATCGCCATCGACGTAGATATCGGTCACCGCAGAGGTGTTTGGACGATCAGCGCCTGGATCGTGTCGCCGCCCAAGGCGCGCACCGCCTCCAGGCGGTGGAAGCCGCTGACCAGCACGTAGCGCTGCTTGTCGCGCCGCACGTGGATCGGGACCTTGACCCCGCTCTCGCCGATGCTGGCGGTGAGCGCCTCCAGCTTCTGCGGATCGAGGGCCGCGCGGTAGCGCGCCGGCACGTAGATCTCGGCGAGCTTCACGGGCACGGCTTGCATGAGCGGCATGGGCTGGTTCTACCCTATTGCCGCGCGGCGGTCACCCCAGCCGATTGATGCCGTCGAAAGCCGCCGTCTTGTAGCACTCGGCGAGGGTCGGGTAGTTGAACACGGTGTTGACGAAGTAGTCGATCGAGCCCTTGTGGGCGAGCACGGCCTGGCCGATATGGATGAGCTCGCTCGCGCCCTCGCCGATGATGTGCACGCCCAGGAGCTCGCGGGTCTCGAGGTTGAAGATCAGCTTCAGCAGGCCGGCGCTGTCGCCGATGATCTGGCCGCGCGCGATCTCGCGGTAGTTGGCCTTGCCGATCTCGTAGGGGATGCCTTCCTGCGTCAGCTCTTCCTCGTTCTTGCCCACGGTCGAGATCTCGGGGATCGTGTAGATGCCGTAGGGGAACAGCGACGGCACGCATTCGGCCTTGGTGTTGAAGGCATGGCAGGCGGCCAGCCGCCCCTGCTCCATCGAGGTCGAGGCCAGGCTCGGGAAACCGATGACGTCGCCCACCGCGTAGATATGCGGCTGGCTGGTCTGGAAGCTCTCGTTGACCTTGAGCCGGCCACGATCGTCGGCTTCGACGCCGGCGGCTTTGAGGTCGAGCGCCTCGGTGGCGCCGGTGCGGCCGATCGAGTAGAGCGCCGCCTCGCTGACGATCTGCTTGCCGGAGACCAGCGTCACACGCACGCGGTCGCCCTTGTCGTCCTTGACCGGCTCGATGCCCTTGACCTCCTCGCCGAGGCGCAGGGTCACGCGGTGCTGGTGCATCTGGTAGGCGAGCGAGTCCGTGATCTCGCGGTCGATGAAGGGCAGCAGCCGGTCGCGCTTGTCGATCAGCGTGACGCGCACGCCGAGCGTGGCGAAGATGGTCGCGTACTCGATGCCGATGACACCGGCGCCGATCACGGTCAGCGTGCGCGGGAGTTTCTCGAGGGTGAGGATGTCGTCGCTGATCAGGATGCGCTGGCCGTCGAAGGGGATTTTCTTGTCGCGCGTCGCCATGGTGCCGACGGCGATGGCGATTTTGTCGGCGGTGACGTTGCGCGTGCCGCGGCCCGGCACGTCCTCGATGCTCACGGTGTGCGCGTCGACGAACTTGCCGTTGCCGACCACGACCTCGATGCGGTTGCGCTGCAGCTGGTGGCGGGTGACGTCGATCTCGTGGCGGATGACATGGGCGGTGCGGAAATGCAGGTCGCTCATGGTGATGTTCTGCTTCACCGAGTACGAGGCGCCGTAAATGCCGCGCTCGCGGTGGCCGGAGAGATGCAGCACGGCCTCGCGCAGGGTCTTAGACGGGATGGTGCCGGTGTTGATGCACACGCCCCCGACCACCGCCTGGCGCTCGACCAGCAGGACCTTCTTGCCGAGCTTGGCGGCCTGGATGGCGGCGCGCTGGCCGGCCGGCCCGGACCCGATGACCAGGAAATCGTAGTCGTACGCCATCGCCCCACCCCCAGGCCGGATTGGCCGTGAAGGCGTATCTTAGGGCGGGGCCGTTAACGATGCATCAAGGCAGACGGTCGTGCCCGTAACCGCCGGCCGGCCCCCGCTGCCAGGCGGGTCGGCTGAGGTCGATATCCTGGGAATAGGGTGCGGGCTCGGCCGCGCTCAGCTCTGCCGGAGAGCGGGCGCGCTTGTTGGCACTGCTGCCACAGGCGCTTAAGGCCAGGGCGGCGCTGAGCAGAAGAATCGCAGGAACGGTGACACGCATGGGGCCCTCCTGAGCTAGGCCATATTGGAGGCCGCCGCGCCCCGGACAAGGCTTGAACTCCGCCCCGGAAATCCCACGCCGCAATCCCGCCGAAAATAGGCCGCAAACGCTCCCCGTTTCGGCGGCCCCCTTACGGCCGCAGATAGATGCGGCTGTAATCCCATTCGTAATAGGTATCCTTGAACTTCGAGGCCGGCATGTCTTTCACGTTCACGCTGGCGACCTTCTTGTGGCCCCAGGCGGGATCGAAAATGAAGCTCATGTTGAGCGGCTGGCCCTCCGGCCGGCCCTTGAGCGTCCAGTGAATCGTGCCGCTCTGTACCTCGACGCCGTTGAACCACACCGTGTAGGTGTCGTCCTTGCGATAAAGCCAGGTGAAGGTGTTCCACTGGGTGAGGTCGGCGCGCTTGCCGGGCACGTAGGCCTCCCAGTGCGGCGCGGTCACCCGGTCCTTGCCGCCGACGCTGTTCACATGGAACAGGCGCGCGTCGAAATTCGTGTAGCCGCCGCCATTGTCGAAGCCGAAGCTCTCGACCACGTCCATCTCGGCGCCCTTGTCCCACTTGTTGCCCACGGTCCAGATGGCGAACCAGTAGCCGGGCACCGGATTGTTGAGACGAACCCGCGTCTCCCACAGGATGTCGCGGCCGAGAAACGCGCCGCCCGCCGGCAGCGTGAATTTCGGCATGACGAAGCCCGAGCCGACCTCGCGCCGCTCGACGCTCACCGTCGCCACGTCGGGGTTGAGTGGCCGCAGCCACGAGCGCATCGACTGCGCCGTGAAATCGCGGAACGGCCGGCGCGGATCCTCGACCGGCTGGCCCGGCAACGCCACCGACTTCACCGGCGCCACCGACTTGACGCCGTAGAGGCCGCCCTGGTCGTAGGTGTTGAAGTTGTCGCGGAAGTGAAACTCGCGCAACAGGTCGGAGAGGTTGGCGACCGTGCCGGTGGTGCCGAAATCCCAGTTCTTGACCAGCACGAAACCGTGCCCCGCGGCGGCCACCGAAGGCGGCGGCCCGTCGGCCGGCTCGGCGATGTTGCCCCTGCCCACCGATTGCGGACCGCTCCACGGCGCGGGCACCAACGGGCTCGCCTTCTCCGACATCTGGGCGAAGGCGACACCGGTGGCCGAGGGGCTGGTGTAATAGGCCGACACGAAGCCGCCGAGCACGACCGCGGCCGCGCCGAACAGCCACGACACGGGAGTCCGGCTGCGCTCCTCCTCGTCTTCGCGGACTCGGTCTTCGAGGGCTAGATCGGGCTGGTGCTGAGAGTCGGACATGAACGGGCTCCGCTGCAGGACGACTCATAGATCGTCCCGCCGGTGCCCGAGTCCTGCGGCAATTTTGTGGGCTCGACGCCCCGGACGGCCTACCCCGTCCGGCCAAAAGCCAGCGATCAGCCCCCGCGGGGGCCGCGCCGGAACAGCTTGGGCGCGAAGGCGCCGGTGCCGCCGGAGCCGCTCGGCTTGCTGCCGCGGTCCTGGTGGGGCCGGGTCTGCTGCTGCTTGAGGCGCAGCGCCTCCTGGAGGCGCTTGGCGGCCTCCTCCTTCTTCTTCTGGGCTTCGGTGGCGTGGTCGTCGGTCATGGCCCCAAGTTTAGACGAAACGGCGCACAAAAGAAAAGCGCCAGGGCTGGCGCCCTGGCGCTTGATCCGGCCGACACGGACGTCGCGCCGCCAGACCTGTTTTCCGGGAATTGCGAGTTAACGCCAGACCGGCTTGCCGAGATTCACATCGTCCTTGTCGGTCAGGTAACCGGCGCCACCGCCGACCGCGCCGCCGAGCAGAGCGCCGCCCAGGGCGTTACCGCCGGTCAGCGCACCGCCGGCCGCGCCGACACCGGCGCCGATCGCCGCGCCCGACAGGGCGCGATCCTGCTTTGTCTCGCCGCAGGCCGTCAGGGTCAGCAGCGACAGCGCGGCAATCACCATCATCCGTTTCATGATCTATCTCCTGTCACCGAGTTGCGGCCGGCTCAGCGCCAGACCGGTTTGCCAAGATCAATCTGGTCCTTGTCGGTTAGACCACCGGCCGCCGCACCGGCGGCACCGCCGATGACCGCGCCCGTCACCGGGCTGCCCATCACGGCGCCACCCACGGCACCGGCGCCCGCGCCGATCGCCGCACCCGACAGCGCACGGTCGCTACGGCTCTCGCCGCAGGCCGAAAGAGCCGCCACTGAAAGTACGGCAGTCAACGCAATTGCAATCCGCTTCATGACGTGAGTACCTCCGTGTTGCTGTTGCTTCGGTGCGAGCAATCACCCGGACAACGTCTCACCGTTCAACATCATCCTGCTTAACCGCAGAAAGCCCGGTTGGGTTCCGCCCGATGCGGTGCCCAGCCCCGCGGCCAAGCTTGGCTGCGACGGAGATCGTGCCGCCGTCACAGGCTTGTCTCTCATCGGAACCATCGCCGGGTCTTCCGGTTAGACCCTGAGGCTCGCCGTGCTGAGCGGCGGCCCCAGCATCTAAGGAGGGATTTCAATGCCCGGCATCAGCCACGAAGCTGAGATTGGCGAAAGCTCGCGTCTCATCAGTGCCAACAAGGTCGAAGGTACGGCCGTCTACAACCGCAAGGGCGACAAGCTCGGCACGGTCGAAGACATCATGATCGACAAATACACCGGCCAGGTCGGATACGCCGTCATGTCGTTCGGAGGGTTCCTCGGCATCGGCGACAAGCATCATCCCCTGCCCTGGCAGGTGCTCGACTATGATCCGAAGATGGGCGGCTACGTCGTCGATCTCGACAAGAAGCAGCTCGAGGGCGCGCCCAGCTATGCCACTGACGAGGATCCCGACTGGGAAGACCGCGTCTGGGGCAAACGCGTCCACGACTACTACAACGTCCCGCCGTACTGGATTTGAAGACGACCTGAACGGGGATCTCGCCGGCGGCCGATG
Organism: Rhodospirillaceae bacterium; assembly: GCA_022843945.1. Taxonomy (GTDB): domain Bacteria; phylum Pseudomonadota; class Alphaproteobacteria; order CACIAM-22H2; family CACIAM-22H2; genus VGEI01. Next base: position 33,737 of record JALHMR010000026.1, on the reverse strand, counting down.
CCGCCGGCAATTTTTCGGCGATCAGGGCGCCCCCTGGCCCAGGAACTCCAATAGGTCGCTCATCAGGCGGCTGTTGCCGGCCAGGGTCGAAGACAGGCCGAGCATGATCTCGACATGGCCGAGAGCCGGATACTCCACGAGGCGCGCCGAGGCGCCCGCTTCCTGCAGCCGGGCCGCCAGGCGCCGGGAGTTTGCGCGGCAGCACGATGCGGTCATCCGCGCCATGCAGCAGCAGGGCGCCCGGCGTCTGGGCGCTGGCGTAGGTCACGGGCTGGGTGCTCGCCAGGTCGGCCGTGCCCTCGAACACCGCCGCTGTGCTGGCCGTGTCGAAGGGCAGGAAGTCGAGCGGCGCGGCGACACCGATCAGGCCGGCCAGATCGCTCTGTTTCAGGCTGACCGCGGCCAGGTAACGCGGGTCGAGCGCCAGCAGGGCGGCGATATGGCCGCCGGCGGAATGGCCCATGACGTAGATCTTCGCCCCGGGCCCGAAACGCTCGCGCGTGGCGCGCACCGCCGCGGCTCCGTCTTCCACAAAGGCCGGGAAGCGCACCGCGGGCACCAGCCGGTAATCGGGAATGACCACGGCGAGGCCATGGCGCGTCAGGGCTTCGGCGACGAAGCGGTAATTGGCCTTCTCGCCCGTACGCCAGCCGCCACCGTAGAAGAAAACGATCACCGTTGATGTCGCCCCTTCCTGGGGATGATAGATGTCGAGGCGCTGGCGGGGCGCCGGCCCGTAGGCGATATCGGTCTCGCTGGTGTAGCGGCCGGCGGGCGTGATCGCGTCGAGCAGCTGGATCGACGAGCAACCCGTCAGGGAAGCCGCCCCGGCCAGCACACCGAGGAGGAGCGGCAGCCGCCCCAGTCTTTGCAGGAACGAGGGGCTTCGCAGGAACGTCATCAGCATCGTCACTGTGCCTTCTACGGGGCGAAAGCGCCTCTGGATTGGCGGGGCCGTTTCAGCCCGGCCGGGGAATCACCGCCCTCGCCCGGCCGCGCGCGATCGTCTAGACTGAGAAGCCTAACGCTATCAATGGCTTCATTCGTATGACACGCACCAAAACGCCGGCCCCCAAAACGCCGGAAGACGTCGATGACGCGCTGGCCACCTTGCGCGCCGGCAACTACGTCGCCGACCGCAGCCTGGCCACGGCCGTTTTCCTGTCGCTGCGCCTCAACCGGCCGCTGTTCCTCGAAGGCGAGGCCGGCGTCGGCAAGACCGAGATCGCCAAGGTCCTGGCCGAGACGCTGGGCCGGCGGCTGATCCGCCTGCAATGCTACGAAGGCCTCGACACCGGCACGGCGGTCTACGAGTGGAACTACCCGCGCCAGATGATCGAGATCCGCCTGGCCGAGGCCCGCCAGGGCAGCCGCGAGACGCTCGACCAGGAGATCTTCTCCGAGCGCTTCCTGATCCGCCGCCCGCTTCTTCAGGCGCTGACACCCGATCCCGCCGGCCCGCCGGTGCTGCTGATCGACGAGCTCGACCGCGCCGACGAGCCGTTCGAGGCCTATCTGCTCGAGGTGCTCTCCGACTACCAGATCACCATTCCGGAACTCGGCACGATCAAGGCCCCCACTCCGCCGATCGTGATCATCACCTCCAACCGCACGCGCGAGATCCACGACGCGCTCAAGCGCCGCTGTTTCTACTACTGGGTCGACTATCCCAATGCCGAGCGCGAGCTCGAGATCCTGCGCCTCAAGGCGCCGGGTGCCGCCGAGGCGCTGACCCGCCAGGTCGTCGGCTTCGTCCAGCGGCTGCGCAAGGAGGAACTGTTCAAGCTTCCCGGCATCGCCGAGACCATCGACTGGACCAAGGCGCTGGTCGAGCTCGACCGCGTGACCCTCGATCCGGCGACGATCAACGATACGCTCGGCACCCTGCTCAAGTACCAGGACGACATCGCCAAGATCCGCGGCGGTGAGGCCTCGCGCCTGCTGCGCGACGTCGAGACCGAGCTGGCGGCGGCGCCGAAGTGAGATTGGGCCGAAATGAATGAGCGCCTCGACAGCGGCACTCCGGAAGGGACGCTGACCGCGAACCTGATGCATTTCGCGCGGGCGCTGCGCACGGCCGGCCTGCCCATCGGGCCCGGCCGGGTGATCGACGCGGTGCAGGCGGTGCGCGCCGCCGGCATCACCAACCGTGGCGACTTCTACTGGACCTTGCACGCCATCTTCGTCAACCGCCGCGACCAGCGCGAGCTGTTCGACGAAGCCTTCAAGCTCTTCTGGCGCGACCCGCAGCTGCTCGAACGCATGATGTCGATGCTGCTGCCCCAGGCGCCGTCGCTGCCGGGCCAGGAGGCCAAGCCGCTCAACCGGCGCGTGGCCGAGGCGCTGGCCGGCGGGGAGAACGCCCGCAAGCGGCTGGAGGAGATGAAGGAAGAAGAGACCTTCGACGCCACCCTCACCTGGTCCGACCGCGAGGTGCTGCGCGCGATGGATTTCGAGCAGATGTCGAGCGACGACGTCGCCCGGGCCAAGAAGATGATGGCCGAGCTGCGCCTGCCGTTCGCGCACGTGGCGACGCGGCGCTTCCGCCCCGACCCCGCCGGCCACCGGGCCGACCTGCGCGCCACGCTCAAGTCGATGCTGCGAACCGGCGGCGATGTCATCTCGATCAAGTTCCGCTCGCGCCGCTACCGCCCGCCGCCGATCGTCGTGCTCTGCGACATCTCCGGCTCGATGGAGCGCTACTCGCGCATGTTCCTGCACTTCCTGCATGCGCTGACCAACGATCGCAGCCGCGTCCATACCTTCCTGTTCGGCACGCGGCTGACCAACGTGACGCGCCACCTGCGCCACCGCGACGTCGACGAGGCGCTCGCCCGGGTGGCCGGCGCGGTCGAGGACTGGTCGGGCGGCACGCGCATCGGCCACACCCTGGCCGAGTTCAACCGCCTGTGGTCGCGCCGCGTGCTCGGCCAGAACGCCGTGGTGCTGTTCATCAGCGACGGGCTCGACCGCGATGCCGGCTCCGGTCTGGGGCGCGAGATGGAGCGCCTGCGCAAATCCTGCCACCGCCTGGTCTGGCTCAATCCCCTGCTGCGCTACGACGGCTTCGAGCCGCGCTCGCTCGGCATGCAGGCGATCCTGCCGCATGTCGACGAGTTCCGGGCGGCGCATAACCTGGAAAGCCTCGGCGATCTGGCCGCCGCCCTGGGCCGCGACGCCCCGCGCCGCGTCTCGCCCTATATCTGGAAAGGGAAAGCCGCATGACCAGCGAAACCGACGTGCTGAGCGAAGCGGCGGCCTGGCGCAAATCCGGCAAGGGTGTGGCGCTGGCCACCGTGGTCACTACCTGGGGCTCGAGCCCGCGCCCGGTCGGCAGCCAGCTCGCCGTCGACGACAAAGGCAAGTTCGTTGGCTCGGTCTCGGGCGGCTGCATCGAGGGGGCGGTGATCAAGGAGGCGCTCGAGGCCATCGCCGACGGCAAGTCGCGCCTGCTCGATTTCGGCGTCTCCAACGAGCAGGCCTGGGAAGTCGGCCTCGCCTGCGGCGGCAAGGTGCAGGTCTACGTCGAGAAGCTCGGATGAAATCAGCCACCCTCGACAAACTCCAGGAAGCGCGCGCGGCCAAGCGGCCGGTGGCGCTGGCCACCAATCTGCGCAGCGGCCAGCAGCTCCTGATCTATGCCGACGGCACCGAGGGCGATCTCTGTCTCGACATGGACATGGTGGTGGCGGCCGGCGAAGCCCTGAAGACGGACGAGCATCTGCGCTTCGCCACACCGGCCGGCGAGGTCTTCGTCCAGGTCTTCAACCCGCCGCCGCGGCTGCTGGTGGTCGGCGCCGTGCACATCACCGAGCCGCTGGCGCGCATGGGCGCCCTCGCCGGCTACGGCGTCACGGTCATCGATCCGCGCCGCGGTTTCGCCGAGAGCCAGAAGTTCGAGGGCTTCGCGGTGATGGGCGACTGGCCCGACGAGGCGATGGCCACCCTCAAGCCGGACTCCCGGACCGCCGTCGTCACCCTGACGCACGATCCCAAGCTCGACGATCCCGCACTCGCCGCCGCCTTGCGCTCCAAGGCCTTCTATATCGGCGCCCTGGGCAGCCGGAAGACGCATGCCGCGCGGCTGGGCCGGCTGAAAGAGGCAGGCTTCAGCGAACCGGAGCTGCAGCGCATCCACGGCCCCGTCGGTCTCGACATCGGCGCGCTGTCGCCGGCCGAGATCGCCGTGTCGATCGTGGCGCAGATCACGCAAGTTCGCCGCGGCGACTCTTGAGATGAAGTTCGGCCCCACCCCGCTGGCCGAAGCCGAAGGCGCGATCCTCGCCCACGGCATCAGGCTGCCGAAGCTGGCGCTGAAGAAAGGCCGCGTGCTGAGCGCCGCCGACGTGGCGGCCCTGCGCGCCACCGGGCACGAGAGCGTGGTGGCGGCGCGGCTCGAGCCGGGCGACGTGCCGGAGGACGTGGCGGCGGCGCAGATCGCGGCCGCGGTGGCCGGCGACAACCTGTCCCACAGCGCCGCTTTCACCGGCCGCTGCAACCTGTTCGCCGCGGCGCGCGGCCTGGCGGTCGTCGACACCGCGCGCCTCGACCGGCTGAACCTGCTCGACGAGGCCATCACCGTCGCCACCCTGCCGCCCTTCGCCCTGGTCGAGCCGCGCCAGATGGTGGCGACGATCAAGATCATTCCCTTCGCCGTGCCCCCTGCCGCCATGGCCGGGGCCCAGATCATTGCTGCCAACGGCGGGCCGCTGATCCGCGTCGCGCCCTTGAAGGCCAAGCGCGTCGGCCTGATCCAGACCCGCCTCGCCGGCATGAAGGACAGCGTGCTGGCCAAGACCCTGGCCACCACGCGCGCGCGGATCGCCGACCTGGGCAGCGAGCTGGTCGCCGACACGATCGTCGAGCACGAGGAAGCGGCGGTCGCCGCGGCCATCGCCGCCCAGCGCACGGCGGGCTGCGACCCGATCCTGGTCATGGGGGCTTCGGCCATCGTCGACCGGCGCGACGCCATTCCAGCCGCCGTCGTGGCCAGCGGCGGCGAGGTCCTGCATTTCGGCATGCCGGTCGATCCCGGCAACCTGCTGCTGCTCGGCCGGGTCGGCGAGACGCCGGTGCTCGGCCTGCCCGGATGCGCCCGCTCGCCCAAGCTCAACGGTTTCGACTGGGTCCTGCAGCGCCTGCTGGCCGACGTGGCCGTGACGCGCGCTGATATCATGCGCATGGGGGCCGGCGGCCTGCTGATGGAGATTCCCACCCGCCCGCTGCCGCGCGGCGAGGCCGGCCCCGCTCCCTCGGCACCGCATGCGCCGCGCATCGCCGCCATCGTCATGGCCGCCGGCCGCTCCAGCCGTATGGCCCCGGCCAACAAGCTGCTCACCGATGTCGACGGCAGGCTGATGGTGCAGCGCGCGGTGGATGCGGCCCTCGCCTCGCACGCCCGACCGGTCGCCGTGGTCACCGGCCATGACGGGGCCCGCGTGCGCGAGGCGCTGGCCGGCCGAGCGGTCGAGTTCCTCGACAATCCCGACTATGCCGAGGGGCTGAGCACCTCGGTGCGCGCCGGACTTTCCTGGCTCGAGGGAAAGACTGTCGATGGCGCGGTGTTCATGCTCGGAGACATGCCGCTCGTGACCGCCAGCCATATCGACCGCCTGATCGCCGCCTTCAACCCGGTGGAGGGCCGCGCCATCTGCGTGCCCGCCCATCGCGGCAAGCGCGGCAACCCTGTCCTCTGGGGCAGCCGGTTCTTCGCCGACATGCGCGCACTCGAAGGCGACCAGGGGGCGCGCAGCCTGTTCCGCGAGCATGCCGAGCAGGTCTGCGAGGTCGAGATGGACGATGACGGCGTGCTGGTCGATGTCGACACACCCGAGGCGCTCGCCGCCCTGCGCCGGCCGGCGCGCCAGGAATCGGCATGAGCGGCGCCACGGCCTTCGATCCCGCCGCGGTCCGCGCCCAGTTCCCGCTGCTCATGCGCGGGCTGGATGGCGGGCCCCTGCACTATCTCGACAACGGCGCGACCAGCCAGCTGCCGCAGGCCGTGCTCGACGCGATGATCCGGTTCGAGACCACCAGCCGGGCCAACGTGCTGCGCAGCGTGCACCGCCTGGCCGAGGCGGCGACCGACGCTTACGAAGGGGCGCGGCTCGACATCGCGCGCTACCTGAATGTGCCGGGCGATGAAATCATCTTCACCTCCGGCACCACCTCGGCGATCAACTTGGTGGCGCGCTCTTTCGGCGAGGGAATGCAGCCGGGCGACGAAGTCGTGGTCTCGCTGCTCGAGCATCACGGTAACTTCGTGCCCTGGCAGATGCTGCGCGACCGGCGCGGCATCACCCTCAAGATCCTGCCGGTCACCGACGAGGGCCGCATCGACCTCTCGGCTTTGACGCGCACGGTCACCAAGCGCACGAAGCTGATCGCCCTGGCCCATGTCTCCAACGTCACCGGCGCGGTGACGGACGTCGCCCCTGTCGTGGCGGCCGCCCGCACCGTCGGCGCCCGTGTGCTGCTCGATGGCGCCCAGCGCACGCCGCACGGGCCGCTCGACCTGCCGGGGCTGGGCATCGATTTCTACGCCTTCTCCGGCCACAAGATGTTCGGGCCCACCGGGATCGGCTGTCTCTGGGCCAAGAAGGAGCTGCTCGCTTCGATGCCCCCGCTGATGGGCGGCGGCGAGATGATCCGCACGGTGACCGTCGAGCGTACGGAATGGGCCGATGTGCCGCACAAGTTCGAAGCCGGGACGCCGCCCATCGCCCAGGCCGTGGGCCTGGGGGCGGCCGTGCGCTGGCTGATGCAGCTCGACTGGACGTCCGCCTCGGCGCACGAGATGCGCCTGACCCAGCGCGTGCTCGACGGGCTCGGCCGGCTGAAGGGCGCGCGGGTCATCGGCCCGTCCGGCTTGCAAGGGCGCGCCCCGGTCATCTCCTTCGAGCTGGCCGGCGCCCATCCGCACGATGTCTGCCAGATCCTCGACGGTTTCGGCGTGGCGCTGCGCGGCGGCCACCACTGCGCCCAGCCGCTGATGGACCATTTCGGCGTCGCCGGGACGACGCGGGCGAGCCTGGCGCTCTACAACAACGATGCCGACGTGGACGCGCTGCTCACCGGCCTCGACGCGGCGGCGGCGAAGCTGCGATGAGCGACGATCTCTATCAGCAGGCGATCATGGAACGGGCCAAGCAGCCCGTAGGTGCTGGCCGCCTCGCGGCGCCCGATGCCAGCGTCACGGTCGACAACCCGCTCTGCGGCGACCGCATCACCCTCGATCTCAAGCTGATTGACGGCACGATCGCCGCCGTCGGCCACCAGGTGCGCGGCTGCGCTTTATGTCAGGCGTCAGCTTCGGTCATTGCCTCGACAGCCGTGGGCCAGAAGCCGGCGGCGGCGCTGGCCGGGCACGAGGTGCTGCGCGGCGTGCTCGGTGGTAGCGAAGCCAGCGCTCCATGGGCGGCACTGGGCATCTTTGCGCCGGTCAGGCGCCACAAGAGCCGGCATGACTGCGTCCTGCTGCCCTTCGAGGCGCTGGCCCGCGCCCTGGCCCAGGCGAAACCGGCGTGAAGAGCCTGAGCCCCTACCTGACCCTGCGGCGGGCGCGTCTGGTCACCGGGTGCATCCTCTTCTTCTACGTGACCACGCACCTGCTCAACCACATGGCCGGCCTCCATTCGCTGGGTGCCATGGAGCAGGGCCGCGTGTGGTTCGTGGCGTTCTGGAGCTTCCCGCTCTCGCGCTTCGCCCTTTACTTCTCGCTGCTGGTCCACTTTCTGCTGGCGCTCTGGGCGATCTACGACAAGCGCCGGCTGCGCACCATCCCGCGCGCCGAGCTGCTGCAGCTCCTGCTTGGCCTGGCCATCATCCCGCTCCTCACCCAGCACGTGATCGGCACGCGTATCGCTGAGTCGCTCTACGAGGTCGAGGACAGCTACACCTACGTGCTGCTGACGCTCTATCATTTTGGGCCGGACAAAGGCCTCTGGCAGTCCGTGGCGCTTCTGGTCGCCTGGACGCATGGCTGTCTTGGCCTCTATTTCTGGCTGCGCCTGCGGCCGTGGTTCCAGGCGGCGCGACCCTGGCTGTTCGGTGCCGCCCTGCTGATACCGGTCTTCGCCCTGATCGGCTTCCTCGATGGCGGGCGCGAAGCCTCGCGCCTAGCCGCCGATCCGGCGTGGTTGCGCCGGGCGCTGGCGGCGATCAACCTGCCGAGCCGCGACGAGCTGGCCACGCTCCAGCTCCTGGAGGAGCGCATCTACTGGCTGTTCGGCGGCCTGCTGGCGCTGACCCTGGCGGCGCGCGAGATGCGGAGCATCGTCGAGCGCCACCGGGGCCTCGTGCGCATCACCTATCCCGGCGACCGCGAGGTGGAGACGATTCCCGGCCCGACCCTGCTCGAGGTCAGCCAGCTCAACGGCATCCCGCATGCCTCGGTCTGCGGCGGCCGCGGCCGCTGCTCCACCTGCCGCGTGCGCGTCACCCTCGGCTTCGACGATCTGCCGCCGCCCTCGGCCAGCGAGCAGGCGGTGCTGGGCCGCGTCGGGGCGGCCCCCAACGTGCGCCTCGCCTGCCAGATCCGGCCCACGCACGACATCACCATCGTGCCGCTGCTGCCGTCCAATGCCAGCGCGCGCGACGCCCGGCCGCGGCCGGCCCATCTGCAGGGCCGCGAGAAGGACATCGCCATCCTGTTCGCCGACCTGCGCGGCTTCACCCAGCTTTCGGAGAAGAAGCTGCCCTACGACGTCGTCTTCATGCTCAACCGCTATTTCGCCGCCATGGGCCAGGCGGTCGAGGAAGCCGGCGGGCATCTCGACAAGTTCATCGGCGACGGCGTCATGGCGCTGTTTGGCGCCGACGAGCGCAGCGATACGGCCCTGGCCTGCCGGCAGGCCCTGGCCGCGGCGCGCGGCATGAGCGCCGCCCTCGAAATCCTCAACAAGACGCTGGCCCACGATCTCGAGAAGCCGCTGCGCATCGGCATCGGCATCCATGTCGGGCCGGCCATCGTCGGCGAGATGGGCTATGCCGGCGCGGTCGGCCTCACCGCCATCGGCGACGCGGTCAATACCGCCAGCCGGCTCGAATCCCTGACCAAGGAGTTCAACTGCGAGTTGGTCATCTCGGAGGATATCGTCCGGCATTCCGGCGTCGATGTCAGCCGCTGGCCGGTCATGGAAACCGAGATCCGCGGCCGGCGCGAGACGCTCAAAGTCAGCGCCGTGACTCGCGCTCACGACCTGCCGTCCGTCTACAATAAAGCGACGCAGACTGCCTGAAATAAAGGCCTCGGCCGCCTGTCCGTTTGCTGTAGACAAGCGCGCGCGCAACCGCATACTCGGGCTCCAATAAGCCTGCGCGGCGTTTGCCGCAATGCAGCATCGCGGGACAGTCGGGAGGCTACGTGGCGGCGGTCGAACTCGTGCAATTGACGAAGCGTTACGGCACCCAGGCCGTCGTCGACGCCGTCGACCTGACCATCGCGCATGGTGAGCTGGTCTGCCTGCTCGGCCCCTCGGGCTGCGGCAAGACCACGACCCTGCGCCTGATCGCCGGCTTCATCGAGCCGTCCGACGGCGAGATCCGCGTCGGCGACCGTCTGATCTCCAGCATCGACCGCACGCTGCCGCCCGAAGCGCGCAACATGTCGATGATCTTCCAGAGCTACGCGCTATGGCCGCACATGACGGTGGCCGACAACGTCGCCTACGGCCTCAAGCTGCGCAAGATCGAACGCGAGGTGATCGCCACGCGGGTCACCCAGGCATTGCGCACGGTGCGCCTCGAGGCCCTGGCCGGGCGCTATCCCGGCGAGCTCTCCGGAGGGCAACAGCAGCGCGTGGCGCTAGCCCGCGCGCTCATTGTTGAACCTGAGACTCTGCTGCTCGACGAGCCGCTCTCGAACCTCGACGCCCACCTGCGCGAGGAGATGCGCTTCGAGGTCCGGCGTCTGCACGACCAGTATCGCTACACGACCGTCTACGTAACCCATGACCAGTCGGAGGCGATGACCACCGCCGACCGCATCGTCGTGATGAATCTCGGCCGCATCGAGCAGGCCGGCACGCCGGAGGACCTCTACGACCGGCCGAATTCCGAGTTCGTCGCCCGCTTCATCGGCGGCACCAACGTGCTCAAGGGCCGCGCCCTCGACGCGCAGCATCTCGAAGCCGGGCCGCTGAAGCTCCGTTGCGGCGACGGCGGGGCGCTGTCGCCCGGCAGTGCGGCAGCGGTGTCGGTCCGCCACCACCATATCCAGCTATCGGCGCAGCCCCTGGCCGAAGCCACCAACGTGGCGCGTGCCAAGGTCATGCGCCAGGTCTTCCTGGGCGCCAGCCGCGATTATCTGGTGACCGTGGGTGACGGCGAACCCTTGCGCGTCGTCACGCCCAGCAACGTCAACATGCCGGCCGGCGCCGATGTCTGGCTGCGTCTGCCGCCCGAACACTGCCGCGCCCTGTCCCGCTAGAACAGATACGCGTTGAACCACGTCGATCGATTGGAGGAGGAGGAAACCATGAAGGACTTTTCGCCGCTCTACACCACCCGCAGACAACTGCTGGTCGGTGCCGCCGCTGTCGGCCTGACCGCCGTCGCCGGCCCGCTGGCCGCCCAGACGCCCGCCAAGATCACGCCGGAGCTGATCGCGGCGGCCCAGAAGGAAGGTAAGGTCGTCATCTACACCTCGGTCGAGGTGCAGATCGCCGAGAAGGTCGCCAGGGCCTTCGAGGCCAAGTTCCCCGGCATCAAGGCGCAGGTCGAGCGCTCGGGCTCCGAGCGCATCCTTCAGCGCCTGACCCAGGAATACTCCAGCCGCATCTACGCCGCCGACATCGTTACCACCTCGGACGCCGCGCATTTCGTGAACTGGAAGAAGGATGGCATCCTGGCGCCCTTGATGCCCGAGGATGTCGCCCGTCATTTCCCCAAGGACCAAGTCGATTCCGACGGCACCTACCTGCCGTGGCGCGCCTCGCTCTGCGTCATTGCCTACAACACGCGGCTGGTGAAGCCGGAAGAGGCGCCGACCAGCTTCGCCGACCTGCTCGATCCGAAATGGAACGGCCGCATGGTCAAGGCGCACCCCAGCTACAGCGGCACCATCCTCACCGCCACCTACCAGATCTCCCGCGACATCGGCTGGGACTATTTCGAGAAGCTGGCCAAGCAGAAGGTGATGCAGGTCCAGTCGGCGACGGAGCCGCCGAAGAAGCTCGCCCAGGGTGAGCGGCGCGTCATGGTCGATGGCAACGAGTACCTCAGCATCCAGATGAAGGCCGACGGCGCGCCGATCGAAATCGTCTACGCCAAGGAAGGCACGCCCATGGTGGTCAGCCCGCAGGCCGTGCTGAAGAACGCGCCCAATCCCAACGCTGCGCGCCTTTACCAGCTCTGGGCCCACAGCCTCGAAGGCCAGCAGCTGGTGGTCGACGTCGGCGGCATGCGCTCGTTCCACGCCCAGGTCAAGGAACCGGCCAACCGCAAGGCCCTCAAGGACATCAAGGTAATGAAGGAAGACGCCGCCGCCGTGGCCACGCAGGTCGAGAAGATCAAGGAACAGTACAGCAAGTATTTCGGCACCTGACGGCATACGAGGCGGAGGCCGGCCCGCGCCGGCCTCCGCGCCCTTTCCATGACATCGATTGCTCTTCCCGCCCCCGCGGCGCGCCGGCGGACCCTCGACCTCTCGCGGCCGGTCCTGCTCTTCTTCGCCGCCTTCTTGGCCCTGCTCATCGGCCTGCCGATGGGCTGGCTGGTCTATTTCAGCCTCACCGATGCCAGTGGCGCGCCCACAATCGCGAACTTCTACACGGTCGTCACCGAGCCGCAGTTTCTCACCCCGTTCCTCACCACCCTCACGCTCGCGGTCAGCGTCGGCTTCATTGCCTGCGCCGTGGCGACGCCCGTCGGCTGGTTGGTGGCGCGGACCGACATGCCGATGCGCCGCGAGGTGCGGGCGCTGGTCATGGCCTCGTTCGTCACCCCGCCCTTCCTGGGCGCGATCGCCTGGGAGATCCTGGCCGCGCCCAACAGCGGCATCCTCAATCACGTCTGGCGCGCGGTCACCGGGGCCGAGACCGACGAGCATCTGTTCAACATCTACTCGCTGACCGGCCTGATCTTCGTCATCGCCTGTTACACCTTCCCTTACGTCTTCGTGCTCGTGACCAATGCCCTCGACCGCATCCCGGCCGAGCTCGAGGATGCTTCCTCCATCCTCGGAGCGAAGACCTGGTACACGATGCGGCGTATCACCGTGCCGCTGGTCCTGCCGGCGATGCTGGCGGGCTCGCTGGTCGCCTTCCTCCAGGCCATGACCCTGTTCGGCTCGCCGGCGATCCTGGCGCTGCCCGCCGGCTTCCACACCATGACTACGCGAATCTGGAGCCTGTTCCAGTTCCCGCCCAAGCCGGGACTGGCCGCGGCGGCCGCCCTGCCGCTGCTCATCATCACCATCCTGCTGCTGCGCGCGCAGGCCCGGATCCTGGGACGGCGCGGCTACGCCATCGTCGGCGGGAAGTACGGTCAGCCGCGCCTGGTCCAGCTCGGCCGCTGGAAATGGGTGGCGCTCGCGGTCTGCGTTGTCGTTCTCTGCCTGCCGGTCTTCCTGCCTTACGCGGCGCTGATCAAGGCGGCCTTCACCCGCCTGCCGTCCGACCCGCTGACCTTCGACACGCTGACGCTGAAGCACCTCAAGTTCGTCTTCTTCGAATTTTCGCAGACGCGGCTGGCGCTGCAAAACACTGTCATCCTCGGCATCGCCTCGGCAACCATCGGCACGGTGCTGGCCCTGGTCATCGCCTACGTGACGGCGCGGCAGGCGATCGCCGGGCATCGCATCCTGGGCTTCCTGGCGACGGCACCGGTCGCCATCCCGGGCATCGTGCTCGGCGTCGGGCTGTTCCTCGCCTACACGCGGCCGCCGCTCGTCCTCTACGGCACGCTATGGATCCTGCTGCTCGCCTATCTCACCATCGAGCTGCCGGCTGCCTATCAGCAGCTGCAATCCGCCTTCCGGGCGGTGCATCCGGAGCTCGAGGAGGCCAGCCGCATTCTCGGCGCCACGCGCCTGCGCGCGTTACGCGACGTGACGGCGCCGCTCTTGCGCAGCGGTGTGATCGCGGCCTGGTGCTTCATCTTCATCGGCGTGATGCGCGAGCTGTCCGCAGCGGTCATGCTGTTCACCGCCAACACCAGGGTCATCTCGGTCGTGATCTACGACCTCAACGAGAGCGGCGATCTCGGCTCGATCTCGATCCTTGGCCTGACGATGCTGATCGTGACCTTCGCGGTCGTGCTGCTGGTCAACCGGCTGCCGGGCACCGGCGGCCCGCGCCCTGCCGGCAGCTGAGCTTCGAGGCGCCGGGCCTCAGGAACCGGTGCGCGGGGCGGCGGCGGGCGCCGCCTTGGCCTTGTCGATCGAGGCCTTGAGATCGCGATACTCCTCGCAATTCATCCGGCAGAGCTGGCCCAGCTTGACCAGCCGCTCCTCGGCCTTGGGCAGATCGTTCATCTCGACATAGAGCTGGCCGAGATACTCGTTCGCACCCTTGTGGTCGGCGTCGTATTGCAGCGCGCGCTGGTAGTAGACCAGGGCGTTCTGCGTGTTGCCGAGCTTGCGGTTGCTGTAGCCGAGCAGGTTGTAGGTGTTGGCGTCGCGGGGATTCTCGTTCACCGCCCGCTCCAGCAGCGGGATGGCCTTGGAATACTCCTTGGCCTTCACGGCGCGCTCGCCGTCAAGATAGGCCCGGCTCTTCTCGCCGTCATTGCTCATCATCGCCTGGGCGCCGGACATGGCCACGACCACGCCGCCCGCCATGAGGAGCGCCGCCAAGAGCTTAGAACGCATGGACTTTCTCCTTGAATCCCCGGGTGCCGGAAGGCCTACGGAGTCCGCCTCGGACGCCCGAAACTATAGCGTGCCCCTTCTACCGGAGCCAGATGAGGGCCCCGGGTAGATGTACCCTTCCATACGTCGTTTATTCCGGCCCGGTTCTCGGCCCCGACCCGCGCCGATGACAGACTATCGCTGTCCGCCCTTGCGGCCGGCTTCGGAGGCTCGCTCGCGATCCTGGGCAAAGTTGCCGCCGCTCGCCCGTCCTCCCTTGCGTCCGGCCTCGGAGGCCCGGGCGCGGTCGTGGGCGAAGTTGCCGCCGCTGGCCTGGCCGCCTTTGCTGGCGATTGCGCGCTGTTTCGCCGCATCCATCGCCGCAAAGCCGCGCTTCGACTTCTGAGTCATGCGGGCCCTCCCTTCCATGGTCGCTCCGAGGTGGCAACGCACCGTGGCACGAAAGGTTCAGCCCGCCAGCTGCAATGCAATCTGGGTTACAGCACCGCCTACGCTCGTGAGCAGCAGGTTCCGACCTGCCTACGGCCCGGCTTGAGACCTGTCAGCGATTGAACACGACGCGGCCGACCCCGCCGACGTCGTAGCCGCCCAGATCCGCCGCCCGCGCGGCGAAGCCCGGGCTGCGGGTGAAGGCCAGCAGCGCCTGCATCGGCGGCTCGAAATAGTCGCGCCGCCGCATCACCAGGACGAAGCGTTCCCGGTGGAGCGGCACGAAGCCCAGACGGAATTGGGTCGCCACGGAGCGGATCGCCAGGCCGGCATCCGCCTTGCCCTCGACGATGGCGAGACCGAGATCGTTCTCGGTATGCGCGATAGCCGGAAGAACGTTGATGTCGTCCAGCGCCATCTCGCCCGCGGCGAGCAACTGCCTCAGCAGGACATGACTGCCCGCCTCCTCCTGGCGCCGGATGAGCCGGATCTTCCGCCTGATCAGGTCCTTCAGCGTCTTGAGGCCCAGCGGATTGTCGGGTGCCACGATCAGACCTTGCTCGCGCCAGGCCCATTCGATGGCCACGAGGTCACGGCCGGACACGAGGCGCGCCAGGCTCGCGCCGTTGTATTCGCCGTCGTCGTCCAGCAGATGGGCGGCGGCGATCACGGGTTCTCCGGCCGCCAGGCGCTTCAACCCGTTGAGACTGCCGCCGGGCAGGAGCGCCAGGCCGCAACCCGACTCCCGGATGGCCCAATCCAGCAAGGGGTCATGGCTGCCGGCGATCGACGCGGCCGGTGCCTGCTCGGCAGGCCCGTTGCCGGCCAGTTCGGTATTCTCCGCCAGCCAGCGATCGATGAGCTGCTTGGGAAACAGCCATTTCCCGGTGACCCGGGTGCAGGGAATCTGCTTGTCCCGAACGAGCTCGTAGATCTTGCGCCGCTTGAGGCGCAAGTAATCCGCCACCTCGTCGGTGTCCATCATCTCGTCGGGCGTCGATCGCTGATCGGCCATGGCAGCAAGCTAATCGAGAAATTGCGTATATCCAAGCCGCCGTGACGAACCGGGGTCAACGGTCTATGGTCGTCGCAAGACTGGGGAGCACAGAACGATCCTATGAAGATTGCCATACTGTCCGGCGACGGCATCGGCCAGGAGATCGTTCCCGAGGCGGTCAAGGTCCTGCGAGCGCTGTCCGGTTCCGGGTTCAAGCCCGAGATGATCGAGGCGCCGATCGGCGGCGCCGGCGTCGAGGCCGCGGACACGCCGCTGCCGCCCGCCACCCTCGCCCTGGCGCGGGAGGCCGACGCCATCCTGCTCGGGGCCGTCGGGGCGCCGCAGTATCACAGCCTGCCGCGCACCAAGCAGCCGGGCTTCGGCCTGCGCCAGCTGCGCAAGGAGTTGGACCTCTTCGCCAACTTTCGTCCCGTGACCTTGCTGCCGGAGCTGCGCGACGCGAGATCGGCAAGCAGTATGCGGATGTGACGCTCATCCACATGTACGTCGACTCAGCGGCGATGAGCCTGATCCGCGAGCCCAAGAGCTTCGACGTGATCGTCACCGCCAACCTCTTCGGCGATATCCTGTCCGACCAGGCGGCGATGCTGACCGGCTCGCTCGGCATGCTGCCCTCCGCCTCCCTCGCCGCCGGCCCGAAAGGCCTCTACGAGCCGGTGCACGGTTCAGCGCCCGACATCGCCGGCCGCGACATCGCCAATCCTTTGGCGACTATTCTCTCTGCAGCCATGTTGTTGCGCTTCAGCTGCGCTCGACCCGATCTGGCCGGGCGCGTGGAAACGGCCGTGCGCCGCGTCCTCGCCGACGGCCTGCGCACCGCCGATATCCGCGAACCCGGCAAGACGGTGGTGGGTACGCGCCAGATGGGCGACGCCGTCGTCGCGGCACTCGGGCGCTAGATCGGTCGCGGCGGCTGCCGGCGTTCTGCGCGGAAAGTGGGCAGCGATCGCCTAGACTCCGCCGGAGCCGCGCATGTAAGCTGAAGCACTACCCAAGAATGCCATAAACCCCACAAGGGGCGCGTCTATCCACCAGGGGAGGAACCCGTGAAGCTACTGAAATCTATAGCGAGTTTGTCAGCGTTGGCGCTGATGGCGGCGACGCCGGCCGTCGCCCAGGTGAAACTGGCCTATATCGGTGAGATCTCCGGCCAGCTGGCCGTCTCGGGTGGCAACTTCCGCGATGGCGTCGTCCTCGCGGTGGAGGAGATCAACGCCAAGGGCGGTATCGCCGGTCAGAGGATCAACCTGACTCTCTACGACACGCAGACCAATCCCGGCGTCGCCCGTGCCCAGACCCAGAAGGCGCTCGACGACAATCCCTACGCCGTTCTCGGGCCGGTCCTGTCGGGCAACGTCAAGGTCACCATGCCGCTGTTCATCCAGGCGGAGATGCCGCACTTCATCGGCGGCGAGGCGGCCGACCTGGTCACGCTGGGTGACAAGTACCTGTTCCGCACCTCCTTCGGCCAGCAGATCGGCATGCCGAAGATCGCCAACTACATCCGCGACGAGATCAAGGCGAAGTCGATCGCCCTCATCTGGGTGAACAACGACTTCGGCAAGACCGGCCGCGACAACCTGCTCAAGGAACTGGCCTCGCGCAACATCCGCCTCGCCGCCGACGTCTCGACCGAGGCCGGGCAGGTCGATTTCGCCGCCGACATCGTCAAGCTCAAGGCCGCCAACGCCGATGCCGTCTTCGTCTATAGCAACGAAGAGGAATGCGCCCGCATCATGCGCGAGGCGAAGCGGCAGGGCCTCAAGGGCCCGTTCGTCGGCGACACGACTCTGCTCAGCCAGAAGACCATCGAGCTGGCTGCCGATGCGGCGGAAGGCGTGCAGGGCCATGTCGGCCTGACCTCCGACGCGCCGCTCAAGGAGGTCGAGGAGTACAAGGCGCGCTTCCAGAAGCGCTTCAACTACGTCTCCGACCACAACGGCATCAAGGGCTACACCGGCGTCTACGCGATCAAGTACGTCACCGAGAAGAAGCTCGGCGGCAAGTTCGACCGCAAGGCGCTGGCCGAAGCCATGCGTGGCCTGACCATCACGCCGAAGGACGAGCCGGGCATCCTGATCGAGACCACCTGGGACCAGAACGGCGAGATCGACCGCATCAGCTTCCTGGCCGAAGTCGTCGGTGGCAAGCAGAAGATCACCAAGATCCTGCCCAAGATCGGGAAGTAACACTCAATCTTTGACGAAACTCGGGACGGCCGGCACGAGAGTGCCGGCCGTCTGACGAGAGCAAATCGATGGCCGATTTTATCCAGTTGCTGATTGCCGGGCTTGCCACCGGCGGCATCTACGCGCTTGCGGCGGTCGGCTTCACGCTGCTCTGGCAGACCTCCCAGACGATCAATTTCGCCCAGGGCGAGTTCGTCATGCTGCCGGCGTTCTTCGTGCTGATCGGCATGAGTTTCTTCGGCATGCCATTCTGGCTAGCGTGCGTCGCCGCGCTCATCCTGTCGATGATCACGCTCGGCTTCATGTTCAAGAAGCTGCTGGTCGATCCGATGCTAAACCACGGCACCCTGCCGCTGGTCATCGCCACGATCGGGCTGGCGATCCTGATGAAGGAAGGGGTGCGCGAATTCTATGGCGCCGATGCCTGGCCGTTTCCGCCGCTGGCGGAGGCGACCAACGTCACGGTCCTGGGCGCGGCGCTGTCGCTCCAGAGTCTCATCATCCTCGGCATCACCATCGGCGCGGTAGTGGCGCTGCAGCTCTTCCTGAGCGGGACCCGCACCGGGCGGCAGATGCAGGCGACGGCGCTGAACCCCAGCGTCGCCCGGATCCTCGGCATCCCGGTCGAGCGCATGATCCTCTATACCTTCCTGATCAACGCCGCCCTGGTCATGCTGGCCGCGCTGCTGATCACGCCGATCTACCTGGCCAAGTTCTCCAACGGTGAATTGCTCGGGCTCTACGCCTTCATTGCCGCGATCATCGGCGGCTTCAACCAGATGCGTGGCGCCATCGTCGGCGGCCTGGTGCTGGGGGTCATCGACAACTTCACCGCCGTCTATATCTCGACGCAGTACCGGCTGGTCGTGCCGCTGGTCTTCCTGATCATCATCATCCTGTTCCGCCCGCAGGGGCTGCTCGGCCGGGTCGAGGAGCGCACCGTATGATGGTCAGCAAGAAGACGCTGGCCGTGGCGGCGATGGCCCTGTCGGTCGTGTTCCTGCTCGTGGCCCCGTTCCTGTTCAAGCCGTATGGCGTTTTTATCCTGAGCACCTGGGTGGTGATGACCATCGCTGCCATCGGCCTCAATCTGACGCTGGGCTACGCCGGACAGGTCTCGCTGGCGCAGGCCGCCTTCGTCGGCATCGGCTCCTACATCACCGCCTATCTGACCACCCGGGGCTGGCCGTTCTGGTCGACCTACATGCTTGCCGGCACGTCCTGTTTCATCGTCGGCTGGCTGCTGGGTTATCCGGCGCTGCGCGTCCAGCACCACTACCTCGCCTTCGTCACCCTCGCCTTCAACACGCTGGTCTACCTCATATTCCGCAACGAGGAATGGCTGACCCGCGGCATCTACGGGATCATGAACATCCCGCGCCCGGAGGTTCTGGGCTGGTCGATGGCCAAGCCCATCCCGTTTTACTACTTCCTGCTGGCCCACCTGGCGCTCATCTCGGCGGCGACCTGGGCGCTGATCCAGTCGCCCTGGGGACGAGCCTTCATCGCCGTGCGCGAGAATCCGATCCGCGCGTTGTCGCTCGGCGTCGACACGCGCCGCTATACCCTGATGGCCTTCGCGTTGGGCGCCGGCCTGGGCGGCATCTCCGGCTCGCTCTACGCCGCGCTCGTGCAGTTCATCGATCCCACGCCCTTCGCGCTCGGGCTCTCCCTCAACCTGCTGCTGATGGTTATCGTCGGCGGCTCGGGTTATTTCTTCGGGCCGTTCCTCGGTGCCGTGGTCGCCGTACTGCTGCCGGAATGGCTGCGTTTCGCCCAGGGCTATTACCTGATGGGCTACGCGGCCCTGGTCATGCTGCTGATGATCTTCTGCCCGACCGGCCTGCTCGGCTTCGCCGACCGGCTGCTCACACCCAAGGCGAAGAGCGATTCGGGCCCGAACCCGGTGCTGCCGGATAGCGCCGCCCCGCAGAAGGCCGCCGGATGACGCCGGTCCTCGAGGTCCGCAACCTGCGCAAGACGTTCGGCGGCATCGTCGCCGTCGACGATGTGTCGTTCAACGTCAACGACGGCGAGATCCTCGGCATCATCGGGCCGAACGGCAGCGGCAAGTCGACGCTGTTCAACTGCATCCTCGGCCAGTTGCAGCCGAGCGCCGGCGAGGTCTTCCTTCACGGCAAGGCGGTCACCCGCACCCGCCCCTGCGACCTCAACCGGCTCGGCGTCAGCCGGACGTTTCAGCTCCTGCAGATCTTCCCGCAGCTGACGGTGCGCGAGAACCTGATCCTCGCCGGCCAGGAGCACCAGGGCACGATGCTCAGCCGCCTGTTCGGCCGGCGCGACGCCGGCCTCACCGGGGCGGCGAACCAGATGATCGAGTTCTTCCGCCTCGGGCACCTGGCCGACGAGAAAGCCGGCGGCCTGAGCTACGGCCAGCAGAAGCTGCTCGATGCGGCGATGGCCTTCATGGCGGGGCCGCGCCTCGTCCTGCTCGACGAGCCGGCCGGCGGTGTCAACCTGACCATGCTGCAGAGCCTGCGCGAGCGGCTCCGGGCGATCAACGCCGAGCAGGGTGCGACCTTCGTGGTCATCGAGCACAACATGGAATTCGTCATGGCGCTGTGCACGCGCATCGTCGTGCTGGCGGAGGGCCGCATCATCGCCGAAGGCGATCCCGCCGATGTCCGCCGCAATCCGAAAGTGATCGAGGCCTATCTTGGCCACTGACGACATCCTGACGCTCGAGGACGTCGTCGGGGGCTACGGCAAGCAGACGATCCTCAACGGGCTGTCCTTCGGCGTGCGGCGCGGCGCCATCACCACGGTCATCGGGCCGAACGGCGCCGGCAAGTCGACGGCCTTCAAGGCCGTGTTCGGCATCCTGGCGGTGAAGGCCGGGCGCATCCTCTTCGACGGCCAGGAGATCACCAACCGGCCGCCACGCCAGTTGATCGCCGACGGCATCTGCTACGTGCCGCAGGGGCGCAATATCTTTTCCGAGCTGTCGGTGGCGCACAACCTCGAGCTGGGCGCCGCGGCAGCCCCTCCGGACTTCCCCCTCAAGCAGCGCATGGAGGCGGCGATGGACCGTTTTCCGGTGCTGCGCAAGAAGGCCGGCCAACAGGCCTCGACGCTCTCGGGCGGCGAGCAGAAGATGCTGGAGATCGCCCGCGGGCTGATGCTCGATCCCAAGCTGATGCTGATCGACGAGCCCTCGATCGGGCTGTCGCCGATCCTGGTCGGGGAGCTCTTCGACCTGCTGCGCGACATGCGCAGCCGCGGCATCACCGTGCTGATGATCGAGCAGAACGCCAAGCGGGCCCTGGAGAACTCGGATTACGGGGTGGTGCTGGAGCTCGGCCGCACCCGCATCCAGGACCGCGCCGAGAAGATCCTCGCCGATCCGCGCATCGCGCAGCTCTTCCTCGGCGGCGGGCTGGAGCCTGCCCCGGCCTAGCCCAACCCCTCAATGGCACACAGACTTGGCGTCAAGGAGAGACTGAGATGAAACCCGTCGCAGCGAAGGGTATCAAGTTCGTCGGCCATTCGGATCTCGCCGGCCGCAGCGACGGCGTGCAGGTGATGGTGCACCGGGGCTTCGCCTATATCGGCAACGGCTTCAGCAACGGCATCACCACCGTTGATGTGCGCGACCCCAGGAACCCCAAGGTCGTCGATTTCAATCCCTGCCCCCCCGGCACGCGCGCCTTCCACCTGCAGGTTCACGAGGACCTACTGATCGCGGTCAACGCGCCGAGCGTCTGGACCATGCAGGAATTCCAGAACGAGAAGTCGTATTTCGGCGGCTCGCCGGCCGACAAGATCAAGGATCAGCAGAAGCGCTTCACTGCCGGCATAAGGGTGTTCGACATCTCCAAGCCCGAGAAGCCGACGGAAATCGGCTTCATGCCGACCGATGGGCTCGGCCCCCAGCGCATCTGGTACACGGGCGGACGCTACGCCTACGCCTCGATCCATTTCGCCGACTTCACCGACCACATCTTCGCCACCATCGACATGTCCAATCCGCGCAAGCCGGAGGTGGTCGGAAAGTTCTGGCTGCCCGGCATGTGGAAGGCCGGCGGTGAGACACCCACCTGGAAGCAGGGCCGGCGCTTTGCCATGCATCACGCCCTGCCCGGCCCCAACAACACGATGTATACGGCCTGGCGCGATGGCGGCCTCAGCGTCATGGACGTGGCCGACCCGACCAAGCCCAGGATGCTGGCCTACCGCAATTTCGACCCGCCGTTTGGCGGCGGCACCCATTCGCCCCTGCCGCTGCCCGGTCGTAATCTCCTGGTCCTTGGCGACGAGCCGACCTTCCTCGACTGCAGCGAAGGCATTCGCTACATCTGGATGTTCGACATCCGCGAGCCCGGCAATCCCGTGAGCATCGCCACCTTCCCGCAGCCCGCCGAGGCCGATTACTGCGCCAAGGGCGGCGCCTTCGGCCCGCACAATCTGCACGAGAACCGGCCCGGCTCGTTCCAGAGCGAAGAGATCATCTTCGCCACCTACTACAATGCCGGCGTGCGGGTGTACGACATCAAGGACCAGTTCCGGCCCAAGGAGATCGCCTACTACGTGCCGGCGAACCCGACCAAGATGATGGACCCGCGCCCCAACCGGCCGCAGGTCATCCAGTCCTGCGATTGCTTTGTCGACAAGAACGGTCTCATGTACCTGACCGACCCCAATGCCGGGCTGAACATCCTGCAGTTCGAAGGCCTTTAAGTAACAAGCGAGACTTCACATGACGAGCGAACTCGATACCGGTTTCCTGACGCTGCACGAATTCGTCAAGGCAGCGAAGATGAAGCTGACCCCCATGGTCTGGGACTACCTGGTCGGCGCGACCGAGACCGAGACCACGATGCGGCGCAACCGCCTGGCGCTCGACTCGCTCGCCCTGCGCCCGCGCGTCCTGCGCGACGTTTCCAAGATCGACAGCGGCGCGATGTTTCTGGGCAAGAAGCGGCGCCTGCCGGTGATCCTGGCCCCGGTCGGATCGCTCGAATCCTTCGATCCCCTGGGCGGGCGCACGGTCGCCAAGGCCGCGGCGGAGTTCGGCGTGCCGGTAATGCTGAGCTCGGTCACCAAGATGGACATGGAGCAGATCAGCGAAGCCCCCGGCGGCACCCATATCTACCAGCTCTATGTGCGCGGCGATCAGGCCTGGGTCGATGCCCGCATCGATCGCGCCATCGCGGCCGGCTACAACGGCTTCGCCGTGACCGTCGACACCGCGGTCTACAGCCGCCGTGAGCGTGACATCGCCAAGCGCTTCGTCAAGCCCTGGCGCGCCGCGGTCAGCGGCATGGAACAGGTCTACCAGGCCTCGTACAGCTGGAAAGACGTCGAGCACTTCAAGAAGAAGTACAAGATCCCCTTCACGCTCAAAGGCATCGGCACGGCGGAGGACGCCCGCCTGGCGATCGAGCACGGCGTCGACGTGATCTATGTCTCCAATCACGGCGGGCGGCAGCTCGATCACGGCCGCGGCTCCCTCGATGTGCTGAGCGAGGTGCTCGACGTGGTGGCGGGCAAGGCCACGGTGATCGTCGATGGCGGCATCAGCCGCGGCACCGATATCGTCAAGGCCATGGCGCTGGGCGCCGACGGGGTCGGCATCGGCCGGCTCTATTGCTATGCGCTCGCCGCGGCCGGACAGGCCGGCGTCGTCCGGCTGCTGACCCTCCTCGAGGAGGAGGTGCGCAGCGCCATGGGCCTGCTGGGCGTCACCAGCTACGACCAACTCGACAAGAGCTACCTGTACAAGGGCGCGCCGTCGGTCGCCGAGCCGCGCGTGCACAGCGCCTTCCCGCTCCTCAATCTCGACGATCCGGGCTACGGCGGGCGCTGACAGGGCCCCTCGCGGCCGCCGTCGCGAGCCGTCGTCGTCTGGATGCGGGAACGGCTGACCGGCAAATCCCGCGTCCGACCACGAGCATCCAGCTCGTATTCACAAAGCAGCCGGTTCGTACGTCTCTCAGGCAACGCTCGCTCTCTTCGAGGACCGCGCGATGCCGGTTTCCTATCTGCTCGTTGCCTATGCAGGCAGCGGCCCGGGGACGAATGTTCTCACGGCGAAAAACCGCTTCATCCAGGCCTGGGTGCAGCGCAAAAGGGCGCCCGGGAAAATTCCCCACCATGCCGGGCAATGGGTGCTGATCGGCGGCAAAGCCGGCAGCGACGCCCTGCCCGCCGCCTACCAGCTGTTCCAGGATTCGACGGGCATCGACCTGGTCGATCCCGAAGTCGCGTCACGCTACGGCCTGTCGCCGGCCAAGGTCGTCAATCTCCAGGATGTGAGCTACGACCCTTTCACCGTCATCTATCTCGAAGCCAGTGAAAGCGGCCTGGACGCGCTGGCCGCCGACATCAACAGAAACATCAATGACCTCAATCTGGTGGAGGGTACGCTCGCCGAGGTCGCCGTGCTGCGCGTGGCCGAAGCGCGCAACCGGATAGGCCCGGTCCTGCCGCCGCAAGGCGGCTGGGGCAGTTTCATCGTCAAGAACTACTACGGCGGCGTGGCCCCGGGCCCGTTCAATACCGACGTAGTGGTGCTCACCAACCGCATCACGCTGCGCAGCAAAGAATCCGGGGACTGGTACCAGATCGCGCTGCGTCAGCTGCCGGACGGCGGCGGCCCCTCCGAGCCCAAGCTGCTCGGCCTGACCGTCGAAGGCGCGGACTACCTTCACGGCACGGAAAACACCTACACGACAACCTACCGCTTCGGCGCCCGGGTGACGATCCGCGCTCGGATGGACCGGGACAGCTCGGCCGGGCAGGTTTCCTGGAACAACGGTGAGGCGACGGGGCCGGACTACGTCGTCCCGGTAAACCGGATCACGCCGGTCGGAGAGAGCATCAAGGTCACGGCGTCGCTCGGCAGCACGAGATTCGAAGTCAATCTCCTTATCCGGCCCACGGTCCGCTTCGAGGTCGACAACGCCGAAGCGGGCCGTGACAGCACGCCCGACCGCCAGGTCTGGATTGCGGCCTACAGCGATGACGGCCCGCCCGTGGAGATTCGGGCCGTCATGACGCCCAACACCCCGGAGGCCTACACCCACCTGCAATGGGACGGTGGTCAGGCGCCGCGGGATGATCGCAACGACCGGCGGCTGGTGCCGCGCAACCGTATCGCCACGCCAGACAATCCGGTCCGCGTCAAGGCGACCATCAATCCCGTCGTCGATTTCGTGGTGATCGTCGCCCCGACCATCACCCGCCTGGAGCTCGTCGGCCCCAATATCGTCGATCTGCACAACGGCGATTTCGAGGTCGAGTATCAAGCCGCCGCCACCTACACCATACGGGCCGTCACCAATCCCAACACCGCGACCGAGCATGCGCTGCTGACCTGGAGCACGGGCGCCGCCGGTGTGAACACGATCGCCATCACCCGCGCCCAGATCGACAATTTCGGGGTCTTCAACTCCTATTGGGCCGAGCTCAACGGCATCGGCGGCTCGCGCACCACGGTGCGCGTCACGCGCCAGCCCCAGCTCACCGCCGTAACACTGACCGGTTACATCTTCGACGACGGAGCCGGTGCCTATCACAGCTATGCCATCGACGGCCAGTTCGGCATCCCCAACAACAACCGGATCACCCTCACCGCGACGACCGTACCCAACGATGCGCAGGCCTGGGCGCATGTGCAATGGCAGAACCCCAACGGGGTCGGCCAGGTCCAGCACATCAATCTGAACGCGGCCGCGAACTACGCCCTATCGGTCCGCGTCGGCCACGCCCCGGCCCTGCAAAGACAGATCACGGTGAGCCAGGTGCAGGCATGGCCGGCGAGCGGACTGCAGCTGCGGGTCGACAGCACCGTCTTCGACGGCGGCCTCATCGTCCCTCGCGGCGGCGGGGCCATCCGCGGCCTTGCCGTACGACGGGACGAGCCGACGCATGTCGGCGTGGCCTTTGCCCGGCAATGGGTGCGCGGCACCGCCCACGCGCTGCAGGCGCCGCTGACTTATTCGCGAGGCACCAATGTCGATCAGAATCCGACGATCGGCATCGCCAATCCGCCCAATGCCAACACGAACAATATCGAGGTCCGCGCCACCGCCTTCGTGCAGCGCGCCAATGGCGCCCTGGCGCCGCTCAGCTGGTCATGGCCCAACCAGACTGTCATCCAGCACGCGCCGCCGCCCCTTGTCCTCGCCAACCAGGCGAGCAACATCACCTTGCCCGCTGAAGTCGTCTACGCCGATCCGCTCTACATGCTGTGGGAGATGCGTATCGGCGCCGGCAACTGGATCCTGTTCGACGCCACCTCGCACATGCTCTACGTGACATTGGGCGATCCGACAACTTACAGGCTCTTTGGAGCCGCCGAGTGCGCCAACCCGACATATTTCACATCGCTGGCGATCTCGTGCTTCCACGCCAATGGCGTCGCCAATCCCGCCAATCTCCCGGCGGCGCTGTTTGCCGCGTTCGCAGCACCCCACGCGGGCACAGGGGTCAACAACAACCTGCGGCGCAAACGCTACGCTGCCCATCCGCTCCTTGGCTATTGGAACCCGCGCTATCCGAATCCCGGCAGCAATCCCGGCCAGAGCGTGCGCAATATGTTTCTGCACACCCGAAGCAACGGAAGCTGCCTTGCCCTGGCGGAGATATTCGTGGCCATGGCCGCCCTGCACGGCGTGAGGACACTGGATCTCGTCGAAGTCAGGGCCAACGTCGCCGGGGCTGGGGGCTTCCTGGTCAACAACTGGACATTCCACGCCCCGCCGCCAGCCGCGGCAGCGGCGTATACGCACGACCTGGACGCTAACGGTCCCGGCAACAACGGTACTGCGACCTGGGGGCCCGGCGTGGTGGGCCAGAACAACCAGCGCCCGCCCCCGGCATTTCGAAATCACTATATCGTCCTCGATACCGGGGCGAATGTCCTGTTCGACCCGTCGTATGGCGGTGCACCGCGCGCCAACCGGGCGGCTTTCTACGCGGCCTCGATCGCCGGCCTTGAACGGCCGAAGCCATCGCGCCCGTGGTACGCCTGGATCCTGCCCTGCCTCGACCCGCCAAGGCCCACTGCCGGCTACTCACGCGTTGCCGGCGCAGCCTCCAACACGATCCTCCTGACAAATCGGAGAGCGGGACACAACGTTCCATGAACGGGTGCTAGAACGGAGCCGGAGATGCCGCTCACGGTCAACTTCACGCAATGGGAACTGCGCTCCGGCGAGCCGACCGGGCCTATCCGCCTGGTCGCCGCCCCGGGCGGAATCACCCTCTATCGCAGCGTGACCGGCGAGGCATCGGCGGATATCAAAAAGCAGCTCGCCTTCGACTATCAGGTCGAGCTCTATCCCGACCTGATAACCGGCGATCGGCTGCCGCTCATCACCATACCCCAGTCGCTGCCGAACATTGCCGCCTTCGATATCGCGCGAACTCCCGACAACCAGCTGCGCATCTTGCTCGAGGCCTTCGGCGGCGCCAGCAACGCCTTGCTGTTTGGCAACGAGACCCGCGGTCAGTTCGAGGTGACGGCCCCCTACGACGACGGAAGGGACTATCGTTTCCCGCGCTTCTTCCGCGGCGACCTGCTGCCGCCCGGCAACGGCGTGTCCTCGATCGTCGATCGTGATCTGCTGGCGGCCATGAAGCCGGATCCGCTGAAGTTGAGTCCGACGGTCGAGCCCTACTACCCGATGGCGATCGGCCAGGTCGGCATCGTCATCGCCGACAATGTGGTCGCTACCGCCCGCGGCATCGCCAGGGACGCGGCTCGCAGCAATGGCGTGCTGCCGCCTCCCCCGATGCTGGCGGGCCTGATCAAGGAAGACAGTGACTTTCTCAAGGATGACAGCATCGGAATCCCGCCCTCGCCGGCCGGCGACGCCCCCGGCACGCTGTGGTTCCAGCACACCGTCGGCCAGGGGGGTAGCAGCCGCCGTGACATGCTGTTCGACAAGGACGAATGCTACGCCTTCGATGCGGACTGCCTGACCGGCACCATGGTAGTCGTGGCCTCGACCTACAAAGGTCCGCAACTGCTTGCCTGGGACCTCGCCTCAAGCCAGGCGACGCCTCTCCCGTGGCCGACCGGCTATCCGCAATCCGGGACCTGGATCAGCAGCCCGACAGTCGCCGGGATATCCGCCAGCGGTTCGGCCAAAGTCTTCTCCTTGGCGTTTTTCGAAGGCCATGGCGAAGGTGACACGGCGACCGTGGCTGGCATCCGCTATGGGCAGGTCAGCCTCGCCTGACGCCAGGATCGTGTTTTCACAATCCCCGCCTCTCCCCGTCTATAGCGAGTGCAACTCCGACCGACGGCCGCCGACCCCCGGCTGCCGCAGCTGATAGAGAGGGGAGATGACCGATGGCTAGCAACGATCCTTTAGCGTCCATCCTACCGCCACGGCGATGGGTCGATCCGGAAGTCCTGGCTGTCGAGCGTGAGGCCCACGCCGTCGAACGGGAGGCGCGCGCGCTTGAGCGGGAGTCGGGAGGATGGCCGTTCCCCGGCCCAGGCCCCTTCCCTTTCGAGCCCAGCGCCGCTGATCTTGTCATCGGCGCCGAGAGGCTGGCCCAGCTCTGCAGCGTTCTCCTTCAGCAAGCGGTCCGCGACGCCAGTCGCGAGGCCGCCCTGAACCAGATCTCCGGCCAGATCGACAGCCTCGTCAAAGATATCCGCCGGCAGCTGGCTACGTCCTCCGATGAGTCGCCGCAAACGCAGCCCCCGCCACCGCAGTCACAGCCACTGCCGCCGCGGTCGCCGCGGCCACCGCAGGGGTAAGGACGCGCAGTGCCGGGTGATCGGCACCGGCGGATGCAGGGTGGCCAGCGGGAAGGAAGCGGCGGATGAGCGACGGCCAATCTACTCCCGACAAGCTTGCGGCGAAGATCCTCGACGGGAGCCCGATCGTGGCGGCGGCCACCGAGGCTACCGCTCAGTTTGTCGCCAGCTCCCTGGCGGCGGCGACTGCCAGTATCAAGAAGCTGGCTGAGACAAACACCAGCGACAGTCCCATGGCGCGCGCACTCCAGGAGCTGAGCCTGAAGATAACGACCGAGGCGGTAAAGCTTGCCCAAGAGCGTGTCAATCAGGTCGTGGCTGCGGCAAAAAAGCCCGAGCCGCCGCCGGGCGGCAGCGTCTAGTCGCGCACCGGAACCACGGCCATGAGCGAGTCTGCTGCTTCCCCGAGGCCCGTGGCGCCGGTGCCGGACTCGCCGCCGGCACCCGGTGCCGCTCCCTCCTCCGTCGCGCCACCCCCACACCCGTCGCAGATGGCGATGAGCCAGCGCGACCGGGTTCTCAATGCCTATGACGCGCAGCGTGCCGCGGTGCTCAAGATGGTGAACGACCAGCGCACGGCGACATTGTCGTCCGCTCCTGCCCGTGGCGGACAGGGTGGTGCCCCCGGCACCCCCTTGCCACCCGGCATGGGAACAGGCGCCCTTGGTGCGGGAAACCGGCCGCAGGTCGTCGGCCACCGCCGCGACCTGGTCGCCGCCGATATCGTGGCCGCCGTGAAAGCCCTGGTCGCCGAGGAGGTACGCAACCAGCTTCACGCTCTTCTGCGCGCCGTCGTGGAGCGCCACGATGAAACGCCGAACACAACCGTAGCGAGTGAGCGACAGAAAACGTAGAGGCGTCTGCTCGTTCACGATGATGTCATCTCGAACTGCGCACGCCTGTATGCTGCTCAAGACCGAAATACGATAGCAGTCGGCGCCTCTCACTATCCAGCGCCGCGCCAAAATCACAATGAAGTCAAAAAGAAGCCCGAGCGCGACGCAAAGCGCTTCACAGGGAACAAGGCCGAGCGTCCTATAAACACAACCATGAAGAGTATGAAACCAAACCATACCGAACGTCTGGGGCGTCGAAAAAGGGAGAGGATGCAGCATTCGTTGGTCCGTCACGGTGGTTGGCGATGGCCGACAACCGGAGAGGACGGCGTGCGGGCTTCGGCGCGCCAGGGGGGTGCTGTCCTGCAGTTGCGTTGTGAAAGTCGTTCCGCTCTACCCGCTGCGAAACACGACGTCGCCCGACACGCAGGGCGACACTGACGCCCAAGCCCCCCAGGCTGCGGCGCGTCCCGACATACCAGCTCAAAACGGTCCGCCGGCCGAACCCCCGGTAACCCCTCGCTCTCCTCGAGCGACCACCGTGTTCGTGAAGCGCCAGAAGCGACGGCCCGTGACGCCGTCACCGGCCGCGGTCCTGCTTCGGGCGCTCGATCGCCCCTGGCGGCAGGGCTCTGCCGCGGACATCGCACAGAATCTGGCGTGCCTTCTGGACTGGCCGATCGCCAGCCTACCGATCCGTTCAATGCCGGAACGACCGGCCCAACCGGCGCCACGAGAACAGCCGGCGGCGGCGGCGGTCGGAGGCCTCGAGGGAGCGCCGTTCTGGCAGATCTGGCTTCTTCATCGGGACTATCTGCGGCGCTATAGCCTGCGCTTTCTCAGTGGCAATATTGCCGATGCCGAGGACGCGCTGAGCGAGGCGATGCTCAAGGCACTGCAGGCCTTCTCGAAGACGGAGATCCGCAACCCGCGGGCCTGGCTGCTGCGGCTCGTGCACAATGCCTGCATGGACCACCATCGGAGCCGCCACCGGCAGAGCGAGCTGATGCACGAGATTGCCGGGGACGACGACGGCTTCGGCGCCGTGGTGACTCCGCGCCCCGATCGCTCGCCGGAAGAGGCCTTGGCCGGCCTTCAGCTGCTCGATGATCTGCAGCGCGCCTTGAAGGCCCTGCCGCCGGCACTCGCCGTTCCCCTCCTCCTGTACCTCGACGACCAGCCTGACGAGGAGATCGCTGGCGAGCTGAACGTGACCAAGGAAGTCATCCGCAAGCGCCGCCAGATCGCGCGCGAATGGCTGCGGCGCTACCTGGCGCGATAGGGCTTCACGAGAGTGAAAAGATGCAGCGACAGCCGGTGGCGCGCCCGCCGGCGGCGGACGTTGGGGAATTCAGATCTTCGGGAAGTTCGACAACGGCTTGGTGAGAGCATCGGCAGCCATGCCCGCGACGATCGGCGCCATGATCGAGCCCACCAACGCGACGGCAAAGATCTCGGCATAGTTCAGCCGGTTTGCCTGGTCGATGAACATCATGGCCAGCGCCTTGCCCTGGGCCGCATTGCTGACTGCCAGCACATTGCGCTGGTAATCCGCGGCGTCCTGGAAGGCAATGGCTGCCGCCTGCGCCGCCTTGTCGTAGGCCATGGCCTGACCGGCCGACAACCGGCTCGGGCTGGCGCTCGCACCGGGGACAGGCATGGGAACAGGGCGCGGGTTGAGACCGCCGCTGCCGCCGCCGTCACCGTCGGCCTGGGTCTCGTCGTCGCCTGGCCGGTAACCGGGATCACCTTCGCCTTTGTCCCCTGGGGCTCCGGGCGCCGGCAGGGCCTGCAAACCGAAGGCATAGGTCGTCGCCTTGTCGACGGCGTCGATAATCTGCGGGTTGACCTGTGGCTGCGGCGGGTTGGCTCCGGGATCGCTCATCTCGTCCTGCCCCTCATGCTCCGCCGCGGTCGCCGGTCGAGCTCATCGCCCTAGCCCTCGAACTTCTTCGCCGCGTTCATGATCATGGTGATGGCGCTCGAGGTCACGGCGTTGCCGATCTGCTGCAAGCCGCCCTGGGCCTGCTGGGCGTTTTCCATGGCCAGGGAGATCGAATGCGCCATGGTCTGGTAGATCAAGGCCATGGCCTGCGCCGGCGCCTCGCCGAGCACCTTGACGTTCGCCTGGGTCACCGCATCGGTGATCTGGGCATTGACGGGGGTTTGATCTGCCATGGTTCTTGGCCCCTCAGGCCTTACCCTGTCCCGTTCCCATCGGTTGCGTCATCGCCGTTTCTCCTAGCGCAGCATGCGAGAAAGCAGCAGCAGCGTGAGCAGCTTGTCCGAACCGTCGCTGCGGGCCAGCTTGCTGGTCGCCGCAGAGCCCGCCATCGTCCCGCTCGAGTAAATCTGCATGACACCCTGGTTGGTCGCCGCCTGCGCGCAGATCGCGGCATTGCGCTGCGCCTGCGTGGCGTTCTGGTAAAGGATGCTGATCGAATGGGCGAGGCTCTGGTATATCGTGCCCATCGCCATGGTCGAGGCGCTGCCCAGGACCGTGAGGTTCTGCTGGGTGACCGCGTCGGTGATCTGACCGTTCAATGGGGTTGGGTAGGCCATGGCGATCTCTGTGGCTTCACCGGGGCGCGCGCTGATAGGACCGCGAGCCCGCTCTCATATGACGGCTGTCGGGCGCCGCTGTGATGCCGAAACCGCGCCGAAGATCGGGACGGTTTGTCATGGCCCCGGCTTCGCCTGGGTGATGATCGCTATCAGGGCCGCGGTCGTGGTGTTGTTGACCTGCTGCATCCCGCCCTGGGTCTGGGTCGCGTTCTCCATGGCCAGGCCGATTGCATGCGCCATGGCCTGGGCCGCGGCCGCCACGGCGCCGGCCGGCGCCTCGCCGACCACCTTGACGTTCGTCTGGGTGACGGCATCGGTGACCTGGCGGTTGACCCCGGCGTAGGCGTCTGATGGCATGGTCGTTGCCCCCGGAGCCGCTCAGGTCACAACCGGACGGCCGCCGCCGTCGATGATATAGGGCGGGCAGCAGGGAGATGGCGACGGAGACGGCCCAGGCGGCGAAGGGCTTGGAGGCTGTACGCTCTGCTTGGGAGTGGCAAGAATACTGTTGATGGTCTGGGCCATCGTGGCGAGATCCTGAGAAGCGATCTGGTTACTTTGACGTGCCGCATCGCGTATGCCCTGGCCAAAATTATTGGACGAGGACAGCATCATCTGCACGACGGAGAACGTCGTGGCAGCCACGCCGGCAAACAGCGTCATGGCACCGGCCAGCACCAGGGCGTCTTCGATCTCGGCGGAGGAATTGTTGTCCGACATGTCCCGCTCCTCGCCCGGGCTGCTGAGACAGGAGGTTCATTTCACATCGGGGACGAGGTGCCGTCCCCCTGCTTCAGCTCATCCCAGATGGTTCCCGGCTGCATCTCGAGCAGCTTGGCAACACAGTTGGCGGTCGCCACCATGGCGATCACGTTGGTCTTCTGCTGCTGGGCCACCGCGTTGTGATACATCAGGCCGTTCGCCTGGTTGGCCGACAGCATGCTTTCGAGCGCGGCGAACGCCGGGCCCGAGCCCAGGACGGTTACCAGCACCTGATTGATGCTGTCCATCAGATGCGGCGGCATGCCCTGGCGGCCGTACTCCCGGCACAGGCTCAACAGCCCGTTCACGGTCGGGTTCAGGAGCGGATCGGTCTTGGGCGGCGGGGGGGGATGCGAAGCGCCAGCATCCTGATCCGGCGCCTTCTGGCTTCCATCCTCTCTTTTATCGCTCATGGCGATCCTCCGCCCGTATGGGACTGAGCCTGGTCGTTCCCGTCACCGCAAGCCGCGGAACCTAGTAATCACCCGCTGTGCGACCGCCGGTCTCTGGCCGAAAAGCGGCGCGGGGGATTCTTGCGAGCCGGGGCCACCGACCCCGCGTTTGCCGCCGGCCGACAGGCGGAACGGCGGCAATACGCGAGGGTCAGGCGATGCTGCCGGTCCCGGCGCGGAGGGCCGTGAGCAACGCCATCAGCGTGTCGGGCACGTCGCTCTGACCGATCTTCGCCGCCGCGACGGCGCCGGCCATCGTGTCGACGCTGTAGATCTGGATCACGCCCTGGTTGGTGGCCGCCTGGGCGGCGATCGCCAGCTGCTGCTGCGAGCTGGTCGCGTTCTCGTAGAGAATGCCCGTCGAGTGGCCCAGGGACTGGTAGATCGCGCCCATCGCCATCGCCGGGGCGTCGCCCAGCACCTTGACGTTGGCCTGCGTCACCGCGTCGGTGATCTGGCCATTCACGGGAGTAGGAATCGCCATGTCATGTCTCCTTAACATTCTGTACGCGGCGCCGGCCGGTCACTTCGCAACCGGCTCGCCGTCACCTGTATGACGGCGGAGCGAGGTGAATTGTGAGCAGGGCGATGAGTTTTTTGCTGTAGCCGCGGCTGCGGCGAAGAACACGCTGAAAAAGAACGGGCGCCCTGGCGGGCGCCCGAATGCTCCTGAGCCTTCGCGCCCGGGCCAGGCCGGCCCGGGCGACCATACTGGATCGTCGGATCATCTAGCTGGGAATGCTCCCCGTGCCGGCGCGCAATGCCGACAGCAATGCCATCAGATTGTCCGGCACGTCGCTTTGCGCCAGCTTGGAAGCTGCGACGGCGCCGGCCATCGTGTCGACGCTGTAGATCTGGATCACGCCCTGGTTGGTGGCCGCCTGGGCGGCGATCGCCAGCTGCTGCTGCGAGCTGGTCGCGTTCTCGTAGAGAATGCC
>JALHMR010000025.1 GCA_022843945.1 Rhodospirillaceae bacterium | reverse complement strand
GCGGCGGCCTTCGCCCTTGTGCTGCCGCGGCAGGCGTCTGCAGCGGCGGCGGCCCTGTCGCTGGTCGCCCCCCAGGCTGCTCCCTTGATTGCTTTCGCCGTAGCCTCTTTGCTCCCGGCGCTTGCGCCAGAGATCGTAGAGGCAATGGGCCGGGCGGTTCCGCAGCAGGCGGTCTTTGTGGCCTCCGCGGTGGTCGTGGCGGTTCCATCGGCGGCCCCGGCGGTTCTGGCAACGTTCGCCCGGCTGACCGGCAACACGCCGGAGCGGGCGGCGGCGCTGGTCGACGCCGCCGACGCGGTGGGGGCCAACGCCATGCGCGAGGTCCAGGAGGCGTTGGCCGGCCTGCCGCTGCAGGCCATACGTTGAGCGGGCCGGGCCGGCCGGTTTGTCATTGCCCCAGCCGCGCCTTAAATTTGGGCTAGAATGAATCACATGTTCGTCATGACCGCTCGTGCCCTGGTTTTCGCCCTGGCTGCCTTCCTGTCGGCCGTGCCGGCCGCTTTTGCGGCCGACCCGGCCCTTCCCGGCGTGGACAAGCCGATCAGCGTGCGCATGGAGCCACTGGTCGTCTCGCTGCAGCGCCAGGGTGTGGTCGAAAAGCATGTCGGATTCATCGTCGTGCTCGAAGTGGCGAGTATCGGCGCCCAGGCACGGGTCCAGGAGCTCATGGCGAAGCTGACCGACGCTTTCGTCGTCGATATCAATGCCCTGGCCTCGCTGCCCAACGCGGTCGATAACGGTATCGATTCCGAGGCGTTGCGCCGCCGCCTGATGGCCTCGAGCGGGCGTATCCTCGGACCGGATATCGTCCGCAATATCGTCTTCCTGCGGCAGTTCACGCGCCGCGTATCGTAACGACGCGGGAGCCGGGTCCCGTTGCGGCCACAGGGCGCTCGTGTATGGTGGCGCCTCCATGACCGCCGGCATCGACTCGAAGACTTCGCGCCGCAACGTCCTGCTCCTGGCGATCAGCCAGGGCCTGTTCATGATCGGCACCTCGACGATGATCGCCGAGGCCGCCCTGGTCGGCTACGCGCTGGCCGAGAACAAGTCGCTGGTGACGCTGCCCACAGCCTTGCAGCAGCTCATGGTGATGGTCACCGCCATTCCGGCGTCACTGCTGATGCAGCGCATCGGCCGGCGCTGGGGCTTCACTCTTGGCGCGCTTTTCGGGATCCTCGGCGCCGCGGTGGCCACCCTGGGCGTGCTTCGGGGCTCGTTCCTGCTGTTCTGCCTCGGCCTGGTCCTGACCGGCGTCTACAACAGTTTCGGCCAGTTCTACCGATTTGCCGCGGTCGATGGCTCGGGCGAGGCGTGGCGCAGCAAGGCGATCTCCTACACCCTGGCCGGCGGCGTGATCGCCGCGGTCATCGGTCCCGAGCTCGCCAAGCTGACCAAGGACTGGCTGGCACCAGTCACCTACGCAGGATCATTCGCCGCCCTGATCGGCGTCTCGGTAGTCGCCCTGGTCGTGCTGCAGTTCATCAAGATCCCCACACCGACCGCCGCCGAGCGCAGAGGCGGCGGTCGCCCGCTTTCCGAGATCGCGCGTAACCCGACCTTCGTGGTCGCCGTTCTGGCGGCGATGGTCGGCTACGGCGGCATGGCCTTCGTCATGACCGTTACGCCGCTGGCCATGGTCGCCCACAACCACCATTTCGAATCCGCGGCTTTCGTCATCCAGTGGCATGTGCTGGCCATGTTCGCGCCCTCGTTCTTCACCGGCGGCCTGATCCAGCGCTTCGGGGTCTTGCGCATCATGATCGCCGGGACGCTGCTCTTCGGCGCGGCTCTTGCCGTCAATCTCTCGGGCGCCGACGTGCTGCATTTCTGGGCCGGGCTCGTCCTGGTCGGGGTGGGGTGGAACTTCCTCTATATCGGCGGCACCTCGCTGCTGACCCAGGCCTACCAGCCGGCCGAGAAGGCGAAGGTCCAGGCCGCCAACGATTTCCTGGTTTTCGGCTCAGTGGCGCTCTGCGCCCTGACCTCGGGGGCGTTGCACGAGCGCTTCGGCTGGGATGCGCTGAATCTGGTCCTGGTGCCCTTCATGGGAATCACCCTGGCGGCCATTCTGTGGCTGGAAATGCGCCGGCGACCGCCGGCGGCAGCTTAGGGAAAGCCCTGATTTAGAACCGCGACTCGCTTGCGCCGGGGGGGCGCTTCTGGCATGTTCGCGCGCGATTTTCGGCCGGCGAATCCGCTGCCGTTAACCAACACCGCGACCGACCAAGCAAGTAAGAATCAAGGAACTCGATCATGAGCCAAGCCTTCTGGATCGTCATTGCCTGCGGCGCTCTGGCGCTCGCCTATGGCTGGTACGCCTACACGCAGGTCATGACCGCCGGCACCGGGACCGACCGGATGCGCGAGATCGCCGCCGCGATTCAGGAGGGGGCCGAGGCCTACCTCAATCGCCAGTACAAGACGATCGCCATGGCCGGTGCGGCCGTCACGGTGATCCTGGGGCTGACCCTCGGCATCCATGTGGCCATCGGCTTCATCATCGGTGCGGTCCTCTCGGGGGCGGCCGGCTACATCGGCATGAACATCTCGGTGCGCGCCAATGTGCGGACCGCCCAGGCAGCCAACGAGGGCATGCAGCCCGCCCTCGACGTCGCCTTCCGCGCCGGTGCCATCACCGGCATGTTGGTGGTCGGCCTCGGCCTGATCGGCGTCGCCGGCTACTACGGCATCCTGTGGAAATGGAAGGGCGTCTCCACCCCGGCCGACCTGCGCGCGGTGCTTGAGGCGCTCGTGGCCCTGTCCTTCGGCGCTTCACTGATCTCGATCTTCGCCCGTCTCGGCGGCGGCATCTTCACAAAAGGTGCGGATGTTGGCGCCGACCTCGTCGGCAAGGTCGAAGCCGGTATCCCGGAAGATGACCCGCGTAACCCGGCCGTGATCGCCGACAACGTCGGTGACAATGTCGGCGATTGCGCCGGCATGGCCGCCGACCTGTTCGAAACCTACGCGGTGACGATCGTCGCCACGATGCTGCTCTCGGCCATCTTCTTCACCGGCGCGGCGCAGGAACAGCTGATGATGTATCCGCTGCTGATCTGCGGCGTCTGCATCGCCGCCTCGGTCGCCGGCACGTTCTTCGTCAAGCTCGGCCCTGACCAGAACATCATGAAGGCTCTCTACAAGGGTCTCGTGGTCACTGGCGTGCTCTCGGCGGTGCTCATCGCGCTGGTCACCAACATGTATCTCGGCTTCGGGACCACCTTCCGGACCGCCGCCGGGCTCACGATGAGCGGCACGCAGATCTACTACTGCGCGCTGACCGGTTTGGCGGTCACGGGCCTGCTGGTCTGGATCACCGAGTACTACACCGGCACGCATTACCGCCCGGTGCAGAGCATCGCCGAGGCCTCGACCACCGGCCACGGCACCAACATCATCAAGGGCCTCGCCGTCTCGATGGAAGCGACCGCGCTGCCGGTCGTCGTCATCTGCGCCGGCATCCTGGTGTCGTACCTCAATGCCGGCCTGTTCGGCATCGGCATCGCGGCCACCACCATGCTGGCCCTGGCCGGCATGATCGTGGCGCTCGACGCCTACGGCCCGGTGACCGATAACGCGGGCGGCATCGCCGAGATGTCGAAGATGCCCAAGGAGATCCGCAAGACGACGGATGCCCTCGACGCGGTCGGCAACACCACCAAGGCGGTCACCAAGGGCTACGCCATCGGCTCGGCCGGTCTCGCCTCGCTGGTGCTGTTCGCCGCCTATGTCGAGGACCTCAAGTACTACTTCCCGAACCTCAAGGTTCAGTTCGTCCTCAACGATCCGTACGTCGTCATCGGGTTGTTTATCGGCGGTCTGCTGCCTTACCTGTTCGGCGCGATGGGCATGACTGCTGTCGGCCGCGCGGCCGGTGCCGTGGTCGTCGAGGTCCGCCGCCAGTTCAAGGAGATCAAGGGCCTGATGGCCGGCAAGGCCAAGCCGGACTACGGCAAGGCCGTCGATCTCCTGACCCAGGCGGCGATCAAGGAGATGGTTATTCCGTCGCTGCTGCCGGTGCTCGCACCGGTCGTGGTCTACATCGTGATCTATGCCATCGGCGGCCAGGCGGCGGCTTTCACGGCCATCGGCGCAATGCTGATGGGCACGATCGTCACCGGCCTGTTCGTCGCCATCTCGATGACCTCGGGCGGCGGCGCCTGGGACAACGCCAAGAAGTACATCGAGGACGGCAACTACGGCGGCAAGGGCTCCGAGGCACACAAGGCGGCGGTGACCGGTGACACGGTCGGCGATCCGTACAAGGATACGGCCGGCCCGGCGGTGAACCCGATGATCAAGATCATCAACATCGTTGCCATCCTGCTGCTCGCCATCCTGGCGCACTGAGCGCTTCCTGGCGCTCTGAGCCGCACGAAGCAGAACGGCCCCGGCAGTGATGCCGGGGCCGTTTTCATTTCTGGCCTAAGTTAAGGGAGCGCGCTATTTCGGGCCGGCGCTGTTGAACTTGCCGAAGTTGCCAATCAGCTGCTCGAGGAAGGAAAGCTCACGGCCGGGAGCCGGCGTCTTGCGCGTTACCGGGTCTATGATCAGCCCGTCTTCAAGCTCGAACCGGCGCATTTCCTTGACCATCCCCGTATCGTCGAACTCGACGACCACGACCTTCTGCTCGAGCACCTTCGGCTCGAAGAAAGCCATCGAGCGCGTCTTCTTGCTGATGTAATACCAGCGGTCGTCGCGGAAGGTGCTGACGCTGGACGGGGAACCCAGGATTTCCTGGACCTCCTCGCGGCCCTGAAGCCCTGTCTTGACGCGCTCCAGGTCCTCCTCGGTCGGGACGTAGCCGCGCGAATCGATCGTTGACTGGCAGGCGGCCAGAAGCAGGCTCGCGGCGGCGGCCATGGCCAGGGCGCGCAAGCGTACCCGGGCGCGGGGCAGCGCGCGATGCGTTTCAATCAGGGGACTATCGCCAGTGGCCATATTTGCTGTTACATCGCACCGCGCCCGCCAGGCTGTCAACGGCGGCCCTGCAGCTCTGGGGAGCCTGTGAGCGATGCTAACGCGGTTGTTCGGATCAAAACGCAACGAAGTTGCCGAACGGCTTTACGGAGCGATCGTGGCGCAGGCGCGCCAACCCGTCTTCTATTCCACTTATGGCGTGCCTGACACGGTGGACGGCCGCTTCGAGATGATTTCGCTGCATATGTTCCTGGTGCTTCATCGCCTCAAGGCGGAAGGAGCACCTGCGGCCGAGCTTGCGCAGGATCTGTTCGACACGATGTTCGACGACATGGATCGCAGCTTGCGGGAAATGGGGGCGGGTGACCTCGGGGTGGGCAAACGAGTGCGGGCCATGGGTGAGGCCCTTTACGGGCGTATCGCCGCCTACGAGGCCGGCCTGGCGACCGGCGATGGAGAACTGGCCGAAGCCTTGCGGCGTAACCTGTTCGGCACCGTCGAGTCGGCGTCGGGGGTCACCACCGGTCCGCTCTGCGCGTATCTGCGCGCTGCAGCCGTGGCCCTTGGTGCACAGCCCGGAGCGAGCCTGGCGTCCGGCACGGTGCGGTTCCCCGCGATACCGGCAGGCGCCGCGTGACCAAGCCGGCCACCGTCGAGTTCTCCCGCCCGATCGACCTGGAACGGGTTACGGATGTCGAGGTCACGCATGATATCGCGGCGACCCGGGAGGAATGCGCGGCCCTGGCCGCCCGGTTCGGACTTTTGGCCATAGACAAGCTTGAGGCCCGCATCCGGCTGCGGCGTACGCGGGGCAGGGCGGAGCTGCGCCTGAGGGGCCGAATTCAGGCCGATGTGACCCAGGCTTGCGTGGTGACCCTGGCCCCCGTCGGGAATACGGTCGACGAGGAGTTCACGGTGCTCTACGGAACGGCCCCCGAGAGCGGCGACGTGGAGATCGACCCCGAGGCAGATTCCCTGTGGGAGCCGCTTCCTGACGGCCCCCTGGACGTGGGCGAACTGGTGGCCCAGGAAATGGTCTTGGCCCTTGATCCCTATCCACGGGCCCCCGGAGCGGTACTGGACCCCGGCCTGAAGCCGACGGAAGCGCCAGAGCCGAAGGTTAACCCTTTCGCGGTGCTGGCAAAATTACGAAAACAGCCCCCGTAAAGCTCTGCTTGAGAAACCGGCGTGTTTTGATTATCTAGAGGCCGTTTCCCGGTCAGGTCAGTATTGTTGCTAGGCTGCCGCGAGGTTAGCGGCAGGGAAAGATGATGTCATGGCAGTCCCCAAGAAAAAGGTTTCGAAGTCGCGGCGCGACATGCGCCGGTCGCACGAAGCCCTCACAGGTTCGTCGTTCAACGAATGCCCGAACTGTGGCGAACTGAAGCGGCCGCACCACGTGTGCAGTGCCTGTGGTTTCTACGATGGCCGCGAGGTGGCGCCCGCCAAGAGCGCCTGACGCGCCGGCCGTGCGCCACATGGGGTCACCGACGTGAGCGGGCAGGTCACCATCGCGCTTGATGCGATGGGCGGCGACCGCGCGCCGGGCATGGTCGTCGATGGCGCGAGCATCGCGCGCAAGCGGTTCCCCGACGTCCGCTACCTGTTGTTCGGCGATGAGGCGCGAATCGCGCCGCTGCTCGAAAGCACGCCCGGGCTCAAGGGCTGCTGCGAGATCCGTCATACGAAGGATTTCGTCTCCAATCAGGACAAACCCTCGGCGGCGCTGCGCACCGGGCGTCAGTCCAGCATGCGTCTGGCGATCAATGCGGTGGACGCCGGCGAGGCGGCTGGTGTCGTTTCGGCCGGTAACACCGGTGCGCTGATGACGATGGCCAAGATCGTGCTGCGCACCGTGCCGGGCATCGACCGTCCGGCGATTGCCTCTTACTTCCCGACGCTGCGCGGCGAGAGCATCATGCTCGACCTCGGCGCCAACATCGTGTGCGACGCGGCCAACCTCGTGCAGTTCGCCGTCATGGGCGAGGTTTTTGCGCGCACGGTCTTCGGCGTCGTCAAGCCGAGCATCGGCCTGCTCAATGTCGGCTCCGAGGAGCAGAAAGGGCATGAGGAAGTGAGGGCGGCGGCGGCTGAACTTCGGAGCACCGACCTGCCGATCAGCTTCCATGGCTTCGTCGAGGGAAACGACATCACCGCCGGGACGGTCGACGTGGTCGTGACCGACGGATTCACCGGCAACATTGCTCTCAAGACAGCCGAAGGCACCGCCAAGCTCTATTCCGAGTTCCTGCGGGGTGCGTTCCATTCCTCGCTGGTGGCGCGGATCGGCTATCTTTTTGCGCGCCACGCGCTCAATAAGGTTCGCAAACGTACCGATCCCCGGCGCTATAATGGCGCGATGTTCCTGGGTTTGAACGGCATCGTGATCAAAAGCCATGGCGGCACCGACGCGCTCGGCTTTGCCAATGCCATCGGCGTGGCGGTCGACATGGCAGCCAACGATTTCAATACGCGTATCCGGGACGAAATCGCGCATCTGCATGCTGGCGCCGCCGCCGCCAAGCCACCTCAAGCGGTGAGTGGCTGATGGGAGTGAACGGGGCTTCGCCGCTGCGCTCGACGGTCTTGGGCGTCGGCGCTTACCTGCCGCAGCGCGTGGTTTCGAACAAGGAGCTGGCGGCACGGCTCGATACTTCCGATGAATGGATCACCGAGCGCACCGG
The DNA here is from genome assembly GCA_022843945.1 of Rhodospirillaceae bacterium. Lineage (GTDB taxonomy): Bacteria > Pseudomonadota > Alphaproteobacteria > CACIAM-22H2 > CACIAM-22H2 > VGEI01. The sequence goes on along the minus strand of JALHMR010000025.1, from coordinate 63,705 downwards.
CATCAAGCAGCGCCATATCGCGGCCGAAGGAGAGTTGACCTCGGATCTCGGCGTGCACGCGGCGCGACGCGCCTTGCAGAATGCCGGCATCGATGCCACCGAGGTCGACCTGATCATCTGCGCGACCAGCACGCCCGACGAGACCTTTCCGGCGACGGCAACGCGCATCCAGGCGCGCCTGGGCATCAACGATGCGATCGTCTTCGACATGCAGGCGGTGTGCAGCGGCTTCATCTACGCGCTGGCGACCGCCGACAATTTTCTCAAGGTCGGGCAGGCCAAGACCGCCCTGGTGATCGGCGCCGAGACGTTCTCGCGGATCCTCGACTGGGAGGATCGCGGCACCTGCGTGCTTTTCGGGGATGGTGCCGGCGCGGTCGTGCTGCGCGCCATGCCGGTCAATGGCGACGGCCGCGGCATCCTGTCGACGCATCTGCACGCCGACGGCCGGTTCCATGACTCGCTCTACGTGGATGGCGGCCCGTCATCGACGGGCACGGTCGGCCATCTGCGCATGGAAGGCAAAGAGGTTTTCCGCCACGCCGTCGAGAAGCTGACGAGTGTGGTCGAGGAGGCGCTGGCCGCCAACGGCATGACGGGCGCCGATATCGATTGGCTGGTACCGCACCAGGCCAACAAGCGGATCATCGATGGCATGGCCCGCAAGCTTGGCCTGGGTAGTAACCGCGTGGTGATCACTGTCGATCATCACGCCAACACCTCGGCGGCTTCCATCCCGTTGGCATTGGCCGAAGCCGTGGATGACGGGCGTCTCAAGCCCGGCCAGGTCGTGCTTCTCGAAGCAATCGGCGGCGGCTTGGCTTGGGGCGCGAGCGTTATTCGCTGGTAACCGGTCGCGCTAATCGCGCTTCGCTCAAGGACTCCCACCCCGGCGTTCAGAATCCACTCAACTAAGCCGCCCATCCCCCTGTAATTGACGGGTTTCTTGGCTTGAGGTAGGTTTTAGGTCGAAACCAGCCTTTAAGTGGCCGAGAGCGGGGAGGGACGAATGTCCGGAACTACCGTTACGCGGGCAGACCTTAGCGAAGCCGTCTACCAGGAGGTCGGCCTGTCGCGGAATGACTCGGCCAATCTGGTTGAGACGATCCTTAATGAAATGGTCGAGTCGCTGACCCGGGGGGAGACGGTTAAGATCTCGTCCTTCGGCAGCTTCTCGGTGCGCCAGAAGGGCCAGCGGATCGGCCGAAATCCCAAGACCGGCGAGGAGGTCCCGATCCTGCCGCGCAAGGTCCTGGTCTTCCGGGCCTCGCACGTGCTCAAGAACAAGATCAATCGCGCCCTGTCGAAGGCGGCGGCCAAGGCCGCCGCCCCGGCGGCGCCGACGCCCGCCGGCGCCACATCCTCCGCCCCCAAGAGCTGAGCCGCGGGCAGCGGCCGGCGGCGTGGATCACTCCTAAATGACGGTTCCCATGGATCGCGGGACTCCGGGCTGGTATTTGGCCGGCGGCCCATCCGGCGGCTTGAGCCCTCCGGACGCGCTTGGCCGGGCTCGCTCCGGCAAGGCGGCGGGCGCCTTTCGCACCATCAGCGAAGTGGCCACCGACCTCAACGTGCCGCAGCACGTGCTGCGCTTCTGGGAAACGCGCTTTGCCCAGATCCGGCCGCTCAAGCGGGCCGGCGGCCGGCGCTACTACCGGCCCGAGGACATCGAACTGCTGCGTCGCATCCGCGAGCTGCTCTACAACAACGGCTATACGATCAAGGGCGTGCAACGCCTGTTGCGCGACGCCGGTGGCCGCCGGCCGGACGGCGATGAAGGGGGGGCGGTCGAGGCGGAAGCCGAAGCCGATCTCCCGGCCGACGCCGCGGAGGAGGAGCGCTCGCTGGCCGCCGACGCGCCGTCGCGCGAGGCCCTGGAGACGGCGATTAGCGACCTCCAGTCCATCCGCGAACTGCTCAAACGCGTCCGGCGCTGACCCTTTCCGACCCTGGTCCCGCGACCTTGAAGTTCCGGCTTTTGTGCGTATAGTGCGCCGCGCGGCACCGTGCCCCCTCAAACAGGCGCGGAATTTGTCGCTCGGTCGGAGCGTAGCGCAGCCCGGTAGCGCATCAGTCTGGGGGACTGGGGGTCACGGGTTCAAATCCCGTCGCTCCGACCATTTCCTCTCCGCACTCCCGCCGGATCCTCAACGGGGTGTGAATTCAGCGGCGGCGCGAATTCAGGGAATCTCGCGGACCTCGAGGACGACGAAGCCTCGCTCAGCCGGATAGCGCGCCAGAATCTTCGCCTTGGCGCCATCGGGAGAATCCGCCTTGACCTCGATGTAACGGGTATCAGCCCAGTCGTCCGACAAGCCGGTGCGGTTCTTCTCCGCCTCGCGTACGGACTTCTTGACCTCTTGGTTGAAGATCGCCACTTCGAAACGCTTGGGAATCATCGTGCGTTAACCGTTCTGGTGAGTGCCCGACTCGCCCGAAACTTAACGGCCATCCTCCGAGGTGTCTACCGCCGCTTTGGTGGCCCAGAGCAGCCAAGCCAGGGCGGCGCCCTGCAGGGCGAGGAGCCCGCCGAAGGCCAGGCGATGACCGGTCACCGCTCCGCCGGCGCCGTCGGCGAGTGCGCCGACCAGCGCCCCGACCCCGGTCTGGATGAGGAAGGCGATGATGAAGACCTGGAGGTTGAGCGCGGTGTTGACGCGGCCCGCCAGCGTCGGCGCGAAGGACGGCGTGAGCAGCGCGAAAGACAGCACCATGCCCGTGCCGGTAATGCTGTAGGCAATCCACAGGAGCGGCTGACCGGGCAGCATGAGGATCGCCGCCTGGACCACGACATAGGCAGCGACGAACCAGGTGAAGATGCCGGGCCCGCTGAAGCCGCGACGCAGCAAGTCGCCGGCCGCCGCACCCCCGAACACATAGCTCGGGATCATGGCGATGGCGAAAAGCGAGAGCTGCGCGGCCACCGCGCCGCGCTCCAGGCCGACCACGTCGCGCAGCCACATCCCCGCCCACAGGCTGTGATAGGCCATGAACACCGCCTGGCCGAGGGCCGCCGACGGGGCGATGCGCCAGAATACACGTGAGCGGTAGACCAGGCCCAGCCCGCGCACGAGCTCGACGAGGCCGGTGTGAGTCTCGCTGCGCCGCTCGGGTACGAGGAAGAAGATCAGCGCGGCGACGGCGGCGGTGGGCAGCGAGAGCAGCACGAACACCGTGCGCCAGCCGCTGGCCTGCAGCAGCCATTCGATGGGCAGGGCCGCCGCCATGGCGCCGAGCCCGCCGAAGCCCATGATCAGGCCGTTGAGCAGGGGCAGGCGCTCGCGTGGCCAGAACATCACATTGGCCTTGATCGCGCCCATCAGGCAGCCCGATACGCCGAGCCCGAGCAGGGCGCGGCCGAACGTCAATCCGCCGAGGCCGTCGGCCTGGGCGAAGACCAGGGCGCCCAGTGACGCCACCAGCAGCAGCGCCGCCTCGACCCGCCGTGGGCCGAAGCGATCGAGCGCCATGCCGACCGGCAGCTGCATGGCCGCGAAAGCGAGAAAGTAAGCGCCGGTCAGCAGGCCGAGCTGGGCGGCGTCGAGGCCGAGCTCGGCGACGATATCCGGCCCGGCGACCGCGTTGATGGTGCGGAAGATGAAGCTGATGAAATAGCCCGCCGCGAAAGGCGCGAAGCAGGCGAGAACGGCGCGCAAGAAACCCGCCGGCCGCTCGGCCGCCGCATCGGTCGCGGGAATCAAGAGTTAGTCTCCGGCGACGAGAGCGCGGCCGGCATCGGTGAGCCGGCAGACCAGCCAATCCGGTTTGAGCGGGTTGGCGAACCACGGTTCCGCCCAGCCCTGATCGATGCACGAGCGGATGGTGCGGGCATCGATGCGCTTACCGGCGTCGTCGAACAGCGGCAGCTTGCCGCCGGGCTGGTCGAGACCGCGCGCCAGCCAGGTCCGCTGTACGTCGGTCGGCTGGCCGGGTGCCGTCGGCAGGCCGCGCGGCTTGGGCTTGGGGCGGGGAGCGGGCGTTTCCTCGGCCAACGCCCCGCCGCGCACCGGTCGGCGCGGAAAGGGAATCGGGTCCGAGGGGTTGCCCATGACCGGCAACCCTATTGCCTTCGGCGGGTTTCGTCGAGGCCGCCGCTTGCACTAGTCTGGCGGCCAGGGAGAGCCGCCATGGATATGCGACTTGTCTATATGACCGCCGCCTCGCGCGAGGAAGCCAGGAAGATCGGGCGCGCCCTGGTCGAGGAGCGCCTGGCCGCCTGCGCCAACGTCATCGACGGCATGGAATCGGTTTACTGGTGGCAGGGCAAGCTGACCGAGGATCGTGAAGCGGTGCTCATCGCCAAGACACGGGCGGAGCTGCTGCCGGCCTTGACCGAGCGGGTGAAGCAGCTCCACAGCTATACTGTCCCCTGCGTCGTCGCCCTGCCGATCCTGGCCGGAAACCCGGCCTATCTGGACTGGCTTGCTGCCGAGACCGCCCAACCATCACCAACCAAGCCCTGATCAGCCCAGCTTCTGGCGCATGCCTGTTTTGAAGGCTGCGGCCTTTTCCCCGGTCGGGGGTGATGGCACGATGGGTATCATGAGCAAACCGTCGGCCGCCTTGGCCCAGGCCTTCTCTAACGTCGGCCACAGCTACTCTCACATCCTGACCATCCTTTACCCGACGGTCGTGCTCGCCCTCGAGCCGGCCTGGGGCATGACCTATGGCGAGCTGATCGCGCTCATGCTGGCGGGCCAGATCCTGTTCGGCGCCGCGGCCCTGCCGGCGGGCTGGCTGGGCGATCGCTGGTCGATGGTCGGCATGATGGTGCTCTTCTTCCTCGGCTCCGGCGTCGCCGCCGTGCTCACCGGCCTGGCGCGCGGTCCGCTGGAGATCGCCGTCGGCATGGGGCTGATCGGTGCCTTCGCCTCGATCTATCATCCGGTCGGCATGGCCTGGCTGGTGCGCGAGGCGGTCAATCGCGGCAAGGCGCTGGGCATCAACGGTATCTTCGGCGCCCTCGGCCTGGCTTCGGGGCCGATCATCGCCGGTCTGCTCACGGATCTGATCTCGTGGCGCGCGGCCTTCATCATCCCCGGCGCCACGGCGGCGCTGTTCGGCATCGCCCTCGCCGTCGCCTGGGCGATGGGCCTGGTACGCGAGAGCAAGGTCGACATCAAGCCGCAGCCCGCCCCGACGCGCGGCGATGCCGTGCGCGCCTTCTTCATCCTGTCGGTCACCATGCTGTGCACTGGCTTCGTCAGCAGCGCCTACATGGTGGCGCTGCCCAAGATCTTCGCCAATGGCATGGGCGGCGTGCTGCAGGGCGGCGTGCTGGGCGCCGGCGCCATGGTTACGGTGGTCTACCTGTTCGCGGCGCTGGCTCAGTATGTCGGCGGCCGGGCCTGCGACCGTTACGCCATGAAGTACGTCTACATCACCGGCTTTGCCGTGCAGGTGCCGCTGCTCTTCCTCGCTATCGCCGTCGACGGCTGGGCGCTGCTGCCGCTGACCGTGACCATCGTTTTCTTCCAGGTCATCGCCACGCCGGCCGAGAACGGGCTGCTGGCCCATTTCACGCCCGGCAAGTGGCGAGCGACGGCCTACGGCGCCAAGTTCGTGCTGGCGCTGGGTGTCGCGGCGACCTCGATCCCGGTGATCGGCTGGATCCACGACACCACCGGCGGCTTCACGCTGCTCTACATCGTGCTGGGCATTCTCGCGAGCATCGTCACGGTCGTGGCGCTGCTGATGCCCAACGACCGCGCCGAGCGTGGCCCGGCGCCGGCCGCCATTCCCCAGGCGGCGGAATAGTTCAGACCGAGGCGGCGCGCAGCGCCTTGTCGAGGTCGGCGATCAGGTCGTCGACGCTCTCGATGCCGATCGACAGCCGCACGACATCCGGCCCGGCGCCAGCCTTGACCTGCTGCTCCTCGGTGAGCTGGCGATGCGTGGTCGAGGCGGGATGGATGATCAGCGAGCGCGTATCGCCGACATTGGCGAGGTGCGAGAAGAGATCGACGGTCTCCACCACCTTGACGCCGGCCTTGTAGCCGCCCTTGACGCCAAAGGTGAACACCGAGCCGGCGCCGCGCGGCAGGTATTTCTTCGCCAGCGCGTAATAGCGGCTCGATTTCAGGCCGGGATAGGACACCCAGGCGACGGCCGGGTGCTTCTCCAGGAATTCGGCGATCGCCTCGGCGTTCTCGACATGGCGTGCCATGCGCAGATGCAGCGTCTCGGCGCCAGTGATAGTGAGGAAGGCGTTGAACGGGGCCATGCTCGGCCCGAGGTCGCGCAGACCGACCGCCCGCGTCTTCATCGTGTAGCCGAAGTCGCCGAAGGTCTCGTTGAAGGTCAGGCCGTGATAGGCGGGGTCGGGCTCGGTCATCGAGGGGAACTTGCCGCTCTTGGCCCAGTCGAACTTGCCGGATTCGACGACCGCCCCGCCCATCGAGTTGCCGTGGCCGGAAATGAACTTGGTCGTCGAATGGAGGACCAGGTCGGCGCCCCATTCGAAGGGGCGGCAGAGATAGGGGCTGGCCATCGTGTTGTCGACCATCAGCGGAATGCCGGCCTTTCTGGCGATGGCGGCGATGGCCTCGAGATCGACGACGACGGCCGCCGGGTTGGACAGGCTCTCCACGAAGATCGCCTTGCATTTCGGCGTCAGCGCCGCCTCGAAATTCTTCGGGTCGTGCGGATCGACGAAGTGCACCGTCCAGCCGAATTTCTTGAAGCTGTGCGCGAACTGCGTGATCGATCCGCCGTAAAGGTTGCGGCTGGCGATGAACTCGTCGCCGCTTTCCATCAGGGTGAAGAAGGCCAGGAGCTGCGCCGCGTGGCCCGAGGATGCGCAGACGCAGCCACGCCCGCCTTCCAGGCTGGCGATGCGCTCCTCAAGCGAGGCGACGGTCGGGTTGGTCAGACGGCTGTAGATGTAGCCGAAGGTCTGGAGGTTGAAGAGCGAGGCGGCGTGGTCGACATCGTCGAAGACATAGGCGGTGGTCTGGTAGATGGGTACGCTGCGGGCGCCCGTCGTTGGATCGGGCATGGCGCCGGCATGGACGGCGCGCGTCTCGAAACCGAACGTCTTGGGCTTGTTCTCCGGCATGGATGTCTCCGTCCTGGCGTCAGTACTCGCTGCGAAGGGTTATTAACACGGAGCAGACGATTGTGGCAGGGGCGCTCCCCCTACGACCGGAGGTCGTGACAACGGCCGCGGTTCGGGCATGATGGCTCCATGCCCGATGACGGTTTTCTCAACGATGCCAGACGGCCCGTGCCGCCCCCGCCGCCCGCCGCGACGGGCCGGTTTTTTGGCGGTCCGTATCGCACCAGCCGGTTTCTGATCGGCCTGGGAGCGGCGCTCATCGCGGGCTCGCTGATCGCCGGCGCGGCCGTCCTGTGGCAGATGCGCGCGGCGACGATTTCGCGGGCGGAGACCGACCTGCGGCGCTTCGCCCTGGTTCTGGGCGAGCAGACCCTGGCGGCGATCCAGGGGATCGATTTCGCGCTGAGGACTCTGATGGACTCCCCGCGCGATGCCGATCAGGAGCGCTACACGCTGCACAAGGAGATGAAGGGCGTCGTCGCCACGGTGCCCCAGATCCAGAACCTGTTCGTCATCGACAAGGACGGCAACAACGCCGCCAGCGCCCGCAGCCATCCGCCACCGCGTATCTCGGTTGCCGACCGGCCGTTCTTTTCCGAGCACAAGGAAGGGCATGAGGGCGCCTATTTCACCTCCGCCTTCCGCAACCGCATCGACGGGCGCTGGTCGATCGTCATGACGCGTCGGCTGGAAACGCCCGACGGACGGTTCGACGGCGTCATCGCCGCCGATGTCAATCCGGCCTATCTCGCACGGTTTTACTCCGCGATCGAAATGGGGCCCGGGGCGGGCATCCTGCTGATCGACCGCCGGGGCACCCTGTTGTCGCGCTATCCCTGGATCGAGTCCGCCACCGGACGCGTGGTTCCCGGCAGCCAGGCACTGCTGGACCGGCTCGATCGCGAGAAGACCGGGACCTTCCCTGCCGTCAGCCCGTTCGACGGCGTCGAGCGGCTGCATGGCTACGCGGCTCTCGATGCCTATCCTCTCGTGCTCGTCACCTTTGCGGACAAGGATGTGGTGCTTACCGGCTGGCGGCGGCAGGCTTTTGCCGTGGGTGCCGGGCTGCTGGCGGCCGATGCGGTGATCGCGGCGCTGCTCGCCATCCTGGTGATCCAGATCCGGCGGCGGGAGAGAAGCGAATCCCGTTTCCGGGATTTTGCCGGCTCGGTCTCCGACTGGTACTGGGAGACGGATACCGAGCTGCGCTTCACCTACGTGTCGCGGGTTGGCCGGGGCGGCGCCGATATTGCGGTTCAGGAAGCGATCGGCAGGACCTTCGCGGACCTCATCGTCACTCTGCCCGGTGACGAGACCTGGCCACGCTTCGAGGCCGATATCGAGGCCCGCGTTGCGTTCCGCGATTTCCTTTGCCTGGTCCGCACGCCGGCGGGCCGGCTTCGTCACGTCAATATCAGCGGCCGGCCTCATGTCGACGGGCGCGGTGCTTTTTGCGGCTATCGTGGCGTGGCGCGCGACATCACGAGCGAGGTCGAGGCCCGCAGTGCCTCGGCGCAGGCCAACATGCGCTTTCTCCATGCCATCGAGAACAGCCACGACGGCATCGCTTTCTGGGATTCGGAGGACCACTTCGTCCTGTGCAACGAGCGTTATCGCAAGAGTGCGGGACGCGCGGCGCGCTTCCTCATTCCGGGCGTGGCCTTCGAGCGATACTTCTGGGAAGCGATCCGGCTCGGCGATATTCCCGTGCCGCCGGGCAAGGCGGCGGAAACCCTCGCCGGACGTCTGGAGCGGCACCAGGCTGCTTCCGGTGCCCCGTACGAGATCGAGCATGGCGGCGAATGGCGGCTGATCCGCGATCAGCGTACGCCCAACGGTGGCACGCTGACCGTGTGGACGGACATCACGGCGCTGAAGACCCAGGAGGCTGAGCTTCGTGCCGCGCAGGACGCGGCGCTGCATTCGCGCCAGCAGTTCCTTGCCGCGATCGAGCACAGCGATGACGGTTTTGCCCTCTGGGATCGTGATGATCGCCTCGTCCTGTGCAACGAGCAGTACCGCGTGCGCGCGGGCGCCTGCGGCCGGCTCCTCGAGCCTGGCGTTGCCTTTGAAACCTTCGTGCGGGAAGGACTTCGGCTTGGCGAGTACGCGCCCGGACCGGACGGGGACATCGAAGCACTGGTCCTGCACCGGCTCGAGATGCATCGCCGCGGGACCGGCGAGCCGATGGAGATGACCCGCCTCGGCCGACGCCATGTGATCCGCGATCAGCGCATGCCCGACGGCGGCTGTCTGACGATCTCGACTGATGTGACGGCCCGCGAGCCGGCGGCCGATGACGGGCGTGCGCGGCTGGGAATCCGGCGCTAACGCACCATCCGCATGCGGCGTGCGGAGATGATGCCGGAGTTGATGCCGCTCCAGGCCAGCTCGCCGTGCAGCCGGCCGTACTCGATCTTCGGGCAGCGGTTCATCACCACCGTGAGGCCGGCCGCCTCGGCACGCTTCGCCGCCGCATCGTTGCGCACGCCCAGCTGCATCCACAGGACTCTGGCCCCGATGGCGATCGCCTCGTCGGCGATCGGGCCGGCCGCTTCGGAATTGCGGAAGACGTCGACCATGTCGACCTTCTCCGGGATCTCCTTGAGGCTGGCGTAGGCTTTTTCGCCGAGAATGGTCTGGCCGGCGGCACCGGGATTGACCGGAATCACGCGGTACCCCTTGTGCTGGAGATACTTCATGGCGAAGTAGCTCGGCCGGTTCCAGTTGGGGCTGGCGCCGACCATGGCGATGATGCGCACCCGGCGCAGCACGTCGCGCAGGAGCTCGTCGCTGTAATAGTCGTGGCCGGTCCCGGCCATCGCCGGCGCCGCGCTCATTTCCTGGCTCCGGGCGCTCCGACCGCGTGAGCGAAGTCGACGCCGTCGATCAGGGCGCCTTCGAGCCGCGCCCCGGTGAGGTCGGCGCCGCGCAGCGATGCGCCACTGAGCTTGGCGCCGCGCAGATCCGCGCCACGCAGCTCGGCCTGGATCATCTTGGTCGGCAGCGAAACGCCGTCCCGCACCATGATGGCGCTGAAGTCGCAGTCTCGCAGGTCGGCGTGCGACAGCAGGGCTTCTGTCAGGTTGGCGCCGCGCAGATCGGCGCCGGCCAGGCGGCAGGCACGGAAATCGGCGCCCTCGAGATGGGCAGCCTGCATGCGCACGTTCTGCAGATCGAGGCCGTAGAACACGGTGCCCTGCGCCTTGACCGTGGCCAGCGAGAAGCGGGTGAGGTCGGTCGCCTTGCGCAGATCGTAGCCGGAAATGTCGAGGATGCGGCCCTCGCTACCGCCCGAGCGCACGAAGCGGTCGTGATCGGCGAGCAGCTCGTCGAGCGGCCGGGGCAGATCTTCCATCGGCTTGCCGACGGCGGCATCGGTCAGCACGCCAGTCATGTCCGCGTCGGTCAGGTCCGAGGTGGCGAGGGAGACGCCGATCAGCACGGCGTAGCGCAGGTTGGCGCCGCGCAGGTTGGCGCTGGAAAGATCGGCATACGACAGGTTGGCGCCCTTGAGGATCGCCCGCTTGAGGTTGGCGCGCGGCAGCTTGGCGCCACGCATGTTGGCGTCGGTGAAGTCGGCCCGGTCGGCCACGGTCGCGGCAAGGCGCGACAGTGACAGGTTGGCGCCGGTCAGGTTGGCGCCCTCCATATTGGCGGCATCGACCTCGTCGTAGACGACTTCCTTGAAGCCCTTCTCACGGTCGCCATGCGCCAGGCGGCCTTCGCGCAGGTCGGCGCCGGAGAGATTGGCGCCGGCAAGGTTGGTGCGCCGGAAGAAGGCGCCGCGCAGATCGGCATCGCGCAGGCTGACGCCTTGCATGTTGGCGTCGCTCAGGTCGCAGCCGAAGAGGATGCTGGAGTCGAGGACCGTGTCCGTCAGATTGGCGTGATGAAAGGCCGAGCCGGTGAAGACGGCGCCCGCCAGGTTGATGCCGGAGAAGTTGAGCAGCGACAGGTCGCGGCCGGCGAAGTGCATGCGTGCACCGCCGCGGCGCGAGAAGGTGAAGTCCTGATGCAGCTGCGCCGCCTTGTCGAGTTCCTCCTGGGACACGCGCGGCCGCACGACCTGGCGCTGGGTGCGCGAGGCGGGCGTGAGCAGGACCTTGCGATCAGGTGGCATCGTTCTCGTCTCGGACAGCCTCGAATCGCCCTAGAAGGTGCGAATCGACCTAGGGTAACTCATCTAAAATTTTAACAAAAACGCTGTTTAATATTGGTTACGATATGGCCGCGCTAAGGCCCTTGGACAAGAAGGGCTTAGCGCGATTGTCCACAGGCCCGGGCGCACTTACCGGCCTTCCCAGGTCGGGGTCGGCTTTTTGGCCAGGAAAGCGTCGATGCCGGCTTCTGCGTCGCGCGACAGCATGTTGGCGGTCATTACCCCGCTGGCGTAGGCATAGGCCTGCTCCAGATCGAGCTCCGCCTGCCGGTAGAATGCCTCCTTGCCGACCTTCAGCGCATAGGGGGACTTGGCGACGATCTTTGCCGCCAGCGCCCCGACCGCCGCGTCGAGCTCGGCGCCGGGCACCACCTTGTTGACCAGCCCATAGGACAGGGCTGTCTGGGCGTCGATCAGGTCGCCGGTGAGCAGCATCTCCATGGCCGGCTTGCGGCCGATGGCCCGGGTCAGGGCCACCATGGGCGTCGAGCAAAACAGGCCGATGTTCACGCCGTTGACCGCGAAGCGCGCGCTGTCCGCGGCGATGGCGAGATCGCAGGTGGCGACCAGCTGGCAGCCGGCCGCGGCGGCCACGGCATGCACGCGCGCGATCACCGGCTGGGGCAGGCGGGTGATCGACAGCATCAGTTTACTGCACTGGGCGAACAGCGCTTCGTAGGCCTGGCGCTTGGGTGTGGCACGCATCTCCTTCAGATCATGGCCGCCGCAAAAGCCCGGGCCGGCGCCGGCGATGACCACGACTTTCACAGCCTTGTCGCTGGCGATGGCCTCGAGCTCGGCCTGCAGCGCCGCCATCAGTCCGACGGACAATGCATTGCGCTGCGCCGGGCGGTTGAGCGTGAGCGTGGCCACGCCGTCACGGTCGTGGCGAAGGAGCAGCGGCTCGGCGGCTTTCGGAACGGCGGTCACGTCATTCTCCGGAACGAGATCATCCTTTGAATCTGCGGCGAGGAGCGGGCAGGTGCAAGACCCGTCTTGCGCTCGTCATCCCGGACAAGCGGCATTCTTATGCCGCGCGATCCGGGATCCATCTCGCAGGCGGCACGATGGACCCCGGCTCGCGCGGCTATCGCCGCTTGGCCGGGGTGACGGTCAGATGTGAGCGGGCGAAGGGGGGCACTTGGTTCAGATGTCCTTGTAGTCGCCATGCCGGCCCTTACCCTTGGCGAAGCGGGTGGCGCCGCCCACACCTTCGTTCTTCAGGCAGGATTGGCCGAACCAGTATTCCTCGCGCATGGCTTCGCGCGTCGGCTTGCCCCAGGCGCGGTGCGCCGAGTTGCGGTCGGCGAGCATGCATTCGCGCGGGAAGCGGGCGATCTCGTGGGCCAGAGCCTCGGCGGCCTGCCGCGCCTTGCCCTTGGGCACGACGCGGTCGCACATGCCGATGGCCAGCGCTTCCTTCGCCTTCACCTGGCGGCCGGTCATGATGATGTCGAGGGCGCGACCCATGCCGACCAGGCGGGGCAGGCGCACCGTGCCGCCGTCGATCAGCGGCACGCCCCAGCGCCGGCAGTAGACGCCGAAATAGGCGTCGGCCTCCATGACGCGCAGGTCGCACCAGATGGCGAGTTCCATGCCGCCGGCCACGGCCGGGCCGGCGACCGCGGCGATCACCGGCTTGGAGAGCTGCAGGCGCGAAGGCCCGAGCGGGCCGGGCGGCAGGTTGCCGTTGCCGTCCTCCTCGAAGCGCATGTCGTTCATCCATTGCTTGCCGTCGGTGCTCGACAGGGCCTTGAGGTCGCCGCCGGCGCAGAAGGCGCCGCCCGTTCCCCAGAACACGGCGACGGTCGCCTCGGGGTCGGCCTCGAAGTCGAGGAAGGCCTTGACCAGCGCTTTGCCGGTCGGCTGGTCGACGCAGTTCCGGACCTCGGGCCGGTTGATGATGATCGTGGTGACCGGCCCGTCCTTCTCGACAAGGACGAGCGGCTTCTTGGCGCCACTGGTCTTGCGCTTGGCGTTACTCATCGAACGTCTCTCCCCTGGTGTGTGCTCGTAACTTGGCCGCGTCGTGACGATGGCTGCAAGCGAGGCTTTCTTGCCCGTCGCCTGAGAAGTCCTAACCCGGTAGGCGTTTCAGGCGTGCCACCAGCCCGTCGAGATAATGATCGATCAGGATTTCGGGGTCGCTGTCGAGAATTTTGAGCCGCCCGGTGCCGGCCAGGACCAGGACGCCGAACAGGTGACAGATCGCGGCCACGGTCTCGCGATGCGCCGCGAGCGGGGTCAGGCCGCCGAGGCGGGCGATGGTGCCGGCGATCTTCTGCAGGGCCATGATCAGCCGCGAATTGAGCTGGCGGTCGAGTTCGGGGCCAAGGCCGCGCGGCCGCAGGCCCTGGAAGACGTAGAGGCCGAGGTCGAGATCCTGGGGGCGCGAGCGGTAGAAGGCGTAGACGGCGCGGATGGCGGCGCGTAGGCGGCCCTCGTCGGTCTTCTCGGCGGCGATGGCGGCGGCGATCCCGGTGCGCAGCTCGGCGAGGGAGTGGGCGAGGATCTCGGCGTAGATCGTCTCCTTGGTCGGGTAGTACGAATAGACCGCGCCGGCCGTATACCCGGCCGCCTGGGCGATGGCGCGCATCGTGGCGCCCTCGAGCCCCTGCTCGCCGAAGACCTGCTGGGCCGCCGCCAGCACCGCGTCCTGACGGAATTTCCGGTTGGTTTCCCGCCGGTTGGCGGGCATGGCGCCATCCATCAAAGCACCTCCATCTAAAAATTTTAACGCTGTTCAATTTTTATATCAATGTTTAGTATCACGGCCATGGCCACGCTGACGGCGCGGGAGTTCACCCGCCTAACCCACCAGACCACGCCCATTGCGGCGCTCTTCGGCTTCAAGGCCGAGAAACTGGGGGGAGGGCGCTGCACGGTGCGGGTCCCCTTCCGGCCGGAATTCACCCGCGATGGCGGCACGGTGGCCGGCCCGATCCTGATGGCCGTCGCCGATTACGCGCTCTACGGTGCGATCATGAGCATCCTGCCCGACGGCGATAAGTCGGTGACCGCCTCGCTCAACACGGTGTTCCTGCGCCGGCCCGCCGCTCGCGATGTGCTGGCCGAAGCGGTACTCCTGCGCTGCGGCCGGCGCCTGGCCTATGGCGAGGTGATGCTCTACTCGGAAGGCGACCCCGAGCCGGTTGCCCACGTCACCTCGACCTACTCGGTGCCGGTCCAGGCCCAACAGCCCCAGCTGCGCCGCACGTCCCGCGCGTCGCGCTGAGGCGGAAAAGCGCCGCTTAGCCTTTGATTCCACGAAACCGCGAAATAAATTCTCGTGGCGGCAGAGCGCCTCGCTCGAAGGCCCGCAACCTGCTGTCCTCGCGATGAAAAAGCGGGGCCGGCGCGCTTCGGGTGTTGGACATAATGGCTAGACTACGGAGCACGCAGGATGGCCTATCAATTTGTAAATAAATCATATTATCAGGGTCGCGTTAACTTTTTCGTGGCGGTTGTAATCTAGACAATATGTATTACATGTGGGTGTTCGAGACGCCGCTTCAAGGGCCGATGCAGACGCACGAGAGCCTCGTATCGCCCCTTCTTTGCCTCTCGGCGTGAAAGCGAGAACCTGCATTCCCAAGCCTTTGCGGGCAACGAGGTAGCTGGGAGTAATATAATACCGCTAATCAAACTTACTGATTTCGCGACAGATTACAGAGATTGACAGCGCGCGGCTAAACCACGATATTCCGCCGCGTTCGACGGGCCGTTTTGCCCGTCGTTATTTTTTAGGACCCCCTATGGCCACCGTATCGTTGAGCCCCGCGCAAGCGGCGAAGGCGAAGAAGTGGATCCTGATCGATGCCGATGGCGTCGTTCTGGGCCGCCTGGCTTCGTTCGTCGCCCTGCGTCTCAAGGGCAAGCACAAGACCAGCTTCACCGCGCATGTCGATTGCGGCGACAATGTCGTCATCATCAACGCCGAGAAAGTGCGCCTGACCGGGCGCAAGATGACCGACGGCGTCTTCTACTGGCACACCGGCTATGCCGGCGGCATCAAGGAGCGCTCCCCCAAGGAGACGCTGGGCCGCAAGAATCCCGGCGCGCTCGTCACGCGCGCTGTCGAGCGGATGATGAAAAAGGACAGCCCGCTGGCCCGCAAGCAGATGAAGAACCTCAAGGTCTACGCCGGCGCGGCGCACCCGCACGAGGCTCAGAGCCCGCAGACGATCGATCTGGCGAAGCTCAATCCGAAGAACAAGAGGAGCGACTAAGCCATGGCGGAACGTCCCACCCGCAGCGGCGGACCGCGCGGCGATCGCGACCGGCGTCCGTCCGCGTCCCCCATCCGCAGCATGGCCGAGCTCAACCAGGCGGCTGTCGCGCAGACGGTTGCCGCTCCGGCCGTCGTCGACCTGCCCGCGCCCCAGAAGGACGCGCAAGGCCGCTCCTACGCCACCGGCAAGCGCAAGAACGCCGTGGCCCGCGTCTGGATCAAGCCTGGCAAGGGCCAGTTCATGGTCAACGGCCGCGACGGCAACACCTATTTCGCCCGGCCGGTGCTGCGCATGCTGATCCGCCAGCCCTTCCTGGTGGCCAACCGCACCGAGCAGTTCGACGTCTTCGCCACCGTCACCGGCGGCGGGCTGTCGGGCCAGGCCGGCGCGGTGCGTCATGGCATCTCCAAGGCGCTGACCTATTTCGAGCCGGTCCTGCGGCCGATGCTCAAGAAGGTCGGCTTCCTGACCCGCGACAGCCGCGTCGTCGAGCGTAAGAAGTACGGCCGCGCCAAGGCGCGCCGCAGCTTCCAGTTCTCGAAGCGCTAGTCCGGTACCTTTAAGTTTTCGTTTAAAAACAGCGGCTTAGGAGAAATCCTAGCCGCTGTTTTGCATTCACCAATCGTTCACCACTCCTTGTAAGCTCCGCAGCTTCCAGTTATCGTTTTTCACCAATCGTTCACCGAAAAGCGGGGGCGGCGGTGGCTGTCGGGTTCTACGAAAACGCGCACCGGCTGCGTGACGGGGCGATTCTCCTCTACACGCGCTCCGGCCGCAAAAAGACCACCTATCAGGTGCGTCTCAAAATCCCCGGCGTTCTCGGTTACGTCATCAAGTCGCTCAAGACCGGCGACTTCAACGCCGCGATTACCGAAGCTGAAGATCTCTTCTACGCGCTTCGCGCCGAGCAGAAGCAGGGGCTCGACGTAAAGACGGCGGGCAATCTGAAGTTCAAGGATTTCTGGACGCGCTTCTACGCCGCGCATGAGGCGGGATTGTCCGTGCATCGGCAGCGCCTCCACAAGTTCATCGCCGCCAAATACTTCAAGCCGTATTTCGGCGAGCAGCGCGTTGCCGATATGCCGGACGCCTTCGTGGAGAAGTACTGGGACTGGCGCGTCAATTTCTACAATCCCGAGTGCGCCGAAGCGGACGGCGAACCCATTCCGGCGAACGCCGCTCGCATACCCGCGCAAAAGACGCTCGATATGGAAGCCGGGATGCTTCGGCAGATATTTCGCTGGGGCAAGCGCGTAGGCTTCGTGAAGCGGGAGCCTTGGATAAAGGCTGTAAAGGTGAAGCACTCTAAGGGTGTTGAGCGTCGCCCCAGCTTCACGGAGGCTGAATGGAAGCGGGTGTATGAACACCTGCGTGAATGGGTGAAGGAAGACCGCGTAACGAGCGCGGCCGAGAACGGCGGGACGCTCCATCGGTCAGGACCGCATGCGCTTCATCGTTTTCAGCGCGAGCTGCTGCGCAACTATCTGCTGTTCATGGCCAACAGCGGCTTGCGTCCGAACGAAGCACGTCAGCTCCTCTGGAGGGATCTGCGGCTCGAGGAGGACGAAGACGGCAAGCCCGCGCTTGTCGTGGAAGTCGCGCCGACGACCAAGACCGGGGCGCGCACCGTCGTGTGCCGCGAAGGCACGGAATTCTATCTGGATCGGCTCAAGAAGCTCTCGAAGCACACGAACCCGGACCATTTCGTGTTCTGCGGCTATGACGGCGAGCCGATCGACAATTTCAACAAGACGTTCGCCAAGGTTCTACGGGGTTTGAAGCTCCTCGACGACCGTTGGGGAAAACGGCGCACGGTGTACAGCCTCCGCCATTTCTATTGCACCCAATCGCTTCTCTCGGGCGTGCCGATCCACGTCCTCGCCAAGAACATGGGAACGTCCATCGCCTACATCGAGCAGCACTACTCGCATGTGCTGACCGTCATGCAGGCCAAGCAGCTGCGCACGAAAAAATTTAGGGTGCAGACAGACGCCAAGTCTGTATCGGCTTAGGGGGATCGTCATGAAGCGCGTTCGGCGGAGCTGCACGTTACTTATAGTAGCAATAGTCCTCCCGGCCTGCGCTACCTTCCCCGAACTCCCGAAGTCGCTGCCAGGATACGTCGCACCGGTCGCCGGCGATGAATACAACTACCGAAACTCTGCGAGCAAGTATTTCTGGCGCATCGTTCTGGAGGTCAACGGCGCGGTTACGACCGAACGGAACCTTGGTACCGACACCGTAATCATGCGGTGGGCCGATCTGGTTTACCTCCGTGACGGAAACACAGAGTACAGGCATGAAACCGACTTCAGCGATTTCTTTCCTCTCACGGTCGGGAAGACCTTGGCGGTCCGTTCCGTTGTGAATGGTCGCGCCTATCCAGGCACGGAGAAGCTCTCGGTGCTTCGGAAAGAACGTGTGCGCGTTCTCGCAGGAGAATTCGACGCGTTTGTCATTTCCTACTGCTGGGAACGGGTTGGCAGAAGCTCAGGATGCGCTCTTCGCTGGTATGTCCCGGAGCTCGGACGGTGGGTACGTCTCGAAGAGACCGTGTCCGACAGGAACGGTACCCGCACTTTTTGGGAGGAGTTAGTGAGTCTGCCTCCCCGGCTGACCACCAAGGACATAGCTCCGAAGCAAAGCCCATAGCCCAATAGACCCGCCAATCATGAATTGGCGGGTTTGCGGTCATCGGAACGTCCGCAAAGCCGTTGCTTCGCAACGGAAAATTCTCCCGCAACCGTCGGGCGCACACGCCCGACTTCGACCGTTTCCCTCGTGGGGGCAGGGGTGCTGCCTCTCCACTTCGGCTCCGCTGTCGCTGCGGGGTTCGTGGCGGCACTAGCGAACGGCCACCACTCACCCGAAACGGTCGAAGTCGGACGCTCGCTGCCGCAGCCAGTCGCTTCGGCGGGGAAGGACCCCGCCGGTCTCCTGGGCGGACAGCGGCGCCCGACGGTTGCGGGGAGGTTCGCCTGACGCGGACGCCAGACGAAGGTTTCGCTTCGCAGGGGGGCGTCTCGGCCGACGCCCCAGGTGGTCGGCATGAAGATGCCGCCCTCAATTATTAAAAGCGCCGCCTGAAGAGGCGGCGGTTTAGTCCTGGTCGGGCAGACCAAAGCGTTTTCGCAGATCCTTGTCCTTTTCGGCTAGCTTGCTTCGTACTGTAGCAAGGCGCGTTGCTTGGGCTTCGTGCTCGGTGGCCAGCGTCTTTTCTTCGGCCTCAAGCTGCTCCAGTTCTGCGGCGGCTTTCCGCTCCTTTGTAGCGTACTCCTCGCTCGGCTGGCGGGCCTGCACCTGTCGGACGAGGCCAAGCAGTTTTCGCAGGCCCGCCTGGCGTTCCCGGTTGCCTTCAAGCTGTTCCCGGACGGAGCGCTCAGCTATCTCTAGCCTCGCTTCCTCCTTGATGTCGGGCAGCAGCTCGGTGAGTTGCGCGTTGGTGTAACCGCTGCGACGCCCCGCTTCGGTGACGCTTTCTTGAGCATCGCGAACGCGGCCAATTGCAGAAGACAACGCAAGCTGCTCGGAGCTTGGACCGGATCTCGCGCGGAATCTCTCGAAGAAAGCCATAGAGGGCGGACAAGCCGCCGTTAATAAATCTTAACTCGCGCGCCCCCGAGCGGCTGGCCGCCCTGTGTACAAGGCTACCCGGGCGGTGCTCTCTGTCGATGACCGCAATCTTCGGCTTGTGCTACATAGGGGTGCAACCGGCGGTTAGGGTGGCTATGACTTTCTCCCGCGCACTTGCGATCTCAGCAGCTGTCATAGCGGCCTTCATGTTCGGTGCGACTGAAAGTCGTGCGCAGACGAGCATGAACGTCGGCGGGATTCAGTATCGGGCAGCGTTCGGTTATGGATTCGCGACCGATGAACAGGTGGCGCGCGCTCTTGGTCGCCTCACCTTTTCGGTGACCGATTGCCGGCACATAGGCATCGGCAATATTGCGCGGGGCGTCCGCGTCGTAAGCGAAAAATCCGAGTACGACAACGCGTTGGTGGTTGAATCGGTACTGCGCCGCGCCGTGGAGTTCGCGTGGCAGGCATGTCCGCTGCGTTTCATCTTCGGTGTTAGAGAAACATCGGAGCTTCGCCTGGACGTTGGCTCCGTCGAGCTGTACCTGCCAAACGGCATGCTTGCGATCCGGGCGCACTCCTTTAGAGGCGACAGCGCATTTCATCCGGGTTCGTCTTACGCTTGGCAGGCGGTGGAGAACGTCGGTGCCGAACAACGAGCGCGTGAAGCTGCCGCAGCGGTAGAGCGTGAGCGGGAGGCGCAGCGACAAGCCTGGCTTCGGCAACAGCAGAAAGAAAGCGAGGAGTTTTGGGCGTCGGTGCAGGATTTCCTGCAGATGATGGGCTATCTCGCTGTCTTACTTGTTGCCGTAATTGTCTTCGTAAAAATACGCGAGCCGATCCTTCGCTGGTATTACTTCACCTTTCATCCGCACCCCGTCGAGCCGATAGTGCGTTCGGCGCTCAATTTGGATCATATGCTGGACGGCAATGCGCTTGCGGCGGCCCTTCGCGAGGTGCCGCCAAACAACCGCATCTTGCGCGAAGTGCGGATAGTGCAGGGTGAGCGGCTTGTCGCAAGGATGAAGCGCGTAAGCGAGCGGCTGATTCGAGAGGACTTGGCCCGCGCGAGGACGGACTATGAGCGGGCGGCGTTCATTAGCATCCAAGAGGCCATTGGCCTCGCTGCCGTGGCGCTTGAGCGCGCGAAAGCAGCCCATGAAGCAAGCCGGTCGGTTCGGGAGAAAGCGGCATGACTGACAAAGACGAGGGTGTGCTTCATGGCGAAATAGTGCCGCCGCGGTCGGATGCTACTCGGCTCACGATGCCGAATGGAACCCCGCTCGGGCTCGGCATCCTCGGACGAATGAGATTCAACGCTATCCGGCGGGTACTCGAAGGGTACGAACAAGCGCTCCGCGCCAAGGCCGCTGGCATCGACGCGGGCGTGGCCGTCGGTGCGGCGATCATCCGCCGCGAGCAGATGGAAGTGCAGCTTGGGGAGCTGCCGACCATCCGGGAAGACGAGCGCAGACGCATCATGCTTGCAAGCAAGCGTCTCAAGGTCGCGGAAGAAGAATTTGACGCGTTTGCGGAGATCGCGCGGGTTCGCCGGAAGCTCGAACTGCTTGAGGCAAAGGAACAGCTCGCAGAAGCTGAGGCGCGCGGAAAGCTCAAGAAAGCGGGAGGTAGAAACGGCAACGATGGCGTGAAGTCTGACGAATTCGAATCATTCATGAGCGATCTCGGCAAAATGCCGGACATTGTGAAGGCGGTCGAGGCGGCAAAGGAGCAGATCATTAAGGACGCTGGTGGTGCAGACAAGCTCACCGAGGCACAGCAGCAGGTGTGCGAGCTGTTCGACGCCATGCTGCAATCGTTCATTTCCAAGAAGGCGGGAGATGCGGCGCTCTAATGCTTGAGATCGGCACCACTCGCCGCGGCCGGAAACTTGCGCTCACCGATAGAGAGCGCTCACGACACGTCCATGTGCTTGGCTCTATCGGGACTGGCAAGTCAAAGCTTTTAGAGCACATGATTCGGCAGGACATCGCTCGCGGCCGTGGGCTGTGCCTGCTTGATCCGCATGGAACGCTCTGTGACGACATCGAAGAGTGGTGTGCGGTCCGGGGTTTCGCAAAGATACGTCGAATCCACCTGATCCGTCCCGGGGACGAAACGCTAGTTCCCGGCTTCAATCCGCTCCGCACGGTTCCGGGTGAATCTCTGTCCGTGCGGGTGGATGCCATGGTGGGGGCGTGCGCGCAGGCGTGGGGCGCCCGCGATATGAACGAGACCCCGCGCCTCGAGAAGATCCTTCGCGCAGTCTTCTATGCGCTTGCGGTCCGCGGCCTGACGCTTGCCGAGGGACCAGCCTTGCTCCAAGCGCGCGATCCGGAAGGTGTGCGCCGGATGCTGACCGAAGGGCTACCCAACCCCATGTTTCAAATCACATGGGACGAGCTCAGTGCCCTGCCGAGGCGGGAATTTGCTGAGCATGTCGAGAGCACCATCACGCGGCTGTCTAAGTTTCTGTCCGCACCATCAATGCGGCTTGTCGTTGGGCAAAAGGAGCGAGTTATAGATTTCCGTTCGGCAATGGACCGGAGCGAAATTGTGCTTGTGAATCTCGGCTCGCATCATTCCTTCTCGTATGAGAATGCGCGGGTTCTCGGCACGTTACTCATCAATGATCTATTCCTCACGGCGCTGGGCCGCGACCAGGCTGTAGCACGTCGCAAGCCATTCACACTGTATGTCGACGAAGCGTACGACTTCCTTTCAGGGGACATCGAGCGTGTTTTGGATCAGACACGGAAGTTTGGTCTGCACGCCGTGCTCGCGCACCAACGAATCGGTCAGCTAAAGGAGCGGGGCGAGGGGATCTACAACGCCGTGATGGGTGGAACTCAGACCAAGATCGTGCTCGGAGGTCTTTCCGACGACGACGCTGCGATCATGGCCCGTGAGATTATGCGCGGGGATATTGATCTTGAACGACCCAAGCAAGGCATCACGGCGCCCGCAATCGTTGATGAGGAGCCGTTCTGGCTCGAATCCGAAAGTGCCTCTAGCGCCTATGCCACAAGCAGCTCTGCTACGCGCAGTGTGAGTACCAGCGAAGGCACTACGGTCTCGACGGGCACAAGCATCGGCTACGACGCCCGAGAGGGCGAGACACCGGAACAGCGGGGTATGAGCGAGAGTTCGGTAAGCACTGCAAGCAGTATCGTGACGGAATCTTTTTCGATAACGGAGGGGCACTCGCGCAGTCATAGCGAGACGCGAGGGCGGTCACAGACATTGCGCGCGGTGCGAGAAGAACGACCAACGCATTTCTATTCTCTCGACGAAAGTTTGCACCTGGCGCAACTGAAACTGCGCAATCTGCCGGATCGTGCGGCCATCGTGAAGCGCAGGGGGCAGCGAACAATTCGGATCGAGACTGCGGAGGTGAAGCCGGTGCTTAGGGCGGCGGGAATCATAGAGCGGTTTCGAGCCTCGACATCCGAGAGAAGCGCATTTATCTCGGGCATTGCGATGGCCGAGGCGGAAATAATTGCGCGGCAGGTGGCGCTCTCCTCCGATAACGGGAACGCACGCGGCGAAGCCACGTTCTGGCGCGAGGAACAGGAACCCCGTTAACGAGAATGGCGGGGGCACGTCGGTCGTATCCGAGGTTCAAACGCGAAGGCGAAGCTCCTCCTATTGAGCTTACTTCCGATGATGTTGCCATCATCCAGTGTATCTATCGCCATCGATTCGTCCGCGCCGACGACCTCTATCGCCTGTTCCCTGACCGTTCGCCCGACCGCCTCTCGCGACGGCTCACGCTCTTGTATCGTGCTGGCTTCCTAGACCGGCCGATAGCGCAGATAGATCGGTTCGGCAGGGGCGGTTCGCAGGCGCTCGTGTACGGCCTCGACACGACCGGCGCCCGCTATATGAAGGAAATGTTCGGTGCGAATATCGGCGTGGCCAACTGGCGGTCGCGTAATCGCTCGTATACGCGGGAGAACCTGGATCACACGCTCGCCGTCTCGCGGTTCATGATTGACGTGGAGCTAGCGTGCCGCTCGCGTG
The DNA here is from genome assembly GCA_022843945.1 of Rhodospirillaceae bacterium. GTDB lineage: Bacteria > Pseudomonadota > Alphaproteobacteria > CACIAM-22H2 > CACIAM-22H2 > VGEI01. The sequence goes on along the minus strand of JALHMR010000025.1, from coordinate 40,655 downwards.
ATGACCTTACCCTGATCCCATTCGAGGATATTCTAAAACGTGCACCCGAGGAAACGCGGCGCTCACCATTACCTAGCCGCTGGTCCGTTTCAGTTCACTACTACGGGGCGCGCGGCACGGTGTATCTCGCGCCGGACGCTATCTTTGGGCTGCGTCTAAGGAGTCCTGATGGCACGTTTCGCGTGAGCTACATCTTCCTCGAAATCGATCGCGGTACCATGACGATCGCACCTGCAGAGCGGGTGCGCGAAAGCGACGCGTTCCTGCATCGTTCAAGCGTTCTGCGGAAGCTCGTCGCCTACGCGGAGAGTTGGCAGCAGGAATGCCATCGCACACATCTCGATCTTCTCGCTCCTCGGATGTTGATGTTGACGACGAGCGTTGCGCGGGCGAAGGCGATACGGGAGGCGGCGCATGAACTGGTGGTGAAAGAGCGGAAGGTGCCGTCGGGGATTCTGCTGTTTGGCGTGAAGTCGGAGAAGGAGGTGGCGCAGACGGATATCATCGACGCGGCGGGCAGCAGCATTCGCCTTATGCGGTAGTAATCTGCGTGACACACACATAAGAAAATGCCCCGCCTTGGGCGGGGCATCCGTTCTAAATCGGATGCGCTGTCAGGATGTCGGCGCGCTTGCCTTAGGGAGATCGTCGTTTGACAGCGGTTTCATCGGACGGAAGTCGATCAGGACGACGGTGCGCCCGGCCGGGAAGTCGGGGTCCATGACCTGCACTTCGGCGACGTGGTGGGAGACCCGCCGATCATCGACGATGAAGCCGTCGAGCGGCGTCGTGAGCGTGAACTGCTCAATGATTTCCCCTGCCGGCAGGCTCTTGGGGTGCTTGCCCGTGTTTGCGACCGCCGAAACGGTGTTTTCGCCACCCGTGACGTTGCGCCTTTCGACCAGGTGGACCGCCGTGACGGGCTCGCCGTCGCAGTGCAGTTCGTCGGGCGACGACACCGCCGGGTGGTTCGGCCGTGGCATGACGGCGATGAGGTGCACGCCCGCCAGATACGCGGCCGAGCCCGGAAGGACACCGGCAGCTTCGGCAATGGCGAAATCAGCCCGGATCAGTTCGTGCAGGCCGCGGCTGTTGATCTGGTCGTCGCGAAGCCCGGCAAACACCCGCCGCACCCCCGCTGCCGTGGGGTCCGGATTATAGATCGCGTCCTGGTAATACTCTCCGAGCGGGGCACCGGTCGGGTCGTAGCGGCGACCGAACGGCTGCAGAAGGCCGCTGCTCGGATCGAAGAGGAACGCACCGTACCGACGCGCCCTCGCCTGGTTGGCATCGTACGGGTCATAGGCGAGGCTGCTCGGCACGCTGGCGAGGAACGCGTTTAGCGCCGGCCAGTGCAACGTGTGGATGCCGAGCGACCCCCGGGGAACGACCGCGTAGCCGAGTCGCGCCAAGTCCTTAGCCGGTTCACGGCATTGAGTTTTTTCCCCTTCGGAGAAGTTGACAACGCCGCCGCGGGGTGTATTCTGACCAGCGGAATCGGACCGTTCCTGTTTGAGGAATGCGGTTCGACCGAGTTCGGCCACCTCTCCGGTGGCTGGTGTAAAGGAGTCTGAGACTGCGTCTTGGCGAAGCATGAGGGTCTCCCTTGTGTAGGTTGGTAGCCACTCGCTTTGACCGTCGTCCGCCGGGGTGTGCAAGACCCTGGTGGCAGACTCCGACCTAGGTGTAATTATCCTGAGACCAATTCGCGCGTCAAGATCAACAGACGTTTTTTAATCACAAACAGCTAAAAGCCCGGGTTTAACCCGGGCTTTTTTTCGCCACCACTCGGCCATTCCTGAATGAGGAATGATTTGATGGCAAAAGTACCGAGAAAACGCCCACGCACAACGACAAAGGTGCGGCCCGATGGGGACGACGAAAAGATATTTCCGACGGGCATCTCGGCCACGGTGCTCGCGATTCAGAACTATTGGCTGTCTCTGACCAACGGCGCCGACGAGTTTCTAAAACCGGAAGACTTCTGTGCTGGCGGGAACTTTATCGAGGTGTATTCGAAGGTCGCGAATCACTATGCGGGCATTATAAAGAAGCCAAAAAAGCCTGGCGGGATCGCGAGGATGATTCACCGGATAAGCAACGGCAAGGAAGGCGTGCAGTTCTTCCACCTAAGAGCTTTCGCCGAGTTCGTGGGGCTGCCAACGGGACTGTTTCTGTTGTTCACGCAAATGGCGTCCGATGAGCGGCGAGCCCTCGAAGATAATCTCAAAGGAGATCATCGGGATCCGCGAGAGGAAGCGCTTACTTTTATCCGCCGAGTGAAGAAGACTATTGAAGCCGTTGAGCACCACGTCGAGCACAACGTGAAGACTGGTGAGCTGATCTCGATTCACACGTATCCTGGTCCAAGCAACCCAACAGAAGCCCACATGGCAAAAGCGAGGATGCTGAAGGTTTGGAGCGACGCCTACAATGCGAGTAACCAAAGCATTGGCACGCAAGTCCAAGAAGAACAGCCCCTATGAGAGGCTGTTGAGTTGCTAAGCCGCGCTGGTGAGTGTGCACCGGTGGTCCGGTCGTCGGGCACTTGACGTTCTCAACGGTCGGTACTCATCCCGCTAGAGTATGATCCGCCGCGCCTAGGTAGAGGCGGCCTAGAGATCAGTATTCGTTAGCGCGCATTACGGTCAAAACGCGACACGTTGCTGCTGGATCGGCAGGGTCGGACGAATGCATCGTGAGCGTCGTGTCGAAGTAGTCGAGCTTGAACAAAATGGACAACCCGTCGACGGTCAGCATCGCGCAGTCCCGCTCACCGTGCGGATCGTTGTGCGGGTCGAAGTCAGTAAAATCGGCGACCGCTTTCAGTATCCGCAACACGGTTTCCGGCCCGAGTGCATCAATGCCCGCGGTCACCATCACCTGGCCGCCGATACCCTGGCAGCGCAAAAGGTCATTGAGATAGCGGATACGCGCCACTTTTCTCCCGTTTATAACTTCCATCGTGGTCTCCCTTGCAGAGTGGGAGCGTCGGAAAAGATATTCCGGCGCTCCCGGATGCACGGGAGCGAGGACTAGGTGCTCATGCCGGTAACCGCAAAGTGCGTCAGGGCCAGCGCAGCAGAGTCGAACAGGCACTGCCGGAAATCCTCAGACATCCATGGTTTCCGCTCTTTGGGTAAGTGTCTCCGGAATACGGGAACGTGCTGCGCTATCGCTTGCGCAATCTCGTATCGGGTCGTCGCCCCGATACTCGAAAAGCACGTTCGGATAGCTTCGCGGCTGTAGATGGGAGTGTGAGCGCCGCGCGTATTCGCCAAGTGCATCATTGCGCGGCAGAGTTTTTTGATTCGCTCGCCTCGGCGTGCTGGATGCTGCTCGAATTCCTCGAAGATAACGATGCATGGTTCGTATCTGTTAAGCAGGCGCTCGAAACGCGCCATAGATCGAGAATTGCGACCCGGCTTAGCGCTCGCTATGCCCCAGTCGACGGGGGAAAGAGGCGCTTCAAACACTGACCAGCCAAAGCCTCGCGGCGTGGGGTGAATTGCGCACACGAGATCCCTTGATCGCTTCTCCGTCATACTTGAAAGGTGTCGCTTTCGACGCGATGGATCATGTCCAGGAGGAGTTGCATCTTATCGAGCGAAGCAAGGTCGTTCCGCTTCTCGAGCCGCTCGTACAGCTCCTTCGCGCGGCGCATGATGGCGTCCTCTATTTCTCGATACATCGCTGGAAAGAGCTCGCGTGCACCTCCTCCGAAAATCACTTCGCAGCCAAGAATTAGATCAACGGTCGGCGGCCTGCTGCGTGTTTCAAACTTTGAAATGGCCGACTTTGAATATCCAAGGAGAAGCCCAAGCTCCGCCTGCGTGAGCGCGTGACGTTTGCGGATGGCGCGAAGGTATGTGGGAAGAGGGCGGGTCATGCGTGGCGTGCCGCGCGTGGCGGCGTGTAGGCATGATTCCAGGGCGCAAAAAGAACAAAAAGACGCGACTTATTGCCGTGTCGTCAACACCTCGCACGTTGTAATGGGATATGTGTGGATAATTGTACTTTGAACGAGGCACTACGCAGCAAGGCTGGTGTGTATTTCGTGTTGATCAATGCCGTACGACGCTGCGAGCGCATCGATCTTCGGCCGCTCAAAGACCGGGATCACGTAGATCCCGTTCGATTTGTTAGTCACCAGTCTCAACCGATGGCGCAGCATGTGGCCGACCCACTTGCTTGAGACGGCATGACGATAGTCGGCAGCTTGCGCGCTGTTGAACTGCTCTGTGACCGCGCCAACGCCAGCCGGTTGACCCGGCGCCGCGGCAAGAACTCTACAGACTGCGGACAGAAGTTGTCCTTCGACGGAATTACGACACTGCTCCTGTTTAGTCGCACTTTTCGCCGCGAGAAGTGTGCAGAGTTCATTCGCAAGGTCTGCATCGTCGATAAGGCTCAGGAGCGGCAGCGCCATTTGGTTCAAGCGTGGCTCAACGTCATCCCTTGGGTGGCCAGCGTCCGGCTTCACGCTGAGCAGGTGACAAAAACGGAAATGGAGGAGACGATTGCGGAGGGCGAGCGCTTCGGCTTTAAACGACGCTGGAAGCGAAATCGGAATGTTCGGCCGGAGTGCTCGCCCTCCCATTTCCTCGGTGAAAAACCGGCTTTCAAGAGCTTGATCCTCGAATGAGCCGCGCATGGCAATGATTTTCGGTCCGAACACGCGAAAAGCTCTTGGGTTGAACTCGCGATGCCTGTTCGGCATCGTGCGCAGAACAGGCAGGCCGCGCGTCGCGCCGTTGTTGTACAGCTTGACCAGGTCGCTCGTGGCGTTGCTGAAGCGAAGATCCGCCTCGTCGAGGACAAGCGTGCCGCCAAAGTTGTCGAGTGTATGGAATATCGGCGATATCGTGGACGCGCCGCTCGCGAAGAAGGGCTTATAGCAAAGCGAGCCAATAGCGAGCAGGCCACGCGTTTTTCCACGGCCGAGAGGACCCTTTAGCCGGAGATACGGAATTTCATTGTACGGATCGTGCACCCACGATAGCAGGACATAGTGAGCTGCAATCCTCTCGAAGAGAGGCGAAAGATCAACGTAGCGATGCAAGAAGGCTTCGATATCAGCTAGCAGCTCTCTTTTGTTGCCGTGGTGTTCCGGCTGTGACGGCAACAGTACGCATTCGTTCGTAATGAGATTGTTGCGCGCGGAATACGGTACCAAGATTTCTCCGGTTTCGATCTGAATCTGCTGCTCGACATTCCAGAGGCCACCGAAGCGAGAGACGGCGAGCGCCGTCTTCCGTCGATCTGCGTCGTAGACCAATTCGATAATTGTGTCGCCGACGACGCGGGAGACGGTCGGAATCGGCTGGTCGTGAGTTTCGGGCCTGTCGATCATGCCCCTAGTCTTGCAAACGCATTCGCGCAGCCAAGACCAATTATTGTGCTGAGTCGTCTCCTTTTCCGCCCGGTCAACTGTTTGCGTCTTTTCTCCCTATCGGTCGGCGAGCAAAGCTTCTGGCATGAAGGCTACAAAGGAACGACAGCCAGGCGATCTCATTCTTGATCGATATATGCCAAATGCGCCGTACGAGGAGCGGGAGGCCGCGCGAAAAAATTTAGAGGCACTTGTGCTCGTACTGCTTCGCATAGATGAGCGGCTTCATCGGGAAGCTGTGGAGAAGGCGAGTCGCGGGAACGGGAATGGGGAGGTAGAGTCGGAAGGTGGCTTGCGTGGCCCGCCTTTATGAAAAGCTATTTTGCCTACATTCGTGTCTCATCTGTAAAGCAAGGGGACGGTTCATCGTTGCCGGAGCAACGCGCCGCAATTGAAGCTTTTGCGGTACGCAATAGCCTGCATATCGGGGCGTGGTTTGAGGAGAAGGAGACTGCCGCCAAGCAAGGCCGGCGATTGTTTAGCCGGATGCTCGACCGGCTTTCCCAAAATGAGGCCGATGGCGTCATCATCCATAAGATAGATCGGAGCGCCCGCAACTTACGGGATTGGGCAAACCTCGGCGATCTCATTGACCGCGGTATTGACGTGAAGTTTGTCCATGACAATCTCGATCTTCGGTCCCGCGGCGGCCGATTGTCAGCGGACATCCAGGCGGTCGTTGCCGCCGACTTCATTCGCAACCTGCGCGATGAAGTACGGAAGGGGTTTTATGGCCGTTTGAAGCAGGGGTTCTATCCGTTGCCTGCGCCCCCTGGCTATCTTGATCGGGGCAAGGCGCAGGCGAAAGTCCCTGATCCCGTCAAGGCACCCCTCGTTCGTCAAGCCTTCGAGCTGTACGGCCAAAACCGAATGAGCCTTTGGGATCTGCATGCAGAATTGACGCGGCGCGGACTACGAGGGCGGTCGGGAGAGACGCTGAGCCTGAACGGGCTTTCCAAGATGCTGCACAATCCGTTCTATGTCGGCCTTGTCCGCATCAAGCGGACGAACGAGACGTTTCCCGGCATCCACACGCCCATTGTACCGATGGCCTTGTTTGACCGTGTTCAAACGATACTCAAGTGCAAGACGTATGGAAAAGTAGTCAGGCACGACTTCACGTTCCGCCGGTTCATACGATGTGGCGGCTGCAAGTATCACCTCGTCGGCGAGCGAAAGAAGGGCAGGTACGTTTATTACCGTTGCTTCAACGCTGCCTGCCGAGGCGCTGTCATGCGAGAGCAGGACGTTGATGCCGCGTTCGAAGAGCTTTTGGGCTATGTCCGGCTATCAACGACGGAGATCAGGGACATTGGGGGCTTTGCAACGAGGCACCTAAAGCATCGAGAAGCGGATATTGAAAACCACCGCAATGGGCTACGAATGCGACTAGCGACGTTCGATGAGCGGCTTGCTCGGCTCACGGATGCCTTACTCGACGGACTGATCACAAAGGATGTATTCGAAGAGCGTAGACATGCCGTTCTTCGTGAGCGACAGAGCATCCTTGAGACGCTGTCGACGCCCGATGCAATCCAGGCTCCGGCCGAGGGCGTGCTGCGTTACTTGGAACTCCGAGATATCAAGGAATCAAGCTACAAAATCGCGATTCCAAGTGAGCGCAGAGATATTGCCGAAGTTGTCACTTGGAACTTTGAGGTACACGGAAAAAACCCAGCAATTACGCTGAAATCTCCGTACCAGGAGATCGTAAACTGGCGAAAATCGCTTGTCGGTGAACCATCTTGTGGGACGCTTGGAACCGCCAGTAGGCAGTTGTTCGATATTTTGATGGTGGTTGCCGGGCGGGAACAAATATCTGCCGTGACGACGAATGGAGATCGTGGTGATATGAAAAAAGTGGCCTGACACAGCACATACGCTTGCTACAACGTCCCTGAAGTCCCGTATCCTTTTGATCATCACTCAATCCGCGACAGCACGACTTCATACGCTCGCCCGTTCACGAGAGTAAACGTACCCACGAGCTGGTTACCATCGCGGCGCAGCTCCACGCGGCTGTTGGCGCTCGTCGTCACTGTCACATTGTCGCCATTCACGGTGACGTTTGTGCTTCCGAAGTTTCGTGCCGTCTGCAGTCCCCACGCGGCTGTAGCGATGCCGCCATCGGCAACACCCGCGACATTCAAAGTGCGGGCGGGGCCTTCTGGCGGCGTATATCCTGCAATGCTGCCTTTCCAGAGTCCGACAAGCCAATGCTTGGGCCGAGGCTGGCTCGGATCAATAGAGACGGTCGTCATGGTTATGACACCCGCCGAATGTTCCGCTCCGTTTCGAACCATTATACCACTGAGAGTTCCGTCTGATGCCTTGGTGAACTGGTACGTGTCGCCGCCACCGGAAAACACGAGGACGCCGTTATGGATTCGTCCGGCATATCCCCAGGGCCTGAAACCTTCCGGACGAGTAACATCATCCCACGCGTGTATTACAGCCGCGTCTCCGGCCGGCGTGATCTGGTCAACGACCATCACCCGTTCGCGGCCGTCGCCTGTCACCCCTTCCCATTTGCCGTTGAATACAGCGAGCTCGGGCGGGATCGCGGGGTCGAGTGCGGCAACGACGATAGCGGATAAGAAGTAGGGTGGTTGGCTGTTAGTGGCAATCCCGGACATTTTCCTCATCATGATCTGGGACGAGTCCTGAACGTCGCTTACGTACCTCCGGCCGCTAAGAATTCCGTTGCCGTCCATCGAGTACACAAAACGATTCTTGTTCCACACCCACGTCAGCTTGCCGTCCGCGATCTTTCCCGCGAACTTCCATGACCCGGCACGCAGGTACGGAGGAGCATCGCCCAGAACGTAGGCGCCTTGAACGTCGCCGTTGGCACTGATCCGCTCGACGATAACTAAACTGTCCACGGACCAGTCTTGTCCGTATGACACGCCGTGCCACCGGCCGCCCCAGACACCGGAGAAGGCCGCGAGTGCCGCTGGAACGTCTAGGCCCGGCTCCCTGATGCGAGCGGTGGGCGGCACTTGCAGGTTTTGAACCATGCCGGCGGACCCAGATGGACCGCTTTTGCAGGATGCAAGAAGGAGGAGAGCCCCTGCCAGGACTTGCAGGCAATGTCCGACGCAACGGCGGCCGTTACGACGCATGTTCACCTCTCCCGACGGATTACGATGCTACCCGCATCGTAATCCGCTGGAAGCTGTGGCGCTACTGCGCCTTGATTAGTGTCGTCCGGTTAGTGCCATTCGCAGAGAGCTAGGTACGGTTCGTCCAACAAGGCCTCAGCAGTCAGCTCACCGAGACGCTCGCCTTCCGCCCCCGTCGTGATCGATTGCTTGTCCGCCGTACACGCGCTTAGGCCCGCGGAGACCAACAATACTATCCATACGTGAGTTCGCAGCATGTCGGAGCCTTAGCGCAAATCTCATCCAACCGGTTCGACATGCGAACGCGGGTTGTCGGTCTAGTGGCGGAGATGATATTGGATCATTCCCAAGCTTTCCATCCCGGTCCGCGGCCGTTCCCTAGATAGCCGTCCACGACGCTGGTTACGTTGAGGCCGTGTCTTTTTAGCGCGTCAGCCGCGTACCCGGACCGCACGCCCTGCTGACACAGAAGCGCTACGGGCTTTGTGCCCTGACCAACGGCCTTTACTCGCTCTGCAAAGGCCGCGATCTCTTCTTCGTCCACCCGGCCGGTCCACCCGTCCGGGCCAAATTGAATATGCGGCATCGACAATTTGGACAACCGACCATGTCTTTCGTCCGCCGAACGGACATCGATCACCTTGATCTCGCCTCGTTGATGCATCTGAACGGCGTCAAACGAAACGAGGTCCTCATGCGGGACAGGCGTGGTGCAGGCGCACAGGACCAAGGCGAACGCATAGACGAACTCAGCTCTTCTGGAGCGAGCCAATCACGGACTCAATCATGCGAGGAATGTTTCGGTCGGCGTTCTGCTGGGCAGCGGTGGCTTCGAGAACGACGCCGTTTCCGTCCAAAATGTAAAATAATGGCGTGTATCTGGGAAGCGTATAGGTGCCGCGCGTCGTTGCCGCGACAGGATTGCGACTAGCTATATTGCTGTTCGCAAACGGGAGCTTGAAGCCCAGCCCCTCTGCCCACTTCACCCCGCGATCGTACGGGTCCATGAAGTTGAGAATGATGGCGGAAAACCTTGGACTCTCTTTGAAGCGATCATAGTACGCCTGAATATGCTTCAAGTCCTGCGCGCAGATGGGGCACCAGGACGCCCATAGATATACGAGAACCAGCTTCCCGCGCGCATCGGCGATGCTTCGGGTTTCTCCGTCAGTCGTTCGATACACGATGTCAGGGAACAGCATGCCCTTGTTCGTGCCTTCCGCAGGCTGTGCCCAAAGGCTCTGTGGGTCGGCGATGCCGGCCGCGATGCCGCCGGAAAAGGTCTGGAGCAAGGCCCGCCGCGTCACCATCATAGGCATGACATCTCCTCGCATTATTCGTGACGCTAGGGCGCCCTGGTGATCGTTGTCCGGTTCGTGCCGTTGCGGGATGACCAAGTACCAGAAAGCTTGTCGCCCGAGAGCTTGTAGGTAGCGTTTGCGCCAAGGGCGGGCACCGCGAACGTGAGCGTGTCGCCATTGATCTTTGCCGGGTACTCGTAGGCGCCTGGCTGTTGGATGCCCCAGGACGGGGCCGTGCCAAAGGCATACTGCACCCGCGCCGAGCCGTCCTTATTCACTTGGAGAACCGCGAGGGAGTTGCACAGCACGCCGTCCCAGCGGTCGCCGCCATAGAGGCCGGACCAGCGACGCAGATCTTCCGGTGTGTCGGCGGCGGGCGGATTGATCTTCGCGTTGTTGTAGAGGCGTGTGAGGCACCCGCCTCCTGATTGCGCCGTCTGCACCGGCGCTGCGGCTGTGGTGGTTGGCTGGTTGCCAGACTGCGAACCGGACGGTCCGGTCTCGCAGGCGGCAAGAAGGAACGGAAAGGCGACGACGGCAATAAGTGCGTGGCGCATGGTTCACCCCCTCGACAGCTTGGAGGTGAACAAAATGGGCTATTTTGTTTAGTGACTCTGGAACGGGAAAGCAAAACACTCGCAGACGCAAGCTGCGTAGACTGAAGCACCCTATCCGAGCTTATGGAGTCTGAGTGCCGCTGTCGCTCATATACGAAAATCATACCGTGTCGTTGGGTTTGTGCAACCACACCGAAAAGAAATAGCGCGGTTTCAAATTGTGCAGCTTTGCCAATATGAGCGTCTGCCTAGGAAGCACAGTAACCGCGTTCTCGAGCTTCCCATCCAGCGAAACCAATACCGCGCCTTCTGATGCGTTTTCAATGGTAGAGCTAAAGTCCTGCACGAACCTTTTCGCTCTGACGAAATGCTCCTCATTAAGGCGGCACCAAAGCCAAAACTTGAAAGTGATTTCGCCTTCTTGGTGCGGAGGCAAACGCAGCGGAATGTCTCGATCAAAATCAGCGTGCACGAGATCAATGGGGTGGATCACATAATCTGTGCCATGTCCCTCAAAAGGTTTGAACGTCAGCTCAAGGATCTGACCTAAGACCTTGGGGGCCGGCACGTTGGGCGGCGGTCTGTCTGGCATAACAAAGGCTTGGTACACATCCTCGTAGTCGTGCGTAGAGAACATGTTTCGAAGTCGGTAGCGATAGTGAAACACAACGCGATAGGCGTTATACGACGAGTCGAATTCCTCGACCTTGATCGACTGCACGGCCTCGGCGCAAAGGCCAGCTAACCGACATATCTCCTGCCGAGCGAAATCCAAGAACGGGAGAGAAGGACGGCTGTCCGGAAAGAAATATCTGAGTTTCGTCTCCAGCGAGTCATGCTTTGGATGGCGGAGGGTGACTATCGCTAGGCCAAGACCGACGATCATGAAAAACAAAACATCCTCAGCAAGCGAGGCGAGCATCGATACTTTGAAGTCAACGAACCGGCTCGCAACGTCATCTATCCAGATTGCAACTAGCACCCCCGTAAGCACCACTGCCGCCGCCAGCAATCCAGCGACTGTGATAATGACTCGGCGCATATCGCCCCCGACTGCTGCCCACAAATGCCAAATGCTACTCCTATATTCTCAACTATAGCGAGAGCTTCTTGAATTAGTTTGCCGGCGGTCCGATATTGATGGCGACCTTCAGAGAAGATGCCAGTTACGGCGGCATAGAAACTCAAAAGGTTCTCCAAAACCTGTCCGCGATTGCGTGCTCTTCGTCGCCAACGGCGTTGGTGTAGATTTCAGTTGTACTGAGACGAGCGTGGCCGAGCCACTTGCGGACAAGGTTTATAGGTACGCCAGACTGCAGAGCGCCGACCCCGAATGCATGGCGCAGCCCCTTCGGACTCGCGGGGGTCCCGGCAATGCGCGCTAGCCTCATGCAGGTTTTGATCCAACTCCATGCGGTCGTCCGGCTCCAGCACCATAGTCGTTCGTTGGCGCGATCGGAATCCTGCGTTGCCGCTCGTAGGCCATGCACTCGCTCCAACTCCTTGATTAGCGCAAGCGGAATGGGAACCGCTCGATAGACGCCTCGACGCCGCTTCTTCAAGCTCTCGATAATGACAATGCGCGCGGACGTGTCGATCCGCTGTGACGTGAGCGCCAGAACTTCCGAAATGCGAGCACCGGTGTAGGCGAGAGTTAGGCAGAAGGTGCTGACTTCTGGGAGCATTCGAGAAGCGGCAGCGAGAAACGCGGTCCGTTCCGACTGCGTCAGATATTTTCGATTCCCCTCAACGTCATAAAGGAAGGACGCTCCGGACGTGCGCGTGTAAGTAGAATTCGACTTGCCTTCATAAACAAAATAGCCCATTTTGTTCAGTTATTATTGTATATGAGTAAATTATACAGGTATACTCGACCCACGTTTAGTAAGTACCACTGTTCTACGCAGGTTGGGAGTCAGAGCGCCCGATATGGAATGGTTGAGCGTCGGACTGGAATGTGGTCATCGACATCGAATGATCTCAAAAACGTCCTGACAGAATCCTCCGCATTGGGAGGCGCCGAAGGGCCAACTACTACTTCGACAATCCCGCCCTTCTTCTGAAGAGGCATCGCGCTGCGAATAAACGGAACAACCTCGCCCTTGCGTGTCCGTGTGTCGATGTGGGGTTGCAGGGTCTCCAGCGTACCCAAGATGACCAGACGGACTTCTTGCTCACGGTTATAGGCCTCGTGTTTTGAGGTTAAGCAGTTCCACACGAGCTGGGATGCCATGAGAGAGTCGGCCATCGCTCGTAAAAAGGGAATGCCGACCGTTTTATCTCGCAAAATGTCGGCATGTTGATCCCTGGCCGTCGTCAGGATGTTCGCTGCTGTCCGAATTGCATCGTGATGGCGCTGGCGCGTGCCGACGCTGCCGTACACGACGGGCGCAACAAAGACGTTCTCGTGTGGCTTGCGGTCGGGCTTGTCTTCTATCTGGAAGAGGTCAGGGGATAGGCCAATCGCAAACCCCCGTCCATTGTCGCCGTACGATCGCCATTGGCCAAGGTCGTCTCGCGCGCGACTAAAGCTGCCAACAAAGAAGCCAAAGGTATCGCTAAGATTTTGGTGCTTAAAAAGATCAGCGACCATCCCGCAGAACAGTTTAACGATTCCCTCCGCGGTTCCAATTTCTTCCAGTACCTCAGTTGCAACGTCAATTCCGTATCTCAGTTCGCTCGGATCATTTAAATGCAAATAGCTGGTGAACCGGAAGTGTTGGTTCCCAACGATGCCGAGTAGACCTGCTGCATCGGTATAGTGATAGAGCGGCGCCGTAATCTTCGTCGCTTCCCGGGCCTCTAATAACTGCTGCTCGGACCGTCCATCGAATTGGTCGAGGGCGGCTTGAAGGACTGACGGGAAGACTGCCATGTGCATCACTTTGAATCCGGGCTGCTATGGGAAGGCGTCAACCATTCTACATCAACACGGCGCTTCGGATTTATGCCGGGTAGTCGTGCGCCAGAATCTCGGTTGCCGCTGCGTCATAATTGCACGTCGTGCGTTCGATGCTCAAACGCGCAAGCCTTGGGCTATGCAGCGATGCGGCAGCAATCCAATTTCCTACTTTGCCCGAACCAATTTTCGGAACGACTATCGTCGTTTCGGCATCAAACAATCTGATCGCCTATTCCACATGCATGTCATTGGCGAGACAGGGGCCGGTAAGACGACGCTCATCGAGACTATGGCCGCGCAGGATCTCCAGTCAGGCCGCGGCTTCTGTTTGATAGACCCGCACGGCGACCTGGCAGACCGCTTATACGGGCGCGTGCGGGCCGACCAAAGGGAGCAGGTGCAGTATTTCAACGTTCCCGATCCCGTGCAGCCGTTTGGATATAACCCGCTGCGGCGCGTTGTCCGCGAGCGCCGCTCGCTTGCGGCATCCGGACTGTTGGAGACGTTCAAGAGCATTTGGTCCGATGCTTGGGGCGTTCGTATGGAGCACACGCTCCGCAATGCTCTCCTGTTGCTCCTAGAGCAGCCGGCGGCAGCACTACCGGACGTGCTTCGGCTTCTTATCGATGATGGGTATCGGCGGCAATGCGCCGCGAGTTCAGACAATCCGCAGGTCAAGGCATTCTGGCTTGAGGAATACGAGAGCTACCCGAAGCGGTACCGAACCGAAAGCATCGCGCCCATACAGAACAAGGTTGGGGCGTTCCTGGCCGATCCGCTCCTCTATCGTGTCCTGGTAGACCCCGAGCGGCCGATCAGCTTCCGACGAGTCATGGACGAGGGCGGGGCAGTGATTATCAACCTCGCCAAGGGGCGCATCGGCGAGGACAGCGCCTCGCTTCTCGGGAGCTTGCTCGTTACCACGATAGGGCTCGCGGCCTTCAGCCGCGCCGACATGCCGGAAGCCGCCCGGCGGTCATTCTTCGTCTACATCGACGAATTCCAGGCGTTCACCACCCACTTCATCGCCAGTATGGCCTCAGAACTACGTAAGTATGGCGTCGGACTTGTCCTGGCGCACCAGTACCTGCATCAGCTCCAGGACGATATCCGCCATGCCGTCCTCGGCAACCGGGGCACCCTCATTGCGTTCCGGGTAGGGCCGGAAGACGCGGTAGTCCTCGGCAGGGAGTTCAAGGGACGCCTGGAGCCTACGGACTTGCTCAACTTGGCAAATCACGATATTTACCTGCGACTTATGATAGACGGCGCACCTTCGCAGCCGTTCAGCGCCACTACCATCCGGGTGTAACCATGTTGGTCCTGTCCGCGTCTTGCAGCGCTTTGCCCAGTGGTGACGCCGCAATGGCGCCCGCCGCAACCGTTCACCAATCATTCACCAAAATTTTTCGACGTTATTTCCCCTGCCGTATCAACGGTTTGGAGAGCGTCGAGTTCTCGAAGCGCTGAGCTTGCTCTCAGCCCCCCGAGGGGGTTCCAAGCCGAAGGGCGCCCCTCGCGGGGCGCCCTTTTTCTTTACCGCCAGGCAGCAGGACCCATGTCGACCGCCGCTTTCACCATCGAGCCGTTCACCGCCGTGCAGCGCCGCGCCGTGGCCACGCTCGTGCTGGGCATTCAGCGGCGCGAATTCGGCATTCCGGTCACGCTCGAGGCGCAGCCGGACCTGGTGGACATCGCCGGCTTCTTCCGTAAGGGCAGCGGCGAGTTCTGGGTGGCCAGCGCGGGCGACAAGCCTGTCGGCGCGATCGGCCTGCTCGATATCGGCGAGGGCAGGGGGGCCTTGCGCAAGATGTTCGTCCACCCCGCCTGGCGGGGGCGCGAGAAGGGCGTCGCCCAGGGCCTGCTCGATGCGCTGCTGGCTCACGCCGCGCGGCACGGCATGACCGAGATCGTGCTGGGGACGATCGACAAGTTCGTCGCCGCCCAGCATTTCTACCGGCGCAACGGTTTCGTGGAGATCGCCGAAGCCGAGCTGCCGGCGGCGTTCCCGCGCATGACTGTGGACACGACGTTCTTCCGACGACGGGCGCCAGCCGCGGTTTGAGCCCGTTTGGATTTTCCCCTTTTCGGAAGTAAGGTTTTAGCCATGAACGCGATTCCGTCGAACAACATCCGGGTCGGCATCCTCGGGGCCTCCGGGTATACCGGCTCCGAGCTGATCCGGCTGCTGGCCCAGCATCCGCAGGTGACAATGTCGCTGCTGACCGGCGACCGCGCCGCCGGCAAGAAACTGGGTGCGGTATTTCCGCATCTGGCGCATCTCAAGCTGCCGACCCTGATCAAGGTCGAGGATGCCGACTGGAGCGGCCTCGATGTCGTTTTCTGCGCCCTGCCGCACGGCACGACGCAGGAGGTGATCGCCAGGCTACCGCGCAACCTCAAAGTGGTCGACCTGTCGGCCGATTTCCGGCTCTACGACCTGGAGACCTATGCGACGTGGTACGGCCACGCGCACAAGGCGCCCGAGCTCCAGAAAGAGGCAGTCTATGGCCTCACCGAGATCGAGCGCCCGGCGGTGAAAGCCGCGCGGCTGGTCGCCAATCCCGGTTGCTACCCGACCTCGGCGCAGCTGCCGCTGATCCCGCTGATCGAGGCGAAGCAGATCGAGCTCGACGACATCATCATCGACGCCAAGTCCGGTATGACTGGCGCCGGCCGTGCCGCCAAGGAGGAGATGCTCTATAGCGAGGTCGCCGAGGGCATCCATGCCTACGGCGTGGCCAAGCACCGCCACGCGCCGGAGATCGAGCAGGGCCTGTCGAAGGCAGCGGGGCGGCCGATCCTGGTTAACTTCACGCCGCACCTGATGCCGATGAACCGCGGCATCCTGTCGACGATCTACGTGCGCCTCGCCAACGGCGCCAAGGCGGCCGATCTGCGGGCCACGCTCGAGAAACGCTATGCCGACGAGCCCTTCGTCCACGTCGTCGCGGAAGGTGTATCGCCGGCCACCCGGCATGTGCGAGGCTCCAACCGGGTGCTGATCGGCGTGTTCGCCGACCGGGTGCCGGGCCGGGTCATCCTGCTCTGCGTCGAGGACAACCTGGTCAAGGGGGCCTCGGGGCAGGCGATCCAGAACATGAATCTGATGACCGGCCTGCCGGAGACGACGGGCCTTATGCAGGAGGCACTTTTTCCATGAAGCGACTGGCGTTCATCGCGACCCTGGTATTGATGTTCGCGACGGGCGCCGGCCCGCTCTCGGCGCAGACGCAGCGCAACCAGGTTCCGCCTGCGGCCGGCGACCTGCCGGCGACCTTCACCTATGCCGAGTTCCAGGGAATGGCCTGCCTGATCGGCGGGGCGGCGGCGATGGTCGGCGTCGCGACTTACTCGGAGCTCATCGCGGCGGCGACCGGCGGGGCCAGCATTCCTGTCATCATTCCCATCGCAGCGGCCGGATTTGCCGCGGGCTGCGGCGTCGCCTCGACCGCGGCGCCGGGGCTGCTTTGGATCTACCGCCGCGTTCACGGCTTTGATCCGATCGTCATCGGCCGGGGCGCCGCCGCCACGTCTTTGCCACAGTAACCGACAGCCCTATGCCGCTCGAACTCTGGCTGGCCTTCGTCGCCGCGTCGGCGGTGGTGCTGCTGATCCCCGGACCGACGGTGCTGCTGGTCGTCTCCTATGCTTTGGGGCAGGGGCAGCGCTCGGCGCTGGCGACGGTGGCTGGCGTGGCGCTGGGCGACCTGACGTCGGTGACTCTCGCCATGCTCGGCCTCGGCGCCTTGCTGGCAACCTCGGCGGAGTTGTTCACCGCGCTGCGCTGGGTCGGGGCGGCCTACCTGATCTATCTCGGCATCAGGCTGTGGCGCGCTCCGGTGGTGCCGGCGGAGATGCAGCCGGATAGCGAGACGCGGCCCCTGCACATGTTTGGCCACGCTTATCTGGTGACGGCGCTCAATCCCAAGGCCACGATCTTCTTCGTCGCCTTCCTGCCGCAGTTCCTCGATCCGGCGGCGCCGGCCATTGGCCAGATGATGATTCTCGGCGCCACGTTCGTGGTGATGGCGGCGATCAACGCGCTGGGCTTTGCGCTGCTCGCCTCGGCGGCGCGCGGCGCCATCCGCAGCGTGGGCGTACAGCGCGCCGTCAACCGCGTCGGCGGCTCACTGCTGATCGGCTCAGGGTTGCTGGCGGTGGGCTGGAAGAAGGCGGCTTAGGAGCCGCACTCACTATCGTCGTCCCGGACAAGCGGCGAAGCCAATAATACGATGTCACCCCGGCGAAAGCCGGGGTCCATGGTGCCGGTGGCCCGATGGATCCCGGATCGCGCCGCGAAGACGCGGCTTGTCCGGGATGACAACCGAGATGGTGGCGGGCTAAGCGCCTCGGCGCTACTCCGCCCGCCAGGTGGCCGGTGCCGCGTCGGCGCGGGCCGCCAGCTGCCGGCGCTGCTCTTCCATCTCCTTCGGTAGCCGCGCGCCGAAGCGGGCGAACAGCTCCTTCTGGTCCTCGGCTTCGCGCCTGGCTTCCTCGCGGTCGATGTCGGTGACGGCGTGGAAGGCGTCGCGGTCGAACTTGAGACCGTCCCAGCTGATGTCCTGGTAGCGCGGCATGAAGCCGAACGGGCTCTTCACCGCCTCGCCACGACCGCGCACGCGGTCGACGATCCACTTGAGGACGCGCATGTTCTCGCCGAAGCCCGGCCAGAGGAAGCCGCCCTTGTCGTCCTTGCGGAACCAGTTCACGCGGAAGATGGCAGGCGGGTTCTTGAGGCCCTGGCCGATCTTCAGCCAGTGCCCCCAGTAATCGGCCATGTTGTAGCCGCAGAAGGGCAGCATCGCCATCGGATCACGGCGGATCGCCGCCTGGTTGACCGCCGCGGCCGTCGCTTCGGAGCCGAGCGTGGCTCCCATGTAGACGCCGTGCGCCCAGTCGAAGCCCTGGAAGACCAGCGGGAAGGTCTTGGACAGGCGGCCGCCGAAGATGAAAGCCGAGATCGGCACGCCGGCGGGATCTTCCCACTTCGGATCGGCGCTCGGGCATTGCGAGGTCGGCACGGTGAAGCGCGAGTTGGGATGTGCGGCCTTTTCCTTGCTCTCCGGCGTCCAGTCGCGGCCGCGCCAGTCGATGGCGTGCTTGGGCGGCGGACCGTCCATGCCTTCCCACCACACGTCGCCATCGTCGGTCAGGGCGACGTTGGTGAAGATGGTGTCGCGCTCGAGCATCTTCATCGCGTTGGGATTGGTCTTGTAGGACGTGCCGGGGGCGACCCCGAAGCAGCCGTTCTCCGGATTGATGGCGCGGAGCTGGCCATCCTTGTCCTTCTTGATCCAGGCGATGTCCTCGCCGACTGTGCGCACTTTCCAGCCGTTGAAGCTGTCGGGCGGGATCATCATGGCGAAATTGGTCTTGCCGCAGGCGGAGGGGAAGGCGGCGGCGACGTAGGTCGTCTCGCCCTTCGGATCTTCCACGCCGAGGATGAGCATGTGCTCGGCCAGCCAGCCTTCGTCCTTGGCCATCGCCGAGGCGATGCGCAGCGCGAAGCATTTCTTGCCGAGCAGCGCGTTTCCGCCGTAGCCCGAGCCGAACGACCAGATCGTCCGCTCCTCGGGGAACTGGACGATGTACTTGGTCTCGTTGCTCGGCCAGACGGAATCCTTCTCGCCCGGTTTGAGCGGCTGGCCGACCGAGTGCAGGCAGGGCACGAATTCGTGGCCGTCGAGCACGTCGAGCACCTTCTGGCCGATGCGGGTCATGATCCGCATGTTGACCACGGCATAGGCTGAATCGGTGAGCTGCACGCCGATCTGGGCGATCGGCGAGCCGAGCGGGCCCATGCTGAAGGGGATGACGTACATCGTGCGCCCGCGCATGCAGCCGTCGAACAGCGGCTTCAGCGTGCGCTTCATCTCCTCGGGATCGATCCAGTTGTTGTTCGGGCCGGCGTCTTCCTTCGTCCTGGTGCAGACGAAGGTGCGATCCTCGACGCGCGCCACGTCGCCGGCGTCGGAGCGGGCAAGGAAGGAGTTCGGGCGCTTCTCCGGGTTGAGCCGGATCAGCGTGCCCTTCTGCACCATCTCCTCGCACAGCCGGTCGTATTCTTCCTGCGAGCCATCGCACCAGTAGATCTTGTCGGGCTTGCACAGCGCCGCCATCTCATCGACCCAGCTCAGAAGCCGGGCGTTGTTGGTGCGACGCGGGGTGTGCATGTTCATAACGTCTCCTGCGGAGCTACGCATGCGAGGCTCGGATAAAGGGTGACAAGCTAAGGGATGTGCCGCGGCCGGAAGCGTGACATATGCGCCCGATATTTGTTTCAGCGTCGCAAAAAGTGGGCCGCAGGATAGAGCTTAGATAGTGTTCCGACGATTTTCGAAAACCTACCCATATCGTAATAGGGGCGCTAGCGATTCGTGGTGTTGATCACCCGATTACTCCGCAAGGAGCGCAGTTTTTGTGGATAACGCCGTGCTGCGCCGCGACATCGCAGCGCAGCATTGCCAGGATTCGGAAATTGGTCAGGCCGCTTCTGCTTAATGCGGCTAGTAGAGAACGACCGAGCGAATCGACTCACCCCGATGCATGAGATCGAAACCCTTGTTGATGTCCCTGAGCGGCATCGTGTGGGTGATCAGGTCGTCGATGTTGATCTTGCCGTCCATGTACCAGTCGACGATGCGCGGCACGTCGGTGCGGCCGCGCGCGCCGCCGAAGGCCGTGCCCTTCCAGACGCGCCCCGTGACCAGCTGGAAGGGGCGGGTGGAGATTTCCTTGCCCGCACCGGCGACGCCGATGATGACGCTCACACCCCAGCCCTTATGGCAGCACTCTAGTGCCTGGCGCATCAGGTCGGTATTGCCCACGCATTCGAAGCTGTAATCCGCACCGCCCTTGGTCAGGTCGACGAGATAGGGGACGAGGTCGCCCTTCACTTCCGTGGGGTTCACGAAGTGAGTCATACCGAGCTTCTCGGCCAGGGCTTTGCGCGCCGGGTTGATGTCGACGCCGACGATCATGTTGGCGCCGACCATGCGTGCGCCCTGGATGACGTTGAGGCCGATGCCGCCCAGACCGAAGACCACGACATTGGCGCCAGCTTCGACCTTCGCGGTGTTGATCACCGCGCCCAGGCCGGTGGTGACGCCGCAGCCGATGTAGCAGACCTTGTCGAAGGGCGCGTCCTCGCGAATCTTGGCGAGCGCTATTTCCGGCACCACGGTGAAATTGGCGAAGGTCGAGGTGCCCATGTAATGGTGCAACGCCTTGCCGGCGCGCGAGAAGCGGCTGCTGCCGTCCGGCATCAGGCCACGCCCTTGCGTGGTGCGGATGGCCTGGCAGAGATTGGTCTTCTGGCTCAGGCAGTATTCGCACTGCCGGCATTCCGGCGTATAGAGCGGGATGACGTGGTCGCCCTTCTTCAGGGTTGTGACGCCGGGGCCGATATCGACGACGATACCGGCGCCCTCGTGACCGAGGATGGCGGGGAAGAGGCCCTCGGGGTCGGCGCCGGAGCGCGTGTATTCATCGGTGTGGCAGAGGCCGGTGGCCTTGATCTCGACCAGCACCTCGCCCTGCCGCGGTCCTTCGAGTTGCACGGTCTCGATGACCAGTTCCTTGCCGGCTTCGTAGGCAACCGCCGCTTTGACATCCATGCTCGATAGTCCTCCCTGTCCTTTTCGGCAGGGACGGTAGCATGAGGCCGGCTGGCGTCAGAAGAAGATGCGTGTCGCCAGCTGGAACTGGTTCTCGATGGCGCGCGGCGCGACCCCGTCATTGACGCGGTCGCCGCGATAGCTGTCGACGCGTAAGGCCTCGGCGGTGAGGCGCAGCCAGCGCACCGGCCGCCAGTTGACGGCGGCGGTCAGCGCATGGCCGCGCTCGCTGAGATCGAGCCGCCGGCCGGTATGGTCCTCCTGGGTGGCGAAGACGTCGATGCGGCCGGCGACGCTCCAGTCGCCGAAGTAGCGGCCCGCCAGCAGGTAGGCCGACTGGAAGCGTGTCAGGCTGGTGAAGGTGGCGGAGGGACCGAACTCCGTGGTGCCGGCCATGGCCTGGGCCAGAATCGTGGTCTCGCCGATATAGGTCTCGACCGCGAGGCTGGTGAACTTCGTCTCCCAGCCGAACTCGTCATGCTTGAACTCGCGCGGGTCGGCCTTGTTGTCCCAGTAGAGCAGCATCATCCGCCCGAGATCCTCCTCGCGCCAGGCGATGCCGCCGTACCAGCTCACGGAGCCGCCGATCTGCACCCAGGGCTCGCTCTTCATCGGGATTGCGTGGTTGTTACGCCGGGCAACCGTATCCGGCTGCCGGTTCTTGTCCAGAAGACCGACGGCCCGGTCGCCGATCGACCAGCCGCGATAGGAGAGCAAAGTGCCGGCCGGGCCGTTGTAACCAAACAGCGCGCCGACCAGCTGCAGGGCGCCGCTGTCGGTGCGCCATTCGAGCGTGCCTTCGCCGCCGACGGTACGCAGCTCCTCGCCGACCCAGGTGTTGATGGCGGACGAGCTGATGGTCCACGGGCTGGTCCAGCCGACGCCCTCGTTCTCCAGTGAAATCGGCGGGAAGAAGGCGCCCAGCTTCAGCGTGCCCTGCATGGCGCCATCGGAAGCGGGGCGATAGCGGGCATAGGCTTCGAGGAAGTCGAGCGTCCGCTCCTGGCGCGGGTCGTGGCGCAGCGTGGCGAAGAGGTCGAGCTCCGGGGTGAAGGTCAGCTTGCCATCGACGAACAGGCCGCCCAGACGAATGTCGGGATCATGATCGCTGCCGCCGGGAAAGTTGAACTTGCCCAGGCCGCCGTCCATCCACGAGCGCTGATCGGAGGGCCGGATCAGCCGGAGATCAGCCAGGCCGTTGAGGCTGAGCTGCTGGGCCTGGATCGGCCCGGTGACCACGGCGGATTGCAGCGCGGCAAAAGCGAGCAGCGCGCGTCTCATGCCGCATCGACCCCCATCATCGCGGACGAGTCCCCTGATCGTGAGCGAACGATATCATATCCCGGTGCCAGGTCCGGTCGGTGCGAGCCGAGGCTCAACCGGTCTTGGCGGTCGCATCTGAGGTCAGCTGAGGGCCCGCGTCGCGGCCGGCGGACAAGTCCTTCAGCGAGAACGTCACTTCGGTTCCCACGCCCAGCTTGCTGACGATGGTCATTTCGCCGCCGTGCAGCTCGACCAGCGCCTTGGTCAGAGGCAATCCCAGGCCGGTGCCCTCGTAGCGGCGCGCCAGGCGGTTGTCGACCTGGCTGAACGGCGTTAGCGCAATGGCGATGTGCTCGGGCGACATGCCGATGCCGGTATCGGTGATCCGCACGTTGATGACGCCGGCAAAGGGCGGGCTGGCGACCAGGGAAACCGTGCCGCCGGGATCGGTGAACTTCACCGCATTGGACAGAAGATTGAGGATGATCTGGCGCAGCTTCGCCGGCTCGGCCCAGGCCAGCAGCGGCTGGTGGGGGCGCTCGACGACGAGATGAAGCTGCGCGCGCTCGCACTGCTCGCGCATCATGGCAATGCAATCGTCGAAGATGTGGCTCAGGTCGACCGTTTCGGCATTGAGCTGAAGTTTTCCCGCCTGGCTTTTCGCGACGTCGAGGACGCTGTTGATGACCTCAAGCAGGTGCTGGCCGCTGCGTACGATATCGGTTGCGTAGTCACGGTACCTGGGGTTGCCGATGCCGCCGAGGACCTGGCGGGAGATGATGTCGGCGAAACCGATGATTGCGTTGAGCGGTGTACGCAGCTCGTGCGACATGTTGGCGAGGAAGTTGCTCTTTGCCGCGCTTGCGGCTTCGGCTTGCAGTTTTGCCTCCTTCAGGCGCTCTTCGCGCTCCTTGATCGCGGAGAAGTCGCTGAGCACGAGGAAGAAGCCGCCGTCCGGCGTGCTGCTGCGGCTGGCCCGGAGCCACCGGCCGTCGGCGAGCTGGAACTCGCCGCCGACGGCGAGGAGATCGCTCCAGTCCACCTCGCTGCGCGCCTCATTGGGCACCACGATCCGGGTGACCAGGCGGTCAGCGACCTCCTTGAAAATCGTGGCGAAGTTGCCCGCGCCGCTGATCTGCCGGGCCAGCGGCGGAAAGAAGACGGTGAGCTGGCTGTTTGCCGTGACCACGCGGCCGCTGGCATCGACCAGCACCATCGCATCGTGGGAGCTTTCGAGCGCCGCAATCAGGCGGTCCTGCGCCGACTGGCGACCGGCTTTCTCGCGCTCCATCATGACGCGGACATTGTCCTGCATCACGGCCATCGAATGCAGCAGCTTGCCGGTCTCGTCGCGGCCGCCGGAAGGAATGGGCGTCTCGAACTCGCCTCCCGCGATACGGTCGGCCACGGCCGCCGCGGCGGAGAGCGGCGCCACGATGCGCCGGGCGAGCAGCAAGGTGATCCCGGCGGAGAGCAGCAGGGCGAGCGCGATGGCGGTAATGCTGATTGTCCGGAAGTCGTCCATGGCCGACGCGGCCTTGCGGCGCGTGACGAAGGTATGGCCGACGGTCAGCTCGGTCAGCAGGTCGAAGCGCTGGATGACCTTCTCGGACAGGCTGTTGAGCTGGGCGGAGATCGTTCCGGCGCCGCCGCGTCGTCGCAGCTCGTCCCACTCCGTCACCAGCTGCCTGATCTCGGCGATGACCACGTGCACGTCGCCGGCCAGCGACCGCTCGTCGGCAATCGCCAGATCCTCGAAGAACGTGGCCGTCAGCTGAGTCAGCCGGCGGTCGATGGCGGCGCGCTCGCTCTCCGGGACGAGATCCCGGTGGAGGAGTTCCTTGTCCATCTGCGCGAAGTCGAGGCTGGCCGAGCGGGCGTAGTTGACCGCCATCAGCGGCCCATCATACGTGTCGGCGACAAAGTTGCCGGCCAGGGACAGGATATAGATGCCCAGAGCGCCGAGGGTACCGGTGATGACGCTCATGGCGACGAAGGCGCCGAATATCGTGCTCCCGATCGAGCCTCTGATGCGTACCGCCATGGCGGAAGGCCTTGTCTCCCTGTCGCGCTTTGAGCGCGTTGCGGGTCAAAGACTATGCGCGGCGTAGATGGTTAAATTATTGATTTAATTGGTTAACACCCGGTTACGAAGCGCCGGAACGATAACACAACGGAGCCGACAAAAGAGGCAGGGGCGTCCGCCAGGTGGTGTTAGCGGGCGGTGACGACCAACAACATCTTCGGGTGGATGCGGCAGCGCACGTCGTAACTGCCGGCGTTGCGGAAGCGGACCTCGACGATCTGGCCGGGCGCCTGCTCGCTGGAATCGAAATTCAGGTCGGCGGACCTGACGTAGATATGGTGCAGGAACTCGTCGTCGTTGGTGAACTGCACCGTGTCGCCGCGGGCGATCTCGATCTGGCTGACCGCGAAGACGCGGTTTTTCTGGGCCACGCGTAGGTCGGCCGCCCAGGCAGCCGTGGCCAGGTAGCCGGCGGCGGTGCCGGCCAGCAGGCAAAGGCCTATTACAGGATTTGACGCGCGCATGAGCGACCCAATATGACGGTCCTGCCGTCAGCGGCCAATTTACCCGCCGCACGAGCCGCCTGTCTAATCTGCGGGAGAACAAGGATGAAGGTTGCCGCGATCACCGGAGGCGGGCAGGGCATCGGCCGGGCCATCGCCCATCGCTTCGCCGAGGCGGGTTACGCCGTATCGATCGCCGATCCCGACACCCAGGCGGGGCGCGAGGTGGCGGCGGCTCTGGCCGAGCGCCGGGCAAAGGCGCTGTTCGTGCGCACCGATGTGGGACGCGACGCCGATATCAGGCGCTGGGTGGCGCGCACGGTCAAAGAGCTCGGTGTACCCGACGTGCTGGTCAACAACGCCGGCATCGGCAGATCGGTGCCGTTCCTCAAGCTGCGGCCCCGGGATTTCGACCGGGTCATCGCGGTCAATCTGCGCGGCACCTTCCGCTGCTCGCAGGAAGTCGCCCGCCACATGGTCAGGCGCGGCCGCGGCGGTTCGATCGTCAACATCAGCTCCACCCGCGCCTTCATGTCGGAGCCGGGGACGGAGGCCTATACGGCGTCGAAGGGCGGCATCGTGGCGCTGACCCATGGCATGGCGGTGAGCCTGGGACCGCAGGGGATCCGGGTAAACGCCATTGCGCCGGGCTGGATCGAGACGGCGGAGTGGAAGAAGGCCTCTCAGGCGAAGGAGCCGAGGCACTCCAAGGCCGATCGCGAGCAGCATCCGGTGGGCCGGGTCGGCACGCCGCCGGACATCGCCGAGGCCTGTTTCTATGTCGCCCATGCCGGTTTCATGACCGGGCAGACGGTCACCGTCGATGGTGGCATGACGGTCAAAATGATCTACGAGTGAACCGAGGGAGGGACGTGATGACCCAGGCAAGAGTGGTGCGGATGCATGAGCCGGGCGCGGCCGAGGTCATGCGCGTGGAGACCATCGACCTGCCGGCGCCGCAGGCCGGCGAGGCGCAGCTCCGCCAGACCGCGATCGGCTTCAACTTCATCGACATCTACCAGCGCAGCGGCCGCTATCCGCTGCCGCTGCCTACCGGCCTGGGCCACGAGGCGGTGGGCGTGGTCGAGGCCGTCGGCCCGGGCGTGCGCGACGTCAAGCCCGGCGATCGCGTGGGCTACATCAATGCCGGGCTCGGCGCCTATGCCGATCGCCGCAACGTCGCCGCCGACAAGCTGCTGCCCCTCCCGGCCGGCATGGCAGACGACAAGGCGGCGGCCATCCTGTTCAAGGGCCTGACCGCACAGTACCTGCTGCGCAAGACCTACAGAGTGGGCAAGGGCGACCTCATCCTCGTGCATGCCGCGGCGGGCGGTGTGGGACAGATCCTCTGCCGCTGGGGCAAGGGGCTGGGCGCCACGGTCATCGGCACCGTGGGCGGTGAGGCCAAGCGCGCGGCGGCGAAGAAGGCAGGCGCCGACCATGTGATCGACTACGCGAAGCCGGACTGGCCCAAGGCATTTCTCGAGGCGACGGGCGGGCGCAAGGCCAACGTGGTCTATGACTCGGTGGCCAAGGACACCTTCCTGCAGTCGCTCGATTGCGCGGCGCCCTTCGGTTACGTGGTGCTGTTCGGCGCCGCCTCGGGACCCGCACCAGCGATCGAGCCGGAGCTGCTCAACAAGAAGGGCTGCCTGTTTCTCACCCGGCCATCAGTGTTTCCGCACAACGCCGACGCTGCGACCCTGCGGGCGAATGCGAAGGACCTGTTCGAGGCGATCGCCGCCGGCCATGTCGATGTCGAAATAGGCGCGCGCTTCAAATTGGACGAGATCGTCGCCGCTCACCGCGCCGTCGAGAGCCGCAAGACGCAAGGGGCGGTGGTGATCACGCCCTGAGGGCGCCCCGCCCGGACGCCGCGGCCGATCGTCGACAAGCTCAATGCCGAGATGCGGCGGATTATCGGGCAGGAGAATCTGGGTGACCGGTTGAACGCCATCCAGTCGTCAGCTCCTCGCCCGAGGAGCTGCGGGAGTTCATCCAGGCCGAGATCGATCGCTGGGGCAAGCTGATCAAGCAGCTCGGCATCAAGGTGGAGTAGGGCTAGGAGGTCCTGGAAGGGACGGGCCGCGGGGACGACGCGTCGAACAGCTCCTGCACGCTGTCGATCAGGAGCCTGCTGCGCGCCGTCGACCATGAGAGGCTGCCGGGGACGATCTTGGCCTGTTGCACAGTCTCGGCCGCTTTTGCCGCGAGCGCGTCGACCTTCGTCCAGATATCGGCGGCAAAGGCGCCAACCACCCGGCGATGGGTAGAGAGCATGCCGATCACCCGGCCTGCTGTATCTTGCAGGGGGGTCGATTGGCAGGCGAGGGCACGGGCGGCCAGCATGACGCGTCGTGACTTCTCATCGAAGATAGGGCTGCTGGCGACGTTCTCGACGACGATCCGGGTGGCGCTTTCGAGCGCACCGCCGCAGGCCGCGTGACCTTCCTGGACGCTGTCGAAATGACTCAGGAATCGCCAGTCGAAGCCGAGGCTGGTCACGATCTGCAGCTGCCCTGCCGCGTTGAGCAGCTGGATATTGCCCATATCGGCGCCACTGTCGGTGACCGCGCGGGCGAGGATCTCGTCGAGTGCGTAGTCGCTCATGGCCACCGGTTTAGCATGGCTGCTATGGGTGAAAAGTGGTGGCCTGTGGCAAAAAAGAGGTAGGCGTTGACCTGAATCCTGTATTTGGTATCTCCCGCGTTCCCTCACTGCTGAGTTCAAGTATGCCCCATCTTTTCGATCCGCTGCCGATGGGCGGCCTGACCCTGCGCAACCGCATCGGTCTCTCTCCGATGTGCCAGTACAGCGCCGTGGAAGGCGTGCCCAACGACTGGCATCAGGTCCATCTCGGCCGCTTCGCCGCCGCGGGCCTCGGCGTAATTTTCACCGAGGCGACGCACGTGACGCGCGACGGGCGGATCACTCCGGGCTGCCTCGGCCTGTGGACCGACGAGCAGGGCGAGGGGCTGGCGCGCATCCTGCGCTCCATTCGCAGCGTCGATCCTGAGGTCAAGCTGGGCATCCAGCTCGCTCATTCCGGCCGCAAGGGCTCGGCCGACCTGCCGTGGAAGGGCGGACATCCGCTCAAGGACCACACTGCCTGGGAGACGGTCGCGCCCAGCGCCCTGCCGCACGACGAGGGCTGGCCGACCCCGCGCGCCCTCGATGCCGGCGAGTTGCCCGGCCTCGTCGAGGCCTTCGTGGCCAGCGCCAAGCGGGCGCTGGCGGCGGGCTTCGAGGTGATGGAACTGCACGGCGCCCACGGCTACCTCATCCATACCTTTCTGTCGCCGATCTCCAACCATCGCAGCGACGCCTATGGCGGCACGCGCGAGAAGCGCATGCGCTTTCCGCTCGAAGTCGCCTCGGCGGTGCGCAAGGTCTGGCCGAAGGACAAGACCTTCGGCCTGCGCCTGTCGGGCCAGGACTATCTCGACGGCGGCATGACCGTCGACGACACGGTGGCCTTCGCCAAGGAACTCAAAGGTATCGGCGTCGATTTCTTTGACATCTCGGGCGGCGGCATCTGGCCGTCGAAGCTGAAGGTCAAGGTCGGCCCTGGATACCAGACGCCGTCGGCCGAGCGGGTGAAGGCCGAGGTCGGCCTGCCGACCTTCACCGTCGGCATGATCCTCGACGGCGGGCAGGCCGACGAGATCGTTCAGAGCGGAAAGGCGGACGCCGTGCTGGTGGGACGAGGGCATCTGAGAGAGCCGTTCTGGGTCTGGCGGGCGGCCGAAGCGCTGGGCGCCAAGCATTTCTGCCCGCCGCAATATCTGCGCGCCGGCGAGCGCCCCGGCGCCAATGTTCCGCGGACCGTCCTGGCGACGAAAGGCTGAGCGTTATGGAGCAGCGGGTCTTCGGGACGAGCAGGCGCACCGTCTCGGTTGTCGGGCAGGGGACCTGGTACATCGAGCGCGCCGACAAGGCGCGGGCCCTGGCGGCGCTGCGGCGCGGCCTCGATCTCGGCATGACCCATATCGACACGGCCGAGATGTACGGCTCTGGTGCGGCCGAGGAGATCGTCGGCGAGGCCATCCAGGGCCGGCGGCCGGAGGTCTTCCTGGTCTCCAAGGTGCTGCCCCACAACGCCTCGCTATCCGGCACCGTCGCGGCCTGCGAAGCTTCGCTCAAGCGCCTGAAGACCGACCACCTCGACTGCTACCTGCTGCACTGGCGCGGCGAGCATCCACTGGCGGACACGGTCAGCGCCATGGAGCGGCTGCAGCGCGACGGCAAGATCCTCTCCTGGGGCGTCAGCAATTTCGATGTGCCGGACCTGGACCAGCTGCTGGCCGTGACCGGCAAGCCGACCTTCGCCTGCAATCAGGTCCTCTATCACCTCAAGGAGCGGGCCATCGAGCACGCGGTCGTGCCCTGGTGCGAGAAGCACAGCGTCGCCGTCGTGGCCTACAGCCCGTTCGGCCACAACGATTTCCCCGGCCCTTCGACACGCGGCGGCCAGGTCCTGCAGGACGTCGCCCTGGCGCACAACGCCACGGTTCACCAGGTGGCGCTGCGCTTCCTGCTGCGCAGCCCAGCACTCTTCGCCATTCCCAAGGCGGCGCATGCCGAGCATGCCAGCGACAACGCCGCCGCCGGCGATCTCCGGCTGAGCGCGGCCGAGATCGCCCGGATCGATGAGGCGTTCCCGCGCGGCAAGAAGCCGCGCAGCCTGCCCATGATCTGACCTCTGGCCATTGATACCGCGGTGTCCCGATAACATCTGTGGGACATGCGGTTGGCGAAACGGATAGGGCTTGTCCTGGCGGCGCTCCTGGGCGTTGTGCTGGTCGCCGTTGGCGCTGCCGCCTTGTGGGTGGTCAACACCGATTTTCGGCCGCTGGTCGAGCGCGAGGCCGGTGGCGCGCTTGAACGCGAGATGACCGTCGGCAGCCTCGTGATCGGCTGGCGCAACCCTCTACGGTTCGAGCTCGCGGACGTGCGCATCGCCAACATGCCGGGCGGCAGCGAGCCGGACATGATGCGCTTCGCCCGGGTGGTGGCGGAGATCGACCTGGGCTCGCTGTTGCGCGGCGTCATGCGCTTCGAGCGCCTGACCCTCGAGCGGCCGATGATCCTGCTCGAGCGCCATGAGAACGGGGCGCGCAACTGGCGTTTTCCGGGCGGCGGTGGCCCGGCGCCGCGCGGCGGCCTGGCGGTGGTGCCCAAGAACCGAACCCAGTTTCCCACCCTGATCGATTTCACCGTCGGCGAGGGGCTGCTGATCTACCGCTCCGAGGGACGCCAGGATATCCGCCTCGACTTCCGCTCGATGGCGGTGCGTTCGTCGGGCGATGACGCTCCGGTGAGCCTGACGATCGACGGCGCCTACAACGGCAAGCCGGTGCGGATGGACGGGACCACCGATTCCTTCGCGCGCATGCGCGATGATTCCGTGCCCTTCGGGACGGAGCTGCGCATGACGGCCGAAGGCGGCACGCTCGGCTTCCGGGGGACGATGACCGAGCCGACGGATTTCGAAGGCGTGCGCGGCCCGCTGCATATCGAGGCCGGCGATCTCGGCCGGTTCATGGCCCTGTTCGGCGTCGACCTGGCGGCGACATTCCCGCTGCAGGTGGACGGGGCGTTCGACAAGCAGGGCGCGCGCTGGCTGCTGGCAGGGGCCCGCGGCCAGGTAGCCGGTAACCGCTTCACGGGCGAGGTGACGCTGGACGAAGGGGCTCGCGGCCAGCCGGACGCCATCGTGACCGCGCTTGCTTTTCCGGTTCTCGATGTCGCCGCGCTGCTGGGCGAGCGCAAGGCCGGTGGCGACACGAAGCTCGATGCCGTGAACTTGCGGCCGGACGAGAAACCGGGCGCCGTCGTCGAGGCGCGCCTGCGGGCGGCACGGCTGCTCTATGGCGCGATCGCAGTCACTGATTTCCTGGGCGAGATCCGCACGCGGCCTGGAGATATTGCGGTATCGAGACTCGCTTTCGGCGCCGCCGGGGGGCGCGTCGAAACCTCGGGGCGCCTGCGCGCGGTGGCGGGCGGGGGGCAGCTCAACGCCCGCAGCCGGGTTTCCAATGCCGAAATAGCCGAGCTTGTGCGCCTGTTCGGCGGCGAGGAGGCACCGATCACCGGCAGGCTCAATGCCGTGTCGACGATCGAGCTGACCGGCGAGACGCTGGCCGATGGGCTCAAGGCCAGCCGCGGCCAGACGGTGCTGACGCTGCGCGACGGACAGGTGGCGCGTGACCTAATGGAGAAGGCCTCGACGGATCTCCGGGCCCTGTTCCGGCGGGGCGAGGGCTGGGTCCCGCTGGAGTGCCTGGTCGGGGTGATCGATCTGCGCGACGGGTTGGCGAAGATCGGCCCGTTGCGCCTGCGCACCCCGCGTACGGCGCTGCGCGCCGCCGGGTTCGTCGATCTGCCTTCGGCCCAGCTCGACATGGTGCTGCGGGCCGACAGCGACGCGGCGAATGCCGCGGCGCTCAAACTGCCGATCAAGATCGCGGGGCCGGTCGCCGATCCGCGCATCGGGCCGGCCTTCGGCACCCTGGTGCGGCGTCTCGATGAGCCCGATCCCATTCCGGAATGGATGGTGCCGGAGCTGCCGCAGCTGGTGGCCCAGGCCAACTGCCCGCGCTAGGCCGGCTCGCTCCGAAGATTCAACGGCCTCCGAGGAACCTAGCTTGAGCTTGCGTGTTGGGGTGTTACCACCCAACGCAGGAGACCTTCATGTCCGACAAGCACCAGGATTCAGAGAAGCGCCCGGATCAGCAGGATCAGGACAAGGCGAACATCCCGAACGTCCCGACTCCCGATCAGGCTCCCAAGAAGGAGATGCCGAGCCAGCCGGAAGGCGGCGCGGACAAGGCCTAAGTCAGTACGCGGGTACTGACCGCACGAAGCAGGGGGCCCGCGCTGCGGTTGCGACCGTCGCGCGGGCCCCGATCCTGGAAGCCCCGATCCTGGAAGACTGGCGCTAGCGCGACTTGGCCAGTTCCCAACCCAGGGCGTCGGCGCCTGGCTTGTAGCCCATGTTGGTCTGCGCCGGGTTGCGGTTGACCAGCGGGCGGGCATAGAGCGGGTGGCGCAGGCCGCGGATCTCATGCTCGATGGTGAACAGCGGCCTGCGCGTATCGAGGTCGACGATGTCGGTGAAGCGGAACTGGTGCTGGCCGTTATCCTCGCTGACCAGGCCGAGCGCTTCCATCCGCTTGCGCGTCGAGGCGAAGCCGGCGACGTAGACCTGGACATGATGCCCGTCGTAGTCGGGTAGCGGCCTGTCGGTTTCGCGAAACACCAGTTGCTGGCCCGATCCCAGGCTTACCCGCGCCACACCGTCGGCGGCGGTCGCTGGCGTGTCGAGCGCCTGCTCGTAGAAATTGGCGATGCCGGGCGCTGTCCCCGGCGGGACCTCGAACTCGACATAGGGCATGCCCAGCTGGATCGCGCCGAAACGCTCCTGCGGCTCGAAGATACGCAGCCGATTGCCCCAGGGCGACGTCACCGCCACGTGATCATTCTGCTCGCCGAAGCTGAACTGCGTCTCCGGCAGGCGCGAGTGCACCTTGGCCAGACGGTTCAGCAACGCAGCGCGGTCCGGGATGACCAGGCCGACATGGCCGCGCTGGACCTGCGGCTCGCCGGTCGGCAGGTGGAACTGGCTGCGCCCGACATTGACCCACATGTTGTCGAGGCCGGTCATCAGGTAGGGGTCGCGGGTCAGGCCGAGGCCGCTGACATAGAACAGCGTCGCCACGAGCTGATCGGGAATCTGGACGTTGACGTGCTCCAGGCTGACGATATTGCCCAGGCCCGCGTCGCTGGCATCCATGGAAACTGTGCTCCGCGTGGTGTCGGCGGGCATCCTAAGGCCAGACGGGGGCGCGTCAAGGCGCGGGATCGGCTGCCCCGCGCCGCTGGCTAGGCCATCGTCGTTCGGACCGCTTGGGCGAGAGGGCTGTCGGGTTGTCCCAGCTCCTCCACAGTCTCGAAGTGATTCAGCCCGTCCAACCGCGTCAGCCCGGCCAAACGACCGGCTAGGCGGGCGGCCTCGGCCATCTCAAGCGAGTGGCGCTGGAACTCGTCCGTATCATGCTCGCCATAGAACATCCGTACCGGGCAGGTAAGCCGCGCCACGTGACGTTGAGGGCTGAGCGCGGCCGCTTCGGCGGAATCCAGCTTCACGTAGCTTGAGCGGGCACTGAGCAGAACCGGCTCGAGGTCATAGGGGCCGCTGATCAGAGTCAGGCCGCGGACCTCGGCCGGGCTGCCGTAGGGCGCCACCAGTGCGGAAGCGGCCAAATGCGCGCCGGAGGACTGGCCGCAGAGGTAGAGGCGCTCGGGATCAGCGTTGAACCCCGCGGCGTTCGCCCGGGTCCAGGCGATGGCCCGCCGCACCTGTTCGACCATGCCTGGAAGTCTGACAGCCGTAATCTTGGCGAAATTGACCACCACGACATTGATCCCGTGGTCCATGAATCCGTCGGCGACCAGGGAAAAGTCGTCCTTTGTGAAGTTTTGCCAGGCCCCGCCATGGATGAAGATCAGCGTCGGCGCCCCCGTTTTGCCGCAGGGGAAGATATCGAGCGCCTCGGCGGCGGAGGGTCCGTAGCTAGCCGTCTCGAACTTCCGGCGGTGGCGCGTCGCCGCACTGCTCTCGGCGTAGCGCGCGATGACCTCGGCCGCGTTCGCTACCCAGCCGCGCTGGTCATAGTTCCGATCGAGTTCCGCCTGGGTGTAGTGGCGGAAGACCGTGGACATCGGACGGCAGCGACTACCGCACGAACTGGTTGGTGTAGAGGTCGGCCAAAGGCGTGGGCTTCTGCACGATGCCCTCCTTCACAAGAAAATCCTGGACGTTCTTGAGCCGCCGCTCGTCGATGGCGCCGAGCGTCGCCTGGCCCGGATAGACGAACTTGGCATAGCGGGTGAGGATCTCCTCCATCTCCGCTTCCTTGCCCTTGTGCTGCGGCACGGCAGCGATGAAGTCTGCCGTCGCCTGCTGAGGGTTGTCCATCACCTCCTTCATCGCCCGCAGCGTTGCGCGCACGAAGGCCCGGACGGCCTGCGGCTTCTTGGCGATGGTGTCGTCGGAAGCCAGGATCGCCTGGGCCATGGACGGATAGTATTGCTCCGTCTGCTGGGTCGTCGCCGGCACGCCCTGCTCGATGGCGTAGGCCCATTCAGGGACACCGACCATGGCATCCGCCTCGCCGGCGATCACCAGCCGCGTGACGCCGGCAGGTCCGGCGGGAAGTATCTCCAGATCCGATTTCTTCAGGTTGACCGTGGCGAGCATGCCGAGGAGCGCAAAGTAGGCCGAGTCCTGGAGCCCGGCCACCGTCACCTTCTTGCCCTTGAGGTCGGCCGGGCCTTTGATGCCGCGGTCGTTGCGCGATACCAGAAAGATCAGCCCGCGGCCGCCGAGGATCGCTACGGCCTTCACTGGCACGTCGTTGGCGCGCACCACGATCGGGGTGTCACCAATTCCGCCGCCGAGCTCGACATTGTTGGTGCCGACCTGCTTGGCCACGTCGGCGCCGCCGCGCCCGACCTGGAAATCAACATCGATGCCTTCGGCCGTGTAGTAGCCCTTGTGCCGGGCGATATTGAAAGGTGAGAAGGCCGGCAGGAGTCCGGGCGCAGGAAACAGATAAGTGATCTTCTCGCGGGCTTGAGCCTGCGCCTCGGTGGCCAGGCTCGACGCTGCGACCAGGGCAACCAGTGCTGTCAGTGCAAGCTTTGAAAATGCCGGCAGGTTGAATTTCGTCATTGTTTTCCTCCCCAGCTTGAGTTTGTTGAGCGGGCGGCTCACAAGGGTACGACCAGCCCCTCGAGCTCCCCGTCGCAGTCGATCAGGTCGACACGCTTTGATGCGATGCGGAACGCCGCCTTGCCGTCCCTCACGAGACGGTGCCATGCCGTTCCGGCGTAGGTCCGCAGCCGGTTGCGCCTATACTCGGTCAGGAGCAGCTTAGACCGCGTCTCCAAAATGCCGTCGTCCCGGTCGGTCTCAAGGGTGACGTTTGCGACGATGCGGCTCGACCGGGATGGTGGGTTCTGAGCATGAATGCTCGGGTTGAGGAGTCGGCGCACCCGGGTCTCGAGCAAGCGCCGATCGTCGTAGATCAGCGAAACCGTGTCGCGTGGGCTCGTCTGCCCCGCCTGTGAAGGCACCCAGTACCAGGCATCCTGCGTGAACAGCGCCAGCCACTGCTCGTACTGCGCTTCGTCGAGCAGACGCGCCTCCCGGAGCAGGAAGGCCTCGGCCTTCTCTCGCGAGCTGCTGTCGCCGATCATTGCGCCGCGGCCCGCACCGGCTGACCTTCACCGGTCATGTAGGTGAGCCATGCGTCGTACATGTTGCGGATGTAGACCTCGCTGGTGGAATTCTTGCCCCTGACCCCTCCGGTGGCATCGGCCGTGTCGCTGGTGAAGCCGCGCCCGATCTGCAGCCACTCGGCTCCCTCGCTCGACAGGCCGGCATCGATCCGCCCGTAAGTCTCCAGGTCGTCGGTCAAGACGAGAGACCCGGTGCCGTTGACGATATTGGCAAAGGCTATCGTCTGCTCGAACATTGCTTCTGGAGCACCCTTGAGCCTGAAGTTGTAGGTGTAGACGACGGTGCGGTTGGGAGCGACGGGATGCACCACGCGAAGTTGCTGGAACTGGCTCATGAATGACAGATTGGGATAGACGTTCGTGTTCCAGCGCCGGACTTCCAGGATCTTCTTCGCCCGTTCCTTGCCCTTCCTGGCCTCAAGCTTCGCGATGTAGTCCCGGAACACGGGATCATTCATCGCCGCCACGAGCTTGGCATCATCGTGGTAGTCGCCCAAGAAGCTGTGACCGTTGGTGTAGGTCCAGATCCCGACCTGCGATTCCCAGAAGCTATATGGTGCCGCGTTCTGGCGCATCTGCCGCACGGCGATCTCGCCGCTTCCGTCGGAATGGACCGTATCCGCCTGCGCCTTCGCTGCCTCGATCGAGGACTGATGCACGAACAGCGGATGGGCCGCATCGCAGAGGTTCTCGAGGTAGAGTTTCCAGTTGCCGTTGTAGGCGTGCTTGAACACACCGCCGGCCGCTTCGATCTCGCCGTCAGGCGCTCGGTCGACCATGTCGTCCAGGGATGTGGCGGCATAGCCAAGGAACTCCTGCAGGTCGGGACCATCTGTCGCCAAGCTGGCGAAAATGAATCCCCGGTAGGAAGTGACCCTCGGCACCTGGACCATCGCTAGCTTCGGATCCTTTGGATCGAGGCAAGCCGGATAGCCGTGCTGGAGCGGGATGCTCTTGATCCTACCGTCGGTATGGTAGGTCCAGCCGTGATAGCAGCAGCGGAACTCGTGAGCATTGCCGGCTTCCGGCGCCACGACCATGGCGCCGCGATGGGCGCACTGATTGTGCAGGGCATAAACCTTTCCGTCTTCGTGCCGGACCAGCACGATAGGCTTGAGGCCGATGCGGGTCGCGACGAAGTCACCGACCTGCGGCACCTGGCTCTCGTGGCCGACATAAATCCAGGCAGCGCCGAATATGCGCTCCATCTCCAAAGCGAAGATCTGCGGATCTGTGTAAAGGGAGCGATGCACCCGTCCCGGCTCGACGAGACGGCGCAGTGACTGGTGGGTCAGCATCGCGTCAACGCCCATGGGCGACCTCTGGCATGGCTTGCCTCTATACGATACTCTACCGTATCGTCTTGTGCGAAGGCCAGTCAAGGGAGCCTCGATGTTCAGCCGTAGCCCGCTTGCCATTTGGAGAGACCAGCGTTCCGGACAGAAGCGCCACGCGATTCTGAAGGCGGCGCAGACGGTCTTTCTGAGAGACGGCTTCGGCAACGCCTCGATGGAGGCCATTGCCGCCGAGGCGGGCGTCTCCAAGATGACGCTTTATCGGCATTTCAAGACCAAAGAAGAGCTCTTCGAGGGGCTGATCGAGGATCTCTGTGCCAGCATGATCGGCGGTGCGTTGACCCTCGACGTCGATGGCGATGTCGAGCAGGTCTTACGCGACTATGCCCAGCGCGTCCTTTCCATTCTCTTCGATCCGGTGACGATTGAGCTGCACCGGATCGTCGTGGCGGAGAGCCGGCGCTTCCCGGCGCTGGGACGCCTGTTCTACCGAAGCGGTCCCGAGGCCTCAATCCGCGCTCTTGAGGACTACCTCAACGCTCTTTCCGCGCGCCGGCATATCGCCATCCTCGATGCGCGCCGATCGGCGGAGGAATTCCTGGAACTTCTGCGGGGCTACGCCCATCTGCGGCTGCTCCTCGGCGTGGCTGGACCACCTGCCGCCCGCGAACGCGCTTCCCGCATCCAGCGCGCGGTCGCGACGCTTCTCGGCTCGGTTGCCGATGGAAAACGCACCAGGAAAAAACAAATGCGAGCTGAATAGCCATAGGGAGGCAACGATGCGGTTCGACAGGATCATCGCAGGCTTGGCGGTCTTCGCGGGGCTGCTCTTACCTGGCCCGGCAGAGGCACAAAGCGAGTTTCCCAACCGGCCGATACGGCTCGTCGTTCCCTTCGCCCCGGGCGGCGGTAACGATCTCCTGGCGCGCTACGTCTCCGGCAAGCTCAACGCGCGCTGGGGCCAGCCGGTGGTGGTCGAGAACAAGCCCGGTGCCGGCGGGAACATCGGCGCCGAGTTCGTTGCCCGATCGCAGCCGGATGGGTACACGCTCCTTCTGGTCACCAACACCGTGACCATCAATCCCTACCTGCAGAAGAGCATTCCTTTTGACATCAAGACCGATTTCGCGCCGATCGCTCTGCTCGCCTCGACGCCTTTTGCCCTGGTGGTTTCACCCGATCTGCCGGTGACCTCAGTCGCCGAACTCGTCGCCCACGCCAAAGCCGCTCCCGGTAAGCTCTCCTATGCGTCGACGGGCGTAGGGACACCCCATCACCTTGGCATGGAACTGTTCAAGTCGCTCACCGGCACCGATATCGTGCACGTGCCCTATCGAGGTTCGGTGCCTGGGCTGACGGACACCTCGACGGGACAGACGCAGGTCATGCTGGCCACGATCAATGCCGCCATGCCGTTCATCGATGGCAAGCGAGTCCGGGCACTGGGCGTGGGCGAGCGCCAACGCATCTCCAGCATGCCGGCAATCCCGACCGTCATCGAGGCCGGCGTGGCAGGGTTCGAGGTGACGGCCTGGTACGGAATCCTGGCGCCCGCGGCCACGTCGCCAGCGATCCAGGCGAGGCTCTCGGAAGCCGTCCTGCAGGCGGCACGCGACCCCGAGATGAAAGAGCGGTTGGGGCCGAGCGGCTTCGAGATAACGCCGGCCGACGCGGCGGAGCTCCGCCGGCTCATCGCAGTTGATCTCGAGCGCTGGGGGAAAGTAGCGGCTCAGGCCGGCATTAAGCCGGAGTGAACCTCTATCGTTTCCGACTGCGCGGCTAGACCGACCGCACCTTCACATAGGAGCCGGGGGCGGGCTCAACGACCTTGAGCTTGCCGTCGCCGGGCTTGCGTGGCGGGACCTCGCCATCGGCGTATTTCTTCATCCACTCGTTCCAGTGCGGCCACCATGAGCCCGTGTTCTGGGTGGCCGTGGCCAGCCAGTCCTCGGGGGTCGGCGGCAGCTTGTTATTCGTCCAGTACGAGTATTTCTGCGCCGCCGGCGGGTTGACCACGCCGGCGATGTGCCCGGAGGCCGAGAGCACGAACTCGCGGGGGCCCTTGTAGATCTGGGTCGCGGCGTAGGTCGAGCGCCAGGGCGCGATGTGGTCCTCGCGCGTCGACAGGATGTAGACCGGGATCTTGATCTTGGAGAGATCGATCTTGGTGCCGAGCAGCTTGATGTCGCCGTTGACCAGGCGGTTCTCCTGGTACATCTGGCGCAGGTAGAAGGAGTGCATCGCCGCCGGCATGCGCGTGGAATCGGAATTCCAGTAGAGCAGGTCGAAGGGGAAGGGGTCCTTGCCCATCAGGTAGTTGTTGACCACGAACGACCAGATCAGGTCGTTGGCGCGCAGCATGTTGAAGGTCATGGCCATGTCGCGGCCTTCGAGATAGCCCTTCTCGCTCATCTTCTCCTCGAGCGAGGCGAGCTGCTCCTCGTCGATGAAGACCGAGAGCTCGCCGGCCTCCTCGAAATCGACCATGGTGGTGAAGAAGGTCGCGCTCTTGATGCGGTCGTCCTTGCGCGCCTGCATCCAGGCGAGCGTCGAGGCGAGGAGGGTGCCGCCGAGGCAGTAGCCGATGACGTTGGCTTCTTTCTCGCCGGTCGCCTTCTCCATGGCGTCGAGTGCCGCCAGCGGCCCCTCGACCATGTAGTCGTCGAAGGTCTTGCCGGCGAGCTCCTCACCCGGGTTGACCCAGGAGACGACGAACACGGTCTGGCCCTGGGCGACCGCCCATTTGATGAACGAGTTCTTCTCGCGCAGGTCGAGAATGTAGAACTTGTTGATCCATGGCGGGATGATCAGCAGCGGCCGCTTGGCGACCGAGTTGGTCGTCGGCTCGTACTGCACGAGCTGCATCAGGTCGTTCTGGAAGACGACCTTGCCGGGCGTCACGGCGATGTTCTCGCCGACCTTAAACGCCTCCATGTCGGTCATCTTAATGGCCAGCTTGCCCTTGCCGCGGTCGAGGTCGTCGAGCAGGTTGGACAGGCCCTTGAGCAGGTTCTCGCCGCCGCTCTCGATGGTGCGCTTGAGCACCTCGGGATTGGTCATGGCGAAGTTGCTCGGCGCCATCGCGTCGACGAACTGGCGGGTGTAGAAGTCGACCTTCTTGGCCGTCTTGTCGTCGAGGCCCTCGACGTCGCGCACGGTGGACTGCATCCAGCGCGCTG
Organism: Rhodospirillaceae bacterium; assembly: GCA_022843945.1. GTDB lineage: Bacteria > Pseudomonadota > Alphaproteobacteria > CACIAM-22H2 > CACIAM-22H2 > VGEI01. Next base: position 1,188 of record JALHMR010000025.1, on the reverse strand, counting down.
AGAGCAGGTAGGACTGCTTGATGAAGTCGAAGACGTAGTTCTCGTCCCAGAGCGAGTCCTTGAAGCGGCGGTCGTCGGCGGCGGGCTTGACGACCGGCTCGGTCGGCTCGCCGAGCATCTTGCGGGTGGTCGACTGCCAGAGCGACATGTAGTCGCTCCACAGCGAGAGCTGCGCCTGCACCAGCTTGGCCGGGTTGGCCATGATGCGCGCGGTCATGTCGAAGAAGGCCTGGCCGATGTTCAGCGGGTCGTGAGCGTCGAGGCTCGGCGGGGCCTGCGTCGACTGGCGCTCGAGGAAATTGGCGACCAGCTGCTGGCTTTGCTCGGCGATGCGCGTCATGACGCGCGACAGCTCGACCGGATCGGGGAGTTTCAAGTCGGCCGGCGCCTCAGGCTTGGGCGGAAGATGACGAGCGGGACTGGATTGATCGGCCATGACGCGAACCCTATGCTCCGTACGCGTGGTCGCGAATCCAGCGCCAAGGCGCTGAATTTACGATGATCCTTCCCCCCATAAGAACCGGAAATGATTAACATTTCTATACGATTGCCAAAGGCTTTGCACCGGGAAAATGGCGTGCTTTCGGGCAATGCTGCCCTGCGGTCGGGCGATGTCATGGTAAGGCCACGCTTGTTGCGCCGCACCCGCCGCAACGCAGCAGCCCGGCGGCTTGCGGGTGTAGCGCTGTTTTTTTGGCTCGCCGGCTGCGCCGATACACCCAAGGAATACAACCCGATCGAATGGGGCCGCAGCGCCGTCAGCGGCATCGAGAGCCTGTTCGGCGGCGACAAGCCACCGCCGATCGCCGATGCGCCGCCGGCCGAGGGACGGCCGTATCCCAACCTCGCCAGCGTGCCCAAGCCGCTGCGCACCACGCCCGAGCAGCGCGCCCAGCGCCAGGCCGATGTCGAGCGTCTGACCAAGGACCGCGACGCCGCCCTGGCCGACGACCAGGCCCTGCGCAGCAGCGGCACCCCGCCGAAGACCCCGCCGAGCGCTGCAGCAGAAGCCCCGCCGAGCCCCGAGCCGAAGAGTTCCTCACCGAGCGCCACACCGAGCTCTCCGCCGAGTACCCCGCCGAATACCCCGCCGAGTGTTGCCCAGGCCGCGCCCCCGGCTCCTGCCGCACCCTCGCCGGTGGCCGCGACCCCGCCCGTCGCGACCGCGCCGGCCGCCATCGTCGCCCG